>CAZQKZ010000096.1:0-1683 GCA_964594095.1 uncultured Leptospiraceae bacterium | reverse complement strand
ATTTTTATTATGTCTCACACGATCCTGAATTCGTGTGTAGCCTGGCCCGCAGCTCTGATTGCCGGAGCCGCTGCAGGAAGTCAGAAAAGTGGCGGATCCGATATGAGTTTCCTTGCCCTTGCTGCTTTAGGTGGAGGAGGAAGCGGAAATGAAGATACAAATGAACCCGTTATTCCTCAGAACCAGACACCTGTTGCATCGGATATCAGCATTGTTTTAACCAAAGAGGATTCATCCAAAGATTTCAGTTTCATCGCCACGGACGCTGATAATGATACGCTTACATATTCAGTGACCGTAAATCCTGTGAACGGAACCCTGAGTGGAAGCGGGGCCAGTCAGACATATGCTGCTTCTTCTGTACCGAGTGAGGCCCCTGATTTTTTTAAATATAAGGCAAACGACGGAACCGCTGACAGTAACGAAGCGACTGTCAGTGTGCTCAGGCTTATCATTTCTCCGGATCCTCTGGAAGCAGGTGAGGGCGGCAGTATCAGCCTTTCAGCTAAGCTCATTTACCCGGACGCAGGCTATAATGCCGGTGATGCCGGGGCAGGAGGCGGAACAATTACGGATGAAGGCGGCGGTGTGCTTTCAGAAGATGTGAGCGGTTCTGTTACCTGGAATAATAATGGTGCTCCTGTTACCATTGACGGAAGCGGAAATCTGTCTGTCGATTCAGGTGCAACCCCTGGCAATTATACAATAACTGCAAACCTGAATCTGAACGGATCTGAAACCAGTTATGAGTCTGCAATAGTGATTCAGGATACCACACCACCCGGGGCTCCGGCTGTGGGGACTGCGGGAACAACGTCCACTCCGACAAATAACACTAAACCCACATGGGCATGGACGCAGAACGGAGCGAATGCAGGAAATGGAACTTACCGTTATAAACTTTACAGCGGAACACATACAGCAGATCTGAGCACTGGTGCAACTGAAGCCACATTGACTTCATATACTCCGTCTTCAGCTCTGAACGCCGGCTCATATACCCTTTATGTTCAGGAGCGCGATGATGCCGGTAACTGGTCGCCTTCCGGTTCGTTTGTGATTACAGTGGATACATCCGGTCCTTCAGGTTACTCTGTTAGTATAGATCAGGGAGCCTATATCAATGCATCAAATCAGAATGCACTGAGTTTCACATTTACCGGAGCAGAAACCGGGGCAGTATACTCCTATACAATCACCTCATCCGGAGGCGGCAGCATCGGACCTGTTACAGGAACTGTGAGTTCTTCCAGTCAGCAGATCACAGGAATTGACCTTAGCAGTCTTGCAGATGGAACGATAACATTATCATTTTCTTTAACGGATGAAGCCGGTAATACCGGTGCTGTATCTGCAGACACTACTGTAAAAGATACAGAGGCTCCTGCAGCACCCTCCTCGGCCCCTTCCATTACATCCGGCAGCGATACGGGAGTCAGCTCCAGCGACGGAATTACTTCAAATACAACTCCTTCGTTTACCGTGAGCTGTACTGACCAGAATACAGTGCAGCTTTATGTGGACGGGGTTCAGAGTGGATTTTCCGGAACCTGTTCCGGAGGCACAGTAACTCTGACTGCTGCAGATCTCGCAGACGGGTCGCATGCGATTACTGCTAAACAGACTGACGCTGCCGGCAATGAAAGCCCTGCCTCTGCCGGATTTTCTGTCACTGTTGATACA
>CAZQKZ010000095.1:0-1766 GCA_964594095.1 uncultured Leptospiraceae bacterium | reverse complement strand
TAATATTATACTAAATTTACCGAAACCGGGGTATTTGTCCTGCCCGCTGTCAGGGATGCTTTTCCTGAGCTGATAAATCTACAAACGAACGGCCCACCTGCCTTTTTTCCCTCACATCCTCTGATTTTTTTCAAACGTTCACCCCCTGCAGTCCTCGCAAAACCAGGATTCTGGCAAGATTGTGCGCTAAACCCCTCTCTGAATGCTCTACAGATACTCGCTTGAGTCCTCTTCTAAAAAATTCCCGACCTTTGCGGACAGCTTTCATGGTTCCAAAGACTCCTTCGATCATCATCCGACGTGCATAGATCAATCTGTTTTCGGGAAGCTTCAGTTTCTTCCGCATCAGTTCAGTCTTAGATGGCTCAGTATATTCCCGTTCACGCCGGGGTTGTCTTCTTGGTGAGTAATTCAGACCATCAGCCAGATTAGTTTCAGAAACCATAATATCTTTCCTTGTGCCTCTGTTTCCAATACAGGGAATTCTGTATTTACACGATGAGCATCCTGATTTTCTGAAAACAATATAGACCTGATTGCCAAGCTTTCTTGTTTTTTTTTGAAGAAGTTTTTCGCCTGCAGGGCAAGTGAATTCATCCTTATACTTATTGTAGATAAATATATTATTGAAATCTTTCATAACCGATTCTGCGTCAGGTTCCTTCTGCAGTGACTCCGGACGGATTCTGTCTTCCGGTCTTATCTTCCCACCCAGCCCGATATCCCGTGCAAACCTGGCATCAGGCATATAGATATTCAGTCCGTCTAATTTCTTCAGATTCTCTTCGCTCGCATAACCGGAGTCGAGCAGATATTTACTTCCCGGAACACTCTCAAAAGGCAGATCTTTCTTTAACTCTTCAATACCGTTCACCATCGGAGCTGTGAATTCGCTATCGCCCTGTTTCGTATGAACCTCCTGATGAACGATCATTCGGCTGTTGTAGTCCACAGCCTGCTGCACATTATAACCGATCAGAAATCTGCCGTTGCTTTTCTGAATTTCCGCATCATGATCGTAAATATGTACCCGCACCCTGTCCTGACGTTCTTTCAGAAACGAAAGACCTTCTTCAATTTTCGCTTTGCGTCTTACAGCATCTTTATGCTTTTTTTCTTTATACTGCTGATCGGTTTCAGAAGCATTCTGCCACTCTTCGAATCTTTTCCTGCATGTTTTTTCTGCATACGAGAACATTTTCTCAAGCTGCTCCTGTGTCCCGATGTCCTCCGAATTAGCGCATGCTTTTATCTTTGTGCTGTCGATGCAGACTGTATCAAGATCGATGAACCCGGACCTGACTCCAAGAAAAACTGTTTGTGTGAAAAGATTCAGTAATGCTTTCTCATGCCTGCTCCGAAAAACACTGAATGTGGAATGATCGATCTCAAAACCACCAGAAAGAAACATAAGATCCGCCCTTACAGTCATGTCGCGTGAGAGACGTCGCATGGAAAGGTTCCCATAAAGCAGTGAATAGACTATAAGAGCAAGCATTCGATCCACCGGCATTGCTGAGCGACCCCCGTCCTGAGTTCCGTTTTTATAGCCGGAATCAAATTTCGACAGATCCAGACTCCGAATGAGTTCCAGAAGCTGGTTCGTAGGATGCTCCTGCGGGAAAAGTTCTGCAAAATTCAGGGTTACAAATCGATATTGGGATGGGTCGGGTTGCTTATATAATGCCATAGTTTACTATTTCAGATGGTAATTTAGGGTGCCAGGATTTTTTTATTGAAGGAAGCCGTTTTTCAACAGCTTCCCC
>CAZQKZ010000094.1:0-1811 GCA_964594095.1 uncultured Leptospiraceae bacterium | reverse complement strand
ATTACTATTATCCATCTGAAAAGCTTTAAAGAATTTTCTGCGAACATGAGCCCAGCACCCAGCCCTTACAGAGGACATCTTTCTTACCAAAGAATTATATGCATCAAAGCCGTCACAGACAATTGTTCCTGTATAATTCTTAAATCGTTTAGGAAGATACTTTCCGGACCGCGTTCGCCGGTATTCAAACAGAACCGTGGTTCCGTTTTCATTCGCAGACCGGAAGGCCCAGAGTCTAGCCTGCTTACCTGCAGCTCTGTCAGGAACTTTAAGAACCTGAAATACCGTTTCGTCCATATTTATTACAGATGAATTCCGTAGTTCATCATAGAGAAGTTTTCGAATTCTCCTGTATCGTAGAAACACCGCGATAATCCAGCCTGCCATTGCAGCGCGGGAGATATCCAGTTTAAATCGTTTAAATATCTTTGCCTGCCTGTATAACGGCAGTGAATCACGAAATTTTGATACAATAACTGTAGCAAGAAGCGAAGGTGTAAGAATACTTTTGGGAATTAAAGAAGGTTCCCGTACAGCCTGAATCACCTCAGCAGGAGCATCCGGACTGATCGCTTCTCTGCTCTTTCCCGAACATTCAGGACATACGTATTTAGGATATATATGACGCTCGACTTTGAGCTGCATCGGAATGACTCGCAGTTTTTCTGCGCTGTCTTCGCTTATTTTCTTCAGGCTGGTTCCGCAGGAACATACTTTTTCAGCCGGATTCAGATCATGGATTATTTCAATTCTCTCAAGTTCCGCCGGGAGAGGTTTTCTTCCTGGTTTTCTGCGTGTATGTGATTTTACAATCCCGGTTTTATCTGCGGTTTCCTTATGTGGTAATTCGCCAATTAATTCAACTTCATTGAAAAGGAGTTCTGCAGTCTGTTCCTGCCGTGACTTCATCCTTTCAGTTCTTTTACCGAACAGCTCCTGTTTCAGTTTATCGATTTCCAGTTTAAGGATTAAAATTTCATCTTTCTGCTTAGTGATCTTATCATCTTTCGCCTTAAGACGATCTTCAAACTTCTGAATCATATCAGAAATATTGAAAACCTCCTTAAGACGTGTGATCATAATGATACTATATGATCACACGTTAGTTCAAAATCAACCTTTTTTTTCAGCCTGCGTATTTAAATTTAAGAATTTTATGCTTTCTGCGGAAATCTATCCCCGAAAGAAGATTCATAAATTCTTCCCTGCTTAACTCTTCTGCAACAGCATCAGAATTCGGCCATGGAAAAAAACTGTCTTCAAGTCTTTTCTGCCACAGACAGAATCCGTTGCCGTCCCAGTAAAGAAGTTTAATCATTTTACGGGATCTTCCTGAAAATGCAAAAAGACTTTCTGAATACGGATCCAGCTGCATGCTCCCCGAAGCCATCAATGCCAGACCATTGATCGATTTTCGCATATCAGTCTGACCGGGTCTAATATAAATTTTCAGATTTCCGGGATTGCGAAATATCATGATGACCTCCTGTATGTCAGACGGATAAACCCGAGGTTCACCGATATCTGCAGGTCTGATTTAGATTCAGGCAGGGATTCCGGAAAAAAAGATTTTCTGACTTCTGCTGACGGTCTGATTTCAAGAAACCCTGCCCTGGGGTTCTGAGCTAATTCACGTTCCCTGTGAATCCAGTATACGAATGTGTTTGGATTTATGCCATTCTGTCTGGCATATTCCCTCTGCTTTAATCCGCTTGTTTTCCATGCCTCAACATGGTTCTTGGCTGCTGTTTTCATTCCTCCAGTCTATGCCATTTGATGAACTTTACAAGATGGGTTAATTGAGCGTTTAC
>CAZQKZ010000093.1:0-2190 GCA_964594095.1 uncultured Leptospiraceae bacterium | reverse complement strand
GGCGCGACACCGAAGCGAGTCGGGCAAGGATGCACGTCTCGATTCGGTAATACCCGGTGCTGACTCAGTAATGCCCCAGTGCAAAGCAAGGAGCCGGAGAAAAACCCGACCGTTCAGAAATCAAAAGTTTTTTCCAGTGAATAGACCTTTCCTGAGCGGACCATCTCATTGAAATGTGATAGTACTTCCGAAGCGCGGCGGAGATTATTTTTATAAAGGTCCAGCATCTGAATCTGATTTTCATAAGGCATTCGGTCTTCAGGATTTTCCGGAATCAGATTCCAGGAAGATTCCGGTTCAGGCTGATCCGGCAGCAGCGAATCTGTTGCATCCTTAACCAATCGGTTCCGGTAAAATTCAAGTTTAAGCTGATTGAGGGATTGTGATTTTTCACCCGATAAAGTAAACGAGATCCGCCGGACTTCTCTCGAAAATGGATAATGGACAAAGGTATTCTTCCGGTCGATCTGAATCTGAATCCTGTTCAGAGACTGGTCAGCCGGAGTGTAGAAAAGAAATGCAGTAACCTCCTGCACTACCGGCCGAAGCCTGTCCTGATCTTCATATACTGTCCCCTGATACAGACGGACTGCTGCATAATCCTCACCAGCTGTGTTTTTTGAAAAGGTAACACGACCATCATCGGGAAGATTCTCCGAATTAAAATTCCCAAGGAATGCCCGGAATTCTGTTCTGAGCGATTCATGCAGTTCATCTACCCAGGGATCACGAAAACCTGATGCAACAGCTGCATCCCGCAGTTCCTGCTCATGAATTCCCCGCAGGCCAGGAAATTCTTTTTTATTTTTAGTAAAAGAAACCGGAGCCGATTCCTTGACTGCGGGTGCCGGATCCGGTGCATCCTGCGCCAATGCAGAAACTCCTGCCCAGACAATAAAGAATGCTGCCTTAGTAAGGCCGGAAACGTCATGTAATCGGATCATACCCTTCCTATATCGGAATTTCTCAGAATTTCAAGAGCTTTCCTGTGCGATGTAAAAGCCAGATCTTCCGGCCTGACAGAGGCGATTTCCAGCATCTCTGCGTCCTGAACTTCACAGGAATCCTCTTTCCAGGTCTGATCAGGCAGGGGTGCTGTAAAAAATGCATCCAGAGTGTAATAGGTAGTACCTTTGTAATGATAAGTATTCGGAAAAGAACACAAATAACGAAGATCCTCCGGCCTGAGATCCAGCGACAATTCTTCGGAAATTTCCCGTATGGCCCCCTCTTCAAGGGTCTCCCCTGGTTCCAGAAAGCCTCCAGGAAGATCCAGCATACCGGCACATGGATCAGTCACACGCCTGACGAACAAAGCCTTACTTTTACTTTTATTCAGCAGAATCACGCCTGTGGCTGCCCCTGAATTAATATAAAAAAGAAAATCACAGTCAGCACAGCGGAAACTCCGGGGCTCTTTTAAGATTTGCTTTCCAGCGCACCTTGGGCAGTAAACTGACTGCTGTACTATATCACTCATGCAGCAGATGTTCTTAATCGCAAACATGAAAAGCAAGCTGTTTTTATACCCAGATTCTTTTGTATAACAACTTATCTATACATCATGGGGGTTACCGGAAGAACAATTTTATGAAAGACATAGGTCTCCCTGAAAATCAGAAGTCCTGAGCCCGGGCAAGCTCCCGGATGGTGGCCATGGGCAGATCTGTTATTTCCGAAACCATATTAAGGTCCAGTTTTCTCCGAAGCATCGCCTTGGCTGTCTCGATGGCTTTCTGATAGGCCCCTTCTTCACGACCTTCTTCCCTGCCTTTCGCAATTCCTTTTTCCATTCCCTGCTGGATCAGCATTTCTTCCATAGTCATCATTTCATGCCTCACTTCCGGATTCAGAATTTTTTCTTTTAGTTCCTCTGATTTTAAGCCGCTCACTTTTATAAAATATAAAATCAGGGTCTTTCGAACGACAACACTTTTTTCTTCAGCGAATAGCTCAGCGAGTGCTTCCTCGATCGGCTCCCAAACCTCTGTCTTTGCGTATTTCAGCAATGTAAGACCGGAATACATCAGCTTGTAACTGCGAAAACGGTCCGGATTTTCTTTTACCATGTCGATTAAAATTGCATCGTAAACCGGAATGAATCGGCCGAAGACCGGATGATGCCGATTTTCAGCACTGAATAAATCCGATAAAGTAACCGCAGTTTTCCACTCCCCATCGATCCCCTGA
>CAZQKZ010000092.1:0-2502 GCA_964594095.1 uncultured Leptospiraceae bacterium | reverse complement strand
TCGCGAAAAATCGCGTGCTGTCGGAATGAAGGATGAAATTCATCTTCGATGAATTTTTTTGAGTGTATGCGCGCGGGTTTAGGCATTTTTTTCACCATGAAGTGCATGAAGATCAGAAGAGTTGGTTCGCAGTAAAACCGCAGCTCAATTAAGATCTGCGGGTCCCGGAACTCCTCAGAACAAAACCCTGCTATCCTTCTTTTCTTCATGGTCCAAAAACTGTTTCTCACCTGTCTGTCGACGGGCGGCGGAGCACACGGAGGATTGTTTTAGGTAGGTGAGCGTCTGTAGGGTAGAGAGGGGACCTGAATTTTGGTTCTGCCTTCGCTTTACGAAAGAGCTTTGTTCTCAAAAGTGAGACGTGTTCGCTCAGACCCCGGATAGCTTTAATCTGGAAAATGGCAAATAAAAGAGATTTCATTGTGTTTTCTGCTTGACTTTCTTGCTGATTTTTGGTATTATCTGAATGAGCGCCTTCTCCAGAAATAGTTTTCCCTGAGAAGTTAAAGTCAGGAGGGTCAATAAACATTCTGGCTGCCTTCTGCTTATCAGCCATTTTTAAAATAGTTGTTAACACAAAGTAAATGGCAGGTTTCACCATCACGGACTGGCTGACCGCTATCGAGGCTTAACAGGTTCACTTTCGTTACGGCTCGTATATTCATTTCCTGCAGCTTCGACTCTTCGGTTACCCTTGAATCGTGCAGTTAATTAACCGCTGAACGACTAAATGGCGGTTCAGGGACGTTTCACCCTGATAGTCTGCACAGGCGTAGCCTGTCGGCACCTAACCCCGCCTAAGTTTTCCTTTACAGCCTAAATCATTGTAATGATGATTTTCATTTGACAAAAAAAACTATGCTGTATACAATGCAATCATGAAATATATTAACTTAACCACGCTCATTTTTACAATCATATTATCTGTACCTCTATCTGGACAGGAAACAGTACAAGACCAATCCCATGATTCCGAAAAAAAGGACGCCCGTGTCAGTAGTTATTCCATCCGGTTTTCCGCTGGAAGAGGTCGTGGCACATGGCTTCCTCCCATGGGGGCTCATGATGATCTCGGTATCACAAGAGGGGCAATCCTTGCTAATGTTACTAATGAAATCAAGGGACCTCTTCCCATTCTGCTGAATCCAAATCAGCCAGTATCTGCCGATTACAATGATTTTTCAATAAGCTACCGTTACCGAAATCGTTTCCGGGTTTTTTATAACGAGACTGTTCTTGTAAAAGGCGAAAAAACCTACCCTACTGTCAAATATACGTATACTGTTCACAATCCTGAAAATTTCAGTGAATTTGATCACCTCTTTTTTGCCCGTGAGTATCCTGAAGATATAAGAACACGAGCAGGGATCGCTTATTATCATCCCATTCTTGAGTCATTTTATATAGGTCTAAAAGCAGCCCGCGAAAACCAGAGATTTACATCGGTTATGTACAACGTATCAGTGTTTGGCAATCAATGGTCTGACTATAAACAGTCCTTCGCAGCTTCTCATGATCTTACTGGTAATTCTGCCGGGCTTGGTGCAGAATGGAAACCCCTGAAAAGTCTTGAGTTTCTTGTATTCTCTGAAATGATTCATTTGAACGGCTCACTGGCTCTGGCAGATCTGGAAATAGTGATGCCGTCACCCATTCTAAAAACTCCAGGTGGTTATGCCTTGGGCGCAGGAGGTACAGATGCAGAATTTCGCGGATTTCGCCATAAAGCAGAAATCGGCATTAACCTAACTTCTTGGTTTTCGCTGAGAATCGGAACCGACATCGAAGAAGGGAACCTGAGCCACGGAATGGTTCCCTATTTCTATACGGCCTCCGCAGAAGAAATTTC
This sequence comes from uncultured Leptospiraceae bacterium, assembly GCA_964594095.1. GTDB lineage: Bacteria > Spirochaetota > Leptospiria > Leptospirales > Leptonemataceae > CAZQKZ01. The sequence goes on along the minus strand of CAZQKZ010000092.1, from coordinate 653 downwards.
TGCCAGTTCGATTGGCATAGAAACTTCCTTTTCAGGGCAGACCTTCTCATCACGGAAACAGTCCAATTACCTGAAGCTCGAATTTCATATTAATTTTTGATCATTTATTCTGTTTTAAACCAAGCAAGAGCATTGCCGATGGCACTACTGGTTTCTTCAAGGTTTTTTGCCATCTGAGCCATATTTTCAGCATCACCTGCGTCATCCTGTAGTGCGTCATTCACTGCGGATACCGAAACAGAAATTTCTTCCATAGCAAGACGCAGTTCCGACATTGAGCTGTGTATAATGGATGACTGCTCACGGATGAGTTCTGCATCGCGGCTTACTTTATGACTTTCTTTTATCGCCTTCTCCATTAAAAAAGCAGCCTTGGATATTTTGGAATTTACAGCTGTAACACCTTCCAGAATTTTACTGATTGTTTCCACTGCATTTTTAACATTGGCAGGACCTTTATCCACTTCTGCATTACTTAGTTTAATAAATGAATCAATATTATGGAAAATCGCGGGCCACCGGGAGGCGGTGGCCGCATCGGAATGAAGGAAAAAATTCCTCTTCGATGAATTTCATAGAGGGTATGCGCGCGGGATGGGTTCTTTTTCTCACCATGAAGCGCTTGAAGATCAGAAGAGTTGGCTCGTAGAAAA
>CAZQKZ010000091.1:0-2848 GCA_964594095.1 uncultured Leptospiraceae bacterium | reverse complement strand
AAAGAATGGGAAGATGAAAAAACGCAGAATCAGGATGCTGTGATTCTGCAAAGAATGCTGGATGCATCCGTTTTTCTGGACCCGTTCCGGCTTCGCTGGCAGGCGAATGCAGAAACACGGAATTTAACAAAAAAAGAGAAGAAAGAACTTAATGATGCGCGTGCACTTACAGAAAAAGTATTAGGTGATGGCTGCTCCGGATTCATGGAGTTATTAAAAGATTACTATGAGCAGATCCGGGAAGTCCGAAAGGGACTAAAGCTGAGTTCTGATACAGAGCTGCTTAAACAATGCGGGCATAAGGCCAAAAAGAAAAGTAATATTACAGAAATTCTTATAAAAGGAGTTCTTCAGGCATCCGAATTTACACGGGAAGATTTAAACAGGTTTGAAGAAAAAGTCTGGAAAGAAAAATTCCACGGGTCTGCATCACTTCGCAGCTTCTGCGCCAAAGCCGAAGCCCTCCGGGACAGTGACGGAATTCTTTTTGCCCAGACTGTCAAAAGAGTGGCGTTTAAACTGAAAAGAGCTGCGGATACTGCAGAACCAGCAACAGTTGCCAAAAAGAAAAGAAGCAGCCTGACCTTACCTGAGGACCTCGATGATCATGAAAGGGAAGTAGCCAAAGCGCTGCAGCAGCTGCCCCTTGCCACCAAAGCGATAGCCGGTTTTTTCCCAGGTTTAACTGAGGCTGTTGCGCAGCGTCGCGGCAAGGCAGCCGATGCACTGCAGCCATCCGATTACCCATTCGGGAATCTCTTCAGTATGGCGCAGATCTATAATATTTTAGAAAAGGAGCAAGGCGGTTATACTAAAACATGCCCTGCCTGTACAGCGGATAACAACTGGAGAGGAACAATTGTCCGGCATACAAAGAATGAGAAAACAGGGGCAGTGGCATCCCGGTTAACCGGCGATACAGTGCGTCCGTTTGATGGAGTTGTACGCAGACTTTGCGACAGGCTGGCAATTGAGATCGCAGCAAAGAAAGTCAAAGAATTGCTCAATGAACCCTTGACTGCGGATCGAAATACTGCCCTTCGGATTCCGATTTTAATAGAGCAGAATCAGTTTGATTTTCATTCGGATCTTGGTAAAGTAAAAAAAGAATTCGGTATTACAAACTCAAAAACAGAAAAAAAAGCACAGGAAAGAAAAGAAAGGATCAGCCGACAGGAATCCGGAAAGATAACACGTATAAAAGAAGCTTCGCAGAATATTTCACCTTTATCAGGCAAGGCAATTGGTGACGGAGGGGAAATAGATCATATAATTCCCCGAAGTAAATCCAGGGACATTGCTTCAACGGTTTATAATTCCGAAATGAATTTGATTTACATGGGTCAGAGCGATAATCAGAAAAAAGGAAACAGAGAAATTCACCTGAGCGATCTGCACCCGAATTATCTGAAGGCCCAGTTCGGAACTGCTGATATAAATACAATAAAAAATCAGATTTCAGAGCGACTTGATAAAATTACACAGGGAAGAAGAAAAGTCTTTCATTCTTACGAACAGGCAGATCAGCGGGCATTGCGCCACAGTCTTTTTGACCAGGAACTTAGAACCCGGGCGATGGAGTTTCTGAATACTGCTACTATGGCTATGGCTAATGGTACACAGAAGTACTTTGCACGCAGACTGCAGGATGAACTTAAAACAAGACTGGAAAGGGAAGAATATAAAAATTTTGAATATCCGTTTCCACTGCGATTTGCCTCTGCCAGTGAAACTCAAAGTGACCGTAAAGAACTGGCAAAACATTACGATGAATTCAAAAAAGAGGACATACAATCCGCAGGCAGCCATATAGTGGATGCGACAATGGTTCTTTCGAGCATCGCCCGTCAGGAATCAGGCATTGCAGCACTGCAGAGCACAGTTGATTTAAAAGAAACAGTACCTCTCGCAGATTCATTGAAAGAGCTGCTCCCGGATTCTTTTGAAATCATTACTATTGATAAAAAGAAAAAATACAGAAAGAAAAATCTGGGAAGTGTTTCCATATTTAAGGAGGGTCTCTATGGTGAACGAATTGTACCCCTTTTTGTAAATCAGGGGATGCTTGGGGTTGGTTTTACTCCGGAAAACGGTTTAACGGTTGGCGAACATCAGGAAAGCTTTTTTGAAGTGATCCGGCCTTATCTGTTTGACCCGGAAAAATCACTGGATTCTTATATAACCGAAGCAAACAACGGTTTTCTGCGCATTCCCTTTGTAAGAGCCCGTGTGATTCACACTCTTTTTACAATGATAAAAGAAAATAATACAGAAAACGACGTTTTCCGCATACTTCAGGGATTGCGCTATACGGTTAAGAAAGAAAAAATTCAGAGTCGGTTTGAGGACCAGCAGAAAAAACCAAAATCTGCAGATGATGTTCTTGATATCAGGAAATTTAATATAAAAATAGACGTTCCAAGACTGGAGTGTATCGGAAGGATTCTGAAGTCTCTCGTTCCATTAACATTTCCTGCCATTGCTGATTGGGAAAGACTTACGAAAGATCCTTTGATAAAAAGAAGAATATCGAAAAATGAAAAATACAATGATGATGACTGGGAAGAAATAGCAGCCCGGAATTTCCCGCGAGCAGAAAAAATCCGTAAGCATTCCAAAGTCCGCAAAGTGTTTTCGCTTCCGGTAATAGAAAATCCAAGCGGGGGTTTTCGTTTTAGGCGAAAAACATTTACCGGCGGAAATGTGTATCAGGTTGCTGCGGTAGATGATGGGGCTTTCGCAGGTTTCCCTGGAATTCATGAAAATGTAAATCTTTCAAAAGATGCTGCCTTGTTACTGACCCGGCAATAATAAATGCTGTACATAAAAAATAAGATATTGAAATATA
>CAZQKZ010000090.1:0-3438 GCA_964594095.1 uncultured Leptospiraceae bacterium | reverse complement strand
TCGGTGATCTTGGCGGGGACTTAGGGGGAGACCTCGGTGATCTCGGCGGGGACCTGGGTGGAGACATCGGCGATCTCGGCGGGGACTTAGGGGGAGACATCGGTGATCTTGGCGGGGACTTAGGTGGTGACATCGGTGACCTCGGCGGGGACCTGGGTGGTGACATCGGAGACCTTGGCGGGGATTTGGGCAGTCAGAAAACAGAAGGCGGACTGGGAGACCTCGGAGGGGAGCTGAGCGGGGATTTCTTAAGTGATGACCTGGACTCTGATTTCATGGATTCCACCCAGGCAGGCCAGCCTGGAGATACAGACTTAGGCCTTGGATCCGGATTTGCTGCTGATGATCTGGCAGCAATGGAAGATCAGGCCCGACTGGAACAGGGAATCGGAGAAGAATTCACAGACCAGGAACTGGCTGACATCCGCACAGCTCTGATGGATTATCCTCCTGGTATCAGGAAAGCTGCCATTGAAGCAATAGTCCAGGATAAACTCAGCCCGAGCGATCAGAGACTGTTTATTCAGATGCTGCAGGACCATGCACTGCCGGAGACGGTTGCAGGATTCCTGGAAACCAAAATCGGCTATAAACCTGACATAGCCCCTTCCCGCTACCGGAAAGATGGCGTCCGTATTGTCTATGCAGACGGACTCAGCCCTGAAGAAATTGCATCCAGGAAGAAAAGTGCAAAACGAATGATTCTGGCCGGAGCTGCAGCAATGTTTGCTGTCCTGGTGGGATTTGCAGGGTTCGGATTCTGGCATTCCTATTCAGTGAGTGCTCTTTATGAAAAAGGGCTTAAAGAAATCGCAGAGTCTGCCGGACAGGATGCCCTTGTTCAGGCGGAAAAAATTGAAAGAGCGGAAACATATTTCTCGAAAGCCCAGAATAAAGCCGGAAAATACGATATAGACTATCTGAATCGGTACGGTGTTGCCTATATGAGGGCAGGTCTGCATGATCAGGCTTTTATAAAATTATTTGGTCATCTGGAACAGGATTATGAATGGACCCTGGCCGGACAAAAGGCACCCCTCATCCGGTCTGCCGGAGGTCAGAAGCTCCCTCCCCCCGCAGATTTCCGCCCTGACACAGAAATCATTATTACAGCACAGGATAATGTTAAACGCAGAGTACTTGTACCCGGAGCTTATATTGTATCCCGGCTGCGGGATGAGTCTTTTGACCGGCAGAATCTCCTGAATCTGGGCAGATTTCATTCACAGATCAGCCTGCATTTTATGAAAGGAACCGGTGCAGGCCGGTATAAAAATGATGAACTGGCCATTGATTATTACCGTCTTATTCTGACTCTGATGGAAAGACCTGATGATACAGAAGCCATGGCAGGCATCGGCAGAGTTTATTATGACAGAAAAGAATATTCAAGGGCAGCGCGTGAGTACAGCAGGATTACGGAAAAGGCACCTGCCGACATCCCCGGAAACGCAGGCCTGCTGAATACTTATATCGCCGTCTGGAAAAAAGAAAAAGATCCGCGCTTCGTGATTGCACTTCACAGACAGCTCAGTCTCCAGGGGCTTGAGGAAAAGCTGCCGATTCATACCCTTGCCAAACTGGCATCTTTTTACACCGATACAGATGAAAATGATCTGAGAATCAATTTTCAGATTGATCCGGTTGATTCAGTCACCGGGCTTGGCATCAAAGAAAATGCCGATCATCTGCTTGAAATTATATTCCGAAAAGAAGAAATCAGGGATGGCGAGAAAATCACCGGCTCCCGTTATGCAGAAGGATATTATCAGAGAGGAAGATTCCTTCAGAAATCAGCAAATGCTTTCCAGGCTGTAAAGCAGTACCAGAATGCTCACATGTATGACAACCGGCATTACATGGCAGTCAATAAAATCGGAGAATATTATAAATCTATAATGGATTTTCCGAGAGCGGAGGAATACTTCACCGAAGCTCTGAAAATCTACTCAGCAATTAAAGACCGTTACGGCGACATACCTGAAGATGAAACCCTTCTCGAAGGCGATCCGGACCAGATCCGGTTTAATCTGGGCAGCCTTCTTTTCCTTCGCTATGCCGGATTCAGCGCAGATAATAAAACAGGATATCCCGATACTAAAATTTATCCTGACCGGGCACGGGGCCAGGAAACAGAAGAACTCAGAAAACGAAGGGATCAGCTCCTTCGCGCAAGGACTCTGTTCGAGGAAGCACTTGAAGGAGGGATTGATGACAGTAAGTCAAGACTGGAGGCAGTCTACTGGACAGGCTGGGTGGATTACATTCAGGCTGATTTTGAATCTGCACTCCTCCGCTGGGAAGAACTCGATGCAGTATACGACTATAACTACAGTGATCCGGCTCTTCTGATGGGAAGAGGAAACGCTTATTTTTATACCGGCCAGACACGTTCCGCCCTGGGTAATTATATAAAAATTGAAGAAGATTTTATGCGTAAAGCGCTGGAAATTCCGGAACCGAATGCCGAAGATGCAAACCATCGTTATGTATATGAAACTCTTTCCGCAGTTTCCAATAACCTTGGAGCTGTGTATGAAATGGAATACCAGGAGCTGAAAAAAACCAGATCCTCCCCTTCCCTCCTTTCCGAAATGGAAAAAAAAGCAATGCAGTATTACTGGAAATCTCTGGAGTATTCCAGAAAACTTAACCGGGATAATGAAATTGCAAGAACGAATCTGCAGCTGGGTTTCCGGACCGCCGGCAGTGAAGCAACCAGAGAACCTCTGCTCGATGACTGGGTATCTCCCGTTCTTTTATCTCTGAAGGAAAAATAATTTATTTATTACCATAAACGCAGGGCAGATTTCGCCCCCGAGTGGGAGGGTGGCCCCCGGTTGGAGGGCCAGAAATTCATTGAGCTATTCCGCCCCGAAACCGCCGGATTTTTGCCATGTATCACAAAAAAATCCAACTGTCAAGGAAAAATGTCACAGCTTGGTGCTATGATTAAAATGGGAAATTGTGTGCCTGGATCCGCCCGGTGGGTGTGCGGGTGGAAATCCTGTAAGCGGGATACTGATTTCTGACCCCACCCTGCATTAACCAATCCCTCAGATTTTTTTTAGTATTTTGTGTGCATTTTCATTTGACTTTCTTTGTGAAAAAAAATATAAGGATATTCCATGGTTGCAACAAAGGATAGAACTACACCGGAGGGGGAACGACTGTGTCTTTCCGTGGAAGGGAGATGGATCTATTTAAAAACCATTAAATACAATCAGGAAACAATCCGAAAGATTCGGACTTTACCGGGTCGAAACTGAGCCGATGGGAGATTCCGTTCTCAGCAGCAAGTATTGATCTTGTTTTTCCGGAAAGGACGAATAGACCGATTGACTCTCCTTTCCTCACGGGCATTGAAAAAATCAGGAGCCCACTGGATGATATTTGAGTCTACAACAGAACTTCGCATAATCCCCGAATTTCGGGGGT
>CAZQKZ010000089.1:0-3569 GCA_964594095.1 uncultured Leptospiraceae bacterium | reverse complement strand
GCATTATTACATAACCAGGAATGCTTTTTACCTGGCTTTATACGACAGTCACCTTGATTTGCCGCACAGAATCACTTTGTTCCTGAAATCCTTTCGGTATCTCGCTGCTTTTCCGCTTCTGGGCAGTCCCCATGTGCTTCATCTGAGGTTGGTAATAAAAGGATTTCTGCATGGAATTCTGGGCAGAATAGGTCCTTTAGTTTGATTATGAGCATATTTTATACTCAAACAAGGTTTTCCGGTTGCAGGATTTTCCTTATTCCTTTAACAAGTACATTAGATTTATGCATCAGGTTGCCGTCTCATTAGTGCTGTTTAAAAGCCGCCCGCAAAAGGTGGAAAAAGCGGTGAAAAGTGCATTAGGGTCCCGTTTACCTGTGCAGTTAACATTGATCGATAATTCCCCTGATTCAGAGCTTGAAAATATCTGGAAAAATGACAGTCGGGTTACATTTATAAAAAACAATCGGAATGTAGGTTATGGAGCGGCTCACAATCAGGCCATTCGTTTAACTCTCGAGCAGAATATTCCCTATCATCTGGTAATGAATCCCGATATTTATTTCAACGACGGAGTTATTGAAGGTCTGGCTGCCTATTTAGACCAGAATCCGGATGTGGGGCAGGTTATGCCTAAAGTTTTATTCCCCGATGGAGAACTTCAGTACCTGTGCAAACTGCTGCCTACACCTTACGATCTTTTTGTCCGGCGTTTCAGTCCTTTTCAGTCTCAGATTCTCAGACTGGTTGAAACTTACGAACTTAGATTCACTGGTTATAATCAAATAATGGAAGTTCCGAGTCTTTCAGGGGCGTTTATGTTTTTCAGGACCGATGCACTCAGAAAAGCGGGTCTGTTTGATGAAAATTTTTTTATGTATCTTGAAGATTACGATATCACCCGGCGGGTTGCGAAATACTATAAAACGGTTTTTTTTCCAGGTGTGAGCGTATACCATGAATTCGCTAAGGGTTCCTATAAAAGCCGGAAACTGCTGTGGCACCATATTCAAAGTGCTCTTTATTATTTTAATAAATGGGGCTGGTTTTCTGACCCGGAAAGGACACGAATAAACCATGCAATTCTGAAAAAACTGGGAAGGTGAAAATGCAGTTTCAGGAACTTGAGTTGAAAGGAGTATTCTTAATCACTCCTAAAGTATTTGGGGATGATCGGTCACCATCATGACATAGCGCGCTGGGAATTTCCGGAACGATCTTTTTACAGCTGCGGTGGGGAGCGTCAGCTTCGTTCAGGATAACGAATCTAAAAGCGTCAAAGGGGTGCTGCGCGGACTTCACTATCAGCTGCCTCCCTTTGCACAAAGCAAGCTGGTACGGGTAGTGCAGGGGGCTGTTCTGGATGTTGCTGTCGATATACGCAGATCCAGTCCCACATTTGGTAAACATGTGGTTGCGGAACTTTCAGAATCAAACAAACACCAGCTTTTTATACCAAGGGGTTTTGCGCACGGATTTCTGGTTCTCACTGAAACCGCAGTCTTCCAGTATAAAGTAGACAATTATTATTCTAAAGAATGTGACCGCGGGATTGCCTTTGACGATGCTGAAATCGGGATCCGATGGGGACTGCCTTCCGAAGCGCTTCTCCTTTCCGAAAAGGATAAAAAGCAGCCTCTTTTAAAAGAGGCTGAGGTGTTTGAATAAATCAGGAGGGTGCTGCTGTGTTTCCGTATCTTACCGAAAAAGAAGTAATTTCAAAGGTTTTAACTTTCATAAAAAGTCCGGTGCTGCTGACCGGTGCAGATGGTCAGCTGGGCAGCGAGCTTCAGAATATGCTGGGTGGCCATTGTGTACCCACAGATGTGAAAGACCTTGACATAACCGATCCTGCTGCTGTTGATTCTTTCTTTAATCAGCACAGCTTTTCTGCTGTCATCAACTGTGCCGCATATACCGCAGTCGATAAAGCTGAATCGGATTCAGAAACAGCTGAAAAAGTAAATGTTCTGGGAGCAGGAAATCTTGCAAACGCATCGCGCAGGGCAGGAATTCCATTTATTCATATTTCCACTGATTTTGTTTTCGACGGTAAAAAAAGTTCTCCGTATACCGAGGCTGATGAGCCTGCACCCCTTGGTGTCTATGGTGCTACAAAACTCAGAGGCGAAAAAGCCGTTCTGTCTGCAAATCCGGATTCCTTAATCATCCGGACCAGCTGGGTGTATTCCGCTTACGGTAAAAATTTTGTAAAAACAATGCTGCATTACGGGAAGGAAAGGGGACATCTGCGTGTGGTGGCCGATCAGACCGGAACTCCCACATGGGCAAAAGAGCTTGCTCTGGTGATCCTGCATATTCTGCCCGATTACAGTAAAGGTAAAGGTCAGTTATTTAACTATTCTCAGGAAGGTGCGGCAACCTGGTATGATTTTGCGGCAGCCATAATGGAAGCAGGGAACATTGCCTGTACTGTGGAACCCATTGAAACCATTGAATACCCCACTCCTGCAGTGCGTCCTGCCTACAGTGTAATGAACAAAAAGAAAATCCGCGAAACTTTCGGTTTTTCCATACCGCACTGGCGCGATTCCCTGCGGGAATGCATGAAGGAACTTTAATCTGTATGGATAAAGGCAGCTGATCAGCGGAGCCGTAAACCGGACTGCGTGAGTAAATATTATTATATAAAATCTAAGCGAAAGAATTTCCACTGCTGATGAATCAGGCAGCAAGGGAATATATGCTTCTGTCGTTACTGTCCTGGTGGCGGCTTTTCGGTCCCCTTGCCTTTCCTTACTTTCGTCCTGAATACTAATATGCGTTAATTTTTTATCCGGCAGTTCTGAATAAGGAACATTTCGGAGAGGTGAAATCCGTCAGGGATGCTATTGCAGCCGATCCTGAAAAATCCTTTTTGGGGTATTTTTTCTGCTTTCGGGTGCCGTAATTAGAATTTTATAAAGTATATGAATAACAGAAGGTAACTTCCGCTGAGCAGAGTAATCCTTGAAAAAGGCGGGGTAAGCTGTAATTTTAAAAATAATATATGTAAATAAACAGTTTAGTTAATTTTCGACTTTCGCTTCGCTTCAGCCGGAAATTTCCAAAGCTATGCGCGCGGCATTTCACAGGGTTCAGCGAATCAACATTAATAAGAAGAAATTCAGCCACGCTTTTTCCAATGCGCGGAAGCCAACGGCTGGATTTCTTTGAAGATAGCCTCGCTTGATGTGACATAATGTCAGAAAAAGTCGCATTTATTTATCAGGTTATATGGATAAGCTGATGAATGGATAGAAATCTATACTAAGCAGGATCTGCGCCTGTCGCAGACTGATGGTCAATTTTCTTCTTCCGCTTTGCTGCAGCCGAAAATTTCCGAAGGTATGCGTGCGAAAATATTTTTAGTAGAAATGTCAAGCGAAAAAAATCGCGCGCGAAATAACTGTACAAAGCTATAATCAGTATCAATAGGCTATTTCAACACGCGCGAAATAGCTAAAAAAGTCATATTAAAAAACTGTGAAGCTATCCTGCATATCCTGTTTAAAAATAATTCTGGGTTAACAAGATGTACAGGATGGGGCAGGATTGGTGTTGTAGGT
>CAZQKZ010000088.1:156-4022 GCA_964594095.1 uncultured Leptospiraceae bacterium | reverse complement strand
TGCCGGCAGCAGGCGAAAACTGAGGAGTGTCTGCAGAAGGATAAGTAATTATGTAATCCGCACTGGCAACTGTGCTGTTTATAAGACCGCTTTTTACTGCAATGGCTTTAATGGTGAGTGATGTTCCGTCGCCGGATACCGGAATGGCTGAGGAATATTCAGAAGTAGACCCGCCCGCGCCGGTGGATGGCTCTGTTCCGTCGGTTGTGTAATAGATGGTGGCACCTTCTGTGCTCGTTGTGATGCTCACCGACTGATCACTGTCGTAAGTTCCGGCAGTCGGAGAAAACTGAGGTGTGCTTACCTGATAATAATTTATTGAAAAATCTCCGGTGGCAGTCTGGCTGGTCACAAAACCTTCCCGAACTGCAACAGCTTTGATTGTAATGCTTGTTCCGTGCCCGCTGACCGGAATGGCAGCTGTATATTCAGAAGTGGACCCGCCGACTGTGGTGGCAGGCTCTGTGCCGTCTGTAGTATAAAGGATGGCAGCACCCTCAGTGCTTGTGCTTATAAACACTGCCTGATCTGAATCGTAGGTTCCTGCAGTAGGAGAAAAAACCGGTGTGGCGACTGTTCCAGGATCTGAACCCTGCACATTGGCAGATGAATTATTATTGCCCAGAAGCAGCAGTAGCCAGTAAGGGAAGGCATCATCCTTTGGCTGACAGCCTGCCAGACTCACCGTCAGCAGAATTAAAAACAGTCTTTTTAGTAACATACGGAATTACCTCGCATTGTATAATATCCGCAGTCGGATATTTTTCCCAAAAAAAATCTGTTTACAGTGGAATTTTTTTAAACAGGATTGGTACTTTGGACCTGCCCGCTGTATGAATGTTCAGATCGCGGGTGCGCCCGCCGGAGTCACCCGTGCTGCAAAAAGTAATCATTTTTAGTTTATCATTCATGCCGGTCCTTTCCCTGAATGCCGAAGAAATCCTCTTCCTGAATAACGGGGACACCCTTACCGGTCAGATTAAGGAATTCAGGAATCAGGAAATTCTGTTTGCCTACCAGAATTCTCTTGTGCTGATTCCATTGCCCATACTGAAAAAGATTCATTACCGGAAATCGGCCGAATCTCCCTTTGTTCCGGTTACCCAGGCTCTGCCGGAATGGCTGGCCGCTTATCAGACTGCCCCGTCTGCGGGCTGCTCTTGTGCTGCCATAAACACGCCGGCTGCAGCACAGGAAGTTTCCTCAGAAAAGGACACCGAAACAGGCCAGACTGAATTTCTGTTCCCTAACGGGGACCGGATCAGTGGACAGGTTCTGTTTACCGGAGAAGGTTTTGTGCTGCTGAAAACTTCCTTTGGTATTTACAGATTTCCGGTAAACTCCCAAAAAAAGGCAGAGGTTTCCGGATCCCCCTGAAAAACAAGGGAATTTCCGGGGTGCAGCGGATAATCAGTATTATGGGGAGGGAAGGTCCGGGGAATTTCAGCGAAGAAGATCTCACGAACCTGTATTACCAGGAGTCACAGAATCTCTTTCGGTTTCTGTACAGTTTCACAGGGGATACACATCTGGCAGAAGATCTGCTTCAGGAGGTTTTTATAAGCCTATTAAAAAAACAAAACGAAGGCGACCTGCCCGGGGATGCACGGTCCTTTCTTTATACTGCGGCTTATTTCGCTCATAAAAACCATCAGAAGTCATACCGAAGCCGCGCATTCAGGGAAAAAAAATACTCAGACCGCCAGCCCGTATTTTCTGAAACTGCTTTTACAGAAAAAAAATCCGGCCTGAGTCTGCATATCGCCCGGATGCTGCATGAATCGGGAAACCGGTTACTGCAGCCGCAGCAGCAGATGCTGCTGCGATACACACTGTTCAGTCCCTTAAACAGCCGGGAAATAATGAAAATAACCGGCCTCAGTAAAACGTCTTATTACAGAGAGCTGAACAGCTGCTACCGGATCATCCGGGATGCCCTTCTTAAAGAAGGATTCAGTGCGGAGGATTTCCAGTGAAAAAGAAAAACGAACCGCAGAACCGGAAAACAGAGTCATTTTTTATTAAATTAAAAAAAGATTATACACTTTCTGGACCGGCGCTCAGCCCGGATGCCTCAGAACGTATACTCCGCCGGCTGAAAAATCCAGACAGTCCCCGGACTGAAAAGAATTTTTATTATAAAACAGCAGCAGTGGCAGCCGCTCTGATTCTGACCCTGATCCCGCTGATGATTGCGGTCCGGGGCGGCTTTGAAGGCATTGCCTTTTACAGCTGCCGCACCGGCTTTACCGATCCCGCCGGTAAAACTGTTCAGGATTCAGAAGTCTCCCTGAATAAAGGGGACTCTCTTGTGTTACTGTATAAAAAAGGAGTTATGACCCTCAGCGGACCCGGAGCATACACCCTCAGTGAATGCGGAATGAATGTGCGCATCACATTCGGCAGAATACATATTCGTTCCGAAGGCAGTATACCGGAAAACCGGCTGCGCTGGAAAACCAGAAACACCGAATATGTAATGACAGGCACAGATGCTCATCTCAGCGTTTCCGTAACAGAAGAAGAACATCTCTCTGTAAAGGAAGGATCCTTCCGTGCTGCCATAAAAGACCCTGATTCCGGAGACATCCGCAGCATTGAACTGAAAGCAGGTGAATCCCTAACATCTGATCCTTCCAGCGGGGAGATCCTCCTTGGAAAATATCAGGAACTGCTGCATGAGCCCTTTAATCCGCTCAGGAAATACTCCGATATTATAAACCGGAGCCGGCAGATGTATTATCAGGACCTGTGCAGATTCACAAAGGATGATCCCGAAATGGAAATTCATTTAAGGAACGGACGGACGCTGAACGGCCGCATCAGAATCACAGTGAAGGAAAGCTGCATTCTGAACTCTGCAACAGGAAAAACAGAAATCATACCAGCATCCTCTGTGGAAAGCATCCGGCCCCTTTAAACCAAATGCGGAATACAGCAGCTTTACTGATTTTGTTATTCATCCTTTTACCTGACTGCATCCGTTCCCAGAACGCTTCAGGGCATCCCGCTCTGAAACCAGACCACCCGGAACTAATCAGAAAAGATCAGGAAATCGAGACTCTCAGGGAATCCCTCAAAGAAGCACAGGAACTGCTTGATTCTGCAGCAGAGGAACTCGAAAAAAACAGGCAGCTCCTTGAAATTCTCAGAACGGAACGGGACGCAGAGATATTTCAGAAATCCCTGCGCCAAAGAAGCGAATCCGTGATGACAGAACGCTACCTGCAGGAAGCCCGGCTCCGGGAACTCAAAGAACAGGACTTTATAAGACTCAGAGGGAATCTGCTGTTTCCGGGCGCCGGTCAGATTTATCTGAGCGAATCGAGAGGATACCTTTGGGCAGGACTTTTTACGGTATTTCTGGGAACAGCAGTCTGGAAGAATCAGGAAGTGAACCAGAAAAGAAAAGCGATGCAGGCAGCATCTGTGAATCCGTTTTTATTTGAAAGATCAAGAGCTGAATACCTGAAAGCATATAATGAGTATACATACACAGCTTTCACGGCAGCATCCGTATATGCGGCCTCAGCGGCAGATGCAGCCTTTGTGGCAAATTCAGAAACCCGCCTATCGGAAAGAAATATCAGACTTACCTATTCTGTAAGATTCTGAATCATTCAGAGTTCCTTCGACAATCTCTCAATATCTTCGATAGTCAGATCTGTGTAAGCAGCAATATCACTGAATTCCAGTTTGCCTGCTCGAATCATAGCCTTAGCAGTCTGACAGGCTTTTTGATACGCACCCTGCTCAATGCCTTGCTCGATACCTCGCTCAATGCCTCGTTCGATACCTTGTTCAATACCTCGTTCAATACCTCGTTCAATACCTCGTTCAATACCTCGTTCAATACCTCGTTCAAT
>CAZQKZ010000087.1:0-4180 GCA_964594095.1 uncultured Leptospiraceae bacterium | reverse complement strand
ACATAGACCCGTCCAAAACAAAAGACACTGTTTCCTGTAATCCCGCAGGTCAGGCCTTTACCCTGGAACAGAAAGGCGCAGAATTTGTAATTGAAGCGGGACTCTGCATGGGGCATGATGTGATTTTCCACCAGACACTGAAGCTCCCGTTCACTACCCTCGTTGTGAAAGACCGGATATATCGTCACCAGCCTGTGCGGGCACTGGACTCCTACCGCCCTCCTGAAAATGACTTTCTTGAATCTATGGACGATTCCTTTCGGATGAAATCTCCGGACTGGGTCACCGAAACTCTGACGGAAGGAACCGGAATTCTGATTGATGTAAGAAAGCACCAGGCGTATTCTGAAGAACATATTGCCGGGGCTTTATCTATGCCCCTCAATTCGCTTCCTGACCTGATCAGAGATTTTACAGCTGATCGCAAAAAAAATATAATTTTTTACTGTTCGGGAGGCGTCCAGGCCGCTTATGCAGCCATGTTCTTTCAGTTTCATGGTTTTAAGAATACATGGATACTTTCGGGCGGGTTTTCGCGCTGGAAAAAAGAAGAACGGCCAACGGGATAAGATTCTATCCGATCAGACTTCACTCCCGAGTGAGGGGTTATCCTTTGGCAGGAAGGCCGGGGAACTGTTTAAAGTGAAAAAGTTATAATTTCTATTTTGCCATCTTTCCGGTGCCCGTTTATAATCGTGATTTTTCCGTTTATAAAATAGATATCATCCTGCCGTCCCACCCGCACTGTATTTCCAAGCGAGACCGGTTTCACTGTCACACTGCCCGATGCATTTACTTCCATTGCCCAGGTACGTATATAGCTTTTGGAATTCCATTCTTCATACAGAATAAAATAGCGGTCTTCAGCAATCCGGATGATCCGGGGCCGTGATGCGTTCGTATCTTTTCCGGAGAACTTTGTCAGCCAGATGACTCCGTTGTTTTCCTGCTCATTTCTTTTGCCGCCAAAATCATAAAAAGCAGATTTTCCGCTTTCCCCTTCAGAAAGGACCATCTCTTTGGAAACCACATTCCAGGAAGAGGCTTTAACTGTCTGAAAATCTTTTTTTATAATGACCAACGCAAGGTCTCTGGGATCATTATGGTTTTCATCGGAACGTGCATTATCGAGCATTGGCCTTTCGGTAGCTGCCAGGATCAGGTATCCCTGAGGAGCCGGGGCAAGTCCCCCTGTTTCTGTATAGGTGCGGTTGTCATTGCTCCACTGGTAATAGTTTTTACCTCCTTTGCTGATTTCACCGTAAAGCGGATACTGTTTTCCGGCGGGGCTCTTCGAGCTTTGGCCGTGAGCCGTTTTAAATGTAAATACAACTCTGGATTCTTTCCGATTGCTGTAAATGCGATGCAGATGGATACCTCTTGGATAATTGTCAGCAAGGTCCACCGCTGCAAATTCTGATTCTCCGTCCGGTATAATGAAATTGCCAAAAGAATGGCCGGAGGTCTGGCCAAGATTCGAAATAAGACTCAGATCCTCGGCGCTGAAGGTAACTGCAATGGCACCCTGATGATTCAGCCCGTCTGCTGATTTATGCATTGTCCGGCTGAGAATGAGCCCAAGGACTCCGCCGTTATACTCAAGGGATGCAACCCACTGAGAAGAATTATGGTTATCGGCTATGGAGAACACATTGAGCCCTTTGTTCTTTGCAGAGGAATATTTCTGCTCTTTGACAATCCGGCCTTCTGCAGCAGATACCTTAATCATTTTAAGTGTAAGGGATCCTTCATTTGTATCCTTTCCGGTTCCGCCTGTAAAAAAATATATATGGCCTTTTCTGTCTGAGGCAGCGGCAAGCAGAAGTTCCCTGGTCCCGGGTTTATAAACCGTTTTTTCAGATAAAAAAACACCGAAATCGTTTACTTCAGTAAGAATAACATTTCCGGTTTTTTTATCCTGCCAGAGTATACCACCGGCAGTTTCCTTCACCGGCAGATAAAAAAACTGACGGCTGATTCCGTAAATATTGCTGTGATCCCCGGGACCTGCTGTAAAATCCATTGCAGTATCGAACGGCTCACCATTCACAGAAACCTGGATCTTTTCAAGGTAACCCCAGGGGGTGTTAGCGAACCTTGCCCCTTTGGTTCGATCTTTGATTTTACGAAGCGGGCCGAATTCTGTACCTGAAGCTGTAACTGCAAAAACACTTTCTTTATCCAGAACACTGAGGTCTGTATCACGGAAAATATAGAATGATCCCGGCACTGCCTCAGATTCTTTAATTTCGCTGATCAGTTTCCAGGAATCACCCTGGTTCATATAAAGACTGTAGGATTTCTTTTCCGGAATCCGAAAGGCCAGACGATGCCGGCTTCCCAGAAATTGTTCCGCTTTCTTCTGAGCAGGAAAGATTTTCAGAGCCGGGAATGGTCCTGCTTTTTCTTCCTCGGAACCGTTTTCAGCCAGTTCACCGTATTCTGCCGGCCAGTTTCTGTGATTGTAACGGCCATCTGTCCAGCAGCCGTTCTGATACAGAGTTGATATTACTGCAAAATTTCCGGCGGTTTCACTGTCAGGGATTTCTCCTGAGCAGTTGTGCTTTGTTCCGGACTCAGCCGCATCGCCGCTGAACATTTTTTTTCCAAAAGACTGAAACCGGTATTCCCTTGCGTCGGGCAGAAGAATCACAGACTCCCGGGATTCCAGACCTTCTGAAAAAATCAGGAATGGAGGGGTGAAAAGTGCCGCTGTTCCAAGAATGATTATTGCTGACCTGAGAATAAAGCCTGTTTTGCTGTTCATATTCACGAATTCTGCCAATCCACGGCCAGACGGCAACTTTTTTATCTTAAAAAAAGAATAGCCAAAGATCCGGGAGTGTATTTTACTTACATTTAAGATAAGCACAGAGGCAGTTACTTTAATGAATCCAACCGCACAAAAAGTCTACACCATTGATTATGTTCTGAAAAATGATCAGGGCGAAATAATTGATGCCACTCCGGAAGGAAATCCCTTCTCCTTCATTCACAGCGCAAACCAGGTAATCACTGGTCTGGAGGAAGCTCTGGAAGGCCGCAGCATCGGCGATGAATTCCAGGTCACCATTCACCCCGACAAAGGCTATGGCCCCCGCAATGAAAATCTGGTCCAGGATATCCCTATGAAAGAACTGGAAGGAATCCCTGATCTGAAAGAAGGAATGATGCTTCAGGCGCATACTCCCCATGGTGTTGAAGTGTACCAGGTGGTTTCACTGGGAACCGAAACCGCAAAACTGGATGCAAACCATCCTTTAGCCGGCCAGAATCTCCATTTTTCAATTAAAATTCACGGTATTCGGGATGCCAATGAGCATGATTTTGCTCCGGCACATTCCTGCTGCGGCGGTGCTCACCATGACGAGGACCATGAATGCTGTGGCGGGGGTAACCACGATGAAGAAGACCATGAGTGCTGTGGTGGCGGTCACCATGGTAAAGGACATTCCTGCCATAACTGATATCGATCCGGAAGCAGATCAGCAGGGTCTGCTTCCTGAATTTCATGGATTTTCACCCGCCCCCTTTATTTCGTAAAAAATCCATATGGTACACATTTCTTTCCGCTGCAGGTTTTATTTTATCCCCTGTTTCATGGTGGAACGATCTGGTTATCAATATTCCTTTAGCATGGGTTCTTGCCTTCCCTTTTGGCTGGATCAGTGAATCCCTTTTGTATCCGGCGATGGTCGGATCTTACTGGTTTACGAATATTTTAGGAATGATCCTGCTGCACAAAGGACTTCTGGGCTTTTATAATACGAATTACGGAATTCCGGAACCAGGGATCTCCGGAATCAGAGGCTTTTTTATTCGGTTCCGGAGCGATTTTTTCTGGTCCGTTGTATATACTCTGCTGATAGCAATTTTAATGCATTTTGGCTGGATAAGCTTTCCGGATTTCTAAAAAAAAAAGCCAACCCGATGAGGCTGGCTTTTTTTACTTTGCAGGGCCGGTCAGTGCCCTTTTGCATTTTTTTAAGGAATGCATCCCGTAGGGGAATCGAACCCCTGTTGCTGGAATGAAAATCCAGAGTCCTGACCGCTAGACGAACGGGACTTATTTGCACTGAAAACCAGGATTTTCAAGGCCCCTGGTTTGTCAAGTGCAATTTACTTTGAGTCGACCGGGGCTCGAACCCGGGACCCTCTCCTTAAAAGGGAGATGCTCTAC
>CAZQKZ010000086.1:0-4292 GCA_964594095.1 uncultured Leptospiraceae bacterium | reverse complement strand
TGCGTCTTTCTTCGATGAGCTTGGTGGTTTCGGGGTCGGCCGACATTCTTTCAAGGATTTCGTTTATGGTTTTAATATCCGGTGTTTTATCGATGAGTATGGCCATATGTGTTAGGGAGACCTTTGGCGGCAAAGGCCTCCCTATAACCCTCCAAACGTCCGACCTGTCAAAACCTCCTGTTTTAAACGGTCGGGTTTTGCACGCCGTCCTGGCGTGGAGTGAATTATACAGACTCCATTAGAAATAAGCTGATTCATTGGGTCAAAGAAAATCTGCCCTGAAAACATTGTAAAGCGGAAAAAAGCGGTAGTCTACTGTTTACTTAATGTTACAAAGGCGGAAATAATGAAGAAGGTACAAAATGGCCAATGAAATTTCCCTGTCACTACGGCCAGGGATGGACACTTCGGCTTCGCTCAGTGCTTGTCAGGGGGCTGTGTTCTCAGGCGTATCTGATTCAAGGAAATACATTCTGATCTGCCCCTTACCTTTTACTTCTGTGAAGTCTCGTTCTGTGAAATGAAAATCATTTTTCAGCAGAGAATAAACGGATTCTGAAGTATTGATTTTCATAGGAAGAGAGGAGGATTCCATGCGAGAGGCCGTGTTGACTGTATCACCGAAAACGTCATAAAGGTATTTTCTGACCCCTACAATCCCGCCCACTACCGATCCGCTGTGAAGACCGATCCTGATAAACCATTTACAGGCAGATTGTCTGTTTCTTTCGGTGAGGTAGTGAATAATTTTCAGCGATGCCCTTGCCATATTATGAGCGTGAGCCGGATCAGGCACCGGCATACCGCTTACAGCCATATATGCATCTCCGATTGTTTTGATTCTTTCACATCCGTGTTCTTCCATTACAGAGTCAAACTCTGTGAAAATCTCATTCAGCTCGCTGATCAGAAAAGCCGGTTCCATCCCGGCGGAAATTTCTGTAAAGCTGACTATATCAGAAAAATAAACAGTTACATTATGAAAAGTTTCAGGCACACTGGTACCGGTTTTCTTCAGCTCCTCCACAATTTTACGGGGAAGAGTGTTCAGCAGCAGTGCATCGGATTTTTCTTTTTCGAGGAGAATCTGTTTCTTCAGATTCTGAATTCTGAGATGGACATTGATTCGCGCGAAAAACTCATTATTATTAAATGGTTTTTCCATGTAATCATCCGCTCCCAGTTCGAGAGCCTGGACAATTGTCTCCTTATCTGTCACAGCTGAAAGAAACAGAACCGGTGTATCATGATGTACCGGATCTGTTTTAACTTCCTTCAGGGTGGATATTCCGTCCTTAACCGGCATCTGATTATCAATCAGAATGATATCGCCGTGACCGCCTCCTGAAAGGTAGTCCAGAAGTTCCTGTCCGTTTACAAATGTATGTACCTGAAATCCCTGACCAGTCAGAAGCTTCGTAACAAAATTTCTTATAGAGCGGCTGTCATCGGCAACAAGTATAGTATTCTCCGATGGATTTTTTTCGGAGGCAGGTATTCTAGCAGGGATTTCCGAAAGCTTTTTCCTGACAGACAGGGTGAGTTTTTCTGCTTCAGTCAGATTCCGCTGAAAAACCTCATAAGGGGAAATCAGATCCCGGTAAACAGTATCCGAAAGCAGGACTTCATCAGCGAGAACTATTAAAGCAGGCTTCTCTTTCAGGGAGGATGTTACAGAAATAAGATTCCGGAATTCGTCCCGGCTGCAGGAAGCCGGATCAGCAATTATCAGACGGAACTCAGAAATATCACCGGGAAGCTGCAGAAGATCAGGGGATTCCGGAAAAGTGATTACTGCATCAGGAAACTCTCTTTTTATAAAGTTCCTGTGCATAGTCTTTATAAAATTATCTTTAAAAAAAAAATATATATTATATGGATCAGGATGACTCATGATTTTACACCAGAGAAACTGTATTTTTTTTCCGGTAAATCACAGCCGATTCGTTTATTACCGATGAAAATCTGTCGGACTGACCGTATATATTTTCCGAGGAACCCATTACCAGAAATCCCTTCTTATGAAGATATCCGCTGATATTATTCAGAATCTCTGAAGCAGTCTCCGGACTGAAGTAAATCAGAACATTCCGAAGAAGGATCAGATCAAACTTCTCCTTTACAGGATAATTAAGATCTGTTAAGTTAAGTTTTTCTGTTCGGATAATTTTTTTAATTTCCGGAATAATCTCAAATGAATCTCCGGAGGGTCTGAAAAACCTGGAGATCTGTTCTTCTGTGAGCCCCCTCCAGACTTCGTTTTTCCTGTAAATCCCCGATTTCATATATTTCAGATTCTGTTCGTTGATATCTGTTGCATAAACAGAAAAGTCCCGGATACTGAGATTGAGCTCAGGGTTTTTTACGGTGAAGTCATGGAGCAGCATTGCCAGAGAGTAGGGTTCCTGACCGGTGGAGCAGGCTGCTGACCAGATTTTTATTCTGCCTTCTCCCGATCTGTTTTCTTTCGCGGAATATTCTGCTATGTAAGGAAGTATATTTTTTTCAATAGTTTCGAAAAAATGGGGATCCCGGAAAAAAGAAGTTTCGTTGGTTGTTATGGCAGCGATTATATCGGAACGGAACGCTTCAGAATCAAGTTCCGGAAGCCCGGCAGCCAGGTCTGCAAAGGAAAGAATCCGGTACTGTGTCAGAATTTTCTGCAGTCTCTGATTCATTAAGTATTCTTTATCGTATTCCAGAGCAATACCGGATATCTGCCGTATATAACGGCTGAGGATCAGGAAGTCTTCCTTTTTAATTATATTTTCCATAATTCAGTTGCGGTTTAGTATCTGACGGATTTTTTCAGGAATATCCATTAACGGCAGTATTTCATCAACAGTTTCTGCCTGAACGGCGCTTCCTGGCATACCCCAGACCACGCTGCTCTGTTCGTCCTGAGCGATTACATATGAGCCTGCCCGTTTCAGTGCCTTCAGTCCCTGAACTCCGTCTGAACCCATTCCGGTCAGAATCAGTGCAATCGCATGGGAACGCAGAATACCTGCTGCGGACCGGAAAAGGACATCCACAGAAGGCCTTGATCCGTTTTCCGGGGGGCTGTCATTATAAGCCAGATAGGGACCGGCGGCATCCTCCCGGAAAATCAGATGACGCCCGCCCTGGGCAATGTAATAATGATTCTTAAGAAGCCGGTCCTGTTCCTTAGCTTCTTTTACTGTGCCCCGGATGACACGTTTGTTAAGGTTGTCGGCAAGGCCCAGTGTAAAAGACGGAGGCATATGCTGCACAATCACTGCAGGAAGGTCAGTTGCCTCGGAAAGAGCAGGGAGAAGATCAGCAAGAGCCCTTGGTCCTCCGGTGGAAACGCCTATAAGTACTGCATCAAAGCTGCTGATTCCGTAACGGGCAGGAGTCTTCAGCAGAGGGGAATGTTCACCCGGTGCTTTTTCTTTATTAATAATTGAAAATATTTTTTCTTTAAGAAGTTCATAGAGTCTTTCCTGACTCTCTGCTGTATCGGTCCCTTCGGGTTTGGTGATAAAATCGAATGCACCGTTCTGGAGAGCATCTATTGTCACAGAGGCACCGGAATGTGTGAGAGTAGATACCATGATAACTTCGGGCCTGTTTCCGCCGGACTGTTCCCGGCGGATTTTCATGATTTCCCGCAGCGTTGCGATTCCGTCCATTGAGGGCATTTCCACATCAAGGGTGATAATATCCGGAATGCCTTTTTCCCTGAGAAACTCAAGTGCTTTTATTCCGTTAAAGGCGCTGCCAATGACTTTCACAAAGGGAATCCTGTTCAGAGCCTGTTCCATAGCTTTGCGGAATATAAGCGAATCATCTACAATCAGAACTGTCGCTTTCTTATCGGCGGTCATCGTGTATTATCTTCCTCCCCGCGGAAAGGGTCCGCATGGTCCATTATGCGTGCCGCACTCAGGCAGATCACCAGATCATTTTCAAGTTTCAGGACTTTTTCCGAAACAGCATTATTCCCTTTCCGCTGGCGGACAGAAGACTCGGATTCTCTGTATGTTTCTGTATCTGAAGGAGGAACGGAAATAATGTCTCCGATCTCATCGACAATAATTCCGGAGGGTGCTGAAATCTCCTCCTTGAATATAATCAGCTGAGGTCCTGTTTCTGTAATCAGGGGATTCTTTTTTTTCGTTTCTGCTTTAGGCCTGCCGGACTGACGGAGGAGGTACTCTCCGTATCCGGTGAATGATTCCCAGGGAGCGTCCGGCTGATCAGTCATTCTGAAAAGTCTTTCTATGCTGATAATCAGGTGAATCTGACCGCGAAGATTCACATATCCC
>CAZQKZ010000085.1:0-5733 GCA_964594095.1 uncultured Leptospiraceae bacterium | reverse complement strand
CATGATACAGAGTATCATGTGACTGTATGGGGAGACAGTCTGAGTGATTTTGTTAATATTTACGGAATCACAACTTATGAATTCTGGGCAGACAGGGGATATTCCGGGGTTCTCAATTTTTCCGGTGATCCGATTGTCATAGACAGTTTTGATGATTATTTTGCTAATTTTGGAACAAATTTTACTCACATTAAATTTCGCAATTACGGGGTGGCAGGCGAAACGAGTACCGGGCTGCTTTCGAATTTCAGAATAGAACTGAAAAAAAATTATGAGCTTGGGATCTGGGACGCTTCTGAAAAGACAGATCGCTGTCAGGTGGAAAAACAGAATAAAGCTGCCGTTACAAACGAGATGATCACTGTAAATCATAATCATAAAACGCCAATGCGCAGTATGATGATGATCGGGGGGAATGATGTTCTGGGCGGGGCAGTAACTGCGTCACTGTTTCCGTATCTTGGTAATGCTGTAATCGAGCAGGTAGCGGAAAATATATCTTTTATAACCGACTGGCATATAGAGAACGGAAAGCAGATTCTTCTTCTGGGTACGATTCCTATCAAATCTAAGGCTATCGGACCTTACGATTATACTATAGCAGACAGGGAGTCCCTGTGTCATCCGGTGACAGATCTTCTGATTCAGCCGGAGGAGTTTCCCTGGTGGGTATGCGGATTCGGACCGGGTATCTGCGTCGCTGCATTAACCGGTGCTGCCGCCCATAATCAGCAGATAATTGATGCTTTTGATAACTTCCAGCATGAATTGTTTTATGGAAGTAATTCAGATCCGGCAGGGTTAGCAAGTATCAATCAGGCATGCATCAATGATCGTGTTACACAAATCGGAAATGTTTACAGCCAGGTGTATCCGAATAATGTGTTTATCAGACCATTGTATAACAGTTTTAATAATACCGGCAGTGGAATAAAAACAGCTAACTTCTGGGTTCCTCAGGAAGCAATGTACGGAGGGGGGGATCCCATTCATATAGGTCCTCTGGGTTATAAGCGATGGGCAGAGGTTGCAGGTCCATACCTTAAAGAGCTTGGCTGGCATATTGCTCCGGTCCTTCCGAATGATTCTCCTGTACCGCCTGTCGATTTTACTAATGACGGACCTGGTAAGTATATTCAGACAAAAGCGAAGTCAGCGGGAATCTGGGGTAAGCAGACTGGCGGTATTACTCCTGTTATTGCCGATGGTCTGGGAAAAGGATTTTATCAGGATTACGGTGGTTCCCGGATCTATCTGAAAATGCTCAGAGGATTAGATTTATCAGGTGCCGAAACAACCCCACGTTATTCCCCGGCTTTTATTGTAAAAGGCGAAATTCTTTCGGAGTATAAGGCTAAGGGAGATGCAGGCGGCTGGCTTGGCTGGCCAAGGTCAGATCAGTATTATGACAATTCCGGACTCGTTTGGCCCAATACAATTGAACGAAGTGACTTCGAATGCGGTTCCATTACAAATAACACTTTAGACTTTCTGAATGGTCCTTCCGTCAGCGGTAGCTCCTGTAATTACTGGTAAGAAAGCCTGCCTCCCCATAAACAGAAGCAGGCGGAATCATCTTTTACAGTTTCAGTGGTGAGATTTGCGGATCATGATAATCATTTTGATGTTGATGACTGCAAATCTTATCAGCTGCCACAGAATACAGGTTCTCATAAATTTTGTGAAGCCCGTTGGTACTGGAGGAAAGAAAGTATCCTCATAGGCACGCACTTCGTTGATTGGTGTTTTGTTAGACATTTTACTTTCTCCTCAGTTTTTTTATTCCGGAATGAAATACCAGAACGGTCTGGCCTTGGCTTTGTAAATAAAGAGGTGGTGCAGCACAATTTTTACCCAGTGGGCTGCAAGACCGATTTCTCCGAATGAATAATTTACATCGCGGCCGTATTTCGGATATTTCTCAAAATCAGGTACCACCGGGAACATTGTCATCGCTGCAGCGGTTCCGCCTGTAAGAGAAGCGCCTGCTGAAGCTACGCACGCAGCACCGATTTCTGCCATAGAAGAGTGATGAGTCGGTTCTTTTACTTGTTCCGGATTTTTAATCATATCTGCAATGGAAAGTGCCACTGCTTTTCCGATCATGGCAGAAGGCATACCTGTGCGGGGAGGAGTCGGGTTAATGACTGTTCCGTTTTTGCTTTTCATTGGCTTGGAAATGATGTGCGGAGGAGCAAATGCAATTCCCGCTGCGAATATGTTTTTCCAGGTCGGGTTCTGATTGGTTACAGGCCAGTCAGATGCTTTCCATTCTTCGTAAGGTTTCGGGGTGTAATCTGCATCGACTTTCATCATTCCGTTCGGAGCAAACAGCTGATCTGTAATGTCTTTTCCGTCCGGTGCGTAGGCTTTCATTCCGGCTCCTGCGAAAGGAGGAATCAGCATTGCGAAATCAAAAGCTTCTTCATGATAGGTTCCGTCAAGCAGCTCATAATGCACTTTATCGGCTTCAACTTTATTTACATGAGCACCGGTAATCCAGTGAATGCCGCGTTCTGTATACAGGGATTCAGTGAAAATCCGGCTGTTGGTTACGTAACCGCCTTTTTTTACATGAAGACTTCCAACTCCGAAATCACCCAGTACACTTTCGTTTGTAATATACGTAAGAATTCCTTTGTCGCGTACTTTGTGCTTACGAAGCTCATAGTCAATGTTGAAGAGGTATTCAAATGCAGCTCCCTGACAGGTGCACATACCGTGACCAAGCCCTACCAGAAAACGCACGGTCTGCCCTTTCTACATTTTTTCAATGGCTTTGGCAAGGTGTTCGCTCGCATGCACTGCATGGGATGCCGTACAGACTGAAAGAGAATTCTGATCAGGTCCCAGTCCTTCTGTAGCAGCAAAGTTCAGCTTAGGACCGGTCGCGTTGATTACGTAATCGTATTCAACCTGCTCTTTCTGACCTTCTTTTCCCTGACCTGTGTATTCTACGGTCACAAAAGGCTTCCTGCCGTTCTGATCAGAGCCTTCCGGGTTAATGGAAACAGCTTTCGCCTGTTTAAAAGTTACACCCATTCTCTTATAAACCGGAGCAAGTTCAAAAGTAACCTGCTTTTCTTTCATTAAACCAACCCCCACCCATATATTGGATGGAATCCAGTTCCATTTGCTGTTTGGTGTAACAACAATGACTTCGTGTTTTTTACCGAGTTTTTTTCGCGCAAACATTGCGGCTGTATGACCCGCAACTCCTGCACCCAGGACCAGAACTTTTGCCATAAAGACCTCTTTTATTTTTTATACACCTGTCAGGGGATATAATATATTTAACCTGACAGGCTTCGTTGTATTAGAGTCTGACACTCAGAAAGAATTCCGGTTACAGAGAAGAGAAGAGAACGTAGTTTTTATCAGTATGATTTTTTGCAGCATACATAGCTTTATCTGCATTATGGATCAGGCATTCAGGATTATCAGCATCGTATGGGAATTCGGCCACTCCAATACTGATCCCGACCCTGCATATATGCGATTCGAATTCAGCAGGACTGGTTACTGCTTTTGTAATCCGTTCAATGACCGATAAAACGGAAACGGACTTTGCCTCGTCCGGGCGGCATCCTTTTACACAGGAGGTATTCGGCAGGATTACAGCAAATTCATCGCCCCCGAGCCTTGCCGGAGTATCCATCGATCTTACTGAATTTTTAATATCCAAGGCAACTTTTTTAAGAATGAAATCGCCTGCTTTGTGTCCGTATCGGTCATTGATGCTTTTAAATCCGTTAAGATCCATATAGACCAGCGTAAAATGTTCGCCTGTTCTCCTGGATAATGCGGTGGCTTTTTCAAGATACTCCTGAAAGGAGGTGCGGTTATAAAGACCCGTGAGCTGGTCGTGCATGGCCAGATAATGAATCTGTGCTTCCTTTCGCTTTCGGTCAGTAATGTCCTCTTTAACAGCAATGAAGGAGACTGCCTGGCCATCGGAGTCCAGAACTGCGGATATTGTGGCACTCTCCCAGTATTCCTCACCGTTTTTCCGGATGTTACAGAATTCCCCTCTCCATTCCCGGCCTTTAATTATGGTTTCCCACATTTCGCGGTAAAATTCAGGCGGCTGCCTTCCTGATTTCAGAATACGCGGATTTTTTCCCAGAACTTCTTCCGGAGTATATCCGGTTACTTCTGTAAATTTAGGGTTTACGTAATTTATATTTCCGCTAAGATCTGTGATGACAACCGAAACAGGACTCTGTTCCACAGCCCTGGAAAGGACAAGGATTTTCTCCCTCGCACGTTTCAGTTCGGTCACATCCATCCCGTATATATTGACATAGGGTTCACCTTTTGCCGGTGCAAAACAGAACTGATAGTCTTTTCCCGGAAAGGAAAGGGTATTATGGATTACTTCCTGATTCCGGTAGGCCGACAAGGCCAGGAGCCTCAGATTTTCAGGTATTGCAGTATGTCCGTTGCCGTCGAAAAGATTCTTTGCTGACAGGTTCAGATAAAGGAGATTTCCGTCTTCTCCTATCCTGGCTATCGGGTTAGGGTTTTCCTCAGGAAAGCGGGCTGCGTCAGCAAGTTTTTTTTCGGAATCACGCCGGTCGCTTATATCTTTGATGAACACAAACATGCGTCCGTCTTCTATGGACCAGTAATTCACGGTGATTTCAACCGGGAGCAGAGAACGGTCCTTACGCCAGTGAAGTGTTTCGAATCTGTCATGGCCTGTGGCCAGAATGGTCTCTATATGAGCCCTGGTCTCTTCAGGCCGTTCTCTGGCCTCGAGATCCGGAATATGCATTCGGAGAAGCTCATCTTCTGTAAACCCTGTCATCCGGACATAAGCCTGGTTGACCTCAAGAATCCTGCCCTTCATATCTGTGATCCAGAAGCCGTCTGCAGATGTTTCGATGGCAGCCCTGTATTTTAAATCTGAGTCCGTCTTCATTCGAATCTCCTGATTAGTACGGAAATAAAATCAGCGTAATCCGGCCATTAAAAAATTGCTTTACCTTTTCCTCAGGAGTTTTTATTATACATTTGTGAACAAAGAAAACGACAACCGATCTCATATCCGGTTTAATCCCGATTCCTTTGATATAGCTATCATCGGAACCTCTGAAGATGATTTTAAAGGATACGACGAAAGTACTTATAATTTCACCGGCACCCGGGTAGCCCTGATTTCCGATGAATCCTATTCAGGCTGCAGTCTGATTGTTATTTATAAAGGAGTGCTGGAGCATTATCTGAATCCCGGGGAAACCTATATTTTAAAAGTGGGGAAACTCAACCCGATGAAAGCCGAAGTCAAGTGGAAGAAAGTTCTGAATGATCATGTGATTCAGGCCGGGTTTGAGTACGTAACTTGAACCGGTCAATTGAAGAACTCAAGCTCCAGCTCGAAGAACTTGAAAAGAAAATCACAGCCGAGCTGAAGCGGAATTCCGACAGGTTTCGCTATACTTTTCTCAGGAATAAACCGGTTTTCCCACGGGAAATCCGGGCAGAATACAGAAGACTTGTAAAAAGTCCGCTTTGGTTTCTGCTTCAGGCACCATTGCTGTATATTCTGACAGCGCCGGTAATCTATGCAGTGATCCTGCCGGCTCTGCTTCTTGACCTTTTCGTGACTGTTTACCAGCATATAAATTTCAGAGTCTACGGCATCGGAACTGTGAAACGTTCGGATCACATCATTATTGACCGGCACAGACTCCCCTATTTAAATATAATTGAAAAAATAAATTGTATTTA
>CAZQKZ010000084.1:0-6289 GCA_964594095.1 uncultured Leptospiraceae bacterium | reverse complement strand
GAGCTGCGGGCCAGGCTACACACGAATTCAGGATCGTGTGAGACATAATAAAAATTGTCAATATTGCTGCTTTTTGGATCGATAACCTTTTCATGTAATAATAGACGGGGAAAAGACCCTCAAAACTTCAGTACGAAAAGAAAAAAACTGCTGCAGCCCTAAAAAAAACCTGTTTAAGTAAAAGTACGGAATAAGGAATTAATGTATTGCGTAAAAATACGGATCATCTGCCGGATATTGTATATTTTTACTGACCTTCATTCCACCTGCGCTCTTCCTGGAACTTACTGTAGACATCACGACGTTTTGAGGTCATATACTCCGGACCGCCAAGCCTGAAAGCTGTCTGAAAGTATCGGTCTGCTTCTGTGTAGTTCTTACGCGACCACTCATAGACAGCCAGATTCCAGTTAGCACTGACTGATTTCCCGTTAGAAAGCTGCAGAGCTTTCTTCCATGAGTCAGCTGCTGATGTGTAATCTTTGGAATCGTTATCTGCCCATTTAAGGCCTGTTTTGAGCTGTTCCTGCACATTTCCCTGAAGGGCTTTGTCTACTCCGTCCGGATCGTCATAAATAGGTATGTCCATTTCCTCAACCACCGGGGAAACACCCTCGGCAATTGATTTTCCTGCCGCTTTTGAGGCTTTACTGATACCTTCTAATACGGACGGACAGTTACTGACACCGGCACTGCTGCTGATTTCAGTGGTATCGTTGTAGGAATGCTGCAGGGAACGACCTGTCTCAATGTTCACAAGCTTACCGGAGACTCCAAGGGAGACAGTCAGTTTTCCGGTATTCTGAATCCGGACCCGCTCAGCATAACGCAGGCAGTTTTTATTCGCATCAGTGGCCACGCAAACCTGTTCCCGTATCTGTTCTGATATAACCCGGCACTCTGCTCTCGGAGGCTGCGTGGCGCTGATATAAAGGAGACCATCAGCTGAGATTTCCTGGCCGATATTCTTTACTTCGTTCGTGATTCCTGACTGAGAAACTGCAATTTCCTCGAGTCGTTTTTTTCGGCTTTCAATATCTACAATGGTGAAATACCCGGCTTTCTGAACTGCATTAACCGTTTCGGTCTCAATAGATGCCCTGTAATCAGACTGATTCATTCCTGTTACTGACTGGACATTTCCCAGAATGATCCCGATCCTTTTTTTATTCCCCATTACTTCGGAGTATCCCGGAGGAGCTTTTTTTACAACCGGTATGGATATGGATTTTCCGCAGGATGTTACTCCCATCAGGATCACTGTAAATGATAACAAATATATGCCGTCAGTTTTCTTCATCTGCCTAATAACCCGGGAAAAAGTCGGAACTGTCAACATAAATACTCCTGAATATCAGGAAAAAAATGCCGGTCTTTCCGGTTTAATAAGCAATAATGGTTTTTTTATTGTATTTTTATTGACTCAGTAAAGAATGTTACTGTGGCATTGCGCCACAGACCAGATTTAAGGAAGAATTATATGTTTAATAAAAACACACTATACTTTATGGCGGCGGTCTTAATGGCAGTATCCGCTAACACTCTTTATGCAGATGAATGTGCCCCGTGGAAAACGGCTGAAACCCATCTGAGGACTAACTGGGGAAAAAAATATGCCGGAGAGACAGTTCTAAAAATCGTTGCAGACGGTGAACCCTCAACGTATGAGAAAATGGAGTCCACCGGAAAAGAAAAAATCGGAAACGACGGAAACCGCTACGAATACTTTGAAAAGGTAATTTACTGCCGGGTTCCGGCCAAGGTTACTGTGAAAAGAGCCAACGGAACCCAGACTGTTTTTGATGTCTCTGCCATCTATAAAGTCAAAGGAAAAAGCTTTCAGTTTGACAATATCGGAGTTTCCGGGAACTCAGAAGTGGCAGGGGAAGGCCAGGAGGCCCCTTCCAAGGATGTCATTAAAAAGGCCATTGCAGATCAGTGGAAAGCAGAAAATCCCGGACATTCGGTGGACAAAGTTGCGGTAACGGACCCGGAACTGAAAAAAGATTCCTCAGAAAACCGCTGGTGGTATAACGTAGGAGCCGATATTTTCATTACTGATGAAAACGGAATCAAAAAGAAATGTGTGAATGATTACACCACAATCTATAAAGGTGAACCCGGCAAAGAAGGTCAGGATTCTTCCGGTCCTTACAAAGCTGACTTTCTGGAAAAACCATCCTGTCGCTAAAACATTGTTTTTGCAGCCGGCTTCTTCGGGAGCCGGTTTTTTACAGAATCCGGAACGGAGCCGGTTTTACAATATGAAATCATTTATTATTGCTGCAGCTTTTTTAATAATCCCCGTTTTCGGATTGTCTGCTGATCAGGCGGCATGGATATCTTACGAACAGTCAGCCATTGCATCTAACCTGGTCAGATCAGCCGGAGAAATCCGTCATTACTGCGCACCCTGCGGGGATAAAACTTCCAGACATGAAAAAGTTCTGACTGTATTCACTGTTAAAGCAAACCCCTCGGACCCGGACAGTGAATATTTCGAAACAGAAGTGAACGGAGAAGGAATCGATCTCGCTTACGTCTATATTCTGCTGGGAGGTCAGTGGCGCAATCTCGCAGTTCTCCTGAATATCGAAGTTACCGGTGTCCCTGAAAACCTGACCGGAAAGGAATTTCCGGAAGCTAAAAAATAATTAATTATATTTTAAAAACAGATAAGGCCAGACCAGTTTAATTTCTGCAGCTTCCTGACTGAAATCTTCAGCATTCAGCAGAGGAGCTTCCTTAGCCAGCTGCCGCAGCTCTTCATCGGAATATTCTCTTTGCGGCAATCCTATTACAGGAAAAGCCACTGTAAACCCGCCTTTCCCGAAGAAGCTGTTTGTCAGAAAGCGGGCTTTTTCTGCAGTATCAGCCACCACAAATCTCCTGTGTGCCAGAATGAACTGAGAATTCTGCGGAGAGGCATATTCCCTGAAAACAATAAGCTCCGATTCAGGCAGACTGCGAAGGGAATGATTTGCTGCTTTAATATTAGTCTGATATGTTATCTGCCGGACCATCTGCTCTTTGTACTTTATAAATGAGACTGCAATCAGCAGAATAAGGAGTATCATTCCGGATTTTATTTTTTTATCTGAACTGCTTAAAAAAATTGATTTTAAGGAAAAATCAGCAAATGGACGTGCCGTTACAGCAGCTGCAAGCGGAAGTGCAGCATACAGATACCTTGGTGCAAAATGGGAACCATCATTCGGAAGTGCAGCAAGCACGGCAAGAGTCGATAAAGTAAACCATATAGCAGATATACGGATCAGCTTCTCCTTCCTGTAAAGATATCCGATTACCGGAACTGCCAGAACCCACGGAGACTGCACTAACAGCCCCATTTCCTTCTCGAACAGAATACGTTTAATATAAAAAAGCTTCATTCCAGGGGTCTTTGCATTGCTGTCAGTTACATTATTCACATAACGAAGACTGAGAAAATGCTCATGAACCCAGAGATTACCCGCGAAAAAGATAAGCAGCGGAACTGCAGCTCCGAATCCGGCCATCACTGCGACGGACCACTGAATTTTCCTGTTCAGGAAAGAAAGATACACCATTACAGGGAACAGAGCGACAATGATTTCCAGTCGCAGTACCACAGCAAGCCCCATGAATAATCCGGACAGAAACGCATTCATTTTTACCGGCTGACCGCTCTCCGCCATCGCTGTCTTCAGACCGAAGAAAAGGGATAATGCAGAAAGAAACCAGGAAAGGATATACTCATGGAAATGAAAAGAGTAATAAGTCATCGAAGCACCGAACATAAGCAGTACAAACGAAACAGTTACCCATGTTTTCGCTGATATATTATTCTGAAGTAATATAATTCTGTAAAGAAAATAGAACAGTCCTGAAAGAAAAATCAGATTAAACAGAAGGAATCCGTAAACCCCGAATACAGAATAGAACGGCAGAACAGGAAGATAAAACCACGGGGGATACTGAAGATACGTTTTTCCATGCGCACTCCCTGTCCAGGGTTTCGAATACGGGAGCAGTTTTTCACCAGGATCCGCGGAAGTTGCCCGGTAATTATAGGAGAAATCTGAATATCCGCTTTCGATGAAGTGGATCAGCTGAGTGTAATTGAACCCGGCATCACTGTAAACTGCTTCGGGATCCTTTACGCCGAAAAGCAGAACTGCCGCATACAGCACAGTAATAATAAAAAGAAAAGAATAATAATTATTTTTAAATATATCAGTTATTCTGTTTTTTTTCATGATATTCCTGGTCACTGTTAACTTTCCAGAGTGTGTCTTTGCTCCGAATGCCTCTGATAATACAGTTTACGGCTTCTATGGCTGTAAGCATGGAATGATCCATATTGTTGTAACGGTGCATTCCGTTCCGGCCTATCAGGAAAAGATTTTCTATTGAATCAGTGAAATTCCTGATTTTTTCAAAATCATCGTATGTGCCGAAGTAAGCGGGATACGTTTTCGGAGAACGGATCACAACACCGTCCAGAAGATTTTCTTTTTTAATTATATCTATTTTTTCAAGCTCATCGGCCGCAAAATGCAGAAAATCTGAATCAGACATGCTCCACAGGGAGTCACCTTCATTACAGAAATATTCCATACCCACCCAGACATTGGAAATATCCTTTACCATATAAGGGCTCCAGTTATTGAAAATCTGGAGGCGCCCGACACTCACATCCGGTTCCTGAATGTATATCCAGTTATCCGGAACAACATTATTCAGTGTAGGTATTTTAGTTTTATTTATTATAGATAATTCCTTAAGAAGCAGACCCGCAGTCATAAAATCCCGGTAAACCAGACCATCTGCAGTCTTTCGGGCATCAGCAGGAACAGAATCCCCCATTTTCTCAATAAGTTCCCGCACAGGCATAGTAGAGAAAAAATAGTCTCCTTTAAAATTCTGTTTCTTTCCGTTTTTTACATTTACAGCTGTGACTTCTGTGACAGTCCCCGGATTCCATTTCAGAGATTCAGCCCTCAGGTTCATGTGAATTTCTCCGCCCTGCTGCCGGATTCGTTCTGCCACTTCCTCCCAAAGCTGACCCGGACCGAATTTAGGATACATAAACTGCTCAATCAGACTGGTCTCGGTCCCTTTCTGGTAAAGATCATTGTTACCGCCGGTAAAAATCTTTTTCACTGCATGCAGCAGAACTCCGGTAATCGAAAGACCTTTGATTCTCTGAGCACCCCATTCCGGCTTGATATTCGCCGGGCTGACTCCCCAGACTTTTGTAGTGTAATCCCTGAAAAAAGTTTTATAAAGATTTTTACCAAATCGGTTGATCATAAAATCTTCAAGAGACTTTTCTGTGCGAACCGGGAACAGACGAGCCAGTATATAGCTGATGCCGATCCGGACCATTTTTACAGCTCCGAGATTTTTAATTGTTTCTATTGATAACGAGATCGGATATTCATAGAATTTCCGTCCGTAGAAGATTCTGGATACCCGCTGCCGGAAAAGCATCACTCCGTCTGTGGTTTCGGGATCAGCTGAACTGCTGCTGCGGGGGTATTCACGTTTGATTCCAAGCTTCAGTTCGTCGAGGGAGGGTGCATTCTGAACCGGGAAGATTTCCCTCCACCAGTCCATCACGGTTTCAGATTTGGAGAAAAAACGATGCCCTCCGATGTCTATCCGGTTTCCTTTATAATTCACCGTACGGGCAATACCACCGATTTCATCGGTCATTTCTATTATAACAGGTTTAATATCGGTCTTTCTTAAAAGCTCATAGGCAGCAGTGAGACCTGCAGGACCTGCTCCAATGATGATGGCCGTTTTCTTACTCAATTTCCTTTCCTCCAAAACCCAGAAGAATTTTCCTGGAAAGGAAATTCCAGAAAAAAACAATTCCGGCAGAAATCAGTTTTGACAGAGAATAATGAATCCCTGCATAATCCGTGCTTATGTACAGGATCAGCTGATTGAGCAGCAGTCCTGTAACCCCTGTAAAAATAAAAATGGCAATTTCCCTGTAACCGCGCTTTCCAGCCTGGAAAACCCAGCCGATGGTGAGAAGATAAATAGTGATAATTCCCAGCACGAAGGCCGCGGCCGCTGAATAAAGATAAGGAACATCAAAAAATTCAGTAAGAAAAATAAGAGTAAAAAAATCAACAATGAATGCAATCCCGCCTGCAATCAGGTTGCGTGGCTTGGCCATCAAAAAACAACGAATATTTTCACTCATTTCATCGACCACACGCTGCCTGAACTGCTCGGCTTCATCCTCTCGCACACCGGTGTGCGCGAGAACCTCTCCGAGCGCTTCCGCGCC
>CAZQKZ010000083.1:0-6416 GCA_964594095.1 uncultured Leptospiraceae bacterium | reverse complement strand
ATATATATATAAATAAAAATGCTGAAAAGCACTTACGCACAACACAGTATTGCCCTTTACATACGCCCTCTTTATTTGCCTTGACACAAGTATGGTTGCCTTCACAATATTCCGCCAAACAATCCATTGTTTTTTCCGGTATTTTCGGCGCCATTTCATCTTTTTCTGCTGAATTACATTTTCAAGACGCCGGATCACTTCATGTACAATCTCTGCTGCGTTCTCCATTTTCTCTCTCTGAATCGTTCTCTGGGCCCGGGAAAGGAGGAGAATATCATCCAGCAGCTTTTCCATTCTCTGTGCACCCAGAATCACTCTGTTCAGGAAGTCCCTGCCCTGCTCATCCAGTTTTACTTCATACCGGCTGCCGATTATCTGTGAGAAATTCTTAACAGCACGAAGCGGCTCCCGCAGATCATGGGAGGTTATGTAAAGGAGAGTTTCCAGATCCTTATTTTTATTTTTAATTTCCCTTTCGGCCCTTTCCCGTAAAAGAACCTCCTGTTCCAGTTCTTTGTTGCTTTTTTCAAGTTCCAGGGTCCTCTGAAGTACCCTGCCCTCCAGGTTCTCATTGATCCTTGAGATAAGATTCTCATACTCCCTTCTCTCGGTAATATCAGTGGAAATCCCGCAGACTGCTTCAGCGGTGCCGGAGGAATTATACAGAGGAAACTTCGTTGTAAGGAAAGTATGTTCCTTACCACTGATCTGAATACGTTCTTCTGTCTGCAGAATAGCCCCGGTGGTCAGTACTTTCCTGTCATTATCCGCATATTCTTCCGGAACAAACGCATTGGTATGGGTATTATACGCTTCTGCCGGATCTCTCAGTCCGAGTACTTTTACCGCAGCATTGTTTACGAACAGGATTCTGCCTTCAGGATTTTTCGCATATATTATAGACGGCGAATTATCAAGAATACCCTGGATCAGCTGTTTGTCCTGGAGTGTCTTTTCTTCCCTTTCACGGACCGCTGTAATATCCTGACCCACAAGAAGGGCTCCCATAAAATCCTGTTCCCGGCCGAATACAGGAATTGCCGAGTACTGGATAACCTTCCTGTTCCCTGTTCCGGCAGAAAGCTCAATCTCCCGGTTTATATGATATGTTTTAAGTTCAAAGACCTCCTCCAGTCTGCGGATCATAGCGTCTGAAATACTTATTGTGCGAAAGGGGATACTGGTGCTGCTCAGACCAAACAGACTGCAGGCCGCCTGATTATAACGAATCACAATGCCTTCTCTGTTAAACAGGATAATCCCGACTGTCAGAGCATCAATCATATGAGATAAAAAAGCTTCTTTTTCCTGTGAATTACTCAGAGCGAAGCGGAGCTCTGTAACATCTGCTGAGATACCGCAGGTTCCTGCTGTTATCCCGTCCCCGCCTTTTACAGGAAATTTGCTGCTGATAAAAACATGTTCCTTACCGTCAATTGATGCCTTCTCTTCAAATTCAACCGCTCTGTCCTCATGCAGCACTTTTAAATCATTTTCGCGGAAATTCTGTGCAACATCGGAAGGAAAAAGATCATTATCTGTTCTGCTGATGATTGCCTGCCGGTTTCTGCCTACAAGCTTTTCAAATACTTTATTTACAAATACATATTTCCCCTGAAGATCTTTTGCATAAATGAAGGAAGGAGAATTGTCCAGTATACCATGCAGAAGATATTCCTGTCCTGCTGCTGACTTTTCTTCGGAAATTCTTGCCTCTTCCATGCGAAAAAGGATTCTTACATTCCAAAGAACAAAACCGGAAAGCATCAGGGCTGCTGAAAGTGCAAATACGGAAGGAGCCAGGTGGTTCTGAAAAAATTCGAATATATATGTATTTACAATAATATTTTCAGCTACTAACGGAAACAGAAATGCAATCAGGATCATTCTTCTGCCCACAAATCCTGCATACGAATCGCTGAGCAGTATTCTGATCATTCCGCGATCAGAGCGAATGCTCAGAAGTGCAGGAAATAAAAACAGAAAAAATACATTTGGCACATAACCTGCCGGAAGCAGGTTGCTTCCTCCAATAAGTGCGTCCTGGATCCCGTGAACAGAGATCAGAAGACCGATCAGTCCTGCGATTTCATTATAAGCCGTCATTGAGGACATACGGATCAGCGATAACAGCATTAATCCTGCCAGAAAAAACTGAAAGGAAGGACCTAAAGGAAGATGAAGCATGATATCAGGAGAATCCGCTGATTCCATCAGCCGCAGCCGGATTTTTTCGCTGGATACAATAATACCTTCTATTGTAATTATGCCGGCGGTGATTCTTCCCGCAAGATCACGTTTTGCTGTATTATTTCCGGTTAAAAAAAAAGGATACTGTAAATAATAAGATAATGTAATAAATATAAAGAGTACAGACCATAATGCTGTCAGCAGAGTAATGGGGCTGCTGAGATCAGCATAAAACGGCAGGACGAATAGCACCAAGGCTCCCCCCAGACCCGATGCATACATAAGTCCGGTTCCGGCTTTTTTTATACCGGCAATTCTTGTTTCTGATTCATCAGCAAAGCCGTTCACCTTACCTCCCTGGCTGCCTCATACGGGAAGATCATTTCCGCAATAATCCGTTTATTTATGTATCTGCCGGAGTGGTCTGTGATTTCATGAATAAACAGCCGGCCCCCTACCTGGCTGACAGCCTTCTGAATCATTGTAAGACCAAGCCCCATGCCCGAGCGGCCTTCCTGAAAACGTTCATCAAATACATTGTTTATACGGTAAAAAGGCTCAAAGATGTCATTTTCCAGCTC
The DNA here is from genome assembly GCA_964594095.1 of uncultured Leptospiraceae bacterium. Taxonomy (GTDB): domain Bacteria; phylum Spirochaetota; class Leptospiria; order Leptospirales; family Leptonemataceae; genus CAZQKZ01. The sequence goes on along the minus strand of CAZQKZ010000083.1, from coordinate 3,645 downwards.
TGCCGGAATTCCCGTAATTCCTCCTCCCATTGGCAGTATATCATTCAGTACCGCAATAGTCATGGAATTACCTGATCTGTAATGAATCACATCAACAGGCGTCCTTTCCGGGGAGTATTTCAGTGCATTCGTCAGGAGTTCACGCATGGCCATGGACAGAACAAGCCGGCCTGCAGCGATAGTCCCTGTAAAACCAATCGCCCCTGTTTCTATATTGTGCCCTTTGATTCCGGCAAGTGCGCTGAGTGACTTCGCGGACTGTACCACAATATCCTTTACTGTTTCTCCTGTAAGGATTTCCTGAGGATAATCCCTGTGAAAATCCTGATTCAGGGAATCCAGTCCCTGAAGCCACTGGTGGAGCATCCGCCCGGAGCCGATCAGAGAATCTACAATGCTGCGGGAGACTGAGTAGCGTTCACCGGTTTCCACCCGGTCCATTTCCATTAATTCAGAAAGTGTGACTATGGAGCCTACCCCCATACCCTGGGAAATTGAATGTTTTATTGTATCAAGAATCAGACCTGTAAAATTCATTTTTTCCTGAATTTTTGATTTCTGTTTCCATAAAAGCCATTCCAGCTGATACTGCATACGGGCTTCATTTTCGCCAGTGTAGTAAACTGTTGCTTTTTTTTCTTTATAAAATGCCGCAGCTCTTCCTATATGACCGATCAGGACTTCATTCTTCACCGACTTTTCAAGGTATTCAAAGATCTGACCCAGACGACGGTCGCTTCCTTTTCGCCGTTCTTCCTGGTTCGTGAGAATAATCACAACGACAGCCGGATCCACTCTGCGAAGGGAACGCAGCAGAGTCAGTATATCAGTTCCGGGAAGAATCAGCTCGGTAACCACGATCATCGGTTCGAAACTCATCATTTTTTCAAGAGCTGTACCGGGGGAAGCTGCCGTTTCTGTATCAAAACCATTCAGAATCAGCAGCTCACTAAGCTTTTCTGTATGGGCTGAATCAGGATCTATGCAGAGTATTTTTCTGTTCGTTTCCGCGTTCATATATTACTTCCCGGATTCAGAAAAATTTTCGTTAAATTTATACCAGTCTTCAAACGGCACAGGCATACTGATCAGTGCCCCCTGAATGCTGTCACACTTCCATAAGGAAAGGAGTTCTTTCTGCTCGTTATTCTCCACGCCTTCTGCAACTACATCACAGCCCAGGTCATGTGCCATCCGGATAAGGGTCTGCACCACTGTATCCATCTGTCCGGTTCCGATGAACCTTATAAAAGAACGGTCTATTTTAATACGATCTATCGGAAAACGGTTCAGATACGACAGGGAAGAATATCCGGTTCCGAAATCGTCGAGAGCAATCCGGGCCCCCATTTCCCGGATTTTCTGCAGGTTCATAACTGCATTGCTTTCTTTTTCAATAAGTCCGCTTTCAGTAACCTCGAACTCAAACAGGGACGGAGAAATTCCGTGGTGTTCCACAGCTTTTCTGGCACACTCAGCAAACCCTGGATCATGAAGCTGCACCGGAGAAACATTCACAGAAATACGTACATCAGAGTTTCTGCTTCTGAGGTCCGAAAGCATTCTGCAGCTTTCCATCAAAGCCCAGTTACCAAGTTCACGTATGAGTCCGGTTTCTTCGGCTACAGGGATAAAATGAACAGGAGATATAAAGCCCGATTCTGTCTTCCATCGCATCAGCGATTCACCCCCGGTGATCAGTGCTGATGCAAGGTGGTACTGAGGCTGAAGATAAAGGGAAATTTCTTTCCGTTCCAAAGCATGACGCAGTCCGGATTCCAGACTGATCCTGCCTGCGGAACCGGTCCGGTCTGCATCGCTGTAAATATGGAACGGTTTTCCTGTTTCGCGGGCTGTTTCCAGTGCCAGTGCTGCATTTTCCGCAAGAACCTGAAAATCAGCAGAAACGGACATACCGGCTCCGAAAGGAACAGCACCAATACAGACTAAAATATGAATTTCCTCGGAATTAACTGTATATGGCCTGTTCAGTTCTGCCAGAATTCTGCGGATCACCGGTTCAGGAGAATCTGTATCGGGCTGATTCTGCGTCAGTACAATCAGTTCCCCTTCGCCGGACCTGCAGACTGCGGGAAATTCTGAGTCCGAAATCGTTTCTTTTAACCGGAGCTTAAGTGCATTCAGAACCTCCAAAGCGGCATCCTTTCCAAAGGCCATACGGATTCTGTGAAATTTTTCAGGCGAAATACACAGCAGATAACCGCCCCCGGCCCGAACAGCCTCTTTCATTTTTTCAGTAAAACCATTGCAGTCGGTATCTTTATAAGAAGTCGCTGCCAGCAGTCTTTTATTTCTTTTGCTGAGCTGAATCTTTAAAGCTGCCAGCAGTTCGTCAGAGGAAAACGGTTTAGGAAGAAAATCCTCGGCACCAAGCTGCATTCCCTGACGAATATCCTTATGGGCTGACCTGGCACTTAAAAAAACAAACGGCACATCAGAAACAGAAGAGGGCATATCCCTGATCCGCCGGAGGACCTCGTAACCGTCAATCCCCGGCATCATTATATCGCAGAGAATCACATCCGGTTTTACCTGATCAAGAAGAGCCAGACCCTTTTCCCCGTTCTCTGCGCAGATGACATTATAATTTTCCAGAGCAAGGAAAGTGCGGATATCCTCGCTGATATCAGGATTATCCTCTATAATCATTACATTATATTTTTCAGGGATCATTGGATGCCTCCTGTTCCGCCCAGCAGATCCTTACAGAATTTCCTTCGGTACCGCTGAGCCTTACCGAGGCCCTGTGCAGTTCCGCAAGCTTTTTAACTATAGAAAGACCCAGCCCGTTTCCTGTTCTTCCCTGACCCTCGCCTGAGCGAAGAGACTGAACACTGCGGAATTCATCCGGATCAATCTGCCTGCCGGAATCATTTACCTGAATAAAAAAAGCACAGTCATTTTCTTTTCCGGACCGGAGTTCCACGATACTTCCCGGAGGGGAAAACCTGAAGGCATTTTCCAGAAGTTCCTCAATGATTTTTACTGTATACACCGGATCAGCAGGAAGCAGACCATCCTCCAGATATAAGGCAAGATCTGCCTCCCTGCGGTGCGAAGCTGCTTTCTGAAAAGCAGCTTCCTGGACCTGTTTTAGGGGAAAAGGCTGTACCTTCAGACCGAATTCTTCACGTTTTTTAAGATCTGAAAGCCACGAATCAAGATTTGCGTTCAGCAGGAAATTGTTCACCAGACCTCTGAGCTCCCTTCCCTGAGCCCGGATAAGTAAAGCAATCTCCCTTACACGGTCTTTACTGAAATCATCCCCGACACCGGAAAGAATGTCTGCCATCCCGATGATTCCCTCAAGGGGTCCCCGGATTTCCCCAGGGAGTGTATGGACAATGTTCTCCCGCAGCTTCTGCAGTTCCTCTTTAACCGGCTTTCTGACATTTTCATGCCTTTCAATCCGGGTACGTATTGTTTCGAGAAGTTCAGCCGAAGTGAACGGTTTCGTAAGATAATCATCAGCTCCGACTGTCATACCGCGGCGGATATCCCCCCGGCTTGTTTTCGCAGTTAAGAAAATAAACGGAATGGAATCAGTTTCCGGATAATTCTGGAGAGAACTAACCCGGATTATGCATGACGATGCAACGATTGTCTTAATTTGGGCGACGAATC
>CAZQKZ010000082.1:0-6940 GCA_964594095.1 uncultured Leptospiraceae bacterium | reverse complement strand
GGGGTCGGTTCTGTTTTCTGCCGGTCTGACTGCCGCCATCATTCCGGACTGATCAGACTGTTTCTCAGTATCCTTAAGCTTTTCAGCAGGCGGCTCTGATTCTTCTTTTTTTGCTTCTTTGGATTCCGCTTTTTTTTCGGCCGCTGGGTTTTCTTTTTTTACAGGAACTTCCTCAGATTTCCTTGTCTCTCCGGCTTCCGGACGGCCTGTGATCTGATCAGCGAGAATCATGGCAAAGAGTTCCGGTTCTGCATTTTTCTGAACAGGAAGGAAGGCAGATGCTGCTCCGGAAGTTTCAAAGACAGCTGGTGCCGGGGTAGGTATGGCGGAAATTCCTTTCATCTTTTCATTATTCGCCTGAAAACAGGGTTTACATTAGATAAAAAGACATTATTTCTGACACTTACGGAGGGTTTTCAATATGCCGAACCGAACATCAGAACCGGCAAGTGCAGGTAAAACAATTTCCGGGGCAGATATTCTCATGCATCAGCTGGGCTCAGGTCCTTTGAAGGTGCTGGTCCTCGGCGGAGTGCACGGGGATGAATCCGAAGGTTTTCTTTTTCTGGAAAATTATCTGGATGAGCTCCGGAATGGCAGCCTGGCACTTCCCGAAGGAATCACAGTTTATATGATCCCCCGGCTGAATCCGGACGGATGCAGCGTACTAAGACGCACAAACCAGAGAAATGTAGACCTTAACCGGAACCTTCCCACCATCGACTGGACTGGAGAATTTACTAATGTCCGGTATTATCCCGGAGATCATGCCGGCAGTGAAGTGGAGTCTAAAATCACAGTTAATCTGATAGCGGAACTGGAACCTCATTGTATTATATCAATGCACTCCTATGAAGATGCAATGGTAAATTTTAATGGGGACTGCGAGGACTGGGCAAAAGCTATGTCCGAAAAAAACAAACTCCCACCCAAAGGCGACATTGGGTATCCCACACCCGGCAGCCTTGGCACCTATGCCGGCTGGGAAAGGAACATTCCCACCATTACTCTTGAAATTTTCAGGACTCAGGAACCCGCTGCAGTCTGGAAACAGCACCTTGAAGGTTTTCAGTCAGGCCTCAGTTTTTATGTAAATCATGCTTTACCGGAACGAAAATATGTATAAACTGACATAATCTGTTCACAAAATCCTCATAAATATGCTGTAATTATTACAGCAATAATACACCTGAGGATTCCCTTTACAGATGATAGCAGCCGAAACCAGAGATACGGAAATTAATGAAATGACTTCCAGTGATGCTTTAAAACCCTCCGAAGCCACAGGCAGCGCAGCAGGGCTGCGTTCCATGATCATTGAGGATGAAGAAGATATATCCAATCTGATCCGCTTCACCATGGAGGATGAAGGCTTTATTGTGAATGCATCCTATAACGGGATTGATGCATGGAATAAACTCGAAAAGAATCTGCCGGATATCATCATCCTCGATTTAATGATTCCGGGGATCAACGGCCTGGATCTCTGCAAAAAAATCAAAGCTAAATATGATGTACCCATTATTATGGTTACCGCCCGGGCGGGGGAAACCGATGCCGTACTTGCTCTGGAGCTCGGTGCAGATGATTATGTCCGTAAACCATTCAGTCCCAGGGAACTCATTGCAAGAATCCGTGCTGTTCTGCGGCGCAGAGGCTCGTTAAAAGACAACCGGGAAGGAAACCTTGCCATAGGCGGAATTGTTATGGATACAGCGGCACACAGGGTCACGGTTCATAACCAGCTGATTGATCTTACTTTAATCGAATACAAACTGCTCCGGCTTTTTATGGAAAATCCCGAAATTGCATTCACCAGAGACCGGCTTCTGGACCGTGTTTGGGGACGCGATGTATATGTTTCCGACCGGGCAGTGGATGTTAATATTAAAAGGCTTCGGGAGAAGCTCAATGAAGAAAAGGAAAGACTGGAAACAGTCCGGGGAGTAGGCTATCGCTTTAAAGGAAACATGTCGTCTTGAGAAGCATTTTCATCCGAATATTCTTCCTGCCTGTACTGGCCTTACTGTTTCTTCAGAGCGCTCTCTATTATTATCTTGATTTCTGGAGCTGGGAGGAGAGGTTCCGCATACTGCTGCCCTACACCCTTTCCAGCACTGTATTTATTTTTATTCTGACCGCCGTTTTTTCCTGGTGGATCTCCAGAAACATTACCCGGCCCCTTCTTTACCTGCTCGATAAGGTAGACCGTTTTCCCGAAAACGGAGGGATCACCCCAAAAGCATCGGGTATACCTGAAATCCGCCGGTTCTTTGACCTGATCGACCGCTTTATGGTGCGGCTGCGTACTCAGATCCGCGATCTGAATCTTGAGAAAGAACTTCTGAGCTCTCTTCTGAACAATTTAAAAGAAGGTGTCCTCTGTCTGAATGCTGACGGTTTGATCATCTTTCAGAATAATATCATTGATCCTGAGCTTGTGGAGCCGGATTCGGAGGGTGAAATTTACTTTAAAGTGGTAAAACATCCCCGTATGCTCGAGTGCATCAACTCGAGCCTCACGGAACCTTCTCAGACACCTCTGGATCTTAAACTGTCTAAAAAACATTATAAAATGATCGCTTATCCGATTCTGATTGATAACCGGCTCGAACTGTTTTTAATCATCCTGCACGATGACACCAGGGAACAGTCCATCAAACGGCTCAGGGAAGACTTTCTCCAGAATGCAAGCCATGAACTTAAAACCCCGATAACCAGTATCAAAGGCTACAGTGAAGGCCTGATGAATAAAGCTCAGGATGAACGTCAGAGAGAATATCTTAAGGCAATCCTTCGCAATGTGGAACGTATGGAGCGGCTGATTGAGGATATGGCCACTGTCTCCTCCCTTGAATCAGGACTGTATCCGATCCATCCTGAAAATATAAAAATTGATGAGTTTATGGCCAGTCTGCTGGAACTGGTAAACGGTACTCTGAAACCTAAAAAACAGAAGATCACAGTTTCTGCCGGCCCGGGTCTTACCGTTACAGCAGATCCGCTCCTCCTGGAACATCTGCTCCTGAATCTGATAGTCAATGCATCCAGGTATTCTCCGGCCGAAACTCTGATCTCTATCGATATTGCCAAAGACAAAGCTGACAGCACATTGTTCTGCATTACAGACCAGGGACCCGGCATTGACGAAGAATACAGGGAAAAGATATTTGAAAGATTTTTCCGGGCCGATAAAAACCGCTCCCGGGCTGAAGGGGGTACCGGTCTTGGCCTTTCCATTGTAAAGCAGATCACCCGGATGCACGGCGGGCATGTCTGGGTCGAGGCGGCACCGGAAGGAGGAGCTGTTTTTAAGGTCAGGATACCCGCCTGAGATGATTTACTGTTGACAGAAACCCGTAAAAAATTTAAGTTCGGAAGTAACAAACTGTATTTCACAAGGAGATCCTAATGCATCACGATCATAATCTCTCAGGAGATTTAGCAATTGTACATATCCAGGGGCGCGAAATCCTCGACTCAAGGGGAAATCCCACTGTTGAAGTGGATGTGGTACTCGAAGACGGAACCGTCGGCCGGGCAGCTGTCCCCTCCGGAGCCTCCACGGGAGAACACGAAGCCGTGGAACTCCGGGATGGCGATAAAAGCCGCTACCTGGGAAAAGGAGTATCGAAAGCAGTAGCCAATGTAAACGATGAGATTGCAAAACTCCTTACCGGGGCTAATGTTTTCTCTCAGCGCGAAAATGACCATCTTATGATTCAGGCAGACGGAACTCCTAATAAAGCCCGTCTCGGAGCCAATGCAATCCTCGGAGTTTCCCTTGCTATGGCCCGGGCTGCCGCAAAATCTCTGAATCTGCCGCTTTACAGATATCTGGGCGGACCCAATGCATATACTCTGCCCGTCCCGATGATGAACATTATCAACGGTGGACAGCATGCAGACAACAACGTGGATTTTCAGGAATTCATGATTATGCCGGCCGGTTTCAGCACTTTTAAGGAAGCCCTTCGCGCAGGAGCCGAAGTGTTCCATTCACTGAAAAAAGTTCTCCACGATATGCATCTCAATACTGCAGTAGGCGATGAAGGCGGCTTTGCACCTGATCTGAAATCCAACCGTCAGGCACTGGATGTCATTATGACTGCTATAGAAAAAGCCGGTTATAAAGCAGGCGAGCAGATCCTCATAGGACTTGATGTGGCTTCTTCTGAATTTTTCCTTGCGAATGAAAACTGCTACCAGCTGGAAGCGGAAGGAAATGCAAAAAAATCCGCTGCAGAAATGGTGGAGTTTTACGGTTCCCTGATTGACAATTATCCGATCATTACTATTGAGGATGGTCTGGATCAGAATGACTGGAACGGCTGGAAGGATCTTACCGCAAAACTGGGTTCTAAAGTACAGCTTGTCGGGGATGACCTCCTTGTGACAAACACCACAAAACTCACTCAGGCTATTCAGAACAATATAGCAAATTCCATTCTTATTAAAGTAAATCAGATCGGAAGTCTTACAGAGACTCTTGATGCCATTGAACTTGCAAAAAAATCCGGATACACCTGCGTGATTTCTCACCGTTCCGGCGAAACTGAGGACACCACTATTTCTCACATTGCAGTTGCAACGAACGCCGGTCAGATCAAAACAGGATCCCTTTCCCGGACAGACCGCATTGCAAAATACAACGAGCTTCTTCGCATTGAGGAGGAACTGGGCAATCAGGCTTATTATCCAGGAATCAAAACTTTCTATAATTTAAGAAAGCATATCTGATTTCAGGGATTTCCTGTCTCCCGGTTCTGTGTTAAGCAGTTCCGGGAGGGCTTACATTTCTCAGCGATGGATCTCCCCTCTGAGCGAAGCAGATGTTGCGGCCAGAATTTTAACTTCAGCAAAATCACCAGGCGATAAGCCATCCCTGACCGGAAAAATCACAGTCTTATTCTGGGAAGTCCGTCCGGTGAAATCAGCTTCACTTCTTTTACTGGTATTCTCAATCAGCACCTTAAAAATTTTACCGGTTTCCGCCTGATTTTTTTTCAGGGAAATGCTGTTCTGCAAAGCAATGGTTTTTTCCAGTCGTTCGAGTTTTACTGATTCAGGTACGTTATCTTCATAACTGCGGTCTGCGGCCGTTCCCTTCCTTGTGGAATATTTAAACATATATGCGGAATCAAACTCAGTCCGCTCCAGGGCAGACAGAGTTTCCTCAAATTCGGTTTCAGTCTCATCGCAGAAACCTGCAATAATATCGGTGCTCAGTGCAATATCGGGTACAATGCTGCGGATACGGTCAGTCAGCTTAAAAAAATCATCCCGTGTATAATCCCTCTTCATTCTTTCCAGCATTGCTGTGGAACCGGACTGAATCGGCAGATGGATATGCCTTGCAAATGCCTCAAAATCACGCATTAAATACAGAAGCCTGTCAGGAAAATCCTTCGGATGCGGCGAAGTAAACCGGAGTCTCTTAATTTCTGTTTCATTTAGTATTCTTTCCGCAAGAACTGAAAAGTCAGTCTGCAGATGCCGGTATGAATTTACATTCTGCCCCAGAAGAGTCACTTCCTGAATATTCTTTTCTGAAATCAGCCTCTGTATTTCACGGATGACAGATTCCGGAGGTCTGCTTCGCTCCCTGCCCCTTGTGTAAGGCACCACACAGAAACTGCAGAAATTATTACATCCGCGCATTACAGTTACAAAGGCCAGAGGACCATATACTGCAGAAACTTTGAGATCATCATATGTTTCTTCCCTCGAGAGTATTGTTCTGACTGTTTTATTCCAGGGATTCTCCAGAAGTTCCTGCAGTAATGAAGGAAGCTCCCGGTAGTTATCCGGCCCGGATACCAGATCCACCACGCTCCCTTCCTGAGTCAGCTCCTCCTTAAGATTCTGTGCCATGCACCCAAGCAATCCGAAAATCCGGGGAGTTTTTGACCGTTTTTTTATATATGCAAGGGCGGAGAGTCTTGCATGTATCTTCTCGTGAGCCTTTTCGCGGACGGCACATGTATTAAAAAGAAGGATGTCCGCATCTTCCGGATTATTTACAGCCTCAAAATTATTTTCATCAAGGAGAGTTTTAACGATGGCAGAATCATATTCATTCATCTGGCATCCGTAGGTTTCTAAAAAATATTTTGGTTTCATAACAGCAGCTATCCCCTCTTATGTTACGGGCTCCTGTAATCCGTGTCAATCAGATTACACCAGCAATTCTTCCAGTGAATTACTCACGCTGTGGCCTTTTTAGGCGCTTTTAGTTATGATAAAAGAGATAATCAATTTTCAGTTTTCATTTGCTCCGGCGGTTGTTTACCTAAAAAGTCCGGGCCTGCCCGCTATAAACGATTTCCTTGACAGCAGAGCCCCCTTTTCTGATTCTGGCCCTGTTACACGGGATGTAGCGCAGTGGTAGCGCACTCGTCTGGGGGGCGAGTGGTCGCAGGTTCAAATCCTGTCATCCCGAAATTTCCTTTTTAAACACATAGGTCCTTACCGGTGCATGGTAAGGACTTTCAAGTTTCAGATCTTCCCTTTTAAATATAAAACTGCTCAGTTTTCGCTTCAGCTCCGGAATCTGTTCCCGGGCTGTTTCGTAACCAATGTCAATGGCTTCTTTGGTTCTGTAGTAATCCAGAACTCCGTAATCCCGGATGACCGGGTGAACGGTTAATAATGGCGGATACATCACAGCATTCATCTGACGGATCCTGTTCAGCATGGTATCGATGCTCCGGACAAGAACATTGCTCACACCCATAGTCCAGTTATTTTCCAGATTAGAACGCAGATCCACTGCAATCACTGCATCTGCTCCAAGGCGGTAAGCAAGACTTACCGGGACCGGATTGGTGAGTGCTCCGTCTACAAGCTGCATATCATCAATTTCAACAAAGGAAAACAGACCCGGAATGGAAATACTGGCCCGGACTGCAGGCATACTTTTACCGCTTATGAAATTCAC
>CAZQKZ010000081.1:0-7095 GCA_964594095.1 uncultured Leptospiraceae bacterium | reverse complement strand
CGTGAGGCTTGACCATATTACGAAAAACCGGAGCTAATCACTCCGGTTTTTTTTTGCCCTCAGCCCGCTCTTTACTGCGGCCGGCTTGACAGGGGATGCTTTATTTTAGAATCTGATAAGCTTACTTAGGGACTTATAATCTATTTGAATTCAAGCTAAGCGGGGGAACCTGCATTAACGGCGGCCCGGGAACCCTAAGGTTCCGCGGGTTTTTTTTTATCAGTTTGATTTTCTGGGGACCAGAAGGAGAGACGCATTTACATACCGGGCAGTTTTATAGCTGAGACTTCCCAGAATCATTTCTTCCAGAAAACCTTTTCCCTGGCTGCCCATGATAATGAGCGGGATTTTGTTATCGCGTACTTCCTGACCGATGGCCCGGATAGGGCTTCCGGAGTAAACAGCCTCTGTGATTTCACAATCAGGATTGGCTTTCAGAAGGGCTTCCTTTTTGTTTGCAAGAATATTTTTCTCTGTTTCCCCGAGGACAGAAATGTCTTTTTCCAGAGTGCCTTTTTCGTTATCGCGTGCATAGAGGAAGGTAACTTTGGATTTGCTCTTCCCGGCGATTTCCAGAAGATGACTGAATGCATCCATGGAAACATCGGAAAAATCAGTTGGGAACAGAATATGGCTGAAAAGCCTGGATGCATCAGCTTCGGGGTATAGTACAGCCTCATTTTTACTGCGGATGTTTATGCGGCTCAGCAGAACCGGTATTCTGCAGTTATGGATTACCTCCATAGCGGTGCTGCCAAGTACCATGTCAGCTGCCATAGAAGAACCATGAGATCCGATGAGCAGCAGATCCGGTTTTTCCGCTGCCGCTGTTTTTTCGATTTCCTGATAGGGAATTCCTACCGGAACTTTCATATAAACACGAAATCCTTTTTTACTGAGGACATCTTTTTCCTGTTCCAGTTTTTCAAGAACCAGTCTTTCATACTGAGAATGCAGCTCCTCAAGGTGATGCAGAGTGAATGTATGAGTAAGGAGTGTTTCCTGTGCACCGAGTTTTCTGAATGTTTCTGCGACATCGAGCAGAACTCTGGATACAGCAGAAAGATCGGTTGCTATCATTAATTTTTTATACATGAGAGATGCTCCGGTTTATGTTCGGGACATATTTTCCAGCAGCCGTTCTGAATGGCAAAACTATTTCTGATTTTCTTTAAATGGGCCGTTTTAAATTCTGGATTGTGGCACAGGCAGCAAGAAATTCTCTCAAACTATCCGCTCTCACCATGGTCTCCAGGGTACTGGGTCTGCTGCGGGATCATTTCCAGGCTGTTTTTTTCGGCACCGGACCCGTGGCAACAGCATGGGAGATTGCTTATATGCTCCCGAATATGCTGCGCAATCTGCTGGCGGAAGGAGTTCTGTCTCAGGCTTTCATACCTGTCTATTCCGATGAGCTGAAAAAATCCAAAGAAGAAGCTTCCCGAGCGGCCGGGGTGGTGCTTCTTTTTATTCTGATTGGACTGGGTCTGCTTGTGACCGGAGTGATTTTCTTTCTGCCATGGTTTATTCCCCTCTATACCGGTAAAACCGCCGGGGAAGCGGCCCTCACGATATCTCTGTCACAGGTAATGTTTCCATTTATTCTGACAGTAAGCCTTACTGCCATTTTTTCCGGAATCTCAAATACTCATAACCGGTATGTGGTTCCGGCCCTTTCTCCGATTCTGCTGAATATTATTTTTATTACAGGATTTCTGATCCTCAAACCGCTTCATTTTGACAGCCAGACCAATGCTTCCTGGCTTTCCTGGGTAGTGGTGGCGGGCGGAACTGTGCAGCTGCTGTTTCAGGCGGTCTATGTTTACAAAGACGGCGACGGCCCGGTGTTTAACTGGAATTTCCGCCATCCTGCGCTTATAAAGATTTTTTCCCTGATGGCACCTGCCGTAATCGGGGCAAGTCTGTTCCAGCTGAACCAGCTGATCGATGTGGCCCTGGCAAGTTATTTTATACCCGAAGAGACCGGAGCCGTTCCTGCACTGCGGTATGCACACCGTCTGATCCAGCTTCCGACCGGGATCATAGGAGTTGCGGTTGCCACAACCATTCTGCCCGCACTGGTTAATTCCATCCGGAATAACCATGCCCACAGGAACGGAGCTGAGCTGATCGATGCCGCATCATTTACTCTGTTTCTTACCATGCCTGCTGCCATTGGTCTTTTTTTTCTGGGACCCGATATTATCAATATGCTCTTTTTCGGCGGTGCATGGGATGAATCGTCCACAGCAGAAACCTGGAAAGCTCTGATTTTCTATTCCATGGGTGTGCCGCTTTACAGTCTTAATAAGATTCTGACTTCGTCGTACTATGCATATAAAGACACGCGCAGCCCGGTTTCGGTAATGATCAAAGTAGTTATTATAAACTTCTTTATGAATCTTGTTCTTATTCAGTTTCTGGCCCAGGGAGGACTGGCTCTCAGTTCCGCAGTAAGCGCTCTGCTGAATTCGGTAATGCTCTTCCGGGGGCTTCGCAGTAAAATGGATGAAATTCCATTCCGTAAGCTTCTTGAGTTCCTCAATAAAGCGGCTCCTTTATGGATTTTTATAATATTGTTTCTTTTTACCGTTAAATTTATACTGCACCCCTGGCTGGATGCAGCAGGTCAGATTTTTGCTGATTTTGCCGGTCCGAAGGAGTATGCGAGGTACAAGGGAATGACAGTCGTGATTCCTTCTCTGATCCTGACAATGTTTTTTTATTTTTACGGAGCCCGGCTGCTGAAGCTTGAGCAGATGGAGATGATGCTCTCCGCACTAAAAAGAAAGAGGAAGTAATTATGAAAAAGAAATCCGGAACAGCCGCGGCCTCCTCAGAGCCGGAATTCCGCGCAGCACACAGCAGAATCAGGGTTCAGGGTGCCCGCGAACATAATTTAAAAAATATTACTGTTGAAATGCCGCGCGATAAACTTGTTGTTATTACCGGTGTATCCGGCTCAGGAAAATCCTCGCTTGCCTTTGACACAATTTATGCAGAAGGACAAAGGCGGTATGTCGAGAGTCTTTCCGCCTATGCCAGACAGTTTCTTGGTCAGATGGAAAAACCTGATGTGGATCTTATTGAAGGACTTTCTCCGGCTATTTCCATTGAACAGAAAACCACCCACAGAAACCCAAGGTCCACAGTGGGGACTGTAACGGAAATTTATGATTACTTCAGACTTCTTTTTGCAAGAGGAGGACAGCCGCACTGTCATCAGTGCGGGAGACCTGTGAGTGCTGTCGGGGTTGATGAAATCATTGACCGGATAAAGATTATGCCCACCGGCACAAAAATCCAGATCGCTGCTCCTCTCATTCAGAATAAAAAAGGTGAGCATAAAGAGGTCTTTGAAAAAGCAAGAAAAGAAGGTTTTTCAAGGGTACGCATAAACGGAGAAATCCGCGAACTGACCGATGACATTGAGCTCAAAAAGAACTTTCGTTATAATATTGATCTTATTGTAGATCGGCTTATCATTAAAGATGAAATGGACAGCCGACTGGCTGATTCCGTGGAAACTGCACTGACCCAGGGGGAGGGGGTGGTCTTTGTGTATGATGGAGAAAAAGACCACATATACTCAAGACATCTTTCCTGCACTCACTGTAACATAAGCCTGCCGGAGGTAACTCCCCGCAGTTTTTCATTTAACTCTCCCACCGGTGCCTGTCCGGTCTGTTCGGGGCTCGGGGTTCTAATGGAATTTGACGAAGATCTTCTGGTACCGGATCAGGATCTCAGTATTGCAGAAGGTGCTCTTGCACCCTGGGGAAACACGAAAAGCTACTGGTATCTGGAACGATACATTTACGACCTTGCGTCGTGGCTTGAATTTGATTTAAACACCCCCTGGAAAAAACTGCCGCTGCCTGTCCGCCGGATTCTGATGCACGGCACTGCATCTCTTGCGGAAGGAACGAAATCCTCCGGACCCGCTCCGAAAGATCTGCTGGATTACGAAGGCATTATACCGCATATGCAGCGGCGGTATAAAGAAACGAAATCCGACGATGTGCGTATCTGGATGGAGCGTTTTATGTCGGAGCTCCCCTGTACAGAATGCGGGGGGAAACGTCTGCGGCCGGAATCCCTGGCAGTGAAATTCCGCGATAAAAACATTCATGATATTACCGAGATGAATATCCGATCCATTCAGCAGTTTTTCAGTGATCTGCATCTCACAGAAACTGAGGCAGTTATACTTGACCGTTTACTGAAAGAAGTGCGCGAACGGCTGCGGTTTCTGAATGATGTGGGCGTGGGATACCTTACTCTGAACCGTGCAGCGGGCACACTGTCCGGAGGAGAAGCCCAGAGGATCCGGCTGGCAACCCAGATTGGTTCAGCTCTCATGGGAGTTCTTTATATACTCGATGAACCGAGTATCGGACTGCACCAGAGGGACAACGACAGGCTTCTCTCCACATTAAAAAATCTCCGGGATATGGGAAATACTGTAATCGTGGTGGAGCACGACGAAGATACAATCCGCTCCGCAGATTATCTGATAGATATGGGTCCTGGCGCGGGTGTGCACGGAGGAAGTGTGGTGGCAGCGGCCCCTCCGGATGAAGTGGCCAGGAATCCTGAAAGCATTACAGGAAAATACCTTAGCGGAGAAAGAAAAATCGAAGTTCCCGCTGAACGAAGACCTGGGAACGGAAAAACTCTGACTATAAAAGGGGCCAAAGAAAATAATTTAAAAAATATTGATGTTGATTTTCCTCTCGGTAAGCTGATCTGTGTAACAGGTGTCTCCGGATCAGGAAAGTCAACACTTATAAATGAAATATTATATAAATCATTGTCAAATAAGCTGAATCGCTCCAGACTTGCCCCGGGCCGGCACAGCGGAATTTCCGGAGTTGCTGAACTTGACAAAGTAATAGCAATTGATCAGGAACCTATCGGGCGCACCCCAAGATCGAATCCCGCAACCTATACCGGAGTCTTTACTCCCATACGGGAGCTGTTTTCCGGGATGCCCGAGGCGAAACTGCGGGGATTTGCACCAGGACGTTTCAGTTTTAATGTTGCCGGAGGACGCTGCGAACACTGCGAAGGTGCAGGTATTATAAAAATAGAAATGCATTTTCTTCCGGACGTATATGTAACCTGTGACGTATGCAAAGGAAAACGCTTCAACCGGGAAACGCTTGAAGTCCGCTATAAAGGAAAGACCATCCATGACGTTCTGAATATGACAGTCGAGTATGCTCTGGAATTCTTTGAGAACATACCCGCAGTAAAACGCAAACTCGAAACACTCCATGAAGTAGGACTGGACTACATAACTCTGGGTCAGTCTGCGACAACGCTTTCCGGCGGTGAAGCACAGAGAGTCAAGCTGTCCACTGAATTATCTAAAAGACCAACCGGCCGGACTCTGTATATACTTGATGAGCCCACAACCGGACTTCATTTTGAAGATATAAACCGGCTTCTGAAAGTGCTGCATTCTCTTGTAGACCGCGGAAACACAATGGTGATCATTGAACACAATCTTGATGTAATTAAAACAGCTGATTATATAATTGATATGGGTCCCGAAGGCGGAGAGGGAGGGGGGCTTGTGATTGCGGACGGCACTCCGGAAGAGGTGGCCCGCAATCCGCACAGTTTCACAGGTCAGTATCTGAAAAAACTCTTATGATACTGACCTGAGTCAGACTTCCTGTTTACTGAACGCTGCCCGGCTGCGGCTTCGCAGACTTTATGGCATCCATCTGGCTTTTCGTATCGGACTGCTGGTTTTTCACTGCGTCCTTCTGAGCCTCTTTCTGTTCTGAAACTGCTGCTTTCGCTTCGTCTTTGACACGTTCCTGTTCCACTTTGATGTCGGCCTTCATGCTGTCGAACTGTTCCCGCTGCTCTTCCTTGGATCCTTCAAACTGATCGCGGATTTCTTTTTTCTGTTCATCGAAAGCGCTGCGGATTTCAGATTTCTGGTCTTTAAAGGAATCCCGGATTTTCTGCATTTCTGCTTTAGATTCCTCACGGATACGCCGGATTTCTTCCTGAGACTCTTTAATGATCCGGACTCTTTCTTTATTGGCTTCGCGGACAATCATACCGGGGGACCTTGAAGCAGTGATCTCCTGGTTTTCGGTGAGTTCAGCTTTTTCGCCGGTTACCGTGTTTTCCACTTCGACGACTCCTTCTGTAACAAGAACATCCGTGGATTCTTCATCTGCTTCCACTTCAAATCCCGTACCACGAACCCCGGCCACTGCCGTTGGAGTAATGATTTTATATTCAGACTGGTCTTTAACCGGATACACCAGAGTATAGAGTCCTCCGCTTTTCAGGGAACCTTTGATCTGCCTTGTGTTTCCTTCCGGAGAAACCATCAGACTGGTTAAATGAAATTCAGAATTTTCGTATATACGGACTACGGAACCGTCACGGAACTGAAGATCAATACCTGAGGACGCTTCCGTTCTGACTGTATCCCCTGCAATAATGATTCCCTGAGGGGATTTCACATCCCCCTGAGCCAGAGACCTGGACTTTCCTTCGGCACTTGTAAGGGTCACTTTCCCGTTCAGAGCCGTTATGATTGCATTTTCCGGAACTGCTTTCTCTGTTTTACTGCAGTAAGTCAGGAAAGATGCAAAAAGAAAAGCTGCGGTAAGAACACGCAGTGCATTTGAAAATTTCATAAAATGTAAAACCTCTTTCTGGATACCCTGCGGTCAGGCAGGTATCTTTCACTACAGCCTTTTTTAACAGAATTGTAAAGTCTTTTTTTCCCTGTTCTGTATCAATTTAATCGACGTACTGCAGTAAAAATTCTTACATGGAAAAGGAATCGTACATGCGCTGGCACATTGGCAAATACATCATTGGCAGACCCAGGATCGGACTTGCGCTCAGCTCTGGATCTGCAAAAGGATGGGCTCATCTCGGAGTCATTCGTGCTTTAAAGGAAGCCGGATTTGAGCCTGATGTAATTACAGGAACCTCCTTTGGATCCATTGCAGCTGCTTTTTATGCAGCAGGTGCCATTGACAAACTTGAAGATTTTTCAAAAGATCTATCATTCCGGGAGACTCTCAGTCTTATGGATCTGGGATTCCTGAAAGG
>CAZQKZ010000080.1:0-7373 GCA_964594095.1 uncultured Leptospiraceae bacterium | reverse complement strand
CATAAATTCCGGAAGGGCCGCTGTACAGTCATTTTTTATGCATAATCCGGGTTAAAGAAGCACATCCGAAACTTCCGGAGGCAACATACCGCGACGGCTGTCTGCACTATTTTCTGGGTGTACCGTATCCTGTAAAACTGATCAGGTCCGAGGAAAACTCCATCAGGCTCGAAGACGGGCTCTGGAAACTGAGTTTCACTGATCAGCATTTTCCTCCTGCGCCGGAACTTGCGGCTCATATGTTTTCCATGTGGTATAAAAAACAGGCAGAAATTCTGTTTGCAGATATATTTAATAGAATTAAAAAAGATTTCAGTATTCCGGCAGATGATTCAGTAATTATAAAAAACAGGTTTATGAAATCCCGCTGGGGAACCTGTATAATTAAGGGCAGTCAGAAAACGATCAATCTGAATACTCATCTTCTGCAGCTTCCCGTGCACCTGACCGAATACGTCATGGCTCATGAGCTGAGTCATCTGGTGCATATGAACCACAGTCCTGCTTTTTATGATTATCTCAGTAAGCGTATTCCGGACTGGCAGAAGCTGAAAAAAGAAACTGATGTGTGGCTCTTTAAAATCCGCGATTACCGGTGAGCCAGATCCTTAAAGAGCTGCAATTCTGGTTTCCTTTTCATGCCGGCGGAGTGCTTCCAGAAGATCTGTCATTTCGCCTTCCATAAAGGCATTTAAATTATATGCAGTGAAGTTAATTCTGTGATCAGTGACCCGGCCTTGGGGAAAGTTGTAGGTGCGGATTCTCTCGGAGCGGTCTCCGGAACCGATCTGCTCTTTTTTTAATGCAGAGTCACGGGCATGAATTTCCTGTCTCTGCATCTCCGCGATTCTTGCCCGAAGCACCCGCATCGCTCTGGCCCGGTTCTTAATCTGGGAGCGTTCATCCTGACAGGCCACAACAGTTCCGGTAGGAATGTGAGTGATCCGGACGGCCGATTCTGTCTTGTTTACATGCTGCCCACCTGCACCGGATGCACGGTAAACATCAATGCGCAGATCTGATTCCCGTATTTCGAGTTCTTCTTCCTCGGTATCAGTAAGGACCGCCACAGTAACGGCGCTTGTATGGATTCTGCCTCCGCTTTCTGTAACCGGAATTCGCTGTACTCTGTGAGTGCCGGCTTCCTGATGGAGCAGGTCATAGGCAGCAGGACCATCGACAGAAAAAATGACTTCTTTATAACCACCCATTTCTGTTTCCATTAAGGAAATCAGCTCCAGAGTGAATCCCTGTTTTTCGCAGAAGCGCAGGTACATCCGGAACAGGTCCTCAGCAAAAAGGGCTGCTTCCGCCCCCCCTGTACCTGCGCGGATCTCCATGATAATCCCCCGTCCACTCAGAGGATCCGGCGGTATAAGGAGTTCCTGAATCGACTGAAATCCTTCATTAATCTGACCTTTTAAGGAAGCAGCTTCTTCTCTTGCCATCTCACGCAGTTCTTTATCTGCTCCGGGATCTGAGAGAAGCTCTTCTGCCTCTTCGAGGGACTGAAGGTGCCTGAGCCATGTGTGAATGGTTTCGGCCCTCGGGAGGAGCCTTGCATGTTCCCGTGTGTATTCTTTAAAGAGGGCCGGATTGGAGGCAGTTTCAGGTTCGGCAAGAAGCGCTTCCAGTTCGGAAACCCTCTCCAGTTCCTGCCTGAGTCTGTCTTTCAGCTGTTTGGTATGCATGGATTGTGACCCCGACAGGACTCGAACCTGTGCACATGGTTTAGGAAACCACTGCTCTATCCACCTGAGCTACGGGGCCGCCCTGTTTTTTTAAGCTTTTCAGTCTCGGGTTCTGAGTCAAGCAGAATCTCTTGACATAATCCTGAAAGCAGGGCCCTTGGTAATCCTGCTATGAATCGTAAACCTTCTGTTATTCTGATCGGTGATCTGATGATCGACCGTTACCTGTGGGGCCGCTGTGACCGGATCTCTCCTGAAGCTCCTGTACCGGTAATCGATATTGAGAAGGAAACGAAAACACTGGGCGGGGCAGGCAATGTGGTAAGTAATCTGCTGGCCCTTGGCTGTCATGTGAATCTGTTTTCAGTGATCGGGGATGATAAAGCAGGCAATGAACTCAAAGAGATGCTCCACGAAAAAGGAATCTCTCTGAACGGAGTGATCACCCAGTCAGGCCGCCGCACAAGCAACAAAACAAGAGTCATCGCCACTCACCAGCAGGTTGTCCGGTTTGACAGCGAAACCAAATCAGCTATTTCCGAAGAGACCGAAACCAGGCTGATAAAGTCAGTCATTGCTTCGCTTGATGAAGCCGATCTTATACTCTTTTCTGATTACGGTAAAGGAATTCTTACACTCAGGACCTGTCAGGATATCATTACGGCAGCCAGGGATAAAGGTAAAAAAGTTTTAATTGATCCGAAAGGACGGGACTATTCGAAATACCGCGGTGCTTTTCTGATTACTCCGAACCGGAAAGAGGCCGGGGAGGCCACAGGTCTTCACCTCGAAACGCTGGAAGACGCCAAAGAAGCCGGTTTCATTCTGCGAAGAGAACTGAATCTGGATTATACTATTATCACCCTCAGCGAAGAAGGTATGGTTGTAATTCATGATGAAATGCACCATATTCCCACAAAGGCAAGGCAGGTTTACGATGTAACAGGTGCCGGTGATACCGTCCTTGCAGCTCTTGGTTATTCCATCGCCACCGGTAAGACTGTGGACGAAGCGGCTTATTACGCAAACCTGGCGGCAGCTGTAGTAGTGGGTAAAATCGGGGCAGAAACCGCTTCGCCGGAAGAAATTGCCGCTTATGAGGCAGAGACCGGAATCAGGCCCGTCCGGAACTGAAATGAAAACTAAAGAATTTTTCAGATTCAGCCTGCGCAGCCCGGAACTCACTCCGGAAGAAGAGGAGACCGAAAAAAAACGCAGGGAATACGAAGATCTGATCAGCAGAGCGGGGAACGCACTGGATGCATTCAGTCTGCTTATGGATGCCGGTCTGTACCGGGATGCTTACTTTCAGCTTCATCAGTTTAAGGAAGCAGTTACTGAAGTAATTTTATATTCATATAAATCTAAAAAAACAGTTAAAAAAAAGAAGCCTGAGGAAATTCTGCAGCTCAGCAGAATGACAGGCGATTTAAACGAAACATCTGATCTTAAGAAGGAGCTTCGGAAGCTGCATCCTGAGATCAGTGATTTCTGGAAAAAGATATCAGCCGCTGCTCTGAAGGAAATCCGTTCGGATTATACCACTCCCCGGGATATTTTTTATCAGAGAATCGTTTACCAGATTGTTACTGCTGCAGTTCTGATTTTCTTTGCTGTGGTTGCGGTCTTCTTCCTTAAGCTGGATGCGCATCTGATTAATGATATTGATCAGGCTGTGCTTTATTACACAGAGAATCCTGGTGCGGGAATCCGGCAGTCCAGGAGCAGTATTCATACTGTTAAGCTTACTACAAACTGGAGCACGGTTACTCATTCACTCCCTAAGCCCGAAACCATCCGGAGAGTGAGGATAAGCCCGGTTTCCCAGCCGAAGCTCCGGTTCCAGATCCGCGAAATACGTTTTTACGGGCGCCGCCACGAACTCAAATACGTTCAGTCGATGGTGTACAATGAAAATTCGGAGAATTTCCTTAAGAGGGTCATTGGACAGGGTATGAAATCCGGCCGTCTTGTCTGGGGAGAACCGGCTGAACTGATTTCCACCGGGAAGCAGAATTACCTTGATCTGAAACACCTGAATCTTTACGGGATTCGGAAGGTTGAATACGATATACGTTTTGTTACCGGGTCTGATCCCCTTTCTGAAACTGACTCATTTGGAAAGCCTGACTGATCTTATGTGAAAAGGCGCCCGGAAAGAGGGCGGAGGGATTGTGTTCAGAGTGGACTCATCCCTGATATGACGCACATCCTCAATTGTATAGAAAGCTTTAGGCGCTTTTTCTTTGATTAATTTAAGAACATCGGGAATGCTTTTTCTTCTGACAACGGTGAATATTACATGAACTTTGCCGTATTCCCCCTGGGCATCAATACTGGTTGCCCCGTACCCGGTTTCCCTGAGGGCGGCAATCAGCCGGCGGGATTCCCTTTTGGTAATAATCCGGATTATATTTATACCAACAGAAATTTTTTCTTCCGCGAGCATTCCTGCATAATTTCCTGCTGCAAATCCGGCGGCATAGGCCACATACATAAACCAGTGATTTGCCTGATTCATAATCTGACTGACGGCAACAATCCAGATAAGAATTTCGAAGAATCCCAGAACCGGCGCCAGGAGACGCATACCTTTATTCAGGAAGATAATGCGCAGCGTGCCGAGGGTAACATCCACAATACGTCCGAGAAAGATAATCAGCGGCAGTACCACCAGCTGAAATCCTTCTCCTTCTGTAAGCCATGAAAGCATACTGCTATGATTTCAGATGAATCAGGTATGTCAAGCTTTCGCAGAAAGTCTCAGAATGCGGAAAGCCCCCTGCATCACAAAAGCAAACACAACCGATCCGATAATCAGGTCCGGATACGGTGAAGCAGTGAACAGAGTAATGATTCCTGCCGCAATCACGCCTGCGTTAGCCAGTATATCGTTGGATGTGAAAATCATACTGGACTGAATGTGGACTTCTCCGGAGCGCGCTTTCTGAAGTATTGCAAGAGAGGCAGCGTTGCCTGCCAGGGCCGCAGCGGAAACACCGATCATCAGAATGTAATCAGGAACTGTCTCAGTGAAATAAAAACGACGTATAATTTCAGAAAATCCAAGTAATGCCAGACCTGTCTGAAGCAGCCCGCTCAGAAGAGCTGTTCTTTTCTTAAATGCAAGGGATGCGCTCACAGCAAAAAGACTGATGCTGTAAACCAGCGAATCGGCCAGCATATCAAGAGAATCCGCAAGCAGCCCCATGGACTCACCTATGATGCCCGCTGCAGCTTCTGCTGCAAAGAAGCCTGCATTTATAATCAGAACCAGAATAAGTGCACGGCGTTCCCTTGTTTTACGATCCGTTTCGGATTGCTGTTTTTCAGCGGCTTTAACCCCGGAGAGAAGAACTGGCCCATTTGTCACAGCAGAAAAAGACCTCCTCTTTTCGGAATCGTTCCGGATAACAGGGGTAAAGCCTATATCGCGTACCGCGGCTGCAATCACTTCGGAGTCCCCTGAGTGGAACACATGCAGCAGACGCTCGCTGAAGTTAAAATCAAGATTTTCAATAAAATCAAAACCGGCGAAACGCATACGGATCATCTGTTCTTCAGAGGGGCAGTCCATTTCTTTTATATGTATTACTGTGTGTTTCATGATTCTTCGAGTATATTTCTTAAAGTTACCAGAGTCCGGAAAGCTGTTTTAAGCTCATCTTCCCTGAAGGCAGCTATGACTCTTTCCTCCCAGGCTGAGTGGAGTGCAACAATTTTTTTGTAAATCCGCATCCCTTCTGATGTCATCCGGAAAAGCTTTGCGGTTTTATGACCAGGGTTGTCAGTCATTTCAAGGTAACCCTGTTCTGTAAGAATATTCACAGTCCTCTGCACACTCTGCCTTTGAAGTCCCATGATTTTTGCAATTCCTGACACTGTCCGCGGAGCCAGCTCCAGGGCTCCCATCACCTGCCACCTCGAGGATGTCAGACCAAATGGCTCTGTGAGCTGATCCCCGTAATATATGAGATCACCATTCACTCTGAATATTTCCAGAATCATTTCTGTTAAAAGATTTCGTTCGGTTTTTTTACGGCTCATAGAATTTCAAATCCCTGAATATCTTTTCTGAGTGTCAGATTTTTCATTGACAGAATGCTGTCGAATTGTTTTACTGTAAGAAAATGACAGAATGCTGTCAATATACGATCAGGGGTGAAAATATGGAAACGGGTTTAAATAACAGCAGATTCAGAGTTTATTCAGTGCACGCAGCGAGAATTCTGCTTGGTCTGATATTTTTTTTATTCGGAATTGATAAATTTATAAAATTTATTCCGATCCCGACAATGTCAGCTGAAGCAGGTATGTTCTTCGGTGCCCTTGCGGCCACAGGGTATTTTCTTCCTTTTCTGGCAGTCATTGAAATTTCTGCTGGCTTTCTGCTCCTCTCAAACCGGGCTGTTCCTCTGGCGGTTGCGATGCTTGCCGCGGTCATTCCCCATATTTTTCTGTATTTAACACAGCTTGCGAAAAATCCTCAGGCCTATGTAATGGCTTTTACACTTGTGACCCTCGATGTCTGGCTTTTCTGGAACTTCCGGAGCCGTTTTAAATCATTGATAAATTAAACTAAAAATTTATGGTCATTATAGGTCATATGCCCTATTGACAGGCCTTTTTATTGTGGTAAAATCCGGCTATGTATTTCCGGGTTTTTACATTTATGATTCTCGTTCTGGGTCTGCAGGCAGGGCTGTCTGCGGACACCGTTTTCCTGAAAGACGGGAGCAGTGTGAACGGCGTTATAACAGGCCAGACCAAATCCGAAATCATAATCCGCAGCTCCGATACTGTAACCCGGCGAATTGCTAAAAATTCAATCAGAAGAATTATATACGGGAATACTGCACCGGATACCGGTAAAGCACTCAGTCCGAATCAGTCACTCCCGGAAGGGGAACTCAGTCTTTATATACGGGACAAAGAAGCGCATTATGCAGCACTTGATGTACTCAGAAAAAGTCTTACGGAAGAAGAAAAAAAGTTAAGGACAGAAGAGAAAGCAGACCGAACCTCAGAATTCCGTATGAAGTCCGCACTTCTGCCTGGATGGGGTCAGTTCGCTGGCGGCGCCTGGCTGCGGGGTGCAGTGTATTCCGGTGCAATCATATCCGGCGCTGCCGCCTCTGCAGCAGTATACAATGAATCTGTGTCCCGCAGCCGATACGTCAAAGCAAATCGAAACAGCATCCTGATCCGGGATTACATTCTTTTCCCGGCGGTGATGAAAGAAGGATCTGCAGCAGAAAAGACTGCCTTACTCTGTCTGGACTATAAGTCCAAAGCAGACCAGAAAAAATCCCTGAGGGCCTATGAATCCGGAAGAAACACCTATTACGCGGCAGCCGGTTCCGCGGCTCTGGTGTACTTACTTCAGATTATCGATGTTCCCGCATCAAATCCAGCAATGGCTTCTTTCCTTTACCTGCCGGAATCCGGAGGCAGGGGCTGGACGGCAGTCGCATCCTTAACGGCAAGATTCTGAACAAGAGGAAACAGAAATGAAAAAATATAACTATAAAAATAAATTGTATTCTGCGGTTTCTGCCGGACTTCTTAGTCTGAGTTTCTCTTCCTGTCTTCAGCCTGTGAAAGATCCCATGCAGGTACTGGATTCGCTGAATACACTGCGCTACCTGAGTGAGGCTGTCGTAAGTCTTACCGAAACCGAAC
>CAZQKZ010000079.1:0-8021 GCA_964594095.1 uncultured Leptospiraceae bacterium | reverse complement strand
TCACCAGCCCGGAGTCCATCGGGATTCTCGCGCTGATTATTTTAATTGCCATCACCGGAAAATTCGGAGGAAGTTTTATTGCGGCTCGCTTTTCCGGTATGAGCTGGCATGAGTCTGCATCGATCGGAATACTGATGAATACCCGTGGTTTAATGGAGCTTATAGTTCTGAACATCGGGTTTGATCTTGGAATTATTGATAAAGAAATTTTTACTCTAATGGTTCTGATGACTCTGGTCACAACATTTATGACCGGTCCTTTGCTGGCGCTTACCGACAGTATTTTTGGCATTAAAAAAAGAATCATCCCTCTTGTTCCGGAACCACAAACCGACGCTGGCCTTAAACTGCTTCTTGCATTCGGCCCCTCCCGCTCAGGTGTCCGCCTTCTTAAACTTGCCTCATGGCTGGCCGGAGCTGCTGATCCATCTTCAGTCAAAATAGATAAAGTCAGAATTACAGCCCTTCACCTTTCACCGTCAAATTATCGCGCACAGCAGGACTCATCAAAAAAGAAGATGATTTTTCAGCCAATTCTGCATACTGCCGAGAAAACAGGACTTACTGTAAAAACCCTGTATCTGCAGACACCGGACGTTCCCAGGACAATCTGCCAGGTCGCCAGAGAACAGAATGATGACTGGATCATTCTCGGAAGCGCGAAAGCTCTGTTCAATAAAAGTGTCATTGGCGGCACTGTAGGAAAAATTCTGAAAGATGCTAAAAAAGGTGTAATGGTTTACATAGGTCATGAGATAAAAATACCAAAGAAAGTTACAGTTTATTACAGCGGGAACGATGATGAATCGCTGCTGAAAATCACCGACAATCTGCTTTTGCACAATCAGTCAAAAAAAATCATATCAGTTCCCGATGCGAAATCGGAACAGTCACTTATTAAAGAAGGATATACAAAAGCTGCCGGTTACAGTTTTGTACGGTCAGAAAGTTTTCCCTGCATAAATCAGGAAGCGGGTTCCCGAACAGGACTTCTTATACTGAGTTTATCCAGTTATGAAAAAATAATAAAGAATAACCCGGAAATTACAAAGGAACTCACGGGATGTTCTATTTTAATTCTACGTCTGCCGCCAAGTGTATAATAAGCAGGACATCAGTATCCCGAAACTGATAAATCGATTCAGGGAATATTATTCTTGAATCAGAAAATATCAGTTAATAACCGTTATGTGTAACGTGGGCTATGGAAATACAATTTGATTGGTCGGGAAAGATGCAATTGCGGTTATTCCTTAATATCAGATTTAATGGCCGGTTTTCGCAACACTGCGACAGCCATCCCGTAAGATGTAATAAAAACATACAAGGACTCATATAAAAATCCATAATACAGCAGTCCTAACGGGGTTAGCAGAAGGAAAAAATATGTCAGAATTACTGAAATCATTGGACTCGCCAGATGCATTCGCTGTACGTATAATTTGGCCTGCGCTTTTTTTATAAGTTCAATACTGCCAAGAATCCAGGCAACAGGATATACAAAAAGGGTTCCGCCAGTCACAAAGAATATTATTAAACCGATGAAAACCATACCAAGAGCTATCACAAACAGCAGCCAGGCCAGAGGCAGCAGAATCATAAAAGGCAGGCCAATCGGTCCAAGAATAATTATTACAAAAGAATTATAGAACGCCATTTTCATGGATTGAATAATCAGATTTATCATTGATTTTTGCCTATTTTTCTCTGAATGGGAAATATACCCACATAACAAAAAAGTCCTGATTTCTGCAAGTATATTGGAAACTGTTCCTACTTATAAATATCTGACAATTTCAATACAATCACATTCGGCATCACCATTCTCATACAGACTGTCTTCACCCTTTCGCTCCATCTTAAATAAAATTCCACTCGACCACAGTAACGCATTGCCTAATATCTGCCAATGAATACATCCGGGTATTGTCAATTCATGAAATTCCGTTTTTTGTATGCACCCGGCATTTTCTTTCGCAATTCATCTGGTAAAGAAATGCGCGGACGTTTTATTATTTCGCCGGGCTTTTTAAGGGTCAATTCAATAAAAAAGGCTGGACTCAGACAGGGTCATTGCCCATACCCTCACAGATATGTCAGTGAATGCATTCCGTTTTTTTTTACCGGTTCTGTTTGGGGTCACCCTGCTTCTGAATTCATTCTGCAGCAGGAGTGATTCCTTTCATGAAAACGAACCTGAATTTGCGAAGGGTCGCATTGAAAAAATTCTTTCCGAAACAGAAGAAGACCTGATCCGCGAACGATCAGGTGCTAAACGAAAGGTGCAGACGGCCGAAGTCAGAATCCTTTCAGGTAAATTTAAAGATAAAGTCATCGTTACGGAACACAGGTCCGGGGAAGATCCTTCCAATGATTTTATAATTCATGAGGGGCAGAGAGTTCTTCTGGAAATAGAAGATGCAGACGGCGTTATTCAGTTTTTTATTACGGATACGGAGCG
Organism: uncultured Leptospiraceae bacterium; assembly: GCA_964594095.1. Lineage (GTDB taxonomy): Bacteria > Spirochaetota > Leptospiria > Leptospirales > Leptonemataceae > CAZQKZ01. Next base: position 5,560 of record CAZQKZ010000079.1, on the reverse strand, counting down.
ATCCTGGGGACTTCTGTATCTGACTGCTTTTTTCTTTCTTCTTGTTGTTTTTATATCAGGTAAAAAAGGGCTGCTGTCCCTTGTGTCTCTTCTGATAACCGGACTGCTGATCGGAGGAGTTCTTATTCCGGCAGTTATGAAAGGGTATCCGGTTCTTTCTGTTACCATCGCTGTATCCCTCGCCTCCACTGCGGCAACGATGCTTCTGATATCCGGTACGGGACTGAAAAGCCTGTCCGCATCTATTGGTACAATGTTTGGCGTTCTTGTGGCAGGACTCGTCTCCTATGCCTCGATTCTGGCAGTAACGCTTACCGGATTCACCGGTGAGGAATCTTCCATCCTGTGGTATCTGAAGCCGGATCTTGATCTGAAAGGAATCCTGGCAGCGGGCATGATCATCGGATCCCTGGGAGCGGTTATGGATGTAGCGATGACTATAGCCAGCGCTGCCCAGGAAATTCACCTCGCAGACCCGGATACGTCTTTTAAAGATCTGTTCCGTTCTTTAATGAACGTGGGAAAAGACATTATGGGAACCATGACGAACACGCTGATTCTGGCTTATACAGGAAGTTCGCTCCCTCTGCTGCTGATCGCATCAACTGTACCCCTCGAAAGAGTGGTGAACCTGAATTCCGTAGCTACAGAAATCGCTGCTGCCCTGGCAGGTACCATTGGTATTGTTTCTACAGTTCCTCTGACGGCTGCGTTTGCAGCTTACGTTTACAAAAAAGGGAACAGTGCTCCGGAGGCTGATCCGTATCGCTGAATTTTTTAAGAAATTCCATGCTGTAAAAATCTGCTTTATCGGTAAGTCCGGCCCGGGCATAGCAGCAGGAAAGAGCTGCATGGTACACCGGGTTAAAAGGAGAAAAAGTAACGGAATCTTTCAGAAACTGCGCTGCAGTCCTGTAGTCCCCCATGGCACCGTAGGCCAGGCCCAGGTAGTACATGAGACTGCTGTTGCCGGGATACCGGTCATGGAGGAATGAAAAGATACCGGACGCCTGCTCTGCCTGCTCATGGTGCAGCAGTTCCACTCCGTGCTCAAACCTGACTTCATCGTCTCTGCTGAAGCGGGAAGGAGAATACCTTACTATTATAGTATCGTTCTCGACTTCCAGTTTGAGAAGGCCGGGTACATCACCGAAATTTTCGGCAACGTATTCCATTATCCGCCTGATCAGAGTGTTCCGGTCAGAAAGCATTTCGGGGGAAAAACCCGGCAGCCTGTTCAGGTCAAATTCATTTACTTTGATAAACGATGTAATGAATCCCATTCAATCAGTATAAAAACAGCCGGGAAAAAAACCACAAAAAATCCTGAAAAAGCCGGCGGGCCCGCGGGAATAATTATCATGATAGGCTTTACAGAATCCAGCTTATCAGGCTGACTGACTAATATTCCGATTTAATTTCAGGAGAAAACATATATGAAACGCAGAGTAGTTGTAACCGGCATGGGCATCCTGGCCCCCAATGCGCACGGGCTCGATGCATTTGAAGACGCCCTTCGCAAGGGAAAAAGCGGAATCCGCTTTATTCAGAAAATGGCCGATCTGAATTTCGGCTGCCATGTCGGTGGAGTTCCCGAAAATGTGGACTCTAAAATGAAGGAATACTTCAGTGAAGAACAGCTCCTTACTCTGAATGAGCTCCTGGTATTCACCGGCATCGCTGCTATTGATGCATGGAAAGATGCCGGTCTCACCATGCCTCCTCAGAATGAAGATACAGTTCACTGGGATACCGGTGCCATCATGGGAATCGGTTCTTCGGACATGGACACTATCGGTACTATTGTAACAAATGTGGATGCCGGTAAAGTAAAACGTCTGGGTTCCAGTATGGTCGAACGTACCATGACAAGCGCCCCTTCCGCTATGGTATCCGGACTTTTCGCACTGGGCGGGCAGAGTTCCACAGTATCCAGTGCCTGTACAACCGGAACAGAAGCGATCATCACCGCTTACAGACACATTCTTTCCGGTCGTGCAGAGAGAATGCTTGCCGGTGGAACAGACACTTCTTCTATTTATAACTGGGCCGGATTTGATGCCATGAAAGTAATCAACCGCAAGTCCAACGATGCACCGGAAAAGGCTTCCCGTCCTATGAGCGGAAGTGCAGGCGGATTTGTACCAGGTTCAGGTGCCGGAATGCTGATTCTGGAAAGCCTCGAAGCAGCACAGAAGCGTGGTGCCCGTATCTATGCAGAGATTGTGGGAGCAGGACTCAACGGAGGCGGACACAGAATGGGAGGAAGTATGACCTTCCCTAACCCTACCGGTGTAAAAAACTGTATCAATGAAGCTCTGACCGATGCCGGAATCACCCCCGATAAAATTGATTATATCAACGGACACCTTACGGCAACTATGGCAGATCCGCGTGAAATCGAAAACTGGAGCAAAGCACTTGGCCGCGGACCGGAAAATTTCCCGCTTATTAACTCTACGAAGTCAATGATCGGCCACTGTCTGGGCGGAGCAGGCGGAGTGGAAGGTGTGGCAGCAATTCTGCAGCTTTATAAAGGATTTGTACATCCGTCTATTAACTGCGAAGACCTGCACCCGGAAATTGCACCCTTTGAAAAAAGCATTGTACGTGAAATGAAAACTGTGGATCTGAATTATGTTGCAAAATCCAGTTTCGGATTCGGCGACGTTAACGGTGTGCTGATTTATAAAAAGTGGACCGGAGCCTGATTCAGACATCCGTTCATAATCACGTTTGACGATTCTTTTGTATTGATGAAATCCCCCGCTTAATACCGGGGGATTTTTTGGGGAGCTGGTTCTTGTAATCCCTCCCCGGATACTCACTATCGTTTACCGGCCTCCAGAATCGGAAGACCTGCTTCAGTAGGAATATAGTAGACTTCTTTATCAGAATCTATCTTATTGATCCACAAATACCGCAGATACGCTTCATTGCTTTTCAGTGAATCTCCAAGAATCCGATTCGCCTTGGCAGTGGCCTCTGCTTTAACTATTTCAGCTTCTCCCCGCTCAGCTCTTGCTTCTTCTACGGCAATCTGTCTTGAATAGGTTGCTTCCGCAAGTTTTGCTTTTCCGTCCGTTTCGGCAAGGTACACCTGCATGGGCGGATAAAACAGACTTACCACTCCGCAGCTTTGCATAAAAAATCCCAGATTATTGCTGCTGCGGACTTTGTAAAGCAGGAATGCCCCTTCCCGATGGGAGGCAGGAGGCATTTTAGATCAGAAAAATGATTGAAAAAGTTGTTATCTTGTAAATAATTGACACTATGGTTAATTGATTCTGATTTGCCTTAAATTTGGGGGATGGGGATATGTCCGGCTGCGGATGAGCGATGCAATGCGGATAATATGGGTTGTGCGAAAGCACATCATGATTAGAGGTTATAATGGACGAAAATAAGCTAATTAAATCAGTGATGGAAAATGCCTTAGATTTCCTATCTAAGTCTATTAAAGATTTTGATACGTCTCTGAAATATTCTATTATTCATTTTAATTCATCTATCGAATTGTTTCTGAAAGCAAGGTTAATGGCAGAACATTGGTCCCTTGTTGTATCAAGTAAAAAAGAGGCCGATTTAGATGATTTCCTTATGGGAAATTTTGAATCTGTCAGTATGCCCGAATGCATATCCAAACTAAGAAAAGTAGCAAAAGTAAATATAACTAAAGAATTTGAGCATTCAATTAAATTAGTGACAAAACACAGAAATAAAACAGTACACTTTTTTCATGAGGCTCACGATACGGCTGCCAACCAGAAAATAAAATCCTCAATTGCTACAGAACAATTGAGATGCTTCTATCAGATGAATCAATTCATCCTTTCAGAACACCACATTTTTGCTCCTTGGCAATCTGAAATAGATAGTATAGCTGGGTTATTTAAAAAGCAAAAAGACTATCTACAATTTGTCTTCGAGCAGAAGCAAGATGAAATAACCAAATATTCTTCAGATGGACACAGAGCCAAAAAATGTCCCTCATGTGGTTTTGATTCAATGACAGATATATCTGATCTGAATTCAGTAAACCGTAATCGTTGCTTTGTTTGTGAAGTTATTGAGACATCATTACGAATTAAATGTCCGAAATGCGAAAGAGAAATTCTTTTTCAAAATGAAGGCTATGCTACTTGTGAATGCGGTAAATACTTCAATCCTGTTTCATTAGCTGAACTTTTGCAAAATGAAAGATTTGGTCCCGGTGAAATAGTGGATTCGAGGGACCAAATCGGTAATTGCTCAGAGTGTGATAGTTACATGACAGTTGCACCGAATCCGTCCGGGGGCTATATTTGTACATCATGTTTTGAAACATTTGATGAATTGGAAATTTGTGATTGGTGCAATACTCCAAACACAGGTGACATGTCTTTTACAGGAATTCAGGGATGCAATTTTTGTGATGGCAGCTCCGGTTATGATTAATAATTATATATGTTCTGGGGCATATCTATAAATTTCACATTACAGCTACCCGGGTCGATGCCCGATCACTCATTCGCACCGATTCGCTCCAGGAATCCAAAAAGGGTGACGAATCGTTTCCGGGGTTTCTTCTAAATGTGGCCGAACTCTTTGAAATTTATACAACAAAGCTCCTTACGAGGAATTTCCCGGATTGGACGGTCCACTTCCCTTCGCCAAAGATTTGGCTGTATGAAGGTCGGTTCTTTGCGAGACATATCATCCCCGATATCGTGATGGAGCGCGGGGATGAAACCATGGTATTTGATACTAAGTATAAACGAATGAATTATGTGGGATCAGACAATCGATCGATGGGCGATCTCGATTGGACCGATTTCTTCCAGATCCATACCTACATCGGTTACTATAAATCGATCAACAAACAAGTTATTACAGGTGGTCTCCTCTATCCTCTGTCGCAGAAATTTGACGAAAACAAATGTTATTCCGATCGTGTGTTTGAGGATAATTCTGCAAAATTCATCGTGGATGGAATCGAGGTGCTTGAAGACTTGGCAGACACAGCAAAGAATGAATCACTTGCTATAGATAATATAGTTAATGCTGAAACCGAATTCTGCGACAGGATCAGGAAGATCGCAGACCGCGTGGAATCCAATTGATGTAACCAGCGAGGTCACCAATATGACACACAAAATAAAGTTACGAGCTTACCGAGGAGCCGGTATCCTCTTTTATCGCAGGAACCTTCGCGGAGAAATCGAAATCCTCCTGGCGAAAAGAAGCATCCGACCTCAGAAGGGATGGTGGAGCATTCCGGGCGGCGGCATGGATTCTAAAGACGAAGGCTCCTTCTTTCGCTGCGCCGTTCGGGAAACAGCGGAAGAATTCTTTCAGGAGTCTATTTTGCATTGATGCGATATGCTTATTTTTTTTATTTTCGCAGATGGAATCCGGATAGTATGTAACCGCATATCAGATTCACCCCATCTTCGGAAAGATTTTCCCTCCAGCAAACTGATTCGCAGCAGGTTTACATAAGAATCAAAGCCTCGATCCATTGAAACGTAAACGCTCAATTAACCCATCTTGTAAAGTTCATCAAATGGCATAGACTGGA
>CAZQKZ010000078.1:3783-8161 GCA_964594095.1 uncultured Leptospiraceae bacterium | reverse complement strand
AAACCCGGCTTGCTTATGACCGGCGTAAATCCGCTATCTTTTTTTACGAAAGAACTCTTGAGCAGAAATTTGAAGATGGACGGGCTGAAGGTAAGCTCGAGGGTAAACTTGAAACTGCAAAGGCAATGCTTCTGGAAGGTGAACCTTTAGAAAAAATTGCACGGATCACCGGACTTTCCATAAAAGAAATCTCAAAAATCCAGCCTGAATAGCGGATTTCTGTAAGCCACCAATTATTACTAAAAAACATTTGTTTTTTCATTCAGGATACATTAATTTCCTGCGCGTATTCCCTCCAAAATTTTCGGCTGCAGCAACCCTCAGTGTCAGCCGATGTTGTCGTCTCTCCTCTATTATTGTATAATTTAATCACCAGTTTTCAGCCTGCTCTGGCGGGCATAGCTCCTGTTCTGTGCATATATTTCGTTCCATCAACTTATCTATATATCCTGATAAATAAATACGACAATAATCCATATTATGTCCCATTGCCCCCCTCTACCTCAAAGAAATCCAGCTGTTAGGCAATGATAACTAATAACAGCCTGGCTGGATTTCATCCATTCAAAATTCACAATTTCGCTGATAAGCGCATTTGGTTTCATCACCGCGCGGCTTCCCTCAAAGATTTTCACCGCAGCGAAGCAAAGGGAAAAATCATCCATTTATCACAGAATTTAAATTTCAATAACACCACCTGCTCCGCCACGGACGGCGGAGGCCTTACCGAACCTTATGCGGCACGAGGCCGCATCGGTGAGGCGCTTGTGGTCTCAGGGACTTTGTCGCACAAAGCCCCTAAATCAGATGGATTCATCCTAAAGAGAGATTCAATCTGAAAGCATTTCCGGGCAGGCCCGATAAAGACCTCGATCCTAAAAAAAAACCGGCTCCTTTCGAGGCCGGTTTGATGAATCATAAAAATTTTCAGAATCTGTTACGGAGCCGTATAGTATTTATAATTCACAGTGACCGTAGTTCCTGCCGTGGGCTGTGTTCCTGTAAAACTGATAGTATTTTCAACCGAGTTATACAGATAACGGGTAGGTTGCCCGCTCTCAGCATATCCAGATGGCACTTCTGCTCCATTCAGTAATACCATAATGGTTGATGTAATCGGAGTATGAGGCAGCTTCATTTTACTGGCACGGGCCGCTTCCTGATCTGCCACCTGTTCAAGGAATGCACCATAATTCGCAGAGCAAATCGATGACACAGCTCCTTTGGTATCCTTTGCCAGATCATAAATACCCTGATACACTGGCTCACCATCGGCTACCATGTAATTCCAGGATGCCCCTGTTATATACGTATTGTTCGCATTAGTAGCCACCACTGCATTTAAACCATCATTCCCGCTGCATGTTCCCGCAGTTCCGGATTCGGTCAGACCAATCACACCATACACCTTATAGAAAATGTCTCCGGTATTTCTATTAAAGAAGTCATTTTCCGTTACATTAAATGGAGTAAACGTTCCAGAGAAGTAGTCGTCATTATTAGGGTTGTAAGGCGGATTAGAAGACCTGTACTTATAGAACTGATCCCCTTCGTCTGTGACCATAATAAAACTCAGATTCACATCGCTTCTGCCTTTCAGCCTGCGACCTTCTGCAACAGTCGACTGATTATCAGTCAGAGCAACATTATTCGGATCATACCGTAAGGACCGGGTTGCTTCAAGGATATTACTTTCCTGACCGCTTCCGGATTTTCCCACACAAATACTGTCCATAAAATCAGTTTTTGTATTGGAAAAACCTTTTCTGTAAACGGAGGTGGAACAATCGTCTGCTGAAGTAACTGATCCGTCGTTATTCCGGTCATAGTTAATTGTCGCCGCAGTCTGTGGTCCGGCAATAGTAGGTCTGTCTGATGCAATCACTGCAATCTGAAAATCCACCCCAAGCTTTGCAAGACGATCAAAAAACTTCGACGCATGCATTACCACACCGGTAATCTCTTCCGCCATGGAACCGGAGTTATCTACCGCATACACAAAGTCCACTTTGCTTTGTCCTTCAAAACTGAAGGATTCTACACCATCATTTTTCGTATACGTGCTTGGCGCAATATTTGTACCGTTCACAAGGTTTACTAAAATCTCTTCCACTTCGGGGAAATGGTCCACGGCTGTCAGTGCTACCATAAGCAAGGCAGGTTTACTTGCACCTGCTTCCTTTGTTGCCTGAATTTCCAGACGAAATTTGCGGGTTTCGTTAACCGAAGTACCAGTTGTCGGGAGGTTTTCTATAGTTCCCGCTTCCCCGGTTACATGACCCAGCAGATTTACATAATGACTTCTCATTTCATCCGCAGTAAACCCGTTGGTTCCCCCAACTCTTGGATTAGGAAATCCTTCTTTCAGCTCTGCAGTTGTATTTACTATAATCTGAACTGTAGCTATCTCAGAAGGAACTGTAGCTGCCTCAATGACCCTTCTCGATACAAGACTGTATCCGGATCCTTCTGTGGAGGTCTGTGCATTCAGAATTTTAACTGCATCCGGGTCAAAGGATGCAAGATAACCTGAATAATCATCATCAGCCACAGCACCAAGCACAGTATCCATAAGACAGCTTACCGTTGTGCAGTCTGCCATAGCACCGTCTGTAATTTCGGCGATAAAACCTTTAGTTTCATCGTCAATTTTAATGAATACACCTTCATAATCTGTATCAGGAATGGTTGTTCCTTCTATATAAACAGTTTCTGGAAGTTCAAGCTGAATATTATCAGAAACCGGCACAGTAGCACTTTCGGTGACTGTAACATAAACAAATCGTGTATTGCTGGCCTTATTGCTGGCTGTGTCATAAACAGCATCTAAGGCAGGAGTTATTGTATCGTTTCCGTCATCTTCCGCCTTAACAAATGGATTGTTCATAGTCAGGCGCACCAGATAAGGTGCATTGACTGCACAATCAGTTTCCATTCCAACAATTGTTGATGCTCCGGTTGATCCGCCATTATAAGAAAATTTCTCCTTAGTAAGCTGACCGCCACTGGTACAGACAATCCCACCTGTGGTTCCGTATACAGCTTCAGAAAAAGTCAGTGTCAATCTTTTACTTTCCTCTTTAGCCGCTGCCGATACAATTACCGGTGAAGCTTTGTCTGATTCTGTTACTGTCAGGGTCTCCACCTTTTCAACCGTGAAACCAAGAGTATCCTTCAATTCAGGATCTTCAGAAGTGGTAACATCCGGTTTGGCTCCTGTATCCGGTTCAAGGCCTTCGTCAAAATTCAGGTATATTTCGTCTGCACCGGCTCCCGATACAGAATCATCTATTTTTACATTCGAATAGCCTGCCACAAGCCAGACCGTCTGAGAGGTTCCCACACTACCTGAATTGTAACCAGGAAAAGTAGATTTATCTACATTCCCACTGAACGTAATCTTCATGGTATCCAGATAACCATTGCCATTCCTATCCATAGATTCTGCGGCAATTACAGAGATTTTCGGATTCACTTTAATTGATGTGGCAAGTGTCGCTGTTCCCTCTTGACCATCGCTTACTTGTATAGTGAAGGAGAAGGTTCCTCCTGTTGTTGGTGTTCCTGAAATTTCGCCAGTATCTGCATCCAGTGTTAATCCATCGGGCAGACTGCCTTCACTGATGCTGTATGTAAGGTCATCCCCTTCTGCATCCGATGCAGTCGGTGTCCAGCTGTAAAGTGTACTGACACCGGCGTCATCCGGGGTTCCGCTGATCGTAGGCACATCGTTAACTGCATTCACGGTAATAGATACAATCGCATCTGCTGAATCCACGGTTCCGTCATTCACTTTAAACGTAAAGCTGTCTGCACCGTTGTAGTTCGCTGACGGAGTATACGTAAGGTTCGGAGCTGTTCCGCTAAGTGTTCCGTGAGACGGATTGGTTACCACTGCATAAGACAGCGTGGTACCGGAATCCGCATCGGTTCCCGTCAGTGTGATGCTTATCGGTGTGTCTTCAGTGGCCGTTACCTCCTGGTCGGTGGCGACAGGAGCATCGTTTACTGCGCTTATTGTAATGGATACAGTGGCCGTCGCGGAATCTTCGGTTCCGTCATTCACTTTAAACGTGAAGCTGTCTGCACCGTTGTAGTTCGCTGACGGAGTATAGGTAAGATTCGGAGCTGTTCCGCTCAGTGTTCCGTTTGATGGATTGGTGACCACTGTATAGGTTAACGTATCACCTGCATCCGCATCGGTTCCCGTCAGTGTGATGCTTATCGGTGTGTCTTCGGTGCCCGTTACCTCCTGGTCTGTGGCGACAGGTGCATCGTTTACTGCATTCACGATAATAGATACAATCGCATCTGCAGAATCCACGGTTCCGTCATTCACTTTAAACGTGAAGCTGTCTGCACCGTTGTAGTTCGCTGA
>CAZQKZ010000078.1:0-3683 GCA_964594095.1 uncultured Leptospiraceae bacterium | reverse complement strand
TTATCGGTGTGTCTTCGGTGCCCGTTACCTCCTGGTCTGTGGCGACAGGTGCATCATTAACATTATTTACTACCAGAGTAATCGGATCGGTGCTTCCCAGCTCCTTACCGGTACCGTCTTTACCTACAATAACAAAAGGACCATAAGTTCCCACATCATCGTTGTCGGGTATACCGGTAAATTTTTTATTTTCTGCATCCCATGTAAGGAAATCCGGAAGAGGTTCCGCTCCTTCGGGCATTGGACTGGTTGGAATAAGATTGCCCTCTGCATCCACAATTGCCACAGTATTGCCGTTTTCGTCCTTGATTTCAAAGGTAACCGCATCGGCAAGGGCCGGATTTTCAGTAACGGGACTGATTTCGACCGTCCCGCCTTCATCGGTTTCGATGGTCTCTTCGCCTATAAGCGAAGATACAGCAGGTATAAGAGAACCTGACTGCCCCATCATAATAACATCAGAGGCAGCCGCTGCTGCCTGATTGCAGGAAACGAATGCTGTACTCAGCAGACCGCTTATTACCAGCATTCCTGCGATTTTCAGCTTTTTCAGAATTTTATTCCGGATTTCCATAAATTTATAACCTCTCCAGATTGCCTAAATTACAACAAAACCATTCAATTAATCCTAATCAACAGTTTAATCTGCGATTACAGATTTTTTTTACTGTCCTTTAGGGGATGTACTTAATCCACCTGACGAATGGTTGTCAGTTTGATCTCAGTCCGCCTGTTCTGCGCATTGGATGCATTCGTCTGCACCAGTTTGCGCTGATCCGCATATCCATCCACATTGAAAAACCGTTCCTCTCCCATATTATGCTTCGCCTGAAGCTCGGACTTCACTGACTGCGCCCTTCCGCGGCTTAGCCGAAGGTTTCCCTGAAATGTACCGGGTGTATCCGTATGCCCCTCAATGCGCACAGCAGTTTCCGGATACGCATTCATTGCATCGGCAATGTTTCCCACCAGTCTCTTTGCAGCTTCTGTAAGCTGGGAAGAACCACTGGGAAACGAAAGGTCACCGTCAATGTTTACCAGAATTTCTTTTGTTTTTCCTTTATCGTCTGTGATCTTTGAAAGCGAAATCCCCTGTCCTTTGAGTCCGTTCTCCATCTGCTCGAACTTCATACCGGAATCTTCAAAGTCATTTTTAATACCTACATATACTTTATCGAGATAATCACCGGTACCCATTTTCTCAAGAGCACCCACCGGAAGACCGCCCAGAATGCGCTGCCTTCTTCTTTTTTCGATTTCCTCAGGGTCCGTCACTCGCTCAGGAGGACATCCCATAATCGCCGAGAAAAAATCCCTTTCTGCGCTCTCCTGAGCCTTCGCAGGCGCAGACATAACCAGAAAGAAAGCTGCTGTTAGTGCAGCCCTGAGGATCAGTTTGTTATATTTCATAGCATATTCCTTTTTAAAGTTTAAAGCGTTCGCTGCATAGTCCGCTTATTCCGTTCAGAAAGCCTTAAAATGAAATACTCTGTCTAAACAATATGACGTCACTTACGGAAATTTAAATGACTGGTTCAAGAAAAAAGGGCAATAAAACATCAAAATAAATACCTCAGATTAAGTTATTTCCTTATATTTCCCCCAACACTTAAGGCAATTAACTAAAATTTTCACATGCGCATAAAATTTTTATTGACAAAATTACCAGAAAACGTTTTTATGACTCTGCATAGTCCCTTTTCTTTGATTCAGCAATAAGCAGTAAATAAACTCTCTGTCTGGCAAACTTAAACAATAAGGAGTCAGCAGATGTCAGTTCTCAGGTTCCGGACTTCGGTCTGGTTTTCAGTTTTACTATCTTTTATCTTATTTACACAGGTAATTCAGGCCCAGGAAGGGACTGAACCGGCCGCCCAGCCTCAGGCTGCGGAGGGTAATTCTCAGCCTGCCGCGGCAGATGCAGGCAAACCGGAAACTTCAGAAAAATCGCCTCCTCCGGCGGACGATGTTTTCGATATGCAGTCCTATCTCAATTACTACCAGCACAGGATTCGGTTCCGGTTTGGTCTGGGGTTCAGTGAAGTCAGTCCGGGAATTCTGAACGAAGCGGGACCTACGTGGTTTACAAACTCTCTCTATCGATCTGGTTTTGATCCTGAAGTGCCTTTTGCTTTTCCGGTAAAAACACCGGCCAGTGTTCCGGCTATGCCTGTACATACCGAACTTAGCTACGGCTGGAAGAACCGCCTTGAAGTCAGTCTTCTTCGCCATTCCAATGTAAGTAAATACGGCCGGGCCGATCCAACATCGGTGAATTTCATTACTCCCTCCACGGACCGGTATTATATGGCTTATTTTGAAGGTGTGCGCCTTCTGCGTTACGAGGAAACATCTCACATACTGCGTGGTTCTTATCTCTTTCCTTTAACAGAAAGGATTATGGTGGGTCCGATGGGAGGATTGTCAGATTATCTGGAACGAAACGAAATTTCCTACGGATCTTACTCTGTTACCAAACATACCACAGCCGACCCCAACATGAAAACCTGGAGTATGGGTGGAAGCGCTTCTGCTGATTACAGAATGAAAGGATATCTGGCCGGTGGGCTTGTTAAATTCAATCCTTTCAACTGGCTGGAACTGCGGGGAAGTCTGGAGCTTGTTTCCCGCTCCGGAAGTTTTGAACTGGGAGGCAATCAGATTCTTTCCCGGGAAAGCGCTGAAACACCTGGCGGGGCTGTGTTCGGTCTTCTGATTCCGATCTACCGGGGAGACACTGAAGATACCGGGTTTATTACACAGTTGGAGGCTACATTCCGATTCTGCCGTTTTTCTGTGGATACAGGGATTATATACTCAGACTACAAACGACAGTATAAATCCTACTGGGGTGACACCATTGCCTTAGGAAATATCAACCGCCAGGATTACAGTGCACGAAGCTCAGGTCTGCTGCTGGGCTTTTCAGAAATGGCTGGTCGTTTTAAACACAGCTCCGCCGAATTCTATATAAGACCAGGCGTATCAATCCACTTTGAATAAATTATAAATCTGCTAACCAGGAGATCCTTGCTGATAAGGTTCTCCTGGTTGTTTCATAATTCAGATTTCAGACTCTCCCGCCAGCTCTCTGATCGTGTCCATTGGCAGATCTGTAACCTCGGAAATAATATTCATGTCAAGTTTTCTGCGAAGCATAGCCCTGGCTGTCTCGATGGCTTTCTGACGAAGACCCTGTTCTAAGCCCTTCTCAATACCTCTTTCCATGCCCTGTTCCAAACCTTTCTCAATACCTCTTTCCATACCCCGTTCTAAGCCTTTCGCGATACCTTTCTCAAAACCTATATTTTCAATCATCGCGTATACCGGTGATTCTTCTAACATATCCCTCCTCCTTTCCAGTAAAATGTCGGCTAAACTCCGGCTCTTCAAACCTGTAAGTATTGTCAATATGGCCAGATCATCAAACTGGTGTCCTGAAGCAGACTCATAAATCTTCTGCTCGGCCTCCAGAACAAGATCAGTCCCCCCATCCATCAGTGGTATCATCGGAAGCAGAATCCCTTTGTCAAGATATTCCGATGCCCTGAATTCCCACAGCTTCACAAGATTAAATTTAAAAGAAAACCGGTCGTCTGAATAGGTCCCTCGGGCCCTGCCTGATTTATTCAGAAGAACCATCGTTGGCTCTGTTTTATATACCGGAAATTTTCGCAGATTAA
>CAZQKZ010000077.1:0-9829 GCA_964594095.1 uncultured Leptospiraceae bacterium | reverse complement strand
GAAACATTCACCGATAATTGAATGAAATTAAGGTGACGATGCAGCGAATACCGGAATGTACATTATTCCGCATATTCAGTCCTGCCGGTATGGGGATTGATCAGCGTGTGTGGCCGGAAATTTGCTTTATAGTTCATAGCATTGCACTCCTTTATGTAATAACCGGGGTAATACCAGATAAGTCCGCGTTCCGAAGTTAGCTGAATTTCCTTTAACATGGAATAAATACCCGGACTCAGATCAGAATAATCCGGGTTATAAAAAAAATAAACACTGGACAGCACATCGCCTGTAACATCCGTTATTCCGACTCCGGCCAGTTTATCGCCGTGCCAGAGCTGGGTTTCAAAAGTTTCGAGAAGCGGCAGTTCCGCCAGAAAGGAACTGGTATAGAAATCTTTCATTGCCTGGGGACTGCTCAGCTCAGACTGACCATGCCTGATATTCAGATACCTGCTGAGCAAAGCAGCTTTTTCCGGAGTGTAACTGAGCGGCGCTCTTACAAACCGGAATTCAGAATTTCCCCTTTTCAGGATCCTCTTCTGGCTGCGGCTTAACTGAAATTCAGAAGCTTTTATACGTATAATCAGACATTCAGTACAGTCACCGCAGTCAGTCCGGTAAACCATGGACCCGCTGCGTCGGTAGCCTGCATCCAGAAGAAGGCGGTAGGAATCTCCAAGAAAAGCACCGTCCAGATATAAAAGCTTCGCACTCCTGCCCGGCAGATAACTGCATTCCTCCGATGTATGACCAAGATAAAAGGCAGATTCAAAGAAACCGGTATCCGGACGTTTATATGATTCCATAAATATATTATATTCCTAAATCTTTCAGAATCCATATATTATGAACAGCAAACAAAGAACCGGTAATATACAGCAGCCATTGCCCGTAACCGGCTGCCGCCGGCAGAAGCAGAAGAGAAAGGATTCCCGGAGTGAAAAGTCTGACAGCATTCGCATAATTTGCCCAGTATTCATGCTCAGTGGCTGCAGATACCAGAAGCAGATCAGCTCCGAGAATCAGAATGAGACCATTGGAAAGCAGCCAGTCCGGCCTGTGTTTTTTCCGGATCTGTTTCCATAAATAGAAAAAAAAGGTAATTCCCATAAAAGGAAGAAGCACAGAAAGAACACCTCTTCCGGAAAATAAAGCATCCGGTTCAGTCAGGTATTTCAGAAAACCAGAAAACGGAAAACCTCCCCTTTCTGCAGCAAGGAAAGGGGAAAAGCCTGTATACTCCCACCAGATTAAAAGGGGGAATGAAGTTGACATCCACCAGAAAGCTCTTCTGATCAAAGAAATTCTGCTGCGGGATTCAGAAAACAGTATCTGAATAAGACAGGCAGCTGTAAAAGCTGCCGGAACCGCAAGGAAAGTTTCCTTGACTAAAAGCATCCAGGAAACAAGAAACCAGAGTGCAGACAGATTACAGAATCTGCATACATTATTAAAATATCCGGGTCCACTGACCGGATTCCTCGAATCGACATCAGATTTCTGACCGGTAAAATACAGAGACAGCACAGTGACAGCAGCGGAAAGCGCGAGTCCGTCGGAGACATTCAGCAGAAAACTCTGCAAAGTGAAAGGATTCAGAGAATAGAGCCACAAAACGACCTGTTTATTGCGTGCTTCCGACCGGTCCAGAAAACGCCGCAGAGTTACAACAGAAATCAGGTGACCAAGGAGCAGAGAAACACTCATCCAGATTACAAGTGCTTCGGGACCGAAAAACCATGCAGGAGCAAGAATCAGAGGATAGCCGATCCGGCTTAGACGGAATGCATCAGAATCAAGACTGACATTTACTCCATAGAGCCAGCCGGCTGATATATAATAATAGAACTGTCCATCGTACCCCCCGGAAGTGTACACTAAACTGTCTTCCGGCATTATGGATTTGTTCTGTTCGGAAAAGCATAGTTCAGGCGAATAGCATCCGAAGCCAACGGTAGCTGTGATATCTCCCCGGGCAGTAACAAGTAATAGCCAGTAAAATATATAAAAAAAAACAGTGAACCAGTAAACAGAATTTTCACGGAAAAATCTGATCAGATCAGAGACGTTCATAGACAACCACACTTCCGGGATGATTCATCCTGAGGTCTGACTGGCAGTATGGACAGATTCTTGTGCGGGATAATCCGAACCTCACCCTGTTTTCACAGTGAGGACAGACGGCATACCTGACCACTGAAGCATCGATAAAAGAGCTGTGAGACTCAGTTGTTTTATTTTTGATTTCTGAACGGGCCTGCAGGGACCGCAGAACGGAATCATCAAGTTCAAAGAAATCCTGCCGGACGGGATAACCGTAAAGCAGCGCCAGATGAGAAGCAAATGATGACAACCCGGTAAACAGAATTTTCTGTTTATCATCAGCAGGATGAATCCCCGCAAGCTCCCGGAAAAAATAATCTGCTGCTGCTTCATGAAAACGAATGACGGTCTGAAAACTGACAATAATTCCGGAGTACCCTTCTATAAGCGAAATGGAAATCCGTCGCAGCAGCTGCTCTGCAGCAGCCTGGTCAAGTATTTGCGGTGGTATGATCTTTAGTCCTCTGCCGGGATTCATGCAGGTTCAGTCTGGTAACTATGCCCTCTGAAATCAAGCCTATTTCATTTTAATGTTGATAAATTTCAGGGACTATGAAAGACTGTGATCTGAGATGAGAATTCTGGTCATAGATGATGAACCCGTTTTCCTTGACAAGCTGGCCAACAGACTTTCAAGACGGGGCTTTGAGGTTCAGGCTGCCAGTAACGGGCAGGCCGGACTGAAGGTATTCCTCAACTCTCCTGCAGATTTCGATGTAATACTGACAGACATCCGGATGCCCTCTATGGACGGAATTGAGCTTCTTAAGAAAGTCAGGGATGAGGATTATCATACTCCTGTGATCATTATGTCCGGTTATGATGATGTAAAAAAATCCATTGAGGCTCTGCGCCTTGGTGCATTCGATTACTTAACGAAACCCCTCAGACTTGAACAGCTTTACTCCTCTCTCTCAAAACTGGAATCCTTAATGAAATCCAAGCAGAAGGTTATGGAGCTGCTGCCTCATATTAAAGGTGAGGTAGAGGTCGACATTCCTTCAAAACTTGCATATCTTGAAAATATTATTGCATACTCACGGGCTCTGATGGAGCCTATGTGTCATGCAAACGATATTAATATTTTCAATCTTATTCTGTGCATTCAGGAAGCACTGACAAATGCTGTGATTCATGGTAATCTGGGTATCAGTTCTAACCTTAAGGAGGAATCCTGGGAAGAATTTGAAAAACTCAGACAGGACAGAGAGCAGGATCCGGTGTATCAAAGCCGAACGGTTCGCTATGTTATGCGCTTTAACCCGACGGAACTGGAATTTGAAATCGAAGATGAGGGTGACGGTTTTGATGTGGCAAAGGTCCGGGAAACAGACCCCGGTGAACTGCTTTCCTCAGGCAGAGGTCTTTTCTATATCAGAACCTATCTGGATTATGTGGAATGGAACGAGAAAGGAAACCGTATTATAATGCGGAAAAAATTAAAATCTGGTAATTAATTATATGAAAACTTTTTTAAGATATCTGATGATCGGTTCAGTGGTGGCTCTTCTTCTGGCCGGGGGCGGGCTTTGGTATTATATGAACGGAACTTACAGCGAAGGGGAAAGAGCCGGTCGCCTCATTAAGCTGAGTTACAAAGGCTTTTTGATTAAAACATGGGAAGGCCAGCTCGATGTAGGCGGCTTAAGCGGGGGGGCTGGCGGAGAAGGTCTTACTTCGCTCTGGGATTTTTCTGTTTCCTATGACAAAGATCTGATCGAAAAACTGAAGGCTGCTCAGGGGAAAATGGTAAGACTCCATTATGAAGAACGTTTTGTCAGGCTCTTCTGGCGCGGGGATACTAAATATTTTATTACTGGTGTGGAGCTGATTCAGTAAATTCAGGATCTTTGGCTACAATCTGAGGACTCTTTGTAATTTTTTTTCCCGCTTATCAAGGGCAATCAGCGTATAAGAATATTTTGATTGTGACTTAAGCGGGTTTTTCCAAAGAGTTCTGTCATCTGGCAGCTTCAGCACCCCCAAATCAAACAAGAGCAGATAAACAAAAATGTAACAACGGGAAAACCCAGTCCCATTAGAAAGGATAGAAAGGTAAGCCCAGTCAGCCTCACCAGGATAAAAGAAAACAGGAACAAGCCCCTGCCCCTCAACCTGATATTGCTTCTTCCATTTCCCCGATTTCAGCAAACCAATCTTCTTAAAAAGATCCGGGTCAGATAAAAGAAAATTTAAGTATTCAGAAAGAACTCGACCCTTAAGATTACTCAGAAAAGGAAACTTCCTGAACAGCAGTAAACTGATCAGCAGTGTTGACTGATTACCGGTGGCACTTCTGTGATTTTTTATTCTGTGATCCATACCTACTACAGGTAAAAAAAAATCAAAACAGGCAAAAAATTTCTTGTCACAGAAACATTTATGTAGTATTTTTTACTCATGAAACTCATTGCGCTTCCAAAACCATTAAGGGATGTCTTAGGAGAAGAAGCATCGCACTCTTTAATTGAGCTTTTCAACGAACAGGCAGAATCCCAAAAAAGCCATCTTATGGATATAGTCGAGGACCGGTTTGCCAAACGAGTTTTAGAATCAGAAAACCGGCAGAATGTCCTGTCCTCAGGAGTAAAAACCGAGCTGACTAAGAAAATCCACGAGGTAAAAACCGAGCTATCTGAGAAAATCAACGAGGTAAAATCTGAGCTGACTGAAAAAATCAACGAAGTTAAAACCGAGCTGACTGATAAGATTGCAGAAACAAGATTGGAACTAAGCACAGAAATACACAATGTTGAAAAGAATATCCGGGAGGATATGAATAAAGGATTTCTTAACATGCAGAAGCAGTTTACCGACATTCAAAGACAATTCGCTGAACTGCATAAACAGATGACATTGCAGACAAGGTGGCTGATTTCTCTGTTCGGATTTCTGGCTATTGCTCTCAAGCTTATCGATGTCTTTTTCGGAAAATAAAAGCCTTATATGGTGTAACATAATCAATGCATCTGCCATACTCCGGAACAGCAGACGGTCCATGTACAATTAAAATGCAATCAAAGGACAGCATCCAAAATGCAGGAAATCTTCATGTGGTTCTTATACAGCCACCTATTGAAGATTTTTACGATACTGATATACGACTGGAACCCCTCGGGCTTCTGTATCTTGAAGCGGCGCTCCGAAAAAGGGCAGAAAGCAGCACGGCATCTGAAAAACTTAAAGGTCTTAAAATAACGATTCGGGACTATCACTCAGGCCGAGGAAGACGAACCATTCAGATCCCATCATTCCTCAGGCATACCCGGGACCTTTTTGACGTCCACGACAAAAGCCACTTCTCTTCCTTTTTTAATTATTACAGATTCGGTGAAACCGACGATGAGATCCTTAAAGATCTTAAAAACCTGCAGCCGGATATCATCGGAATTTCTTTTCTCTTTTCCGCATACCATATGGAAGCACTCTCCCTTGCGGAAAAAATCCGGTCACTTTTTCCGGATACTGTAATTGCTGCCGGAGGATCCCATGCATCCGCTGCACCGGAAAGCCTGCTGCAGAATCATAAAGTTATTGACTATGTTTTTACAGGTGAGGCCGAGGAATCATTTGCGGATTTCGTTTCCGCATTTGCAGAATCCGGGAGAAACTTTCCGCATAATAACAGGATAATCCGTGGCAGAATACTCCCTCCCGACGATATCCCTTTCCCTGCCCGGAATGCAACGGACATGACCTACAGGTATAACGGCAGGAAGATGGCATTTCTGATGACTTCAAGAGGCTGTCCCTGGAAATGCAGTTTCTGTTCGGTGCACAGCGTATTCGGTCACCGGTACAGAAGACGCAGCAATGATTCTGTTCTCCGCGAAATACGAATGCTTTATGAATCCGGAACCGAAGTGTTTGATTTCGAAGATGATAACCTCACTTTCAGAAAGGAAGAAGCCGCAGAATTATTCAGTAAAATTGCAGACGAATACCCTGAAAAGAAGCTTCGTCTTTATGCGATGAACGGGATCTCCTACAGAGATCTTGACAGAAATCTTATTAATATACTTTATAATGCAGGTTTTCGTCAGCTGAATCTCTCACTTGTAAGCCTGAAAAACAGCTCCCGATTCGGAGCAGGCTCTCCCGGCAAAGAAAAAACTTCGGATTTATTAACTGAAGATTTCAGTGATCTTGCTGAATATGCAGCCTCCATTGGTCTGCCCGTTGTGTCTTATCAGATTCTTGGTCTTCCAGGGGAAACTGTGAATGATATTATGGACACCTTTGAATTTCAGTCCGGACTGCCTGTAAGCCTTGGTGCATCTCCTTATTACTCAGTTCCCGGCGAAAACCTTCCGGAAAGTTTATTCCGGGATTCCGGCCATATGGCTGCTGCGGGAAGAATCACGACGATGACGATGAATCTGTCCCTTACATCGGAAATGCCTGCTCAGCTTACAGGACATCAGATCCATTCATTTTTTATACTTTCAAGAATTATTAATTTTCTTAAAAAATATCCGGAACCATTCAGACTTTCAGAATATGAAAGAATCTTAAGAATTATGGAAAGAAATACCGAAACCACAGCCAAGCCGAACGGAAAACAGGATTCAAGAACCCTGCGGAGCATTTATATTTTACGAAAACTTTTTCGGGAAGGTGTACTCCTGGCTGACACAGGCAGAGAATTCCGGGAACGGAAAGGAACCGATCCCGGAATCTTCAGGCAGTTTTCTGAAAGAGATCCCCTGATCAGGCCGATCCCAGAAATTCGCGAATAGCTTCCCCAATGGCAGTGTAGGTGCTGAGGAATTTCGCATCATCTTTTTCCAGGGTTGTAACACGGAATCCCTGAAGATTACATACGAAACTCGACAGTGGAACCGTGCAGATCCCCCTGGAACCAAGCAGCTGGTATACAAACTTATGATCCGGCTGGGAATCTGAAGGACATACTGAATCAATCAGATCTTTGACTTTTGGGTTACTTATTTTCAGATGCATGTTCTGGTTCAGAGGGGCGCTGAAAATTATACTGGCGTAGAATGCTCCGTCCGGCGGATTCACAAAAACTCCGTCGATTTTTGAGAAAATCTCAGCAAGCTGGTGACTGCGCTTTGAATAAAAATCATTCCGTTCTTTCAGCCATTTTTCATAATTCGGATTTGTCATAATCCGGGGAATCACATACTGCGGAAGCGTAGTGGAGGATACTTCAAGCATCTTCGCATCGAGAATGGTTTTAACATACTTACGAAACATCTGACTGGAGTCCTGGTTATAAACCTCAATCCAGCCGGACCGCGCACCCGGCCACGGCAGCTCCTTACTGATTCCCTTCAGCGATATTCCCGGCACTTTTCCGATTACTGCAGAAAGCGGTGTATGCTTTTTACCATTATACACTGTGTTCATGTAAATTTCATCGGCAAGAACAAAAAGATCAAACTCCCGGGCAATCGCTACCATTCCTTCAAGCACTTCCCGCGGATACACTGCTCCGGTGGGATTATCCGGATTGATGATCATAATTCCGGCTATTGCTTCATTGTAGCGGACTTTATTGCGAAGCTCTTCGAGATCCGGCATCCATCCTTTTTCCGGAAGAAGGCGATATGTGATCGGCGGATAACCGGAGTGTGCTGCTTCCGCAGACGAATGAGTGGAATAAGCAGGGCTTGGTCCGATTACACGGGCTTCCCGTCGCAGATAACCGTAGATCTTACTTACGGCATCCCCGGTTCCATTAAAAAATATAATATCTTCGGGAGTGATCTGGGCACCACCCTGGGCATTCAGCCGGGCAGAAAGAAACTCCCGGGTTTCCAGAAGCCCTCTGGTGGGGCTGTAGGCATATGTAGTATCTTCACGTACAGCTGCGGCAAGGATGTCTTTCATCCAGTCCGGAATCTTCTCCCCTTTCTGAACAGGGTCCCCGATGTTTTCCCACACAACCGGCTGACCGGTTATGGAGCGCATTCTGTTTGCCACTTCGGCAATCTGGCGGATTTCATAGCGAAGTTCCGAAGCACCGATGTGTACGATATTGGTTCTCATGATTTTACCCTTATATAAGGCAGAAATCCGGCAAGGCAGCAGGAGGTCAAGGGCATTCGTACACCATATCAATGGTGTATTCAGAAAAATCTCCGGGGGCACAATCAATAATTTTCTCAGTAATTCTCCCCTTTTCCGGAACAGAAGAAGTAAATATGCCGTACGCCTGTGGCATGATTCTGGTGAGCTGTAACAGGGAAAAAGAATCTCAAAAATAGAATATAAAGAATCCTGGCAGGATGAATATCTGAAGTGGATCTGCGGCTTTGCCAATGCACAAGTGGCCGGATTTACATCGGGGCGGACGATTCAGGTCAGATTGCCGGTCTGAAAAATGCAAAAAACAGGAATTACATGGGCTCGAGTCAGGCTGGATGAAGCTTCCAAGCACAGGATCGTATTATCTTGTTTTGTAGTAATACATGTTGGACTCAGGATCCTCCTCCATTGCTTTTGCGGGGCCTTTGCCGCCAAAGGCCCCAAACTGCCGACCCGTCAAAACCTCCTGTTTTGAACGGTCGGGGGAAGCCGGACATCCTTGTCCGGGGGTTGAAATATATAAATTCCATCTATTTCACAGCCGGAAAAGAAAGTCCCCATGGATCTTTTTCCGTATGCCGTGAACCTTTTACCCTGTCTGTAATGACATTGTATTCCTGAAAACAATCAAGATATACAAGCCATGGAATCAGTTTTTTATTATGTTCAATTCCAGGGGTGCTATATGGATTATTAGCATTTATAATATATAATATTAAAGAATGCTCGCATATTTCTCTTGGTGAATCAAACCCCTCATTCGTATATAAACATGAAGAAATATTGGCAAATATAATTGTAATTAGCAGAATATATATTATCTTTTTCATATTCCTTACCTCAAACAGGACGATGCTGTAGGAACTATTCGCAGAATCGCATCCACCCCAAGATTAATACCTCCAAGGCCTATGCCACCCCATATCCCGTTAATCGGGACTTTCCAGCCTTCACCAAAATAACCGTATATTGCACTGCTGAAATATTTACCTGATGCAGCATATTGTTTTTTATTAACATCACAGCTGCCTAATTCGTAATCCTGACCCCCCGGTATATCATTGTCGTGCTGCTGACCCAAACTATCCGCCCAGGTTTTAGGGCCTGGGCTTAACAACGGAACCATGAATACGAAAAACACCAAAACCTGATCCATTGTGTAATGAATGCCAGCTTTTTCTGCCAAAGGTTGCAATGCTTCTAATATTTTATACGTAAGAATAAGTTTTTCCCCTTTACTATACTTATTATTATACTTTGAAAAAGGATCAAGATTTCCATTGCCAGAGTAGTTCATTCCAAACCATGTCTGCTGCACTGTTTTTCCATACCAGTTTCCAAATGTATAAAACAACGCAAATGCTTCAGGAGTCATGCCCGAAAAATGATATGCACCAGCAAGCTTCCCTATATCGTTATTATACACTATATTATTATCCCGCGCCCAGTGATCAGCTGCCTTTGCAGCACTTTTAAACGCATCAGAAAATCCTTTGGTCATGTCTTTTCTTACATTAGACCAGAAATCACCAGTCTTACTCATCCCGCTCGGATCTCTGAATTTCACAGGATTACCCTCTGTATACATGTATAGGTTTGCCCCCATGTCGCTGCCTGCATCCATCACTGAATCCGGCTGGATGAAGCTTCCAAGCACAGGATCGTAATA
>CAZQKZ010000076.1:5866-9907 GCA_964594095.1 uncultured Leptospiraceae bacterium | reverse complement strand
AGGTCCCCGCCGAGATCACCGAGGTCTCCCCCTAAGTCCCCGCCAAGATCACCGAGGTCTCCCCCTAAGTCCCCGCCAAGATCACCGATGTCTCCCCCTAAGTCTCCTCCGAGGTCACCGAGGTCACCACCTAAGTCCCCGCCAAGATCACCGATGTCTCCCCCTAAGTCCCCTCCGAGGTCACCACCCAGGTCCCTGCCAAGATCACCGATGTCTCCACCCAGGTCTCCGCCGAGGTCACCTGCTGAGTCATCCTCACTGAGGCCTGCAGGTTCCGAACCAGCAATGGAATCCAGGAAATCAGAAAGACCGGGTCTTGATTCAATTCCACCGTCATCCGGGGAATCAGAATCCTGCTGATCAGGAGAAAGGATGCTTCTGAGTTCTTCGGTTTCCTGTCGGAACTGCCCGATCATGGGAGAGAAAGGATTATCTGCGGGGGATACATCAAGCTCTTCGAGCATTGATCGTATCTCAGCTTCTTCTTCCGGTGTCAATTCGAAGGTATTATCAGGCATACAAAGAATCTGCTACAGTGGTTTAGAGTATGTATCGACATAATAAAAAAAAAGGGTACATAAATTGCAAGCGTTTACACCAATCCGTAAATTCAGATTCATTCTGCTGGCTTTATCTGTCGGTTTCCCGGTATTTCTGTTTGGCCAGGAAATGGAATCCGGCTTCCGGGAGCTGACAGGATATCTTTCCGGAGAGGCAGAGGATTGGGACGAAAGCAGCGAAAAAGTGTTCACCTACAATCAGCTGAACAGTCTGAAAAAAGCGGTTCCGCCTCAGTACATTACCATCATGGATGAAGGTGGCGGTGGTTTTTCAAGGGGGATTCTGATAACTTTCAGCGGATTCAGAAAAAAGAATGTATTCCTTGCGGGCAATTTCAGCAACTGGAATCAGATGCCCATGAGGCGTAATTCCTACGATATTTTTTATTCGGTAATCCCGGTTACAGAGCTTGAAAACGGGGAAAAAATTCTGAACTATGAATACAAATTTCTGGCAGACGGTGTCTGGACTCATGATCCGAATCAGCCGGAAGCCGTTGATGACGGCCTTGGGGGCTATTATTCTCTTTTCAGCATCCAGGAAGAAAAAACAGACCGTCTGGTTTCATACCGGATCCTGAAAGAAAAAGAGAGCAGAAAGGAAAAACTTATAGAATTTGCAATATACAGACCCGAAACGGAGAATATGTCCCTTGTAGGAAGTTTTAATGACTGGAACCCTGAACATGATATAATGACCAAAGGGACAGACGGAGTTTTTCGGCTCCGAAAAAGACTCCCACCGGGCGAATTTTACTACAAAATGGTTGCGGATGGTAAATGGATTCTTGACACTTTCAATCCGGACACAGTTCATCATAGGGTGATCAGGGATCTTGTTTCAAGAATAAGGATACCCGAATAAAAAAAATTCTTGATTTCTGTACGGTTCCTGAATCATAATGAATCCATGAGTACATATAAAATGATCCGATTAGTCGGCACTTCACCCCGAAGCTACGAAGATGCAGTACAGAATGCAGTTAACGATGCCCATGAAACAGTAAGGGGCCTGAACTGGTTTCAGATTGTTGAACAAAGGGGTCGCATTGATGATTCCGGTAAAATTGTGGAATGGCAGGTTGTAATTGACGTTGCTTTCAAAATACTCCGATCCTGATAGAGGTATTTATGAAATTCTGTCCCATTACAATATGTAATTATATCCGGTATTTTTTTCTGGCGGTTCTGGCTGCTGTTATTCTGCAGAATACTCTCTCCTGTGCATCCGGTGCCGAAAGGGTAGATTTAAAGCAGGACCTTGTTTCCGATTCCGGAGGGCTCTCAAGGGCTGAGCTGGAGCAGGCAGCCTCTGAAGCCGCGGGAAAAATTGCTTTATATTTTAAAGAAAACCCGATGCCTGACGGAATTTTCGTGGCGCATCTTCCCACAAAAAATGAGACCTCGGAAATGATTCCAACAGAATTTTTCGACAGTAAATTTGTATCAGAACTTCTGAAAAAAGGTATCTTCACGGTCCGTACCAATCAAAGGCAGTTATCTATGAAAGAAATAGCCTTTTCACAGAGCGGTATGACCTCAAACATGCTGTCCATTGGAAACATGAAATCACCGAATTTTTTTGTCCGGACCGTAATTTCCGAGGCCATGATGAATGTCAGGGGCCGCCGCATTATGGAACAGACTGTTTCAGTGGAACTTGTTTCGGTTGAGACTCAGATTGCTGTCTGGTCAGACAGTACTGCATTTCGGAAAAAAGCTGCGGAACGGGGCGGGGCTACCTGGTAATTATGAAATTCAGGTCAGCAGCAGTACTTTTTAGTTTTTTCTTCCTGCTGGCATGCAGATCTGCCCAGTATAAGGATGCGCAGGTCGATTTTTACAGTGGTAATTACAAATCAGCTGCTGATCGCCTCAGAGGTCATTATCAGAAGTCCTCTTCAAAAGACCGGCTTCTGTATTTAATGGAAGCAGGTCTTATGCTTCATACAGACGGAAACTATAAAAAAAGCAACGAAGTCTTTCTGGAAGCAGACAGGATTGCAGAAGAACTGAAGACAAGTATCAGCAGGGAAACCCTGGCATTTATGGTAAATGACACAAAAAGTCAGTTTACCGGCGAAAGCTTTGAAAGAGTCCTTATAAAATTTTATCTTGGACTTAACTATCTTCTGCTCCGTGAATTTGAAAATGCCAGAGTCCAGTTCCGCAGACTTGAGTACGAGCAGCAGGAAATGCGGCTTAATGAAGAGGCTGAATCTCAGAATCTCATCGCCAGATATCTGACCGGTATTGTAAGCGAATACGCAGAAAGTTATAATGATGCAAGGGTTCATTACAATAATATTCTGAGAATAGACGGTTCAAGAAAATCAGTTCTCGGTGATCTTTATATCCTTGCATCCAAAGAAAAAGACTCCGGTGACATGGCAAAGTATTCCGGCGGAAAAAGATACATTAAATCTTTCAGTCGTATAGGAACCCCTGTGCCGTATAATTCTGATTTAGGTGAAGTGGTGATTATTTATCAGTCCGGGAAGGGAGCCGAAAAAGAATCCAGAGGAAAACTGTCAGGTTCCGATGAGTTTTCTGCAGCACTCACAGGAGCCGTTCGTTCGGCTATTGTCTCCAGAGGGGCTGCTTTAACTGTCGGAACGGTCCTTGCCGGACTTAGTCAGGCCGAAAATCCTATCCCGCGCTACACCGATAAAAACCCCGAAGCCCGGAAGCCTGCCAGAATTAAAGTAAACGGAAAAATTGTTACAGAAACAGAACTTTTAACTGATTATTCATCCATGGCGATCAGCAGATTCGATAAAAACTATCCCACAATCGTTGCCCGGAATGTAGGAAATATAGCAGTTAAACTGGTAGCAGCTGCCATAACCGCAAAAGCCGCCGAAGAAGCAACCAAGGCAACCGTCCGGGCTATGAATCGCAATGCAGGTATCGTAGGCTCCATAGCAGGGGCTGCCGTTGGGGCAGGCGCTGGTCTGGCTGCCGGGTACGGACTTGGGCAGATGCTTGAACCCGATCTGAGGACATGGAGCACTCTTCCTGCGAATTATCAGGCAGCACGTATCTTTCTGGAACCAGGGCGCTATGAAATTGAAATTGAAGCGAATGAAATGGATTTTTCCGGGGCAAATCAGAAGATTACCATTAACCTCGAAAAAGCGGGTCTGGAAATTGTTAATATTCGAAGCTTACCCCGAAAAAAAAGCTGAAGCTGTTTCAGAAATTTCTGAAAATTTCGTCTTATCAGAATATAAGATAAGGTTTAGGTTAACGGAAATAAAGGAACAGGTTTGAGCTGATGTATTACGATCACAGAAAAGAAAAAGAAAAGCTGCTTTCAGCGACAGATCCGGACATGTATATCGATTATTCATTTAAATCGAAAATTGCAGGACGGGCAAAGTCCATCATTACCCGAGAATGGCTTCATAAAACAGGGTATACGATTGATGATATCCAGGAAGCCAGGAATCGTCATCCGCACTGGAAAAAGCTTAAAGCA
>CAZQKZ010000076.1:4006-5848 GCA_964594095.1 uncultured Leptospiraceae bacterium | reverse complement strand
GGGTTCATACGAAAGGACCATGAAGCGCCTTAAGGAACATGATTACCGTGAAAGCGGGAACAAGGTGGTCTGGGATCGCGATAAAGTTTCAAAATTTTATGATCTGAATAAAGAAGGACATACAGATTATGAACTGGCAAAGGTTTTTAAAACCACTCTGCCTTCGGTAAATCACATCAGAAGAAAACTGATCTATTCCACAAGAATCCTTGAGGTAAGCGGCACAGCTTCTCCAGCAAAAGCAAAAGTGCTGGAAATGGCCATGACAGCGGAAAAAACACTGAAGCTGAAAATGCAGACCCTGACCGGGAGCACTTCATCGAGAATCCCGAAAAATAAGAAAAAATTAGTGTCTGCC
The DNA here is from genome assembly GCA_964594095.1 of uncultured Leptospiraceae bacterium. Lineage (GTDB taxonomy): Bacteria > Spirochaetota > Leptospiria > Leptospirales > Leptonemataceae > CAZQKZ01. The sequence continues at coordinate 5,490 of CAZQKZ010000076.1, read as the reverse complement.
CCGGTTTCTAAAAAGAAAAAAGCGGCCGCAAGGAACGGAAAGTCCCTTTCTTAACAGAAAGGGACTTACTACAGACTGAAACGGATCTCCTCTGATATATCTGACCGCTGCGAATTGAGAATTACTTTGTAATTTCCTTCAGGCCACCCTTTCGCCGGCATTGTGATGCTGGAACTTACTACAGATCCGCCTTCAGGGAGATCTATTTCAACAGAATCGACCGGTATGCGGTTTCCATTGATTTCATAAGACCACTCCACAGACAGGGAATCGCCCCTGGGAATGTTGTGCAGGGTGGCTGTAATATGGAACACTGAGCTTCGGGGATCCGGTCGCACATCTGCCCTGCAGACTGGTCCTTCAGGATGAGCGCATAAAGTTATATCTGATACAGATGGCTTAGAGCCCGTGCAGCCGGTTGCAGACATGAGTCCGGTGACTAAAAACAAAGAAATTGAAAAATTTGACAAAGGAGACATCAACCCGTTATCATAAGCTTAGATTTTCTATACAAGTTTTTTTTGACGTTTTCAAAAAAATTCTTGGAAAAAACCGGCCCTCCTGTGTTACGTTTATAATTCATGATTTTCAGATATAAAAACAAAGAAGCGTTACGGATTGAAAATCATGCAGGAAAAGCAAAATGGTATTTACAAAAGGCACGGAATACGCCTTTAAGGCACTGGTTTTCATGGCCAGGCACCCCGATCAGGAATTTTTCGGTGTAAAGGAATTATCTCAGGAATTAAATGTTTCTTCCTCTTACCTTGCAAAGATTCTTCAGAAGCTTGTCAGGGAAAATTATCTCAGGTCAGTGACCGGTCCCGGGGGAGGCTTTGGACTCAACGATAAAGCCCGTAAAAGCACTATGCTGAAAATTCTCGAATCAATTGAAGATAAAGGATTTCTGCAGCGGTGCATTCTGGGCACATCTCCCTGCCGGGATAAAAACCCGTGTCCCTTTCATCATATATGGAAGGAGAACCGGGAAGCGATGGCGGCAAGGCTCAGTCAGCTCACGATTTACGATGTCTCCGAATCCAGCTGGCCTGTTATGAAAACAGGAACAGCACTGAAAAAAGGGAGCGTCAGCGGAAAAGCAAGAGCAGCCAGAAAAGGCAGCTGATATTTTACAGGCATACCTCCTCACAGGATCGAATCCGGATTATGGAACATCGGAAAACTCATTATCTGTTTTTGGCCGGTGGTTTTTTTCTGGCATTAACGGCAGGGCAGGTTAATGTAATCAGTATAGTCGGTGTTTACAGCCAGACGGTGAGTCATCTTTCCGGGAATGTGACGCATCTTAGTATCAGCACTTTATCCGGAGAATGGACCCAGGCCGGAAATATCCTTCTGATAATCCTTCATTTTGCAGCAGGAGCGGCTTTAAGCGGACTTATCACAGGTACCGGAAGCCTGAGTCTCGGAAGACGGTACGGAGTCCTGCTTATGCTGGAAGGATCGGTTTTATTTTTATCTAT
>CAZQKZ010000076.1:0-3991 GCA_964594095.1 uncultured Leptospiraceae bacterium | reverse complement strand
TGAGTATCTGGCAGCTTTTGCAATGGGTCTGCAGAATGCAATGGCATCCTCGTTCAGCGGCGCAGTCCTGCGGACAACTCATATGACAGGAGTGATCACGGACCTCGGAATACTGACCGGTCACTTTCTGCGCACAGGAAAAGCAGATTTTTTTAAACTTTGGATTTATCTGAGTCTTCTGACCGGCTTTTTAACAGGCGGGATTGCAGGGAGCTTTGCTTACTCAGAATGGCGAACTTCCGCTCTTCTGCTTCCAGCCGGAACGACTTTTCTGGCAGGAATTGTATATTTTACCTGGAAGCAGTTTTATTCAGAAAAAAGCTTTCATAAAAAAGCTGTAAAATAGAAAATGTTTTTCTGCAATTACAGACACCAAGGAGATTATCATGAGTGAACCCGTAAAACTGTATTCCCGGTCGGCAGGAAATCCTGCAAACCCTGCCATTGTTCTGGTACATGGTTTTCCTTATGACAGCAGCATCTGGGATGCTCAGACAGAAGCCCTTAAAAACGATTATTTTGTGGTTACATATGATGTTCGGGGCCTTGGTAAAAGTCCGGCCGGCGACGGACAGAGTATCATGGATATCTTTGCGGATGACCTTTTTGCAGTTTTAAAAGAATATAATCTCAGTAAACCGGCTGTCGCTGGTTTTTCCATGGGTGGCTATATCCTTATGAAGGCTCTGGAAAAACAGCCCGATGCATTTTCTTCTGTTATCTTCTGTAACACTAAAAGTGAGTCAGATGGCGATGAGGCCCGCCTGAAAAGAAATGCAGGTATCATGAAAATTAACACTGAGGGACTGGAAAGTTTCGTATCCGGGTTTATTACGGCCACTTTTTCCGAAGATTCAAAAAAGAATCACCCTCAGGTCATAGAATCATTTATTAAAAAAGCGGCCTCCTTTGACCCTGTCGGGGTAAAAGGCGCACTTCTGGCAATGATTTCCAGGACCGATACAGGAAAAGTACTGGAAAATCTGAAAGTTCCCGCTCTTGTAATAGCAGGGGCGGAAGATGCCCTGATGCCTGTGGCCGTTTTAAGGAGTATGGCCGAACGGATTCCTGACTCAGTCTTTACAGTGATTGAAAAAGCGGCTCATATGACCCCGGTTGAGCAGCCGGAGGCAGTCAATAAGGCCATTTCCGAATTTCTTCGTAACCAAAGGCGGGGTTAGATTTCCTACGTTTATCAGGGATCAGGGAATCTGATTCCTGATAAAAGAGTTGCCATTAAGGATATAATACTCTTATATATACAATAGAAGTCAAGATTAAGGAGAAAAAAATGGCTAAACTGATTCAGAAAACGGAAATCGGAGATCAATGGAAAAGCGATGGACCGAATAAATTAATGGTTCATTCATGGAATGGAGGGAAGGTAATGATGTTCTGGCTGAAAGCCGGTCAGAAGATACCTGCCCATACCAATGCACACAGAGTTCATGTAACAGTTCTGCAGGGGAAAGCATCATTTATTGCAGGGTCAGAATCCGGCCTGGTCCTGAATCAGGGTGAATCCATCTCATATGAACCGAATGAAAACCATGGGTTTGAAGGGTTAGAGGACACCGTACTTCAGGCCGTTCTCGCATCCGATAAAGATGTAATTTAAAATAATAGGAGAAATAAATGACGGTTGCTCAGTTTTTAACAGAAGATCACCGGGCCTGCGATGAAGATCTTGTAAAAGCGGAAAATGAATATTCCAAAGGCGATTTAAAAGCAGGTGCGGAAAGTTTCCGGAAATTCAGGGATTCGGTGCTGCATCACTTCAGAATGGAAGAAGAAATACTTTTTCCTGAACTGGAAAAGGTAATGGGAAGCGGTATGGGTCCGATTGCAGTTATGAAAATGGAGCACAATCAGATGCGTATGTTTCTGGATCAGCTCGATAAAGCCTCTGCTTCTGAAGATAAAAAAGCCTTTCTGCAGGGAGCCGAAAGTCTGCTGTATTTCATTCAGCAGCATAACGGAAAAGAAGAGCAGATTGTTTATCAGATGGCAAACCAGATCTTAGGTCCGGGAAGTGAGGAAATGGTGGCCAGGCTGAAGGCAATGGTCTGAAATGGATCTGTGATACTGCTCGACGTTAAAGATCTGAACCATCCGGTTCCGCTTGAACAGGCCCTCGCGGCTCTGGAAGAACTGAAGAATTCCGCACCGGAAAACGGCAGTTTTATCAGAATGATTCACAGGCGCGAACCGTTTCCTCTGTATGAAATCCTTGAAAAACAGGGTTTCCTGTACACTGTCCGGCCATTTTATGAAGATGGCCGCGATCTTTTTGAAATTGATATCCGGAGGAAGGAATGATACCGCAGGGGATTGATGCATCTCAGGGACCTCCTTACAGGGTACCGCTTGGTTTTTTTTCTGTAGCAGGGATTTTCTTCGTTGCTGCCGGTCTTCTTATGACCGGATGGAATGAACTTCTTTGGATTCACAGAAAGTCTTATTCTGTTTACGGTATTCTTCATGCCTCCACTATCGGAGTGTTTGCTTTTACTATGTTTGGAGCTCTTTTTCAGATGCTTCCGGTCATTGCAGGTTCTGTTGTTAAAGTAAAAGAAACTTCCGTCAGGATTGTAAGAATGATGTTTGCAGCAGGCGCTGTTGTTTTTATTATTTCTTTATTGCTTGCCTCGGCGGATAACGGAGATAACCTTCTGCCTGACCCGCAGATTCTTATTGCAGTGAGCGGGATTTTTACTGCTTTCTCTGCACTGCATTTTGCTGTAATTTTTATAAAAAGTCTTTTATCAAGAGTCCGGGGTTCAGGAGGTCCTTCAGCAAAGGCCTTTCTTTTTTCTCTGTATTCATTTGTTACAGGACTGATCTTCGCCGGTCTTCTGGCTCTGTCACACGGAGGCGCTGCATTTCTTCTGCCGGTGCACCAGGGGCTCGCTGATTCTCATGCAGCACTTATGCTGTTCGGATGGGCAGGCATTCTGATAACCGGAGTCTCGTTTCAGATAATGCCCATGTTTTTTACAGCTGCGGAATATCCCGGTTTTCTGAAGAAAAATCTGTCGATGCTGATGTTCGGGAGTGTCATTCTTCATACTGTTTTACTGAATTTACCATCTTCGGTTTCCTCAGACATACCTCTCAGCCTGTTTGCGGAATCTCTGCTCTTTATTCTTTATTTAGTCTATGTAGTATATACATTTTCAATTCTTTCCAGGCGCAAAAGGCGGGTGGCAGACAGAAGCCTTTTTCTTTTTTATACAGCTCTGGTTTCACTGATTCTTTCTTTATTTCTGTTTGGTGCAGCGCGACTCACTGCAGTTCACGCAGTATCCGGGGATAACGGGACTGCTTTGAGTCCATTCTTTGAAATTGCTGCAGGGGTCTTTTTTTTGTATGGGTTTCTGCTGGGTATGATGAACGGCATGATACTTAAAATTGTGCCTTTCCTAAGCTGGTTCCATCTGATATCCTCAGGTAAAATGGTTATGACACCGATGAGCGGTTTTCTGCATGAACGATCCGCAGATCTGCTTCCCTGGTGGCATCTGCTTACTTTGGTTACGTTGGTTCTGGCAGCTGTAACCGGCCTGCTGTTTCCTGATTACCTTCCTTTTGTGTCTGCTGCGGGAGGGCTTCTCTATACAGGAAATGGTATACTCTTTCTTTGGATTGTGCTTTTCGGAATAAAAAAATACCGGGAAGCACTGTAATTCAGGAAAGTCCACAGTTTAGACGAAGGGATACGCATCAAGTTCCGAAAAATTCCATGTTCTGAATAATGTGGTGCTTGTAAAACTTATCAGCAATCGCATACGATATATCCATTATATCCGTACTTTTACTTACTAAAAAAAAATATCTATTTCAGGAAAAAACACGGTATTGAGGCAAAAAAAATCCTTTTATACCGTCACATTCAATATGAAATCGATGCTTTTTAATCGCCTGACAATAATCCTCATTTTTATTATGTCTCACACGATCCTGAATTCGTGTGTAGCCTGGCCCGCAGCTC
>CAZQKZ010000075.1:0-10829 GCA_964594095.1 uncultured Leptospiraceae bacterium | reverse complement strand
AAATCCCGGTTGCACAATGTAAAATGAAAAATTAAAAATGTCTGTCGCTTTTGCCATAAGCAAAAGGCCATAATCTGAACAATTCGCTGAGTGAATTGGATATTCATATTCAATTTATTAACTTATAATTTTTAATTACTGCCCGCTGCCTGCATTTAACGGGCAGGCCCGGGAATTCCTACTGAATCTGCATAAGAAACTGAGTCCTCAGAAGCATGTGAGATGCCGGAGGATCAGAGGTCCAAGGCAGAGGTGTACACTGCTTTAACAAAATCAACATCTGCTGAATCAAAATCTGAAACCGGGTGCTCCTTATGTCTGCCAATAGAACCTGGTTTTTTTATTAAAGCTTTTAATATATTCATATCAGGTGAATCAGTTCCGATGAATTTTGTAAGCTTTGGTAAAAAATCATCAGGTCTGATGCAGAATGTGTCAAAATCAAACATTAGAATTCTATCAGGATAAATCTCTTTCAGTTTAAGCATTCTGCGATGAACTTCACACCAGTATTTCAGGGAATTTTCCGGGGAGATAATAAGTGATTCAGTATTCAGAAAAATATTTCCCCAAAGACGAAGCTGATTCTGATTGGAAGAGTAAGCCATATCCATTCCATTGCGATATACATAAATAAATTTTAGAGTATCTAATCTTGTGAATAATCTTTCAATGACAACATGTGTATTCGGCTCTTTCCAGCCCCATTTAGTATCTGAACTCCCATGTCTGATGTTTTTTACCCTTTCTTTTAACCATTCCCTTGTGTGCAGAACCCGGTTTTCAGAGGAAAGTTTATCCAGTAAATGAAGCTCTTCTGTGTTTAATTCCTGATCAGAGCCCATGATTTTGCAGAATAAATTTGTTACGGAATCAAATTCAGTTTCAGTGGATACGAGAATGTTCTGCCTTTTATAAATTAAAGTAAAAAGGAGGTTATCATTAGAAATATTCAGATCATTACCGATATAATAACCGAGCTCCCTTAGTATCTGCGCAATTAATCTGGTTCCGCTTCCGCCTACACCACCAATAGAAACCATAGTTAATGGTTATCTCCTTTACATACAATAGGTTTAAATCTGAATCAGAGGGCAAGAAAAAAAATGACTCTTTTACATTATCAGGATGCACTGGCTATTAGCTGAAAAAAAGTTTATGCAGTTTCTTATTATGATTTACAGTAACCAGAGGGGAAAGATAGGAGGAATGACAGTCTGTCTGATTTCCGTTCCTTTCAAAAGGATATTGTGGAGCGATATGTCAGGTCAATCAGTGAAGATCTTACAAATCATGTGACTCCTATGTCGGCGGATCATCTGCAGAGGCGGGTCAGGGAATATGTGAAATATTTCAATCAGAATCGAAACCATTCTTTTCTGGTTTCTGATGAAGTTCGTGAAGCCCCCAATGCCATGCTTATTTCCGAAATAACGCGCGCCAAAAACCTTTTCGTAAATTTGTCAAGCAGAAAATACCGGCGCGGTGAATTCCGTTAGAATCCGCATAAGAAACTGAGTGGTCAGAAGCCATAGAGTGGGATTTCCAATAGGGCGGAAATCAGTAAAATTTTTTCCTGTAAATCGTCTGCCTGCAGGGGCAGGTGGTGCCCCCACCGATAGATACCATCTTAAATTCCGGTTGACAGAGCAATACTGACTGTGTAACCTGGTCAGCGGTAAAAGATCTTTTGAAAAATAGTTTATTCAGAATATCTTTCCAGGGCCTTTGTTTATTAACGCTGCTAATCGCAGAAGCGAAGGTCCTTCATCAAAACGCAAGAGGTTATTCTATGAGATTAAGCACAATCGTATTAATGGTTCTTTTTGGATTTGCAGCCTGCTCTAAAGGGGATTCAGCATTTGTTCAGAATGATCCAAAAGTCTGGAAAAAGGGCGGTGCCTGGAATGAAGTTAAAGTAGTAGATGCAGCTACACTTCTGGTAAGGTCTAATAAAAGCAATCCGAATAGTACAGGAGCCACAGAGGGAGTATTTGTTAAAATTGACGGGGAAACGGAAAAAGCCTTCAGCGGTAAAAAAGTAAAGGTAACTGTGAATGCAGCGCAGGCACCGGAAAATCCGGCTGAGGAATTTGCGGTAGCTTACTCCACAAATGAGGTGGGTAACAGCAATTGGAAATTTTTTAAGGTTGGGTCTGAATTTAAGGACTATAGTTTTGAATATAAAATTCCGCCAATGAAAAAAGGTCAGGGTGACTTTGTAGGGATTCATGCAGACCGGAGTGGTTCGGGTAAAGGAATCCTTATTAAGGGTTTGAAAGTCGAAATAGTTCCGTAATCGGTTGCGGCGGCAGAGAGGGAATTATAAACCTCTCTGCTTTGATTAATTATTGGGGGAACTTTGATGGATCATCTTGACAGACTGGAAGCTGTATCAGTGCACATACTAAGAGAGGCTTATGCGAATTTTAAAAGTCTGATAATGCTGTGGTCCATCGGTAAAGATTCCACCGTAATGCTTTGGCTGGCACGGAAAGCCTTTTTCGGGCATGTTCCGTTTTCTCTGGTTCATATTGATACCGGTTTTAAAATACCTGAAATGATTGAATACCGGGACCGCCTGGTCAGGGAATGGAAGCTCAATATGGTGGTGGGGCAGAATGAAGAAGCCCTTGCTGCCCATCAGACTTTTGCGGACGGAACACTCAGCAGGACCGACTGCTGCAGTCTGCTGAAGGCTCAGACTCTGAAAGAAACCCTGGAAGGAAGCCGTAAGCGTTACCGGTTTAATCATAACGCGGACCGGTATGAGGTTGATCCTGGCAGTGAGCCCTATACAGGTGTGATTGCCGGAGTCAGGGCTGACGAAGAAGGATCGCGTTCTAAAGAACGTTATTTTTCTCCCCGTAACAGTAATTCAGAGTGGGAAATCGGAGATCAGCCCCCTGAGTTCTGGAATTTTTATAAAACAGATTTTGCGCCTGGAACGCATGTCAGAATTCATCCGCTTCTGGACTGGACGGAACTGAATATCTGGGAATATATCGAACGCGAAAAAATACCTACAGTTTCACTTTATTACGATCAGGGAGACGGAAAGCGGTACCGGTCCCTCGGATGCGGAGTCTGCACCAATCCTATTGACTCCACTGCCAAAAATGTGCCGGATATTATTCAGGAACTTTCATCCGGTCAGTTAAAAAACATAGCGGAAAGATCCGGAAGGGCACAGGATAAAGAAGGCGGCGGACTGGAAACCCTCAGAAAGCAGGGGTACATGTGATCATGAATGAAACTATGAACATAGTAGTGGTCGGTCATGTGGACCACGGTAAAAGCACTATAGTAGGAAGACTGCTTGCAGACACGGGATCCCTGCCGGAAGGCAAGCTGGAAGCTGTAAGGAAACAGTGTGAAAACAATTCCCGTCCCTTTGAATATGCCTTCCTTCTGGATGCGCTGCAGGATGAGCAGGCGCAGGGCATTACCATTGATATGGCCCGTGTGTTTTTTAAGAGTGCCAGAAGGGATTACATCATCATTGATGCTCCTGGGCATATTGAATTCCTGAAAAATATGATCACGGGTGCTTCGAGGGCTGAATCAGCGGTTCTTGTGATTGATGCTGCGGAAGGGGTCCAGGAAAACTCCAGAAGACATGCCTATATGCTCTCAATGCTGGGGATTCGCAATATTATAGTAGTTGTAAACAAAATGGATCTGGTTTCTTTTGATGCCGGTCATTTCCTGAAAATTCAGAATGAGTTTAACGCATTCCTTGGATCTGTAGGCGTGAAAGCCGAGACTTTTATTCCGGTCAGCGGATTAGCAGGGGTCAATATAAAGGACCACAGTGATCAGACTCCCTGGTATCAGGGCCCTTCTGTACTGGAAGCTCTTGATAATTTTGTAAAAGCCGCGGAACCTGAAAATGCTCCCTTCCGGATGCCGGTGCAGGCAGTTTACAAATTCACCAGATTCGGAGATAACCGCAGAATTGTGGCGGGAACAGTATCTTCCGGCAGACTGTCTGTGGGTGATGAAGTAATGTTTCTTCCATCCGGTAAAAAAAGCCGGGTAAAATCATTTGAATATTTTCACGGGGTACAGCCCCACTCAGTATCTGTGCATCAGGCCGTCGGGTTTACCCTTGAAGAGCAGATCTACATAACCAGAGGAGAAGTTGCAGTCAGGACCAATGAAAACCTGCCCCTTGTTTCCGGAAGCATAAGGACCAGTGTTTTCTGGCTGGGAAAATCACCTCTTGAAACGGGAAAGGAATATTCTGTGAAAATCGGCACAGCCAAAGTCAAAGGTCGGCTTACTGAAATTCACAGGATCATTGATGCATCAAACCTTAGTGACCAGCAGAAGGCAAAGGTATCCCGGCATGAGGTTGCAGACTGCACCTTTACGTTCCGGAATCCGGTGGCATTTGACCTGTCAGAATCGAATGCAGAGCTGAACCGCTTTGTGATTATAGATAATTTTGAAATTTCAGGTGGTGGCATTATACGGGAATCCGTTTCTGAAAAAACTTCAGGAATCCGGGATCATGTAATGATCCGGAACTACAAATGGGAAAAAGGATCCGTTTCCATGGTAAGAAGGGCCGAAAGGTTCAGTCAGCGGCCAACCCTGATTCTTATTACAGGTGCCAAAGGGGAAGAAAAAAAGAATCTGGCTAAATCCCTTGAAGAAAAGCTTTTTCAGGACGGCAGGGTTGTCTATTATCTGGGAATTGGAAATGTGAAATATGGTGTGGATGCTGATCTCCTTGACCGCCAGGAAGGAGATCCCAGGGAACATGTCAGACGGCTTTCTGAAATCGCACACATTCTGCTCGATGCAGGTATGATTCTGATTGTAACAGCCACAGATCTGAATCAGGAGCATATAGAAATCATTCGGACCGCATCTCAGTCTGATCTTGTGGAAACCATCTGGGTAGGCGATTCAATCACAACTGATCTTGTGCCTGATCTGCATATTACTGCGGAAGATCTTAAAAATCAGGATAATGCAGAGAGGATTAAATCCATGCTTCATGATTCCGGTGCAATTTTCCGGTTTTGGTAAACAGAATGACTAAAAATATAAGAAAAAAAATGGAAGATACGGCCTTACTTGCTGGAAAAGCAATATTAGCTGTATACGAAAGCAGCCGGGAATCGATTGTGCAGATTAAGTCCGATAACTCCCCGCTTACGGAAGCTGATACTGCTTCCCATGAAATCATACTGAAAGAACTGTCAGCAGCATTTCCCGATATACCTCTGCTTTCCGAAGAAGGAAAAGAAATTCCTTTTTCCGTAAGAAAAGAATGGAAATCTTTGTTTATCGCTGACCCTCTCGACGGAACAAAGGAATTCATCAGCCGGAACGGAGATTTTACTGTGAATATAGCCTATGCAGAAGACGGAATTCCTGTGGCAGGTGTGGTTTATGCACCAGTTACGGGGGAACTTTATTCCGCAGATGCAGAAGGAGCGTACCTTACAATAAACGGCAGTGTGCAGAAAATCTTTGCAGCTCCGGCTCCTGTGGCAGGGGAACCAATCCGGATAGTGGCCAGCAGATCGCATCTTACAAAGGAAACAGAAGATTTTATTCAGTCCCTTGAAAAAAAATTCTCAGATACGGAAACAAAAAGCAGGGGCAGTTCATTAAAGCTTTGTATGGTGGCATCGGGTGAAGCTCATATATATCCGCGTCTGGCTCCAACCATGGAATGGGACACAGCGGCGGCTCAGGCAGTCGTAGAGGCAGCGGGCGGAAAGGTTTATGATTATGCAACCGGAAAACCGCTTCGTTACAACAAAGAAAACCTGCTCAACCCTTGGTTTGTGGTATCGGGAAAATGGAACTGAATCCAAATATCATTTATCAGAAAACTGCCGTAAGTCAGGCCGACAGAGAATTCTTAAACGGACATAAATCCGCCCTGCTGTGGTTTACCGGTCTGTCAGGTTCTGGAAAATCCACACTTTCCCAGGCGCTTGATAAAGAACTTTATTTAAGAAAGGCACGCTCTTATGTACTGGACGGGGATAACATCCGGCATGGTCTGAACAAAGATCTCGGGTTTACCGAACAGGACCGAACCGAAAACATCCGGCGCATAGCAGAACTGGGATCCCTTTTTACTGATGCCGGGCTGATAGTATCCGCTGCTTTTATTTCCCCTTACCGGGAGGACCGGAAGAAAGCCCGGGAAATCCTGAAAAATGCAGCTTTTATAGAAATCTATGTAAAGTGCACAGTGGAAGTCTGTGAATTCAGGGATGTAAAAGGGCTTTACAGAAAAGCGCGCAGCGGAGAAATCAGGGATTTTACCGGAATAGATGCCCCTTATGAGGAACCACTGGATCCCGAGATTCTGTTAGAGACAGACAAAGAGAGCAAGGAAGAATCTCTCCGCCGTATTCTTACATATCTTGAAAAAGAGGGGATTCTGGGCCTGCCCGCTATGTAGGCAGCGGGCAGGAATTAAAAATTATAAGTAAAAAATTGGAAATTGAATGTCCAGTTCGCTGTTTTTCGTTTTAGATTTTTCATTGCGCGCCCTGGATTTTTTCTGTAAGGATTGATGATTGACAGAAAGTCCTCTTTTTTTTTTTTTTTTCCTTCCCAGGTTGAAATAGTACCAGAGGAAGTGATCCGTGAAACTGCATCTGTATTTAATATATTTTATTCAGGAAATTTACAGAAGCCGGCATCAGATTTATCAGCTTGCCAAAAGGGATTTTGTTTCTGATTATGTAGACAACTTTTTCGGTCTGTTCTGGGCCTTTTTTCAGCCAATCGTAATGATGGCCATTATGTGGTTTGTATTTACATACGGTTTTCGCAGCGGAAACACAGCGGACGGTGTACCTTTTGTTGTGTATCTTTTTACGGGGCTGATCAGCTGGAATTTTATAGGTGGTGTTTTCGGGGAGGGGGCGAGTGTCATAAAACAGCATTCTTTTCTGCTTACAAAAGTGGATTTTAAGCTGTTTATACTTCCATTGGTGAAACTTCTGTCCGCCTTCGCCATTCATGCGGTGTTTATTTTCTTTCTGATTTTAATTCTTATAATTAACGGTTACTACCCTGATATATACTGGATTCAGTTTTTTTATTATCTGTTTGCAGCGTCCATGCTTCTGGTAGGTACGTCCTGGATCACGTCGTCCATTTCCCTGTTTATTCCCGATGTTGGCAAAATTATCCCCATACTGCTGCAGGTGGGATTCTGGTTTACACCGATATTCTGGAATCTTGAGATGGTTCCTCCTGAGTATCATTCCATTTTTAAATGGAATCCGTTTTTCTACATAGTAAATGGGTACAGGGAATCGTTTATTTATCATGTTCCTTTCTGGGACAGGCCATGGTATTTTATTTATTACTGGAGTGTAACCGGACTGGTTCTCTTTACAGGGATGGTTGTATACCGCCGCCTGAAGCCTCATTTTGCGGAAGTAGCTTAAAAGGGATTATTCATTGTGGAAAATTTGCACGAAGATATTCTGACTGTAAACAGTCTTACTAAAAGTTTTAAGCTCTACAGCTCTCCTCACGACCGGGTCAAAGAGGCTTTGCACCCGTTTGGTAAAAAATACCATAAAGATTTCTATGCTCTTAAGAATGTAAGTTTTTCTGTAAAAAAAGGAGAGATTCTGGGCATTGTGGGCCGCAACGGTTCCGGTAAATCCACACTGCTGAAGATTATATCAGGAATTCTGCAGCCTACCGAAGGAAGTTTTACCCTGAAGGGGAAGGTTACTCCGCTTCTGGAACTGGGTGCCGGGTTCAACCCTATGTTTACCGGGCTCCAGAATATCTATTTTCTTGGTTCCATTATGAATCAGGATCAGACCGACATGCAGAAAATTGCAGAAGATGTGATTGAGTTTGCCGAAATAGGAGATTTCATTCATCAGCCGGTAAAAAATTACTCCAGCGGAATGCGGGCCAGGCTTGCTTTTGCCATATCCACTGCCATCAAACCTGAAATTCTGATTTTAGATGAGGTATTGGCGGTTGGGGATGCACTGTTCCGAAGAAAGGCCTATGCCCGGATGGAAACATTAATTAAAGGCGATACTACAGTGCTTTTTGTAAGCCACAGTGAACAGAGCATTCTGGAACTTTGTGAAAGGGTGCTTTTTATCAATCAGGGGGAAGTCGTAGGTCTTGGCCCTGTCAAAGAAGTGGTTCATGATTATATTAAATATACAGCGCTGGAAACAAATAAGCAGGAACCTTTTTTAGCAGAACTGCGGAAAAAATACAGCCTGTCGGCGGAAAAAAAAGAAAAAGATGCAGAAATTAAAAAAGATAATCAAGTAAAAAAAGCGGATGTTTTTGAATTTATACCGGGCCTTAAACCAAAATCCACAACCGTTATAAAAAACTCCAATGTGGAAATCACCGGAATTGCAGTCAGAAAACAGAACGGAGAGCAGGTGAACCGGCTGCAGACCGGTCAGTCTTATTATTATGAATTTACTGTCCACTTCCATGAAGATGCCAGAAATGTTTCCTTTGGCATGCCGTTTAAAACAGAAAACGGTAAACTTCTTTCAGGGATTAGTCCAAATCATAAAATCAATAAACTGGAAAAGGTTCAGAAAGGTGATGTGTATTATGTAAGGCGTGATTTTACCTGCCATATGCTGCATGGGTATTACTATACTAATGCAGCAGTAAAACAGGTAGTCGATGGCCAGAGAATTGATATGATTAGAATAGTAGATGCTCTGGTAATCCAGGTAATTCCGAGAGATGAGAAGGATATTAACGGAATCGTGGATCTGGGTCAGAAAATTACTATCAGGAAGGCTGATTAATGGGAAAACAGCAGACAGCAATCATAGTTCTCGGCATGCACCGGAGTGGCACCTCGGTCCTTACAGGAACTCTGGAAAAACTGGGGGTGGCACTGGGCAGCAGTCTTATGCCGCCGAATGAAGGAAACCCAAAAGGGTACTTTGAAAATCTGAAACTGTTTAAAGTGAATGAAAGCATTCTTAAATCCCTGGGAAGCAGCTGGGATGATGAATACTATACGGAAAAGCAGCTTACAGAATCTCCTGATTTTCAGTCCTTTGTTCTGCAGGTAAAAAAGGCCATCTATGACGATTTTAAAAGGGAATCTCTGTTTGCTATAAAGGACCCTCGAATCAATGTTCTGTTTCCGGTGTATGAAAAAGCACTGCAGGAACTGGGAATTGCCATTAAGGTGATCTTCGCACTCCGGAACCCGGCTGAGATTATGAATTCCATACAGGTAAGGAATTCCTTTTCTCACGAAAAAACATCTATTATAACTTTGATTAATCTTTTTTATGGAGAATTATACAGCCGCAGTTATCCAAGGGTTTTTGCGGAATACGGTAATCTGATTCAGGATCCTTTTTCTGTAATAAATACAGTGAATCAGGAGCTGAGTCTGAATAAAAACACCGAGAGTATCCGCAGTCAGCTTGCAGAATTCGTTGATCCTGATCTTAAGCATTACCAGATACTGAGTACAGATAATCTTTTCCCTCAGCTGGCTGAACTCTATCAGCTGCTTCTGAAAGGGGGAAAAAATCATAAAAAGATTGATGAACTTCGGTCAGAATTTCTGAATATGAAAACCCTGTTTCTGAATCAGGAACTCAGAAAAAAAATCCAGAAGCTAACAGAACTGGAAAAAAAGCCCGCTCCTGCAGCAGTAAAAAAATACGCAGGTCTTTTTGTAGACACCGGATTCGGGTTTGATGCCCGGTTTCGCATTCCGATGGAGCTTCAGTCAGACGATGCCGAACTGGAATTTGACCTTAATGGCTATGAGACCATCCAGGGCATCCGGCTGGATCCGCTGAGAGAACCCTGTATTCTGCACATTAAAGAAGCGGAGGCAGAGTATGAAGATGGGCAGATCCGTAAAATTGAAGCTTACAAAGGCAATTATTTTGAGGAATCCGGTGGCAAACTGTTTTTTGGTACGGTGGATCCGCAGCTGATTCCGGTATTATCTGAAGACAACGGAAGAATACGCAGATTCCGCATCCGTTATTTTATTGTACAGTCCGGAACACCTGCAGTCAATTTACTTTTTAATCGTTACAAAACCCTGCTGGATGCCGGGGAAAAAAGAGAAAACAGCCTTACGAATCAGCTTGAGAATGCAAAGAAGCAGCATGAGAATCAGTTGGGAGAGCTTCGCAAAAAAGAAGGGGAACTGAAAACAAGGTATGAGAATCAGGTTGGAGAGCTTCGCAAAAAAGAAGGGGAACTGAAAACCCAGCTTGCGGAAAAAATGCAGAAAATTGCTGCACTGAGCGTTCAGATAATGGACTATAACCGGATGGATCGGCGCCAGGCTGCCCTGAATGAAATACACAGACAGATTCATACATTATTTTCAAGAAAATCAAAATTAAAAAAAATAATTAAACAGACTGCCAGACTCAGAAATCCGCTTAGTTATGTATTTGAACTGAGAGAGTATCAGCAGGCTCTGCAGATTACAGAGTACGGTCTTTTTGACCGGGACTGGTATCTGGAACAGAATCCTGATGTGGCCGAAAGCGGAGTCATTCCTGCAATTCATTATCTGACCAGCGGGTGGAAAGAAGGCCGGAATCCATATCCTTTGTTTGACAGCCAATGGTATCTGGACCAGAACCCGGATGTGGCCCAGGCAGGAATTAACCCTCTGCATCACTTTCTGGAAGGCGGGTGGAAGGAAGGCCGGAATCCTTGTCCATTATTTGATTGTAAATATTATATTGAGAAAAATCAGGATGTGGGAGAAGCCGGGCTCAGTCCCCTGATCCACTTTTTAGAAAGCGGGTGGAAAGAAGGCCGGAATCCTTTTCCATTATTTGATT
>CAZQKZ010000074.1:264-10930 GCA_964594095.1 uncultured Leptospiraceae bacterium | reverse complement strand
GCCGTTTGGAGGGTCATAGGGAGGCCTTTGCGGTCAAAGGTCTCCCTTAAACCAGGAATTGCTGCTGCCGGTATCATCTTTTCCGTTTTTTTTTCTTGTACTGGGAAAGCCTGTCATTAATACTGTGTCCTATGCTCATCATCCGGAGACCTCTGAATCCCCGAAAAAAAGACCGCCTGGTGGCTGGACTAACCGGTTCTATAGGATCAGGAAAATCTGCTGCTGCAGAAATTCTTAAAGAATCCGGATGCATCGTCCTCCACGCTGATCAGATGGCGTCTCAGGTTCTGCAATCAGAATCCCTGCGTCCCGAGCTGGAAAGGCTTTTCGGAAACAGAATATTCAGGGAAGACGGAAGTCTGAGCCGGGAGGAAATTGCCTCTCAGGTTTTCAGTGACCGGGAAAAAAGGGAAAGGCTGAATTCATTGATCCATCCGGAAGTGCGGTCGCGCTTTTCGGAAACAGCAGCTTCCCTTAAAAAAGGAGAGATTCTGCTTTACGATATACCGCTTCTCTTTGAAACAGGAGGAGAAGATACTTTTGATGTGATTATAAGCGTGATCGCACCCACCCCCGTCCGTCAGGAGCGGGTTAAAAAAAGAAACCAGATGGGTGCAGACGACTTCCGGAAAAGGGATCGGACTCAGACCTCTGCAGATTTTAAATTTCTGCACAGTGATGCTGTAATTCTGAATGACCAGGGCATGGCAGAGCTTCAGAGGTCCGTCATTTCTCTGGGGGAAATTCTAAAGGCTTCTCTGCTCTGAAACAAATCAAAATGGTAAACAATCAATGAGAACAAGAGTTTTTTATGTAATCAATCTCGATAAAAGCAGAATTCTTTACCTGACTGTTATTTTCACAGGGCTTCTTCTCATTGCATTTGCAACGGGTTACCGGATGGGAACAGCTTCGGCCCCCCCGGCAGCCATGCCGGAACCCCTGACTGAAAAATCAGAATCAGATCCTTCGGATTTTCCGGAAATGCAGCCTGTACCCGAGGAAGCAGCGAGGGAATCCTCCTGGTTCTCACTGTTCTTTCCGGAAACCACTGAGCCGGAAAAGCCAGCCAGTCTTTCCTTTACTGAGGACGATCCCAAATCCTTCCGCGAAATCGCTCTGAACCGGGATGATGAAGCAAACGAAGAACCTGAGCAGGTCTCAGACACGCCAAACCCAAGAGCCGCACTTCTGGATTCAGAATCTCTCAGTCTTTCTAATATTGCCCCGGGCCCGGCCACTGATACTAAAATAAAAAAACCGGCTGAAGAAACCCAGGAAAGAAAACCTGCATCTGATAATTATCGTTACAGTTTTCAGATTGCATCTTTTAAAGACCGCTCAAAAGCCGAGGCTGCTGCCGAAAAGCTGCGTAAAGACGGATTTGATCCTTTCATTGAAGAAACCTCCGGTAAATTCACAGTAAAAACCGGACGTGCCGACAGCCGACGCGATCTCTGGAATCTGGAATCACGTCTTAAAAAAAAGGATTACCGCTTTTTCCTTACCGAAAAAAAATAGACGGACTGCTCTTATGAAAATGAAAGATAAAGCGAAGGAACTTTTTTTTAACCGGGAGCTTTCCTGGCTGGAATTCAATGATCGTGTTCTCGAAGAAGCCGGACGCAGGGATAACCCTCTGATGGAGCGGCTTAAATTCATAGCTATCAGTGAATCCAATCTCGATGAATTTTTCATGGTGCGCGTGGCGGGACTGAAACAGGTGGCTGCTTCTTCTGTGAATGAAATCCAGATGGATGGCAAAACACCACGCGAAACACTTTTTGCCATTTCGGAAAAAGTCCATCTGATGGTTGATAAACAGTATAAATATTTTTCAGAAATCACCGAGCAGCTGCGTCCTTACGGAATTCACATTCTGGATCATTTTGACCAGATCCGCGGGGAGGAACGCCCGTTTATTCAGAATTTTTTTGAAAAGGAACTCTTTCCCGTTCTGACTCCGTTCTCTGTAGATCCTTCGCATCCTTTCCCGCACATTCTCAGCGGCCGGCTGAACCTTGCTATGTCCATGAAAAAAACGGATATACTTTCCGGTAACTATAAACGGGGTCATGCGGGGGAAACCGAAGACGCAGCCGGTACCGATACCAAAACGGCATATGCCCTGATTGAAGTTCCCTCCATTTTCCCAAGGTTTCTGGAAATGCCGAAGACCGGGGAGCGCTCTGAATACGGTTATCCTGTAAGGCGCTTTGTTCCGCTTGAGGAAATTCTGAAACTGCACACTCCGGATCTCTTTCCCGGAAATGAGCTGATCAGCCTCAATGGATTCTCCGTAATCCGTAATTCTGATATTTCAATAGACGAAGTAGCATCAGATAACCTTCTTTCAACAATTCAGGATGAGCTTAAAAACAGAATGTGGGGAGAGGCCGTTCGCCTGAATTTCCGCAACAGAATGCCGGCAACCGTGCGGGAGTTCCTGAGTTCTCAGCTTGAACTGGAGGATTATGAGCTCTACGAAAAACCAGGTCTTCTGAATCTCAAAGACCTGTGGATTATTTATAATATGTGCAAAGATATCCCGGATCTTTACGATAAACCGTATATTCCGCGAAATGCCGTCCCTCTGGAAAAGCCGGAGCATATTTTCAGAACCATCCGGAAAGGCGATATACTGCTGCATCATCCCTATGACTCCTTTCAGACTGTTGTTGACTTCCTTCAGACCGCAGCCCGTGATCCCAGAGTTCTGGCGATCAAACAGACACTTTACCGCACCAGCGGAGACAGCCCGATTGTACGTTCTTTAATTGAAGCTGCTGAAAACGGGAAACAGGTTACAGTGCTCGTAGAGCTGAAAGCGCGCTTCGATGAGGAAAACAACATCACCTGGGCCCGCGAAATGGAGCAGCACGGAATTCATGTTGTGTATGGTCTGGTGGGGCTTAAAATCCACGGTAAGATGCTGCAGATTGTGCGAAGAGAAGATGACGGAGTCCGTTCTTATGTTCATCTGGCCACAGGGAATTACAATCCGATTACGGCCCGTATATACACGGATCTCGGTATTCTAACGGCGAACCCGGTTGTTAATACCGATGTCACCCGCCTGTTTCATGCCCTCACAGGCTCCTCAAGAGTGCCGGACCTTCGCACTATTGCTGCCGCTCCGGTCAATCTGCGCGAAAAAGTCCGGGAGCTTATCGAAAGCGAAATTGATCATGCAAGAGCAGGAAGACCGGCCCGGATCAGAATGAAGCTCAATGCTCTTGTGGATCCCGAAATAATTGAGATGCTTTATAAAGCTTCAGGGACGGGAGTCCGGACTGAGCTGAATATAAGGGGTATCTGCTGTCTTCGGCCGGGAGCAGCAGGTCAGAGTGACAACATAAGCGTAATCTCCGTTGTGGGCCGTTATCTGGAACACAGCCGCGTTCTGTATTTTGAAAACGGAGGGAATCCATCGCTCTATCTTTCTTCAGCTGATCTTATGCCAAGGAATCTGAACAGGCGTGTGGAGGTGATGTTTCCGGTGACAGAGCCGGATCATATAGCGCATATTGTAAATATTCTTGATATATATGATGCGGATAACCATAACTGCAGGGAGCTGCTTCCTGATGGCTCCTACCGGAAAAGAGAACCCGAAAGCGAAGATAAAAGATTTTCGGCACAGATGTATTTCCGGGAGGCAGTAAATAAGGATTTTGAGAAAAAGGAATACGATCGTCAGGAAAAAAGAAAAGAGATCTTTCAGCCCATTGTAAACCCGGATATCAGGTAATCAGTCCCCGATCCTGTCATCGACCGGGTTCAGCAGAAAACCGGACCGCATTTTGGGATCAAACCATGTGGATTTGGGAGGCATGATCAGACCGGCATCGGCAACTGCGCGAAGCTGCTCAGTCTGCACGGGATACATAATAAAACCTGCGCAGAGTTCCCCGGAATCCACCCGGTCCTTCACTTCTTTTCTGCCCGATAATCCGCCGATGAAAACCAGGTCAGGATTCCTTGCCGGATCCTGAATTCCGAAATGGGGAGCTAATATGTAATTCTGAAGTATACTTACATCGAGTGAATCCACTGCAGCAGATGGTCCTGAATGCGCCGTCTGACCCCGGAAAGTTAACAGATAACAACGTCCTCCGGAATAAAGGAGAATCTGGCCTGGCTTTTCGGGGAAACTGGTTTCCATAACTCCGGTTTCCAGGGACTCAACATTAAAATCTTCGGCAGCTGATTTCAGAAAGCTTTCAAAGGCAAAGGGAACAGCTGCCTTCACTCCGCGGTGATACGGAAGTATACGAAGCTGATGATCAGGAAATGCAACAGTTAAAAACCAATTATAACCTTCTTTGCCGTCATAATATTCAGTATTGGCACGGCGGATCATTCCGTTCTGCACAGCCGCATCAGCCCGGTGATGCCCATCAGCGATATACAGAGACTTGACTCTCATAAATTCGAAGGATATTTTATTTACAAGCTGCCGGTCTGAAATCCTGTAGATTCTGTGCCGGATTCCGTTCTGCATACTGATGTCGTAAACAGGTTCGGTATCATCAGCAAGTGCATCGAGAAGCATTGCGATGGACTCATGCTTCTTTCCGTCATACATCATAAAAACAGAACCGGTATTCGCGCCCACACAGAATATGTGCTTCAGCCTCTCTGACACTTTATCGGGCTTTGTGCGCTCGTGCGGTTTAATCCGTTTTTCAAGATAATCGTCAATGGAGGTTCTGCAGGCAAGGCCGGTCTGCTGATGCGGGCCGCGGTTGAGCCTGTAAATATAATAAGATGCTTCCTCTTCCTGAATATAATGCCCGTCACGAAGAAAAGCCTGGAGATTGTCACGGGCTTTTTCGTGAACAAAATCGGCAGAAGGGTCTGTTCCGGCAGGGAAATCGATTTCAGGTCGCACCACATGCATAAAGGCGATGGCCTTTACACGGCCCCTTGCTTCGTCGGTATCCACCACATCATAAGGCTGACTTACGATGTCTTCCACTTCTTCTTCATTGGGCCTGTAGGCCATAAAGGGCTGGATGAACATACGAACCTCCCTCAGTTTTTCCAGATACTGACTGCCGCTTTCTCGCTGTCGGCTGCAATTTCCATTGTTCCGTCAGGTTTCCCTTTCCCCTGCTCACCCGTCCTGGCCAGAGTCTCTTCATTTATATAAGACTCAAAATTCCTGCAGGCTTCGCGGAATTTTTCGGAGCCCCCCTCAATCTTCAGAAGAATCCTGTCAGTGATTTCCAGACCGGATTTTTTCCGGAGTTCCTGAATGTTTCTGACCAGATCCCTTACATATCCTTCCTGGATGAGTTCTTCAGTGAGTTCGGTATCCAGAGCGACCAGCATTCCGTTCCCTTCCACTCCTGATGTTCCCTCTCTGGATACAGATTCGAGGATTACCTCTTCCGGAGAAAGCTCAAGATTTTCGCCTCCGTCATCCGGAATCAGGACTTTTCTGCCTGCACGGACTGCAGCAGCCACTGCGGCAGGGTCCGCTTCGCGAAACCATGCCTGAATCACTTTCAGCTTTGAGCCAAGCCTTTTCCCAAGTAACGGAAGATTCGGTTTAATGCGGTAATCGAGAATACCTGCTGAATCATCCAGAAATTCAATTTTTTTAACGTTCAGCTCATCACATAAAATTTCAGTATTTTTCAGCAGAGCTTTCCGGTCCTCATCGGAAATCACATGAATCATCATCCGCGCGAGAGGCTGCCTTACTTTATGGCCTGACTGCATTCTGGCAGCCCGTCCAAGGCTCGCCGTCTGCTGCACAAGATCCCCTTCGCGAAGGGCGGAATCGTCCCGGAAATTCTTATCGGACGCGGGCCACCCGCAGAGGTGAATGCTCTTTTCGCGGCTGACTGAGCCTGCGAGAGCAAGGAAAACCTGCTCTGAGAGGAAAGGAGTAAAGGGAGCCATCAGCCTTGCAGTGGTCATCAGACATCGGAAAAGAGTGTCGTATGCACCCAGTTTATCTGCATCAGGCTCTCCCTTCCAGAACCGCCTGCGGTTTCTGCGGATATACCAGTTACTGAGAATATCTATAAATTCCTCAATAAGCTTTCCGCCTTTCTGCGCATCGTACTGATTCAGTGCTTCAGTAACCTCATCAGTAAGCTTCTGTAAATAGGAAAGAATCCAGCGGTCCATATCGGGCCGGTCTTTGAATGCCGGAGCCCCTTTTACAGGATGATCCAGCCAGTCTTCGCTTACAGTCACACCGTCGACTTTAGCATACATTATAAAAAAATTCACACTGTTCTGCAGCATGTTGAAAAGACCATGCACCTGAGCCACAGGGTCCCCCGGACTTCCAGGCATTCCCACCCGTCTTGAATTTCCAGGAGGGGCACCGGTCAGAAAATACCAGCGGATCGCATCGGCTCCGTGTGAGTCAAATACAGCATCGGGAGGAACAACATTCCCTTTGCTTTTTGACATTTTTTCGCCTTTTTCATCGAGAACATGACCGAGGCATACTACATTCTTATACGGATTCTGCCCGGTGACCATTGTGGAAACCGCAAGCAGAGTGTAAAACCAACCCCGTGTCTGATCAATCGCCTCGGATATAAAGTCGGCCGGGTAATATTTTTTAAACTCAGCCTCTCCTTTTACCGGATAGCCCCACTGCGCAAACGGCATGGCACCAGAATCAAACCAGGCATCAATCACTTCCGGAACCCTCTTCATTTCGCGGCCGGTATCCGGATCTTTAAAAGTAATTTCGTCAATATAAGGACGATGCGGATCCAGCGAAGTAACATCCTTTCCGCAGAGATCAGAAAGCTCTTTTAAAGAGCCCACGATTCGGAAATTTCCTTCTCCGTCTGTCCAGACAGGAAGCGGAGTTCCCCAGTAACGTTCGCGGGAAAGCGCCCAGTCACGGTTATTTTCGAGCCAGTTTCCGAAGCGTCCGTGTTTAATAAAGTCAGGCACCCAGTTAATCTGATTGTTGTTTTCAATGAGTTTTTCGCGCAGATCTGTGGTTCGTATATACCAGGCATCTTTGGCAAAATAGATCAGAGGAGCGCCGGTTCTCCAGCCAAACGGATACTCATGTTTATAGCGAAGGCTTCGGAATACCTGGCCTCTTATTTTAAGTTCTTTGATAATCTGCGGATCTGCATCCTTAAAGAAAGTTCCTTTCAGCGGAGTGCTCTCTGCGAATTTTCCATCGAGCCCTACTGCATGTATCACCGGTACATTGTTCTCTTTACCGACTTCGAGGTCATCGGCCCCGTAAGCAGGAGCAATATGAACTATACCGGTACCGGTGTCCATGGTAACAAAATCCGCAGTCAGAATCCGGTGCAGAGTAACGCCTTCGCCGGATACAGGCATCCAGTCAAAAAGAGCAGTATAGCTGATTCCTTTAAGTTCTTTCCCTTTTATTTTTTTAATTACTTCGGGCTTATAATCGCCGAAAAGGGATTCTTTAAGATCATCGGCACAGATCAGAATTTCATCACCATTCAGAGTGAATGAGGCCCCGGCTTCCTGTGCTTTTTCCGCACTGATTTTCAGAAAACTGTAATCTGCCTCCGGATGAAGGGCAAGCGCAGCGTTGGAAGGAAGTGTCCAGGGCGTGGTGGTCCATACAAGGAAAGATACTGGCAGATTTTTAATTTTATCCGCGTCAGGACCCAGGATACAGCCAAGCTCAGCAAGACCTGCATCATTGGGATGAAACCTGACCGTAAGAGAAGGATCTTCCACGGTTTTATAACCCAGAGCCACTTCTGCATCAGACATCGTGGCGCCCATAACAGGATCAAAAGGTACTACTTTGTAGCCCTGATACATCAGCCCTTTTTCATAAATAATTTTTAACAATGACCATACAGATTCCACAAACGAAGAGTCCATGGTAAAATACGCTTTGTCGAGATCCACCCAGAACCCGAGCCTTTCAGAAAATCTGTTCCAGTCCCCTACATACTGTAAAACAGATTCGCGGCAGAGGGAGTTGAACTTCTCGAGACCGTATTTTTCCTCGATTTCGATTTTGGTTTCGATGCCGAGTTTTTTTTCGACTTCGCGTTCCACCGGAAGACCGTGACAGTCCCATCCCGCCTGACGCGGAATATGGTAACCCATCAGCCCCCGGTGCCTTATATAAATATCTTTAAAGACACGGGAGAGCACATGGTGGATTCCGGGTCTTCCGTTTGCAGTGGGCGGCCCCTCAAAAAACACAAACAGCGGACCGTTCTCGTTTTTTTCCACATGTTTCCGGAATATATCATTTTCCTTCCAGTATTCAAGTATGTTTTTTTCTCTGGAGGGAAGCGGTTCTGAGGAAATTTCTTTAAAAGACATGATTTTACCCGGATTTACAGTAGTATATCAGCACTTTTTTAAAAACGGCTTCCCAGATCAAGAAGGAAAAATCCCAGGGAACCTTTAAACTCAGACAGGCAGGGAAAATGTTACTGTGGAGCCGCCATTTTCATTGTTCAGAAAACTCAGTGTGCCGCCGTGCATATTCACAAAATCCCGGCAAAGATAAAGACCAAGCCCGGACCCTTTCTCGCCATCCGTACCAAAAGAGGAACGGACCGACTGACCCGAACTGAGAAGAGTGACAACATCCTGAGGAAGACCGGTACCTGTGTCTGCAACGCTTACTGAGAATGCAGAATCTGATTCCGCAGCAGACACTGTAACGCTGCCACCCCGGGGAGTGAATTTGACTGCATTGGAAAGAAGATTGCGGACGACTGTTTCTATCATCCGGGAATCAAACCGCAGGATCTTTTCCGGGGGAAGATTTATTTTCAGTATGATTGATTTTGCAGCTGCGCTTTCCTCCGTAAACAGGACAGCTCTTTTTACAGTCTCGCAGATGTCGTTCTCTGTGAGTTCCGGTTTCAGAGTTCCGGTCTGATTCCGAGCCCAGAGAAGCAGGTTCTCCAGTAAGCGATGCGATGCTTCTGCAGATTTATGAATCATCCGGATTGACTGGATAAGATCCTCTTTTTCAAAGTCCTGTTCGCCGGAAAGGATTTCCTCAGTGACGGAGGCAATGGTTCCCACAGGCCCCCTCAGATCATGACTGATTACCCCGATCATTTTATCTCTTGTCCTGTTTACCGCCATCAGCTGTTCTTCGTTTTTCTTCCGTTCATTAATGTTACGGGAAACTCCGAAAACCTCAATTTCATTATTTTTATTGCGCATGAATCTGGTTGAGGTCTCCACCCAGATAAGCGAACCGTCTTTTGCAGGCTGCTGCAGTTCATGGATGTAATACGCATCAGGGTTTTCCTGGCTAAGAAAACGGGGAAGGTTTTTTTCCAGAGATTCACGAACAGTTTTCAGTGATTCTTTTGTCAGACTTTCTTCTAATGTGCGGTTCAAAGCTTCTTCCGGAGTAAACACGCTGAGGTTTTTTACAGAAGGACTTATATAAGTGAATTTACCAAGATTCAGATTGAGTATCCAGATAACGTCTGATACATTATCAGCAATCAGATTATACTGTGCCCTGGTTTCTGCTGTTTTCTGAACAGAATAAATATAGAACGCTGCACCAGCGCCTGCTGAAAAAGCCAGAAGAAGACCCAGGAAGAGAAACGAAATCAGCCCCTCAGTATCCGGCGGAAGAGGTCTGACTCCGTAAACAAGCCGGAGACCGTACAGGCTGCTTTCAATAAATACGGTATCCGGGTCCTCAATCAGACCGGAATCGCCGTAAATCACCTGATTGAGTGGTGATTTTTTAATCAGCACAAATCGATACAGTCCCTCATCGGCTTCAGCAAACACCTCTTTTAAAAAAACTTCCGTATTGATTACAGTGGACAGAAGCCCCCAGTAATTTCCTTCAATGTAAACAGGATACCTGTAAATCAGCCCCGATCCTCCCTGCACCAGATTCAAAGGACCGTCCAGTATCCCTTCCCGGGCTTCCACAGCTGCCTGAACAGCAGGCCACTGATCAGGCCGGTTTCTGTAATCCATTCCCACGGCCTGACTGTTCCCCTGAACGGGATATACAAACTTCAGAGTATATCCCTGCGCCACACCCAGGTTTTTAATTACCGGAGAAAAATCATATATTTCTTTCAGTATCCGCTGAATTTCAGAGCGGTTTAAATTCTTATTATAAACTTTAATATAGGCTGCCAGTCCGCTTGAAAGATGAATGTGGAGATTGATTTTCTGATCGAGACCGGAACGAAGCATTCCTGCATATTCGTGAGCCTCAGTACGGCGGGCTGCATATGCCCCCTGAAGTTTAATAAAATAAACTAAAAGAGCCGATGAGGAAATTACCAGAAATACTGAAATTCCGATAATCAAAGGTTTCAGGAACCGGAAAACATTCATTTTTTAAAAAATATACCGGCTCAGCTTTTCGTCAAGACTGAAATTACCTGCGTGAACCGTCAAAGGAAACCACAACAAGGGATATATCGTCTTTGTGGGAGTTCTCGTCACTTTTTTCCATCGCAGATATGTAAATATCCTTAGGATGACTTGTGTTTTTCAGAATTTCAAGCACTCCTTTTTCCCCTATGAACTCCCCGCCGGAAGTGATCTCGGTAAGACCATCGCTGTAAAGGAGAATGCTTTCGCCTTCAAACAGAGGCTCAAACCTGTACACTGATGAATGCTTTTTTCCCCAGCCAATAAGGACATCGTAATGAATGTCCAGTATTTCAGC
>CAZQKZ010000074.1:0-228 GCA_964594095.1 uncultured Leptospiraceae bacterium | reverse complement strand
AGCGGAATCGGCAGACATTTTAACAGGGGCAGGATGCCCAAACGAGACAATCTCCACTCCGCCTTTTACCTGTTTAAGAAAAATCCCTGTAAAAAACATGTCAATATTTCCGAATTCCCGGAATCTCTCTTCGAGAACATCACCAAGGTCTTTAATTTTCAGGTCGGGAGTGAGAACCTCTCCCAGAATCACTCTGAGACCGGAACTGATCAGTGCTGAGGAAACACC
>CAZQKZ010000073.1:0-10986 GCA_964594095.1 uncultured Leptospiraceae bacterium | reverse complement strand
CTCATCCCGTTCTGAATTCATCCGTGATATGATCCGCGAAAAGATCGTAGAGGATACCTGGGCAGATTCAGAGGCAGAAGTGGTGGGTGTCCTGACGATGGTATACGATCATCATAAAAAAGAGCTCTCTGAAAAAATGCTCGATATTCAGCACGATAACCGGATTCATATTCTGGTCAACACTCATATTCACCTCGATCACCACAACTGTCTTGAAACCATTATGATCCGCGGCAAAGTCAGCGAAATCGAAAGAATCACTCTGCAGATATCCGGCCTGAAAGGAGTGAAATTTGCAGAGTTAACCAGAACTTCCGTGCTTGACTGAGGGGGAGAGAAACAAAATGATAAAATATGTTTATAATCAAAAGATTAAGCAGGCCGGAAGAAGCTGAAACATGAATGATGAGAAATTCCATGAACCAGCCTTACATAAGTATAGACACTGAAATCTGGAACCTGGCCCGTTCCCGGCCTTCGCTTCCCTGGGATGCCCTTTCTGCGTGAAATCCGTGTTCCCACCATGCATCCGGCACAGCATCGGAAACCGATTCTTCCGTGCTTTCGCTTTTATAAGATTCCTGCAGAAAAGCTGCTCCCAGATTCCTGGAGAGGGGGATTCTGTTCAGCCGGGTCCAGGCAGGTATTTTTACTCCTGCGGCAATACTTATATTATCTTTATAAATTCTGAAGCCAGGCAGAACATACAGAATATCTCCGCCTGATGCTTTCAGGGCAATGCCTGTGGTCGAAGCATACAACCCCCATGGGTTGAATTCCGGTATTGCGGATGCTCCCTGTGCTTCATCGTAAGCTGTATTATAACGCCAGGGGGGGACACTGTCAGGGAAAGCACGGTGAAAGGTATCAGCGGGGACCGGAATCTCTTCCAGCGCAGCGGCTGCTTCCATCGTTTCCCTGTGCCGGATCCCTTTCTCGCGATCCATTCCGATGCGCACAAAATTAAATTCAAAAACCGGATCAATTCTTAATTTTTTTTCAGGATCAGTCCAGGCTCTGTAAGAGAAAGCAAGGTTATAGCGGAATTCACTTCCGAAACGAACACGCAGGCCGTCCCTGTAGCGGTAAGGATCAAAAGTAATCAGCGATACATCGTTTATTACTGTAAGCCGATCGATCATTTTTACAGCAGAAAATCCTGTAGTGTAAGAGGAGCTTCCAAAGCCTGTGGACATTCCAGGATCAATGTCCCCGTACTGATCCCGCAGATTCGCATTTCCGGTCGGGGCAGTCAGTCCTCCGTAAAGTGTGAAATGCCAGTCTTCCAGATCGTCGAGGCTTTCGCCTTCCGGAACAAGGCTCAGTGATCCATCGTAACGGAAACCAAGCGCGCCTAAGAAAGTCAGATCTGCAAAGCCTGATGTATTCCAGGAATTATCCTCGGAGAGTTTTACATTATAAGGCAGAAAGACATAACCGGAAAGCCATGAATTCAATCCGTATCCGGAACCCCACATCATATATGTATTCGTGCTGACCTCATCATCATCGTAAGGCGAATACCTCAGGAAATCCGCATGATCGGCTTTCCAGTAACCCAGAATGCTTCCGGCCGGAAGATTTGCAGAGCCCGCGCTTTCCACCGGAGCACCTGGTCCTTTAAGGCCCGCCACACCAAGGGATGCCACTCCGTGATGAGCACTGAGATTACTCTCAGGAATGCCGGCCAGAAGAGCCGCGGAAAGA
This sequence comes from uncultured Leptospiraceae bacterium, assembly GCA_964594095.1. Lineage (GTDB taxonomy): Bacteria > Spirochaetota > Leptospiria > Leptospirales > Leptonemataceae > CAZQKZ01. The sequence goes on along the minus strand of CAZQKZ010000073.1, from coordinate 9,279 downwards.
AGAAAAAAAGCGGCAGAGCTTAAAATCTTTTTTTTTATTCTGAATATAATCATCCCATCTTACCCTTTATTTTTTTTAAATGAATAAAGAAGAGATAAAGCTCCTGCCGTTCCTGCGATAATCGCAATTGCCATAGCCGCTCTGGAAACAAAACTGCCTGCGATGCCATTGCTTTGCAGAGAATGTTCACTTATTCCGGATTCGTCTACGGTGACGCTGGTTTCTCCTCCATGGCCATCTTCGGAATGGATTTTTACTTTCCATTCTCCGGAACGATCAGGCAGAAAGACCACACGGCCGGAAACATCGGTTCTTCCTGTCTGATAAGGAACGGAGCTGCCGTCTTCTGAAGGCGGGGGAAGCACTTCGTAAGGTTCATAAGAAAAGGGGGTGCCATCGGAATACAGAACCTGGACAACAGCTGCCTTACCCGACTCAGAAACAGAAATTTCAATTCCGTGAGCATGGACAGAATCAGGATATAAGTGCGAAAGAAAAATCAGCCAGAACGCGGCCGAAAGTGCGGAATTAGCGGATCGTATCACTGAGATGCCTCCTTTTTTGGGTCCTGATGATTACAGTGTATTCTGAAATGCAGAGTGGCAGTTTCTGTAACTTCATCAGCAGAGATTCTGTCGCCTGGAACAGATACGGATGCCTGGATGATCTGATCTCCGCAGCGTCGCAGCCGAAGATTGATTCTGCCATCCGCACCGGTATGCCCTCTGACATCACCATTCAGAGATACCGGAACCCCTGCAATACCCTGGCCGTTTTTAATGATTCTGAAAGTGAATTTACTGTCCGGTTCAGGTTTAAAAAGTGCGCCGGAATGCAAAGGTATGATTTCAGGAGCAGAGGAGTCAGCCGGGAAAAGAGGTCTGTTTAATCCTTTGGTTAAATGTATAAATGATTTAATATATTCCGTCGAGGCCCAGCTTTTCAGCGGATATTCTGTTTCGTTTTTCTTTTTCCGGAATGTTCCGTAAGGCGTCTTTGTATAATGGATTTTCGCTGTCCGGAAAGTAACAGCATCACATTCTGATTCTACCGCAATTTTCCCGTTTTTAACAGTAAATCTTCCTGCTTTCGGGACACCATCTGTCAGACAGTGCATTTCGGTGAAATCGGCCGGCTCATAGTTCAGAGACGCCGGTCCGTCGCCTGACCCGGACAGGTGACCGAACTGGAGCACATAGACGCCCTGTTCTGCCTTGAGCCAGAATTCGTGGGCCGCGATTGAACCAGTACACAGAAAGAAAATGTAAAATAAAAGAGTCTTCATGTCCGGTATTACAAAATAAAAAAACGTGTTACTAAAAAATGCAACAAAAAAAATATATTTTGAGGAAAAATATTTGACAAACCTCAGCTTCCGCCGCAGTATGAAACCGGAAAATGCATATGATTGTTTAATCTCTTCAGAATAAATGTCTGAACTTAATTCTTTACTGAGTTCCGGCATATACACAGTCTCATCAGACCGGTAAAGCCTGGTTTAAGGCGGGCCTGTGTTTTATAAAATTTCGGAGAAAACATATGCACCCAACAGATCTTACATCCTACGGTTTTGACTCATTTTTCGAGTCATCCTTCATCAGTATTCACAAACTTCCCGGTAATGAAAGTCTGATCCCGGCAAGAATTCTGTCCTGTCATCGCGGTTCCTTCACCGCAGTCTGCACAGAAGGCATAATCCGCGCAGAAGTATCAGGGCGGTTCAGGATTCATGCAGACGAAGCTGATTTCCCGGTAACGGGAGACTGGACGGCGATCCGGTATGGCGGCGAAGACGGGATCAGTCTGATCGAATACATAATACCAAGAAAAAGCGTGTTATTCCGGCGAAAAGCAGGATCCGACCACGACCTTCAGTATATGGCAGCGAATGCGGATATACTGTTTATTGTTCAGTCACTGGATACCGGGTTTAATGTGCGAAGTCTGGAACGTTATACAGCTGCAGCCAGGGAGGGCGGGGCAGAGCCGGTCCTGCTGATGACAAAAGCGGACCTGCTGGAAGGTCCGGCATCAGAAACCGATGAGATCAGAAACAATATACGGCAGGAGGCTGAGCATATTTCTGCCGGAATGCCCGTTCTGTTTCTGAGCGCCATTGCTTCCGGAATACCGGATGAGCTTCGCAGCTTTTTAAACCGGGGCAGAACTGCTGTATTTATGGGAAAGTCTGGAGCCGGTAAATCCACTCTGATTAATGCCTTACTTGGGGAAGAGATTATGAAAACCCAGGAAGTGCGGAGGTCTGACCGTAAAGGAAAGCATACCACAGTAACCCGGGAGATTTTTCTCCTCCCCGAAGACCAGGGGCTGATTATGGATACACCTGGTATGCGTGAATTCGGTGTGTATCTTTCTTCGTCGAACGAAGATATCGTTTTTTCCGATATTGCCTCTCTTGCAGAGAAATGTCGTTTCAGGGATTGTACTCATACCGGCGAGCCTGGCTGTGCGGTTCAGGAAGCTGTAAACCAGGGACTGCTTTCCGGAGAAAGGCTGCAGTCATTAAAAAAATTCCGCAATGAGACAATGACGGCGTCCGAAAAAAAAGCAAAATGGAAAAATATTGCAAAGTCTGTAAAGGAGCTTTATGAATTCCGGGAGAAGAACAGATAGATTCCGAAAACAGTCAAAAATAAGAAGGCAGAATGAAAAAGATTTGACATACAAAATAAAAGAGTATGAAATCTTCTTTATACCCTTGCTCAGTTTCAGTCGAAATTTTGCGGGTGGCGGCACATCATGTGTGCTGTCAGTGGCTGTTTCAGGACAGTCTCTTAAATAAAGGAGGATCATAATGTCGGAACTTGTGAATGAACTGAAGAACGAACACGCAGTTCTTGTGGATGTACTTGGAAAGGTAAAGGCTCTTGGGATTGATAAGGCAGAAGCACAGAAACTGCTTATGTCGGCGAAAGGTGCATTAATTGACCACCTGACCAAAGAGGATCAGAAGCTGTATCCGGTCCTTAGAAAGGCAGCCGAAAAGGATTCAGTGCTTGCTGCGACTCTCAATACCTTTGCCAAAGATATGGAGGCTATAACAGAAACAGCCCTTGCTTTTTTCGGTAAATATGAAAGAGGGGGATCGGACACAGAGTTTTCCAGGGATTTCGCCTCTATCCACAGCGCACTCTGGAACAGAATCCGGAAGGAAGAAAGTATTTTATACGAAGCCTACAACCGCGCAGCAGTATAGGAGCCGTTTTTCAGGACAGATTCTGCCCCTTGTGGGCGGGATGGCAGGCTGATGGAGGGAGAATAACTCAGTGAGCTATTCTCCCCGAAACCGCTGATTTTACTGCAAATCACAGATAATTCTATCTGTCACACCCTTGAAGTAATATTAAAATGGGAAGATCAGTGTAAAGGTCCGGCAGCGTGACGTGATTTCTGTAAAAGTGATTTATCCTGGATTTTTCTGAACAGATTCTTACAATGGTTACCTGGTATGAAAAATCAGAACAAAGGTGTAATTTTAATATCTAAGGAAAATGCAGTGAGACTCCTCCCTATGAAGAAGGCAGTCATTGCAGTAAAGAAAGCATTTGAAGGGCATACCCTGGGCAGACTGACTATGCCCTCAAAAGTTTATCTGAATGTTTCTGCAGACGGTGATTTTCGTGCTATGCCTGCCCTTGCCTCAGACAGCAGAATGGCATCTCTGAAGTGGGTGAATGTTCATCCGAATAACCGGAAGAAAGGTATGCCCTCAGTAATGGCCCTGCTCATTCTGAATGATGCTGTTACCGGACGCCCCCTCAGTATCATGGATGCAGCAGCACTGACAGCTCTTCGGACAGGGGCGGCTGGCGGCGTTGCTGCGAAATTTCTTTCGCGGAAAAACTCACGGATTGCTGCATTTGTCGGGTGCGGAGTTCAGGCAGTGCACCAGCTTGAGGCAATTTCATCGGTACGCAGAATTGAGGAGGTACGATTCTTTGATCCATCACCTGAAGCACAAAAAAAATTTCTTAATGCGATCGGATCTTTCTACCAGGGGAAGGTTATCAAAGCGGATTCTGTGAACAAATGCACCCTTGGAGCCGACATCATCACCACAACCACCCCCTCCAGAAAACCTGTCCTTTTTAAAAAAGATGTTTCTCCGGGAGCTCATATCAATGCAATAGGGGCGGATGCAGCCGGTAAGCAGGAAGCAGAAGCTGCCCTCCTGAAACACGCTTCTGTTTTTGTGGATGACAGGGAGCAGGCAGCTCATTCCGGAGAAATTAATGTCCCGGTTTCTGAAAAAGTGCTGTCTCTGACAAATATTTCGGGTTCTCTGGGTGAAGTCATAGCAGGAAAGATTCCAGGGAGACAGGGGGACCATGAGATTACTCTGTTTGACTCTACTGGTCTTGCCATTCAGGATCTTGCCTGTGCGGTCCGTATTTATAAAGAAGCATTAAAAGAAGGGGGGTATGAAAGTTTTTCGTTCTTTCCTCCTTTTTACTGATTTCAAACCAGCCAGAATCAGAAAACCTTCACCCAGGGATTTAAGATGGAGGCTGACCGCCGACTGAAATTTTTTAAAAAAATTATGGCCATTCAGTCCCGCTGTGAGTATACTTATATCAGTGACGAAAGATATACACTGCTGCATAGAACTCTGACAATCTATCAAGGAAGTTAAGGATTCTTCCTGGCCGGTCTGCTGAAAAGCGCGGCAATGAACGGGAACAGAGCACCGGGCCTCAGGGCTTGCGGTGCTCTTTCTCTTTACTGACTGTGGTATTTTTTCTTCCTTAGAAAATAAGTATGCATGGGCTCTTTGCCTTTTATTTCAATAAGCCCCCTTGCTTCGGCTTCATACTCACCAGAGACAGCTTCGAATACCGGAAGCGATATATGAATCTGATCAGGCAAACCATGAGATTCAAGCCGGCTGGCCGTATTCACGGTATCACCCCAGACATCGTATAAGAATTTACTGGTGCCGATGACTCCGGCCACAACCGGACCAGTATGGATTCCGATACGGATATGAAAGTCGGTATTGTTTTCTTTATTCAGGGTTTTCAGAATTTCCATCATTTCCCCGGCCAGTTCTGTTACTGCAAGGACATGATCCCCTTTAAGGGAAGGGAACCCTCCTGCTGCCATATAAGCATCCCCGATGGTTTTAATTTTTTCAAGGCCACGGCGGGATACTGCCGCATCGAACTTGCTGAAAATACTGTTCAGAACTGTAACAAGCTCAGATGGGCTGATTTTTTCAGACCATTTTGTAAAGCCTGCCAGATCCGCAAAGAGGATAGTACCTTCCTCGAAATGATCAGCAATAACAGAACGATCTTCCTTTAAACGATGGACGATACTTCCTGGCAGTATATTCAGAAGAAGTTCTTCAGATTTTTTTCTCTCTTCCTCGGCAGTTTTTTCTGCTTTCTGAACGGCGATTCTGTAAGTAAACACACCAGCAGATGAAACTAAAAAGCTGTTAAATATGTTAGATATATAAAAGAAGTGCCGCAGTACAGCGCCGGCATCAACAGGATATGGATTCATATGCTGAACAAAAAGGTAAAAAAGAATAAAAAAAGAAGCGGACAATGAAGCAATAGTCAGAGGGATGAAGATTTTTCCTTCATAGAAAAATGCAAACAGGGCTCCGAGGATAAGATAATACTGAAACCCGTAATCCCATCCAAGGTAATAAACGGCAAAAAATGCGTGGAAAATAACCTCCGCAACTCCCAGAGTGAATGCCAGGAGTACATAACCCTTCCGGGATATCGGAATAACAAGGCTCCAGATCAGTATGCTGACAATATTAATATAAAATAAATTCATTATACTTGTATAATAGAAAATCAGAATCCAGACGAGATGGATAAAAAGGCCTGAAACACCCCCTGCGAGGGACACATAATAAGTTCTGTGAAGTCTCTCAGGGACAGCGGGCGGCAGTCTGATAAACCATTGAATTAAACCTGTGAAATAATTACTCCGGCTCATATTCAGTTCTCCTGGTGTGCAGATTTTTCCGGTCCTGATTATGTGGAGTCCTGAGCCTGAAATGTCAATAAAAATCTATTATTTATCTATAGTGGAACTTCCTTCTGGTGCGTTAAATCCGTGTTAAATCTGTTTAAGCTCTGATCGTTTACTGAGAACTCTTTTCCTGATATTCCACATTCAGCTTTCCATCAGTAAACCCGGCATGGTGGATCAGTCTTGCATCATTGGGATAGAGTTCTTCTTTCAGCAGATGGGCAAGGTCGACAAGAGCATCGAGACTGCCCCTTTTGAAATCACGGAAATAAATAATGTGCTGCGGCCAGAATGTTTCGAGCTTTTCCTGATAATAATCGGTTTCTTCACTGTGGCCAAGCTGACGGTTCCATCCAAGCATTGCAGAAACAATCGCCAGGTGCAAAGCCGCTTTAGTCGGAGTATAATCTGCTGCATTGTAAAGGAGTTTCATGATTTCTGAAAGGCGTGCTGCCAGAGATTTCGTAGAAGGGTTTTCATTCATAATCAGTAGGTCAGAAACAATCGTTCGGTCCTTTGTGTAAAGAAAAACATAACACTGACTGCGGTCCCGGCTGTGGATGCGCTGCAGAGAAGTCAATTATAAGTGACATAATATCCGGAAGTGTCGCATTGGATTCTGAAAATTTACTGCTTGACATATGATTAGTTTTATGGTATTTGTGGCAAGGCCTGGCCATGGGGATATTTCCCACGAGCCGCCTCCCTCCGAAGACTGGGCGGGGCGTTTTTTATAAATTTTCATGCAATGTGACATAAGTCAAAAATTAAGTCTCATAGATCAGAATTCAAAAGTAAAAAAAACAAAAAACCTGGCCATAAGCGAAGTCTGATTATATTGTCTGGCAGGTGCTTCAAATGCCACGTCTGATCTGTCTGATGCAGATTGAAAAGAAAATGTCGAAGCCATGAGTTCTGGAATAATACGGTACGGATATAACGAAACAGAAATTAAGCCGGAATACTGTATGTGAGACAGCAGATTCTCAGTTTGAATTCAGCTCCATGATATACCATTCAATGGTCCCTAATACACTCTGACTGGAAGACCTTGTCATAGTCAGTGTTACACCATCAGCATTCAGGACGGGAATCAGGCTTGCTGAATCAAGGTCGGAAGCATCGGTACCACTTACGGAATGGGAGCAGAAAGGAACGCTTCGGGCCTGGACATAACTTTGAGGGTTATAGGCATCTGTACTAAGAGATGTGTCCCTTGAAAAACTGGTGGCTGTATCGGAAGCATAGTCCCAGGATTTACCCCGAATGATTTTGGTGCCGTTTTGCATCTCAATGGCAAACCACGATATTTCAAGTGAACCGGTCGAATTCTTTCTTTCAAAAGTAACTTCGCTGGTACTGGTGATCGCTGCACTTACATGATAGGCACGTTCCTCTCCACCTGTGCCTAATGCCCTTAGATTATAAAGCATGAAAGTGGAATTCATAACCAGAGGGGATGTTATTCCTGTACCGGTCAGATTCCCTGCCGCTATGGATGCAGTACCGGAATGAACCAGGGCTCCGTCCAGCTCCACAACCTGCCATTCAATATCGAGAGCACCACTTGTCTCGGACCTTTCGAAAGTAATGGTATTTGAATCGGTAAATACCGCTGTCACAAGTCTGCTTCCGTCGTTGGCATGATTTGTTTGCGCTGTACGGGCGTAAGCGATAATAAAAGCTTTGGAAAGATCCACAGCCTGAGGGATGGTGGCTGTGGTGGTATTGCTTCCCCCGGCAATTGAGGCGGCTCCCCTCTGCACATTTATTCCGGCTGCAAAGGTGACTCTGTAATACCAGACCAGGTTGCCGGTAGCTTCTGCCTTTATAGTGAGAGTGTCGTCTGCAGAAAGCTGGCAGGTGGGGACCTGAGCAGGATTTGAAGTTGCTGCTTTAAAATAGCAGATTACAAAACTCTTTGTCATATCGGCAGAAGGGAGTGTGATATTTTTAGTCACGGAATCTACAGAAACATCTGCAGTCGGGTATACCACTCCGCCTGCAGCCAGAGGACTGATGTCGTTGTCTGTGATCTGAACGGTAAGCGGAGATACAGAATAATTGTTATAATCAGTGTCGTTACTTATTACCGTGAAAGTAAGGGCAGAGGAGTGATTTCCTTCGACAGTGGTATCATCATACGCGCTGATGGTAACAGTCTGGATCGCTGCATAATTTGCCGAGGTAAAATTCAGCTCCAGCGGACTTGTGGTGCTTCCGTTCAGACTGATCTGATTCGGATCAAAAGCGATTCTGACTTTCACTGAGTCCGTCGGCATTACGGAAAGATGTACATCCAGAGTATCTGTACTGCCGCCTTCTGTGGCCGCAGTCGATCCGTCCGTTTCGCTCACAATTACTGCCGGTGAATCATCGTCGGTCACAGTAATGTTTACAGCTCCCGACATGCTGTTAAAGCCGGTATCGGTACTGGCAGATGTCCAGGTAACATTCTGCACTGAGGTTCCCTGCTGGATTGTGTCATTCACAGCTTCCGCAGTGACATCCTGAGGAATATGATAATTTGCGGAAGTAAAAGTCAGAATCAGCGTGCCAGAGCTGTTTCCGTTCAGGTGCACTCTGGAACTGGTGAATGTAAAAGTGACTGTAACGTTTGCAGATGGTGCTTCTGTTAAATATACACTGAAAGAGTCTGTGTTACCCCCTTCTGTAACAGCAGTGGTACCTCCGGTTTCGATGATTATTACGCCTGCAGAATCATTATCATTTACAGTCACAGTCACAGATGCAGCAGTCAGTCCGTTATAAGAGGTATCGCTGCTGGAAACGGTATGCGTAATCTCTGTGGGCTGGGGTCCGCTGTCGTCCACTGAATCATCAATGGCACGTATTGTAACAGACTGGGCGATGTTCCAGTCTGCTGGAGTGAAAGTCAGGTCGATGCTGCCTGAAGAACTTCCGTTAATATAGATCTGAGGATCGGGACTGTTGTAGGTAAGTGTAACAGTCACATTATCAGTCGGCTGTGTTGCGAGCTGAATAGAGTATGAGTCTTCCGCTCCGCCTTCTGTAACGGCAGTGTTTCCACCTGTTTCGGTGATCAGTATGCCCGGCACATCATTGTCGGTGACAGTTACGGTAACATCCGGTGCCGCAATGGCATTGTAATCTGCATCTGCAGAGGAAACAGAATGCGTTATGGTTGCGGTAACCGTTCCGGATGCAATGGAATCATCCACCGCAGCGACGGTGATTACCTGCGGAGTCGATTAATCGGCATTTGTAAATGAAAGAGTCACA
>CAZQKZ010000072.1:0-11065 GCA_964594095.1 uncultured Leptospiraceae bacterium | reverse complement strand
GCACAGGCGGACTGACGAACAGTGCTTCTAACTCACTTGATATCAATTATGACGGCCTGGCTCCGGCAGTTGCAGTAACATCGCCTGCCGCCGGTTCGCAGGTAAATGGTGCTCAGACGATTGCATTTACCAGCGATGCAGGCACCGTGCAGGCATCTGTTGATAATACAAACTGGATCACAGTTACCAGCGGATTTGCACTTTCTTCCAGTCCTCAGTTTTCAGGTCTTGCTCAGGGAACGTTTACCCTTTATCTGCGAAATACAGATACAGCCGGAAACACAACGAACATTACGCACAGTCTGGTAAAAGACACCATTGCGCCCACGGTATCAATTGGTGCCCCAACGCAGACTATCGTGAATTCCGGCGATGCTACTCAGTTCACTCTGACTTACGAAGTGGCTCCCAGCCCTGCACTGACAGCTTCTGATATAACAGTCACCGGAGATTCCGGGGTCAGCTGCAGTACAGTCGGAATTACTGATGGTTCCACCACAACTCCCGATGTATCTGTTTCAGGGTGTACCGGGGACGGCAGTTTCACAATTTCAGTAGCTGCTGCTAAGTCTGCCGATACCGCAGGCAACACCGATGCCGGTGCCGGACCCAGTGCCACAGTTACCGTAGATAACACTGCACCTGGTGCAGTTACGGGGTTCACAGCCTCATCGGGCGATACGAAAGCAGATTTAAGCTGGACGAACCCTGCATCAGATTATTCAGGAACACTTATTCTTCGGAAAGAAGGCAGTTATGCTTCCGGTCCAGGGGACGGAACAGCGGTAACTGTCTATGATAATACCGGAACCAGTTACAGTAACACAGGTTTGGTAAACGGAACTACTTATTATTATTCAGTTTATACATACGATACCGCAGGAAATTATTCCGCAGCTGTGCAGCAGTCCGTGATTCCCTCAGATAATCCTTCAGTGTCGATTTCTTCTTCTGCAACCAGCCCTGTTAAAACTTCTCCCATTCCTGTAACTTTTACATTCAGCAGAAATGTTGAAAACTTCATTGCCACAGATGTAACTGTCGGAAACGGATCCCTTGGCAATTTCTCGGGATCAGGCTCTGTTTATACTGCTGATATCACACCGGACGGACAGGGCGCTGTCACAGTGGATGTGGCGGCTGGTGTGGCCACGAGTACAATCGGCGGCCTGGGTAACACTGCTGCGCCTCAGTTCAGCATCATCTATGACAGCGAAGCCCCGACCAATCAGAACAGTGTGTTTGCTTCGAACCAGACAGTGAAAGGGGGAGTCTCTGTAACCATTATCAGCTCAGGTGATGCGACTAATGAAGTCTGGTTTGCACCTGCCGGAACCACTGTGTTTACAGAAGGGGCCACTATGACGAAGGCTGCCAGCGGAACTTCCACTTCGGTTCTTTCGCCGGCTAATGAAGGAAATTATCATATTTTTATAATTGATGCGGCAGGGAACATATCCAGTGCATCCACAGCGATTCTCACAGTGGATAACACAGCTCCGACTGTGGCTATTACTTCAAAAACCACAAATGACCAGACACCGTCTCTTTCGGGAACTGTAAACGATAACTCTGCGGTAATATCAGTTACTGTCGACGGGCAGACAAAGACCGCCACAAATAACGGAAACGGAACCTGGACCCTTGCAGATAATCAGCTTACCACTATATCTGCGGGCACTTACAGCGTTACAGTAACTGCAACCGACACCGCAGGAAACACAGGAACAGACGGAACATCAAACGAACTGGTAATCGATATTTCTGCACCCGCCCTTGTATTAACAGCGCCTGCTTCTTCTGCGTATGTAAACGGAAGCACTGCCGTTACTTTCACAGGGGGGGAAGGGTCAACCCAGGTATCTATTAACGGTACAGACTGGTACAGTATTACTTCCGGAGCAACCCTCAGTTCCATTACCGGCTGGAGTTCTATAGGTGAAACGGGATTCACCCTGCAGCTCCGCGAAACAGACGCAGCGGGCAACCAGGGAACTGCCAGCATAAGTCTTACTAAGGATACAACCCTTCCGACAGTGACCATTACCGCCGCAGCCACAATAAGTAATAATAACAAATCTGCCTATACAGTAAGCGGTGCCTGTTCGGAAAACGGCCGGACCGTAACTGTAAATGTTGGGGGAGTCTCAGCAACTCCGACCTGTACTGCTCTTGCATACAGTACCTCTGCATCTATGGATGTATCTGCTGTTTCGGATGGTCTAACCGTTTCTGTCACTGCCGACCATACGGATGCTGCTGGAAATAATGCAGTTCAGGCATCCACAACAGTCATTAAAGATACTGTCCTTCCCACTGTGCCAGGCGGAGTGAGCATCACTCAGGGAACCTATTTTAACGGCACAACCATAGAAACAGCATTTACGAACGGAAGCGATGCGGTTAGTTTTGCCACCCATAACATAAAAGCCTGTACCGATTCCGGATGTTCCACAGGATGTGTTGGATTAACGACGGATGCGTCATCTCCGGCTGATATATCCTCACTGGCAGCCGGAAACACGTATTATGCGTGCGTTCAGTCGGTTGATACAGCAGGAAATACCTCAGGATGGGTTGCCAGCGGTGATACAGTGACAATTGATCAGACTGCGCCATCAGCTCCATCCGGTGTAAGCATAACTCAGGGTGCTTACTACAATGGTACCACGATTGACATTTCATTTACAAACGGATCTGATGCTGTCAGTTTCAGCACTCACAATCTTAAAGCCTGCACAGATTCAGCATGTACAACCGGATGTGTGGGAGCATCGGTCGATGCTGCTTCCCCCTCGACCATTTCAAGTCTTGTGAATGGATCAACCTATTATGCATGCGTTCAGTCTCTTGATTCAGCGGGAAACACATCTTCCTTTATAGCCAGCGGCGATACAGTGACAATTGATACTTCTGCGCCATCAGCACCGAGCAGTCTTTCATTAAGCAGTCCTGCTTCTTCAGCAGGCAACGACCCGACTCCTTCCATAAACGTGAACGGGGTAAGCAGCGGCGATACGGTGAAACTTTTCAGTGATGCCTGTGTGACTCAGGTGGCTTCGGGGGCAGCTACGGGAACCAGCATCACTCTTGATTCTCCGGATCTTACGGAGGGAAGTCATATATTCTATGCGAATACCACCGATCAGGCTGGTAACACTTCCGACTGCACAGCCTCGGGTCTCAGTTATGAATACGATATAACACCGCCGACGGTATCCATCGGATCACCCTCGGTAACGTATGCGAAAAACGGAACGGACATCACGTTTGCTGTAACATACAGCGGGGCAGATACAGTAATTCTGACTGCTTCGGATATTACTGTGAATGCTACCGGAACAGCTTCCTGCAGTAAAGCGGTTACAAACGGAACTACCGTGACTCCGACAGTAACCCTGTCCTCCTGCACCGGAAACGGCACAGCTGCAATAACTGTGACTGCGGGAAAAGGTTCCGATAATGCAGGAAACACAGATGCAGGTGCAGGACCATCTGCCGCAGTTAATATCGATAACACGCTTCCTGTAATCAGTGATATAAGCCCTGCTTCCTCATCGACTGTGGGTAATACTCTGGTAAGCTATACTTTTTCAGAAATCTGCCAGAGCGGATCTGTTACCTGGCTAAGAACCGGAGGTAATGCAGATACTTCATCCCCCCATGTGAAAGCAATGACCGGTTCAGAGCTGAATGCAGGAGCCCATCCGAACACAACCCTGGTTAATAATCCGAATCTTGCAGATGGTGCCATTTACGATATATCCTTTAACTGTACAGACAGGGCGGGAAATGCGGCTGCTGAATTAACCGTAACTTCGGTAACATTCACTGATTCTCCGCTGGCAATAGTAAGTGCAGAGACAGTGGACCGGGACGGGGATGGTAAAATTGATGCATATCGGGTAGTATTTAATAAAAATGTGGATGATTCAGCATTCCCAGGATATGTTCTGAACAGCGCAGGCACTGCAACCAGTGACTGGCTGGTCGCGGGTTATAATAATGTGAAACTGCTGCATGGCAGTGCGGTGACCTGGACCACAGATAACACGGATGATTCTGTAATCTACCTCGGATTCGATGAAAACATTCTTTCCTGCAATGCAGCCAGCCAGGCCGGGTGTGATACGGGAGCCAAGCCCGATCTTACCACAACTGCGACACCAGGACTTACCGATCTGGCTGCAAATCTGCTATCACAGGTGAATTCAATCTCTGTAACTGAGTCCGACGGAGCAAGGCCTGTCCTGATTACAGCGAAATCTCTGGGAGCGAATTCCATTGACGTTATATTCAGTGAAGCGGTGGAGCAGACCGAAGCAGAAAATACAAATAATTATTCTCTTACCGGGGGACTCAGTGTGGCCGGAGCCACCCGCGATGGATCAGATTATAAAACGGTTCATTTAAATGCAGGTCCTCAGGTCGGCGGAACTACCTATACTCTGACGGTAAGCACTGATGTGAAGGACCTTTCCAATTACAATCTCAGCAGCACAGCAAATACAGCTGTTTTCACAGGGCTTGTTAAACCGGTGGTTGTCAATATTACGACAGTAAATACTAATACACTGACTATTAATTTTAATGAAAATGTGACTGCTGCATCAGCTGAATGTACAGATCTGACCAGTTGTGCTCTGATATACAGCAACACTTCGCTGCCGGTGAAGTCTGCTGTATCGGGAGCAGGGGCGGGAAACCCTTCTTCTTCCTTCACTCTTACCGTCAATGATATGGTGGAAGGCCAGAGCTACACTACAAGTGTAATTGAGAACACAGTAACCTCTGTGGCAAGCGGAGAAAAGATGGGCAGTTCCAATAATTCTGCCACGTTCACCGGGGACGGACGCCCCGGCGCCATTGTGCATCCGGATACTGCCACTGCCTGCGGTGATAATGCTGCAAAACGGGTCGTGCTGCAGTATGATCAGTCTGTCAGCGCGAATGCTCTGACTCTTTCAAATTATAAAATTACTCAGTGTCTTTTAGGAACCTGCAGTACCGGTACCGGATCTCCGAATGCAGACGGGGCATCGGCTGTAACATCTCTGGGCTCGAACAAGTATGCAGTCGACTTTACGGATGCATTCAATACCAGCGGGGATCAGTACAGACTTAGCGTCTATAATGTAACAGACGCAACCGGCAACACTGTGGCTGTTCCCACGAATCTGAGTTTTCAGTGTGGTTCCGATACAACCGGTCCTGTGCTGATTCGAGCCAATGTGATTTCTTCGGATAATTCGGCTACAGTTGTACTCCTTACCTTTTCTGAGGCCGTTGACCAGGCAACCGCGAATACCAGTACAAATTACAAGTACGATTCAGAGGCTTATGGTTCCGGAGTGTATTCGGCTGCGAAGCAGGTGAATGCATCACAGGTGCTGGTAACCTTTTTTCCGCAGCTGGAAAGCGGCGGTCATCAGATCACTGTGCAGAATGTTCAGGACCTTGCCGGGAATGCGATTCTTTCTAACGGAACCAATAATGTGCAGCCGATTATTGTGGATGCAGCGACCGGTTTTGAGGGCGGAAACGTGTTCGAAGATCCGTTCGGAGATGGCACCACAGCAGGTCAGATCGTGATTTACGACGGAAAGCTGTATCTGGGAGCGGATTCAGGATCGGCAAAGCTCTTTGAAGTGGATTATGCTTTAACTACTTCGCAGACTGTGATTCTGGATGCTGATGGAACTCCGGGAGCACCGGTATTAGGTTTTTACAACTACCCAGCTTATTACAGCGGATGCAGTTCCCCTCCGTGTAATGTTCCTGTATGGGGTGTCGACACTTTGTATGCTGCCTGTGTAGGCGGAACGGGAACTTCAGATCTGACCGGAGCAGCCTGTACAGCTTCCGGAGGAACTGAAAAAATGTTCATTGGAGCTTTCAATACAGCCGCGATTTATCGTTCCTTCTGGAGCTCCGACGATAAAACCAGCAGTACAACCACCTTTACATTTACAGAGGGTGAGATCCCTGATACGTATTCCGGTACACAGGCATTCAGATCCACTGTATTTACAGTATATAAAGATTATTTATGGAATCACTTTGGTGCCGAAGGTGGAGGAGGTGGCCGTGGTGGCCGGGTCTGTATGAATCCTTCCGGATGTGCGGATGGAAAAGCCTATGGTGAGGGTTATGGTTTGTCTACTGTCCAAGCGATTGCTCGAATAGGTGCCAGTGGTAAAGATGTGAACAATGCTAATAAATTTAACGGTTCTAAGCCGAATGTACTTGGGACAACCCGGCCATATCTGAATGCAGTAAACATTCTGTATGAATATGATGCCGATGGACTTGCAGGGAACAACAAATGCAGCAGCGGAACTGCGGACTGTGAGTCCCAGTTATATATGGCGAACGGAGGGGTCTATCTGACCACTCATGGAAATCTTACAAGTGCAAGGGGTACCACTTCGGACGGAGGTATTGTCAGGACGACCCTGAAGTATTCGGAAAAGGATTCTCTTCCAACTGACTGCACAACCACCGGGGGATGCATGGCTGCTGATGATTATGTGACCACAACAGGTAAATTCTGGACCGATGTAACTCCGGACAGTCTGTTTGACTGGCATCGTTTTGTATCTATTCCCCTTCCGGAAGGTTCCATTATTGACACTGCAAATATAAATGATCCTGATGCAGCATGTTCCGGAAGCAATAACGAAATGAACTGTGTCAGACCTTTCAATGTTTTTGTGCCTGCAATGAAAGCTATTCCGTATATGAGGACAGCGCCCAATGGCGATCTATATATGCTTCGGAATGCCTGCAGTTCCCAGGAGGTCTGCAGCAATGAAGCCAGCGGAAACGGAGGAACCTGTAACTTTAAAACCACAAGGCAGGTCTGTCCTCCGGGAAGCGAAGCGCCTCAGCTTTGGATGCTGCCCAGTTGTGCTTCTTCAGTTTCCTGCCCTGCAGCAGCATCTGAATGGCAACTGGTTGCCGAAGCAGGCACTACCGGAAAAACTAATATGTCGGGCAATGTACTTGACTGCGGATCTTCTCCGAATATATGCAATAGTAATACTCACATAACATTGCTCGAAATGGTAGGTGATTATATGTATATCGGATTCGATAATGCGACTTACGGTTCCAATGTATGGCGGGTGAATATGTCATCAGTATCGAGCGGTGTGCTTCCGGACGAAACGGCATTTGATATGGTGAATATTCCGGGCCTTGACGGAACAGCCACAAACCAGAAAATCTTTTCTCATGTGACTGTTCAGGAGGGGGGAACCGACTGGCTGATTCTTGCCACCCGTGACGGTTCGAATTCCATGAGGCTGTACAGGACAGGAAACGGACATAACTGAGAAAACTATGCATATTAAAAATAAAAATATTTATGAATCACAATTGAAAACTCTAAGTATGATTCTGGCAGGCCTGTTGTTTACGGCGGGCTGTTCGAATCTGAAAGATGATCCCGGCGAAGGCAGAAGGACTCCTTTGCCGGAATATACAGAACACAATGCGAGAGAATGGACCGCCGTATCACCAGAGCATCTTCCGGTGATCAGCTTCACTGTGAAACAGGGAACCCCTTATATAAGAGTGCAGGTTCCTCTGAAAAATCCTTCCGAATCTCACTACATCGAAAAGATCGGGATCTATAATAAAATCTCAAAAGAAGTCTTAGCAGAGAAAGCATTCAGCAGGACGGACAGAATTTTCGAAGCTGACTTCCCTTACGATTATAATGATGCGGAAATCAAAGTTTTCGTAAAATGCAATCTTCACGACCTGTGGACCGTTGAGGATCCGGGCAGATTCCGGTAAAACAGACTCAACCGAAAACCTAAAAATATCTGTTTTCTGTTAGTCACGCAGTAAAATTCACATGAAAAACGTTTCAGCATTATTTTTTTAATATACTTTTCTCTGATGTTCCTGTACATAAGCTGTATGAAGAAAAAAATGATCTTTAATTTAGTAATCCTCACCGTATCTTTTCTGGGAATAATTCCTGTAATGGCTGCCCCTCCTGCATGGTCCGCATCAGGCGACAATTTCACAGCCAATATTACATTTCCATCTCTTGCCGCACAGATGAAAAAAGCACCTGTTCAGGAAGGGAGCATTGAATCTGCTGAACTGACCCGTAAGGATGAGAAAAGCATTGGGGCTGTTATCAGGCTATTGGTGAAAAATGAACAGCTGAAAGGGACTGTATGCACAGTGAATACATCAATCTTTATTGAATCTGTAACATTGGAAAAAGGGGTGCTCCGCATCCAGAATTCTGAAGTGCAGAGCTGTCAGTCTTCGAACCGGTTTCTGCCAAATTCGGTTCTTGTTCAGGCAGCCAGGGCAGCTCTGGCTGCAATGGAAAAGAAGATTGAGGAGGACATGAATCAGTCTCTCAATAAAACTCTTTCAAAATCTGTCAGCATTATGAAAGAGCAGGGGCATACTGATGTGAAAATAGACTATTCAGTCTACCCCGAAGGTCTTTCTGTATTTGTATATTCAGGTGAAAAAAACTGATCTTAAACGGGTTCTGAAGGACAGGAAAGCTCGAGGCGGATCATCAGCTGATTTTCATCCTGAGTCACAAAAAATCTGTGTTTTTTACACCAGGTGGCATTCATATGATTTGTCAGGCGAAACGCAGCCATTTCCGCTTCGGCCAGGGTTTGGAAAGGACCAGGCAGTTCAGTGTTTTCCTTTTTAAAGCAGGAGCATTCTTTTTCAATTGAGATTGTGTACATATTGATTAGACGTATAAAAATTTTTTTCGTTTCATGAAAAATTAAACAGGTAAGTGGAAGACGGTTTTTCAGGCTGCGAGGCAGAATAAAGAAAAAGCAGACTTAAAACGGACCTATCATTTTACCCGCCCCGGGTGGAGCGGGTAAAAAACAATCAGATAGCCTCAGACCCACTGGCGGCATCACTAATGCGGATACATTCCTCCATCGGAAGCACGAAAATCTTACCGTCTCCGGTCTGACCACCGTCCTCCCCGCGGGCACCAGCAATAATACCTTCAATAGTAGGTTTTACAAATGCATCATTCACAGCAATCTGTAGTTCGATTTTACTGATCAAAGTAGAATCCAGTTCTGTGCCTCTGAAAAACTGCATCTGTCCTTTCTGACGCCCGTAACCCGAAGCATCCAGAACTGTCAGCCGGTAAATTTCCCGTTTGCTGAGTTCGCGTTTAACTGCCTCAAGTCTGTGAGGCTGAATCAGTGCTATAATCATTTTCATAAAAGTGACTCCTGTAAATTCTGATTATCTGAGAGAGGATCCTCTTTCACCGTGCTGTGTTAAATCAAGACCGAGAGTTTCCTCTTTTTCCTGAACACGGAGTCCCATTGTTTTATCTACAATGAACCCGAGAATCAGAGTGCCCACACCAGCATAAACGATACCGGTACCGACTCCAAGCAGCTGAAGCAGGAACTGGGTTGAATCTCCACCTGCAAAAAGACCAAGATTCGCAGAACCAACAGTTACAAAAAGGCCGGTTGCCAGTGCACCAATAATTCCGCCTATGCCGTGAACTCCGAAAACATCAAGTGTGTCATCATAGCCAAAAACATTTTTAAGTATAACTCCGCCAAAACAGCCAAGTCCGGAAACAGCTCCTATCAGTAAAGCTGCCATTGGTTCTACATGTCCAGCAGCAGGAGTAATAGCTACCAGACCCGCAACCATTCCGGAAGCAAGACCGAGTCCTGTTGGTTTGCCGTGGAGAATCCATTCGGTGATCATCCAGACAAGAGCAGCGGCGGATGCTGCAATCTGCGTTGTTGTAAATGCAAGTCCTGCACGAAGCATAAAATCATCGGTTACAGCGATGGCACTGCCTGCATTGAAACCGAACCAGCCTACCCAGAGAAGACCAGCACCAAGAAGAGTCAGATACAGACTCGAAGGACGGATTGCATCTTCCGGATATCCGATGCGTTTGCCCAGAAAAAAAATAACAAGAATCAGGGCCGATATTCCCGCAGAAATATGGACAACCGTTCCGCCGGCGAAGTCAAGAACACCTTTTTCAAAAAGCCATCCGCCCGGGGACCAGACCATATGTGCCAGCGGATTATAAATCAGAACCGCCCAGAGCAGGGAAAAAACAAGAAAGGAAGAAAAGCGGACTCTTTCCGCCAGAGCTCCGGTGATCAGAGCAGGTGTGATAATGGCAAACTTTCCCTGAAACATGACAAAAACAAGGACCGGAACACCATTTGCAACCGCATCCCATTTTATGTTGCCAAGACCAAGCCCCCCTTCAGACCAGCCAACGATTCCTCCGATTGTATCACCGAAGGCCATATTATAGCCAACCAGAATCCATTCTACACCGATCACAGCCATGCTGACCAGGCTGAGAATCATAGTATTCAGGAGGTTTTTGTGGCGGACCATACCAGCGTAAAACAGAGCAAGACCCGGAACCATCAGCAGGACCAATGCTGTGGATACAAGCATCCAGGCTGTACGGCCTGAATCTATTTCAGATTTTACATCGGAAATCGGCGGTTCTTCAGAAGCTGTCTCTGCAACGGATTCTGTCTGAACAACAGGTTCCTCTGCTGAAATCCCCGCAATGACTCCAAAAAAAGACAGAAAAGCAATCAGGATTGCTTTCTTGAATATAAAAGAAGATCGGCGTATCATACTATCCCTCAGTTGTTTTTCCGGATACTCCGGTTAATTCTAATATGCAAATAATATGCCAATAGCAGATAATCTAAGCGATCTGGTAAAAATTTAGGCAAAAAAGCACATTGTCACCAGAATAATAAAAAATAGATAAATTAGTAGGAATGAAATTGTAATAAATTTAGGCAGCACGCTGGATTATCGGTTGCAATTGATGCAGAATGCTGAAAATATAAGCGGTGATCTCTATGGATAGATTGATTACCGGAAAAATCGAAAAAAACACGGATTCACGATAGTAAATCTGATTTTGAATTGACAGAGAAGCCTTTCCGGAAATCATGGTCATACGTTGAGTCGATAGCTCAGTCGGTAGAGCATCTCCCTTTTAAGGAGAGGGTCCCGGGTTCGAGCCCCGGTCGACTCA
>CAZQKZ010000071.1:356-11161 GCA_964594095.1 uncultured Leptospiraceae bacterium | reverse complement strand
GTCGGCAGAGACAGGTCAATTTTTAAATTAAGGGCATCAGGCCCATCCTGCCAAATTACATCCTACTTTTTTGTCAAGCAAATAAATCGCGCGCGGAATAACTGGGGCGCACCTGATAGGGCGCACCAGCGATTTGCAGGATAAATCCCGGGTGCACAATTAAAAATGTAAAATGTAAAATCAAGAATGATTGTCGCTTTTGCCGGAGGCAAAAGCCCATAATCTGATCAATTCGCCGGGCGAATTGGGTATTAATTTTAAATTATATAACTTATAATTTTTGATTCATACCTGGTGCCTGCATTTAGCGGGCAGGCCCGAATAGCTATACAAAGCTATAATCAGTATCAATAAGCTATTTCAATGCGGCGAAATCTCCATAGGTTACTGATTAACCGGAGGGGGGACATCCTGGACTTTTTATCAGGGTAACATGATTCGCACTCGGTAAAATACAAAAAGCATAAAAAAAAATGATTAATAGGCCACAATCGTATTCAGGTCGCCAGAAGATTTTCTGCAGCATTGCTCAGGGAATGCTTACAACATTGCGTCATTTTTGTATTTCTTTCCTTGACAATGCTCTCAGAATTTGTTAACCTGAGAGTGTGAAATCCCTCGACAACTTTTTCAGAAATCTGCCAATGCCCGCAAAAACGGGGAAATTTCTTCGAAAAGCAGAAACCCATATTTCTGAAGTCTATATTTACGAAAAATCGGTGTTTAAAATCAAAAAGCCGGTTAAAATGGATTTTCTGGATTTTTCTGACCTTAGCAAACGGCATTTTTTCTGTGAAGAAGAGGTTCGTTTAAACAGAAGAACCTGCCGCGAAATCTATATCGGTACATTCCCTGTAATGAAAATGGCGGGGTCCGGTGAATTTTATTTTGATCCTTTCTCTGACAAAAAAACGGACGGTGAAATTATCGAATACTGTGTTGTAATGAAGCACCTTTCAGAGGATGGTTTCCTTAAGAACCGGCTTGATAAAAACAGTTTTCCTGATAATCAGAAACTTCTGAAAATGACTGCAGATCACCTGCTTGATTTTTACCGGAAAGCAGAGCCGGCAGCTGTTTCAGAGGATGTATATTTTAATAAAGTCAGAGGCAGTATTTCCGGAAATTTCCCTGTGATTGAAGAATTTTATAAAGAACAGATTAATATTAAAAAAATGAATCTTATAAAAGAATATACAGAATCTGTGCTGCGGAAAACAGGATTAAAAGAGAGGCTCACAGAGAGGTTCCGTTCGGGAAGGGTCCGGGATCTGCACGGAGATCTTCATCTGGAGCATATTCATATCAGCCCTGATAATAGTGTATGTATTTATGACTGTACAGAATTCAGTAAGGATTTTCGTACAGTGGATTTCGCCTGTGATCTGAGTTTTCTTGCGATGGATCTCGAATTCCGGGGATTCTGCCAGGAAAGTGTTTATATTCAGAGTTATATGGCACAGCAAATGAACGATTCCGGAATCCGTTCAGTCTTTCCGTTTTTTAAACTTTACCGGGCCATGGTGAGGGCGAAAGTCGGAGCGCTGTCCGGTCATTATGAAGAGAGTGCTGCTTATCTTGGTCTTGCGCTGCGCATCATGATTCTGAAACAGATGCCTGCTGTGATTGTTGTTTCTGGTTTTCCGGGAAGCGGTAAGTCCTTCCTGTCTGCGGAGCTTGCTTCTGCCCTTGGATCAGATCATATTTCATCGGATTCCATCCGAAAAGAAATTTCCTCTGCGGATACCCGAGACAGACTGAAAAGGACTCCTGATTCTCAGAGGGAGGCTTTGTATACCCCTGGTATTTCCGATCTTACTTATGCAGAACTTTTTCACAGGTGCAGGGAAGCGGTCGTGAAGAATGGTGCCGCAGTCGCGGATGCATCGTTTATGTCGCGGGCACGCCGGGAGGAATTTCTGAAAAAATCCAAAGAGGCCGGGATTCACATAATCTGGACAGAAGTTTATGCAGATGAATCGGTTATAAAAGAAAGGCTGGAAGCACGGAAAGTCTGGGATGATCCGGGAAAAACTGAATCTGATTCCATTCCCGCAGGTTCTGTAACGGGCCGGGAAACGGACGCCCGGTTGGGGGATTTCGATATGCTGCGTTCTCTCTGGGAGGATATGGAATCCGATTCAATGCCTGAAATCCGGGAGAGAATAAGGTTTGCCACCGATACAGGGATGACTTCGGATGATCTGATTCTTCAGATTTCGAATAAGGGAGATTCCTTTGCATAAAATTCCGGTTCTTGCAGTCATGGGTCCCACGGGCTCCGGTAAAACAGAGATCTGTCTTTCTTTTCCTGCGGATCGTTTTGAAATTATCAACTGCGATTCAAGGCAGGTTTATATCGGTATGACCGTCGGCAGGGCAGCCGCCAATACTTCCGAACGAGCTGTGATTCCGCATCACTGCACATCTTTTCTGTATCCTGATCAGAAAATGAATGCAGGTATTTTCATTGACTGTGCTCAGAAAGCTGCGGGCGAAATTCACAGCAAAGGAAAGGTCCCCGTTATAGCAGGGGGTACTGGTTTTTATTTTAAAGCTTTCCGGACAGGTCTTTTTGAGGCCGAGGTTACTGAAGATATAAAGAAAAAAATCCGCGGTCTTTCCAAAGAAGAACGTCTGGAACTCCTTAAAGAAAAGGACCCTGAAAGTCTGATGCCGCCTCCTTATCTGGAGTTTGGTCAGGGTAAACTTCACTTCAATGACGATTACCGGATTTCACGGGCACTGGAAATCACACTTTCCACCGGCATACCCTGGAGCAGGCACTGGAAGGATTCCGGTAAAAAAGCCGAGGAATCCCCCTACAGTATCACCGGCTGGTTTCTGGATCCGGAAGATCAGGGGAGGGAAGCATACCGGGAAAGGCTCCGGAAGAGGGTAGAAAAAATGATAGACAGCGGTTTTGCCGAAGAAGCAGTCTATGTAAGGGAAAAGTACGGCCAGTGTCCGGCTTTGGAAACCCTGGGGTATCCTCAGGCTCTGGAATATGCGGACGGGCGGATGTCCAGGCAGGAAATGGCAGAATCTGTGTCTCTTCTTCATTTCCAGTATGCAAAAAGGCAGATTTCCTGGTTCAAAAAGGAACCCGGGCTTGAGAGAATCACCCGTGAGAAACTGATGGAAAAGGTGAAAAAATACTGTTGATTCAATAATTAATCATTGACTTCATAAGTCGGGATTATATTATTATCAGCTTGGTCTTTATTCAAAAATACAAATATAAAGGTACCTGAAATGGCAAATAAAAACAGTATACAGGATATGGTTCTGAACGGGGCACGTAAGGAAAAAATGGAGATTACTATTTATCTTACAAACGGTGTTCCGTTAAAAGGTAAGGTTCTCAGTTTTGACAATTTTACAGTCATAATCGATAACGGGGGAAAGCAGAGTCTTGTCTATAAGCATGCGATTTCCACTATTATACTTTCCAAATCCATTAACTTTGAGGCGCTGGAGGCCCGCACAGCCGAAGAGTCAGAGGCAGAATGACTCTAAATACAGCTTTACAGATAAAGCCTTAAAAAAAGACTGGACATTCGGAGATTAGAAAGCATGCCATCTGGTAAAAAAAGAAAACGCAGAAAAATCAGAACTCACAAACGTAAAAAAAAGCGGAAATCAAACCGTCATAAAAAGAAACTCAGATAATTCAGTCTGAATCTCTGCTCTGACAGGGTGGTATGGCTTTGTCAGGGCAGCGGAACGTCTTTTACTGCAGCGCAGACCGGATTGTATCGATAAGTTATCAAGAGGTTATCCGCCGTTGCTTTCCACAGAACTGACCAATAAAACAGTACTGCTGCTGACAGGGGCATTTATACTGATTGTCTTTATGGATATTCAGGCAGCTCGTCATATGGAAGCTGTCAGCGGCCCGCTGATCAGTCAGGCTAAGGAAGTAATATCCGAAGAAGACTCCTCTCTTATCAAAGGTTTTGACACAGAAGCGGTGCTGCGCCCGGTTAAACAGAATATCAGTTCCGTCATTGAAGAATACCAGACTGTAACCAGCGGGACGGCGGGCAAAGTATCCCAAAAAGCAGGGGATCTCACCAAAAAGGCAGGAAATGCTCTTACTGGGATTCAGGAAAGGATTTTTAAAACCGACACCTATTATCTTTATTATATAAGGTTTAACGGAGGGCGCAGCGAGCTTGTACGCGTCGAGCGCAGAACAGACGGAAAACTGGTGACTCTGAAAGATGTGCTGACCAGTCTGCAGGAGGGTCCCTCTGTCCGTGAAAGAGGGCTTCTGAATACTTTCGATTCCCGGGTGAAAATTCTCGGGGCTGACCTTAAAAACGGAATTCTTGAAATTAATGTATCGGGCAGTTTCGACAGAAATGGTGCCAGGATTGTGCAGGACAGGCTTGATCAGCTGATTCTGACGCTGAGTCAGTTCCCTGAAGTCAGGGGAGTGAAGCTCTTCATTGACGGTAAGCCTGCTTCGTCACTGGCCGACAGTGAAATAAAGCTCGGCAGCATACTTGGCCCTCCCGCCCGCAGAGTCGAAAGTTATTAATTTATAATAAAATGTTTTACTGAAACTAAAAATTATTCAGCCGGAATTCATACAGAACCGCAGAGGTATTTATGTCTCATTCAGATAATCCTTATAATATGTTTAAAGAATGGTATGCTTACGCATCCTCACAAAAAGATTCTGACGATGCAACAGCCATGTCTCTGGCCACAGCGGATGGAGAAGGGTTTCCGGATGTGCGCATGGTGCTTCTCAAAGGATGGGACGAAAGGGGTTTTGTTTTTTATACAAATCTGGGTTCTGCCAAAGCGGTACAGCTCCGGGAAAATCCGCGGGCAGCACTGTGCTTTCACTGGGAAGGTCTGGGGCGTCAGATCCGGATTCGCGGAATTGTTACCCCTGTAAGCGATGCGGAGGCAGACGAATACTTTGCATCACGCCCCCGCGAGAGCCGTATCGGAGCTTACGCATCGAAACAGTCTCAGCCCCTTGAGGATCCGATTGCTCTTGAAAAGCGCGTTGCATATTTTGCAGCCAGATTTGCTGTGGGGCACATTCCGCGGCCTGAATTCTGGTCTGGTTTCCGGCTGACTCCTCTGTATATGGAATTCTGGGAAAAAAAACCGTTCCGGCTGCACAGCAGAATTGTTTTTAAAAGAGAGTCCGCCGATACCCTCTGGAATACAGAACGGCTTTATCCATAGAAACTATTTTGCTGCCGGAGCCAGGGGAAGACGGATCCTGATGCGGGCACCGTCTCCTGTATTTTCAGCGGTAATAGTCCCACCCATTCGTTCTTCAATGATCATTTTTGCAAAGTAAAGACCAAGTCCTGTACCAGTAATGGCACCGGAACCTCTTCCTCTTTCCTTGGTGGTAAAAAACGGTTCAAAGATTCTTTCAATCGGTTCCGGGGTGAATCCGCAGCCGTTATCTTCGATGATTATGTCTTCGGAGGTCTCATTCACAGAGAATGAAATCCTGATAATACCTTCTTCAGACAGTTTTCCAGGTGATCTTCTTTTTTCAAGTATAGCATCCCTTGCATTCAGAATAATGTTAAAAATTGTCTGCTTGAATTCCGCAGGGTAGATACGCACAAGTTTTTCTGTTTCCGGATCGCATTGGCAGAGTGCGATTTCCTGAGTTTCTGAACCAAAACATATTCCCTGGATTTTAATATGATCCGGTTCAAGTCTTGGCCTGAGCAGCAGAACCACAGAATGGATTTCATCGAGAGCACAGCAGAGACTTTTTTCTTCTTTCTGCAGTGTGAACTGACAGAGCTGGTCGAGGATGGAGGACATTTCCCTGATTTCTCTGGTTGTGATGTCTGCGATATGCTTTCTTGAAGAAACAGTAAGATTTTTTTCTTCGTAATCAGCAATCAGCGTTTCCAGATTCAGGGAAATTATGCTGAGCGGCTGCCTCCAGTGATGAGCAATTGCATTCGCCATTTCCGCCATGGAACTTATGCGGGACTGATGCAGCAGCGCCATTTCGGAATGCCTTCGTTTTTCCAGCTCTTCTTTGATTCTGATTTCCAGATTCTGGTTGAGCTCTTTGAGTTTCTGCTTTTCCTCAGTCAGATTTTTTTCCGTAAGCATCAGTTTACCAATGCTTTTGTGAAGCAGCTTCCAGGAAATAAAAAACAAAATCAGCCCGGCAGCCGCTGCTATGCTGTAGCTGGTAAGGGTCTGAAGGATGTCTGTATGAATTTGTTTTCTGTAGGCCACCCAGGGAACGGCAATGGAGATTCCTCCCATAAGATCGCCGGTTTTGTACCCCTGTATTTCATGGCATTTCAGGCAGTCCGGTTCTGCTGTCATAGGTCCTAAAAAACGTAAATATTCTTTTCCGTTTAATTTTTCCAGGGAATAAACCTCCTCGGTTTCAGGCTGACTGCGAAGTAAATTCAGGGCGGTCAGCTCCCAGAGATCCGGAGTGTTATCTTTTTTAAAGGGAGTGAAACCGATAAGCCTTCCTTTAATTCCATACAGAGCATAGTGCTTTTCCTGAATCTGTGAAAGCGCATAATTGGGATTCATTAGCGTCAGTGCCCTGCCGGAAGGAGTGCGAATATCCCGTTCAGGAACATCGGAGAGACGGGGATTGGGCGGAGTTTCCTCGGTTACCGGTGCATAGACGCCCCCATGGGAAGCAGCCCAGCGCCGGATGGCCTGATCCTTCCGGTAAGTAGTTCGTGCAGCTTCCAGGGCTGTGTTTACTGCAGTCTTTCTGTGATCCTCAATATGATTCCAGGCAGTAACGCCTATGGCGATACTCCAGAAAATAATGATAACTGTAAAAACAGTCTTCAGGCCAGTGTGGTTATGTATAATACTGCTTGCCGGGTCCACTCAGAGACCTTAACAGGTTTTGCTTCTTTCTGTCAATTACTTGTGGCCATCGAGTTCCAGCGTTTTCTGGATGACTGCCATCTCTGTTTCCAGACTCAGTGATTCTTTTGAAAGCAGATTCTTTTCAAACTTGGAAAAAGCAGTATCCAGTGAACTAAGGGTTTCCATTACACGTTCCCGGTATTCTGTCTCCCGTCCTTCCTCGCGGAAATGACCGGAAAGATCATTATATCTGCTGAGTATATCAAGAGTGGCAGAGGGATAATAATTAAAAAACGGCCGGTGAAGAGTAAGATCAGCCGGATTGCGCTGCAGAGACCTCTGTATTGCCTCGACTTTATCGGCCAGTGAGCGAAGACCATTCTGAATTGCGGGATCCTGAAGCTCTTTGATTTTTTTATTAAGCCCTACCATCAGTTCGGTGAGTTTATTCTGAACTTCATGCAGATAATCCACGCTTCCTGTACCTGCAAGACCGGCAAGTCTCCTCTCTTTACGGCGCTGACTGACACCGTGAAGCCATGCAAAGGGGCTGAGAGGGTAACGGAAATCCTTTGCCAGCAGAATCATCGCAGTCACAATGCCGAAATTCAGCAGGTGAATCAGAGCAATTCCGATTACTGTAAAAACCCAGAATGCATAGTTAATTTCAATTTTCAGATGCGAAATCGCAAAAAAGGCTGCTGCAAGAAAAATCTGAAAAAGACCGGCTTCCTTTGCCTGTTCCGATGCATACGAAGGCCTTCGGAAAAGCCAGAGAAGGAAGGGAAGTGCAAGATTAGCCAGAGCAGCGTGCTCCAGACTCAGAGGGCTCAGAGCCAGAGGATAAGTAAAAAAAGATGAGAAATGGGAAAAAACTGCTCTTCTTTTTTCCTTCCAGCTGATTCTGTTCACATCGGCCAGAATTTTCTGAGCATCGTCTGCGATTTTAGCTGAGTTGAATGACATATCTGTATACTCCGGAATTTAAATAAATTAGGTCGTCCCGAATACCGCCCCGGCAGGGAAGATATCGGCACGAGCATTGTGAATCAGGAACCTGCCGTAATCAGCGGTTTCCTTTAACTTCCATTAATTTATTTTTAAGATCCTGCTCAAGGCGGATAAGTTCGACTTCCGCATCACGGCGTTTCTGTTTTCCTTCGGACTGAATGCGAAGTGTTTCCTCAATTGTGGAGATAAGGTTATCGTGAACTTTTTTAAGAGTTTCGATTTCAACGATTCCCCTTTCTGATTCCTTCGCTGCTTCTATGGAGCTGGTTTTCAGCATCTCAGAGTTGCGTGTCAGCATTTCGTTTGTGGTTTTGGTGACTTCCTGCTGCACCTCGAGAGCTTTCTTCTGACGGATCAGACCGATAGCGATGGTGATCTGATTTTTCCACAGGGGAATTGTATTCATAATGGAAGACTGAATCTTTTCTACCAGAACATGGTTTGTGTTCTGAATAAGGCGGATCTGCGGACCGCTCTGCAGGGCAATCATGCGGCTGAGTTTCAGATCGTGAAGCTTCTTTTCGAATCGTGTGATCATCTGTGCGAAGTCATTGTATTCCTGTGCTTTCAGCTGATCCCCGGATTCCTGAGCCGCTTTCTGCATGGCAGGAAGTTCTGCGGTCTGAGCATGAGAAAGGATCTGTTCCCCGGCTTCAATATAGAGATTCAGCTCTTTATAATATTCCAGGTTTTTTCTGTAAAGACCGTCAAACATCTCCACGTCGCGGATAAGACCATTGCGTGCTGCATGCAGTTCGCCGATCAGTTTTTCAATCTGACCGCTTACTGAATCGTACTTAGCCAGAAACCTCTGCCCGGAATCCATCAGGGAACCGATGATAGGCAGACTCTTCAGGAACCCTCCTCCGGAGGGGGAAAGACTTCCGGCATCCAGATCCTTGATTTTAATCATAAGATCGCTCAGAACTCTTCCTTCTTCGCCAGCATCCTTTATTTTGACACTGTTCAGAATAGTATCTGCAAACTCAGAGATGCCTTTCTGAGCAGGAGCACCGAACTGAAGAATTGAATGGGAATCTTTAATGTTTACTTCATTTTTAATTGATTCAATTTTATTAAGATCGGCTTCGGAAAGGGCTGTTTCTTTTTCCATGATCTGTTTCAGGGCTGATGTGTCCTGAATCATCGGAAGTGATGACTGTGAAGGGGATGCTGTAACCGGGTCCATGTTGTTTCTCCTGAAATAATATGATTTTACAAATGCTGACCGGATTAGCTTGACGCCCGTCCGGTCTCTGGTTAACTTGAAAAGCATATCAGAGAAAGTCAAGCATATAGTAAGGCATTCCGGAAGGAGAAAAGGAAATATGAAAAAAGCAGTTACGATTATATTACAGAAAGTGAAAGACGGAAGCATGGAGGTGGAGGAGGCTCTTGAGCTCATAAATGCTGTTTACAGCACGGGAGCAGACGACCTCAGCGGAAATATCGATTCTATTATCCGGAATTTTGAAACGAAAGCCCGGTCTTTTTTCGACGAAGCCAAAAAAAACACCGATGAATGGGTTGATTTTTCCAGAAAAGCGGTCAGCACTTTAAAGAAGGATCTGAATGATTTTGTGGAGAGGTCCAGAACCTCAGGAAGGGAAGAAAAGGATGTCACCGGAAAAACAGATAAAGACAGCGAATAAACCCGATCGTTACCAGAGTTTTGAAGCTGTCTTACTGACCGCTCCGGATCAGGCTTCCCTTTTCAGTTTCAGCGGTGATTCCGGTATGAGTCTTAATCTGAACAGAATCTGATGGGTTCAGGTTCTGTTCCAGTCGTTCTGAAGGGAATACCGCATTCCCTTTCTGCAGTATGGCATTTGTGAAGCTGCTGTCTGGTCTGCGGACAGCGGTCTGCTGCTTTGTTTTAGCATAGCCGGTTTCCGGAAAAAGTTTATCAGAAAGGCTGGCCCTGCTTCTTCGCAGAGCCGCCGGATTGCGGAGTGGTAAAACCGAAGACCTCTCTGCCAGATACACCAGTGCCTCCTGGGTGCCAGCAGCTTCCAGAGCCTGAATGGCTGTGAGTTCAGTGGCAGCATCGGCAGAATACAGATAAGGCCGGATTACAGCCGCAGTCCGGGGGAGTGCCATATGCCGGAGAGCTGTAAGGGCGGCACGATGTTCCGGATCTGCATGGTCTGTTTTCAGAGGATTTTTTTCCGTTACATCGGTGTAAATCAGATGCTTTTCCTTTTCAAAATGCTCTGTACCGAAAGGTGCAGCAAGCGACTTCAGAATCAGGGGCAAGGCCGATTCATCGCGGATCAGACCCAGTCCTTCGAGAGCCATGATCCGGATTTCCTGATTCGGCGAATGAATACCCCTTTTAAAAATAACCGAAAGTCTGCGCTGCAGCCGTTCGGCCGCTTCCGGATGCACCGAGAGATATTCAAAGGACGGATGCGAAGGGTCTTTATGCTCTGAGGCGTAGGCTGTGTTTTCATTCCATTCTCTGATTTTGCGGATCAGAAGCCCATAGAACAGAGTGTCCGAAGTATTGTTTTCAAAGTAAGAATCTGCAAGCACAGGCAGAAGATATTTTGCCTTCAGATGGTTTGATGCATTCTGATACAGGATTTTACGAAACTTAAGATCCGCTTCCGGGTGCCCGTACCATGCCAGAAGGGTTTTAATATCCTGAAGCTCCGGGGGGCCGCAGAGGGGCAGGAGGGCCGCTGACCTTTGAAACAGGGCAGACTCCGGCCGGCCGGAGTGGCTTCGGAAAGCTTCCCGGTAAAAGTTGCAGTCTTCCTCTGACGGGAGTTCCTCCTGAGCATACAGAGGGACTGTAAAAAAAATCAGGAGAATAAGATACCGCCGCATACTGATCAAAGAAACAGCTTTTCATCAGAAAGTCAAGCAGGGTTTAACAAGATGAGCAGGATTGGTGTTGTTGGTAGCAGGAAGGCTTATCCTGAAAAATCCTGCATATCCTG
>CAZQKZ010000071.1:0-298 GCA_964594095.1 uncultured Leptospiraceae bacterium | reverse complement strand
GGATGGATTGGTAGATAGTTTTAAACCAAACCTTTATCCTGATATATCCTGCATATCCTGTTAGAAAAAGATTCGGGGTAAACAAGATGAGCAGGATAAGGCAGGATTGGGTTTGTTCATAAAAAAAAATGACTATCCTGCAAAATCTTGCATATCCTGTTAGAAAAATGATTCTGGTTTAACAAGATGAGCAAGATAGGGCAGGATTGGTGTTGTTGGTAGCAGGAAGGCTTATCCTGATATATCCTGCATATCCTGTTAAGAAAAATCTGCGGAAACCCTTCATCCCTTAGCATCT
>CAZQKZ010000070.1:0-11241 GCA_964594095.1 uncultured Leptospiraceae bacterium | reverse complement strand
GAGAAGGGTATTGAAGCCGGGCTTCGTCAGAAAGCCATTGAGACAGCGAAAGCTATGTTAATGCGGAAGCTCGATTTGAATATTATTGCCGAGGTAACGGATCTGTCCATGGACACTATCAGAGAACTGGCGCGGGAATCCAGCTCCTGAATTTTCACGTTCGTGAAATGTCTCCGCCCTCCCTTGCGAAATAACTATACAAAGCCATATTAAAAAACTGTGAAGCTATCCTGCTTATCCTGTTAAAGAAAAAAACTGGGTTAACAAGATGGGCAGGATGAGGCAGGATTGGTGTTGTAGGTCACGGAGACTCTATCCTGATATATCCTGCATATCCTGTTAAACAAATTATTCAGGGTTAACAAGATGAGCAGGATGGGGCAGGATTGGTGTTATAGGTAACGGAGATTCTATCCTGAATAATCCTGCATATCCTGTTAAAAAAAAACTGGGTTAACAAGATGTGCAGGATGAGGCAGGATTGGTGTTGTAGGTAACGGAGATTCTATCCTGAATAATCCTGCATATCCTGTTACAAAAATGATTCTGGGTTAACAAGATGTGCAGGATGGGACAGGATTGGGTTTGTTCATAAAAAAAAATGACTATCCTGATATTTCCTGCATATCCTGTTTAAAAAAAATGCAGCCCCCTCTCCGCCTTCGTGCCTGCCTGTCGGCAGAGACAGGTCAATTTTTAAATTAAGGGCATCAGGCCCATCCTGCCAAAGCACATCCTACTTTTTTGTCAAGCAAAAAAAATCGCGCGCGGGGAATCTAAAAAAAGCCATAATCAGAATCAATACGCCTTATAATCGCGCGCGTGGGTCCAATCAAACAAACTCTTCTCAGAAACAATGGACAGATAAAAAAAACCCGGTCGGTGCCGGGTTGATGCAGATGGGAACCATAAGAAAAAATGGTATAGATCAGAATTTGTAGGAACCGCTTAGACTCCAGTTCACACCGTCTCTGTACGAGTTATAAAGCCTCTTTTCCTCAAGAAGTTCATAACCAAGGAAATCGTTCAGAGTTTTTCTCGCGAGATCGGTCTGATACCAGCGGAATCTTTCGTCTGTAACATTCTTAGCACTCAGTTTTATACTGAAGTTTTCGATTGGCTCCACAGAATAAACAATATCCCAGAGTCCGACACCTTGCTCGTATATATCCGGTGCACCATTGGCTCCTACCCGGCGAATCCGGTCCCCGAAAACATTATAATAAACCCCTAAGGAGTGTGTTTTCTCTTTATCAAGAAAGAAAACGGCTTTGGTGTTTATCACATGCGGAGACTGACCCTGCATAGGTCTTTCCAGATTGGTAGGCCTGAATAAAGCTTCCCTTGATGATGGATCGATGTTTCCTGTCAGAATCATTGCCTTTTCCGCCCATGGCATAACCTCAACTTTGGATCGGATCAGGAAAGCATTGACTTCAAGCCGGAAAAAATCGAAAAGATCTTTCCTTACTTCAAGTTCAAGTCCTGTCAGGTGGCCCGAATCAGCATTGTAATACTGATACTCGGTAACACCTGTTGCAGTTATACCGCGGCCCATTGATTCAATCGGGGAAGAGAAGTGTTTATGAAACAAACCAACTCCAATGTAATCCAGCTGATTAATGTACCATTCCCAGCGCAGGTCGTAATTGTGAATGTATGTTCTTTCAAGCTCGAAATTACCAAAGACCCGGTCGCTCATAGGGGCCGGAGAAAAACCGAATTCGGAGAGCTCCCTTAAATCAGGCCTTGTAATCGTCTCAGAATAAGCAACGCGGATATTCATATCTTTCGTGGCCTCGTAAGTGAGGTTAAAAGAAGGCAGCATATCTGCAGTTTTCAGTTCACCGATGCCATTATTGTCTGCGGGGCATAAGGTTCCTGGGAATCGTGAGTTAATTAATTTCCTCATTGTATGAGAATAGTCGTCACATCCGTAATGAGGTCTGTCATACTGATAAACCTGTAATGGGTTGTAAGTTCTGGTTTTCTGATAACTATCCTCATAGCGTACCCCGGTCACCAGTCGCAGCTTTGGAATCAATGGCAAATCAACCTGAGTAAAATACGCTTTAAGCTCCTGAATGGCGTGATAAGAAGGAAAACCGGCAATATCCTCCTGAAATTGGAGTTCGCCGCTGAAGACTCTTGCAGGATTTAAAGTGATTTCGCCTGGCCCTTTATAATTATCAGTAGGGAGTTCATTGAATTTTGAAGGGAATGTACGATAGGTATAGGATTCCCTGTCATATGCCTTTTCCCTTTTAGAAGTCATCCCGCCGAATTTAAGCTTTGAACTAAGACCACTCCACTGTTTAAAGGGAATTTCATAGCTTAATTTAAAAGTTTTGCCGATATCCTGGGTTTCAGAATAGGCTCTGTAACCGTCTCTTTCCTGATTACTTCTTTTAGGTATTGTTAAAGATTCAGACTGCCTTTCCCAGACCCTCCATTTCATATCAGGTTCATTCCGGTTTGCCTCAGAATAGCCGATATCCCAGTCCAGAAAATGCGGACTGCTGCTTAAAAACCCGATAGCATGTTTACCGGAAAAAACCTGATGAACCATTTCCCGACTTATAAAACCTGAAACTTCAGGATAAATATTAACTCTGTTTTCTCCCTTATAAATATCGCTTTCATGAAAATAATTTTCACTCTGCACTGAATACATTGTCTTTGAAGAAATTTTCTGACCGTTTACAGGTTCTACTGTGATGTTCACATTATTTCCAAAAGTAACATCTTCAGTATACTCTCTGGTTTTATAAGAGTTTTTCAGATAAAGCTGGTTGTTTTCATTTACAAACGAATTGCTGTAATTAATGGCGTTAGAAGTAACCCAGCGTCTTTCCTCGACATCACGGATATGCCAGCTCCGGCTGTAACTGCTGCCCACAACATAACCGAATTTACCATTTGTGAAAATATCGTAGGAATTGCCTACTGCAACGGACATATTTCTGCCAGGTTCCGCCTGGAAGGATTCGGGGGACCAGTTTTGGTTATACTGAGAGTGAATCAAAGCTACAGTCTCTTTGTTCAGATTGTTACCTTCGGAAACTGCAATAATTCCTGGTAACTTTTCAACCAGTTCCGGCTGCGACCTGTAATCGGTACCAAGTCCGAGAATATCATTATGAAAGCCCAGGTATTCATTCCCCCCGCCTTTTCTGAGTTTCATGGTTTTCTGAGTGGTATTGGAATTATAACCCAGTCCCGCACCGCCCTCTACCATAAGAGTATCAGGATATTCTTTAGTCTCTACTTTGACTAAACCACCTGAAAATTCGGCTGGATCCTCAGCAGTAGCTGTTTTCATTACACGGATATTTTTAATCAATCCGGCCGGAAACATATCCATTGGAATCACTCTACGTTCGGATTCCGGAGAAGCAACCAGCATATCATTGACTACGGTATTGGAATAGCGTTCTCCAAGGCCACGAACGAAAACATACTTTCCGCCAACAAGGGTGATACCCGTAACTCTTTTCAGCACATCTCCTGCGTTGGAATCAGGACTCTTTTTGATAGCTTCAGAAGTGATACCATCGGAAACTGAACCTGACTTTTTCTGCAGAGAAAGCATGGAGGCTTCTGTATTGTTGAGGGCCCTTCCGGTAACCTGAACGACGTCCAGCTCAGTAACTCCAAGAGTAATATTTATACTCTGGCTCTGCCCGGATGTCACTGTAACACGGCGTTTTACCGGATCGAATCCAATCATCTGGACTTCCAGATCATGCGTTCCTGCAGATACACTGATGCTGTAATTACCGTCAAAATCCGTCTGTGCGAAGGACTTTTCTGCCCGGACAAGTACGGTAGCACCGAACACGGGTTCGGCAGTCATGGAGTCGATGATTTTACCCCGGATAACAGCATCTTTTACCTTTGGTGCTTCCTGCGGGAAAAGCAGTGCTGATGCTGTAAAAAACACAGTCAAAGCTGTGATATAATGGAATCTTCCGCTGTTTCTTTTCATGGATCTCATTAACCTGTACTAATTACACAAAGCTTAAACTTTGCATCCTTTTGTATTACTATTTTTAAACCTTCAAATTCTATGGTGCCACCGCTCTCAGTAACCCCGTGAGCCGAGAGAATTCTGTGCACTGTGACACTCTTTCTTTTATCAGGAGAATCCCATTTTATAATTACATCTCTGAGCCTATCTCCCTTCAGTTTATCTTTATGATCCTGTATTCCCGCATCTCTGAAAGTCTGCCTTATTTTCAGCATGTTTTCGGGAGTGCTCGCCGGAACATAGAGTATTTCCGGTTTCATATTCGGAATAAAAATTTTCAGATACTCTTGATCAGTACAGATATGGTCATAAGGGTTAGCAGCCGGATCAGTAAATGAATTAAGAAAATTCTGAACGGCTTTATCTTTTGTATCAGCCCCGGCGGAGAGTTCCGGATTTTCACTGATATAGGCATCCATAGATTCCTTTCTTTTCAGCAGGACGGCTCTGTCCTCTTTAGAGTAGGCAGAAATATCAAAACCATCAATGGACGGTTTCTGTCCGCAGCCTGCAGCCGTAAATATTGTGATTGTAACGTAAATTAGACTAAATTGTAATTTTTTCATAAGCAAAATTTAAGCGGACCGGATCGGCCCGCTTAAAAAAAGATTTATTCAAATAAAATATTAATTAAATTTGAAATTCATCCAGGCATTGCTGAACTTAGACCAGTCAGCGCCAGTAGCAGTTGTATCAGCTGCCTTTGTGAGAGTGTAATCTACGTCAGTATTGACATAATTTACTGCAGAAGCTTTAGCAGTTACTGCAAGTGTTGCATCTACAGTTACATTAGGTATTGTACATGTTTCGGTAGCTGTTGCAAGTTTTGCAGCTTTATCAGACGCAATATTTGCAGGTGTTCCAATTGGGCATCCTTTACCATCATCCTGAACTGCAACTCCATCAGCAAACCCGAAGATTACACCATTGGAAATTAAGCTCATATCGAGTCCTTCTCTCCAGCGTGCTCCATCACTTCCGGTTCTGTTGGCTCCAATAATTGTAAAAGCACTTACGTTCGGCCTGGATACCAGTGAACTGCCTGATTCTGTTGTACCATCCCACTCAAGACCATGAGGAGAACTGGATGCGGTCTGTGCTGTATCAGGGTACTGTTCAGCAATCAGGTTTGTCAGAGTACCAGTAAAACCATCATCAAGGTCAAATGAATCATCGTCAGCACCAGTAACGATCAGGTTAGAACCGTTCAGATCCCCGCCAAACCATTCGATACCATCATCCAGACCCATGTGAACCTGAATGTTTTCAAATTTACTTCCTGATTCCTGCGCTACTGTATACAGAGAAATTCCGTTCAGCTCATCGCCTTCCCCTACTACGGATCCTGCGAATTCAACACGTACATACTGCATATTTACAGAAACATTTTTAGTTCCTGGGTAGTTCTGTGGCTGGTCACCTTCTGTAGTACCGGTACCTGTACCTGCACGGGCACCATTGCCAATAAGAACGAGTCCACCCCAGTCTCCGGAAGCCCGGCTTCCTTCAGCTTTATTAGAAGTGAATACGATAGGCTTTTCAGCGGTTCCAACTGCTTCAATTGCTGCACCTGGTAATACAAAAATGTAAGTACCATTAGCACCTTTGATAGTAGTTCCGGCTGCTATTTTAAGGCATTCCCCTTCTTGTACATACATTGCTGCTGTGAGATCCTGAGTTCCAGACCAGTTATACTTTGGTGCTGCACAAAGACCTGTATCAGCAGCTGGGGCCAGTAAAAGAGCTGCCATCAGTCCAGTGTTATCAGTGGTTTCTTCTCCGCAGGATGCTGCAAATACAGACACGCCCAGAAGAACTGCGATTTTCGTTTTCAGAATGTTTTTGAACATTATGAATTACTCCTTGTTGAATATTATGCAGAGGGTTTACCCTCTGCCATGGGCTCAATATGGGGGTTTTCTGTTACAAAAATATGTCACGGGGGTAAAACTTACAGCAGTCCGGGAGTCCGTTTCAGCCTCCCGGGCGGATATTTTCCTCATATATTAAATAAATATACTAAATTATTTGCAGCAACCCCGGCTAAAGGGACATAATTCCGGTAGCTATGTTTTTGCGGTGCTTTATGAATAAAAACAATCGAAATCTTTGAAATTCCTGTTTGACGGTCCGCCTGTTTTTTAGTACTTTGCCTAAGTGCGGTCAAACTGCATACTCAGAAAGCAAAAATACTCAGAAAGGGAGCTCCATGAATCAGAAGCCTAAATACCCAGGTATCAGAACCACTACCAACGGAAACACTCTGGTGTCTTATTACACCGAGGCAAGAATTGCAGAAGCGGGGATTTTTTACCCGATCACTCCGTCAACCGAAATGGGGGAATTATTTCAGACTTCTTTTGCTCAGGGCGAGCTCAATGTGTTCGGCGTGCCTAAAATCGCTCTGGAAACCGAGGGCGAACATGCTGCACAGTCGGGGGCCATTGCTGCTTCCACTGCCGGTAAAAGGGTTGTAAACTTTACATCCGCCCAGGGAATTCTCTACGGTGCAGAACCATATTACCATGCACCTTCTAAATTTTCCACAATGGTGCTTCAGGTTTCTGCCCGCGCTATTACTAAATCGGCTCTGAATGTGCACTGCTCCCACGAGGATGTCTACGCTGTTTTCGATACAGGCTGGACGATTCTCTTTGCCAAAGATGCACAGCAGGCTTCCGATCAGTCCATGATCCTGCGTAAGGTGAACGAGCTCACTCTGAATCCTGGAATTAATGTTCAGGATGGTTTTTTAACTTCTCACCTCGAAAGAACTTTTAAAATCCCCGAAGCCGAGCTCATCCGTGAATACATGGGCAGCCCGGACGACATCATCGACACCCCTACAACCGAACAGAAGGAACTCTTCGGGCCTAAGCGCCGCCGGGTTCCGATCGGCATGAACCTTAAATCCCCGGTTCTTATGGGTTCTGTTCAGAATCAGGAACACTACATGAACGGCATTGTAGCCCGCCGCAACAACTTTGTAGAGCATATTCTGGGATTTCTGGAAAAGGCCTACGAAGAATTTGCAGCTCTTACCGGCCGCCATTACGGACTCATCAGACAGTACAACTGTGAAGGCGCCGATACCGTATTTGTGGCTCTCGGTTCTGCTGCCGAAAATATAGAAGCCGCTGTGGATTATATTAAAGAAAAATCCGGTGAAAAAGTCGGCGTAATCCACATCAATGTGGTGCGTCCTTTCCCCGAAAAGGCCGTCATTGAGGCTCTGCGCGGTAAAAAGCGTGTCATTATTCTTGAAAGGGCGGACGATCAGACTGCAGGCGATAATGCCATTGCGCGGGATATCCGCACTGCACTGAATAAGGCTCTCATTAACTCCAAAGAAAAGTCTTACGATTATCTGCCCTCCATTACAGAGGCCGAAATGCCGCGTCTCTTTACTGGTTCCTACGGTCTGGGTTCCCGTGACTTCCGCCCCGAAGGGATTCTGGGCGCTTATGAATTTGCAATGGGCCGCATTGCCCGTACCGACGGAAAGACTGCTGCCGATGGCGCCAGCTTCATGTATATCGGTGTGGACCATCCTTATTCGGTGATCTCCAAAGATACTCCCAGTCTTCTTCCGAAAGATGCCATCGCCATTCGCTTCCATTCCATTGGCGGATGGGGTATGATCACCACCGGTAAGAACCTTGGCGAAATTATGGGGAATATCTCCAATTTTGTGGCCGAGCGCGATAACCGTGTGGATGAACATGGTCATCCCGAGGAAGTTTACCATATTTCCGCTAACCCGAAATACGGCTCCGAGAAAAAAGGCGCGCCTACCAATTACTTTCTGGCCGCTGCCCCCGAGCGAATCCGCGTGAACTGCGATCTGCAGCATGTGAATGTGGTTCTCTGCTGCGATCCGAAAGCATTTACTCACACGAACCCTCTGGCAGGTCTCGAAGAGGGTGGTGCCTTCATTATTGAAACCGATGAAAGTAATTCCGAAGGTCTGTGGACAAGGATTCCCAAAAAATACAGACAGTTCATTATCGATAAAAAGATCCGTGTTTACGGTCTTCCAGGATTTCAGATTGCTGCAGAGGCCACAAACCGCGAGGACCTGCAGCTTCGTATGCAGGGGAACACTTTCCTTGGCGCTTTCTTTAAAGTCAGTCCGTTCCTTAAAGCAAACCGCATTGAGGACGATGAATTCTTAAAAATTGTAGAACACCAGTACAATAAAAAATTCGGTCGCTTCGGAGAAGCTGTGGTTAAATCCAACATGCTTACCATGAGCGCGGGATTCAGTAAGGTCTGGCAGGCGGAATACGGTGCACTGGATGCACCGGACCGCAGTTCTATGCGCGGGGATGTTCTGCTTCCTGCAAGCTGCTCCACCCGTTTTGACGGTGCGGTTAAAAAGCCTCAGCCCGAAAAGCATAAGTATCATACCACTGCTGCTTACAATGCGGAATTCAAGGCAGGTCTTGGTTACTATCAGCCTGCTTCGGTTCTGGCTTCCACTGGTATTATGGCTGCTGCTTCTGCCGCGGAAAACTCCAAGTATGTGGCCCGTCGCAGGGTGCCCGTTTATAATCCGGCAAACTGTACACAGTGTATGGCATGTATTGTGGCATGCCCCGATACAGCACTTCCCAACGCGGCACAGGATATTTCTCAGGTTCTTTCCACTGCCATTTCCCATTATGTGAAGGACGAAGGGGCCCGTAAAGCTCTGATGGGTTATGTTCCTGAACTCGACACCCGCATTCGTAAAGAAATGCTCGAAGCTGTTCAGGATAAAGGCCGCACAGCTCCGGACTTTACCGATCTGTTTAAAACTCACGCAGAAGCTCTGATCTCCGAAAAAGACGATCTTAAATCTAACGGAGCCATGGCTGGTGCCGTAGCAGATGTTCTGGGAATTCTGAAAGATGTTCCTCTGGCTTATTCCAAAGCCCGCACGATTTTCGAAATTCCCGAGAAAAAGAAAGTCGGTGACGGCGGTCTCTTTACTATTATGGTTTCTGATCTCTGCAAGGGCTGCGGGGAGTGCGTAGTGGAATGCGGTGAGCACGAAGCCCTCAAAATGGTTCAGGAAACCGAAGAAATCAACGGGAACCATGAGTCCGGTCTCCGCTTCCTCGATCTCCTTCCCGACACTCCTCAGAAGTTCCTTGGCAAGTACGACATCAATGCTCCTCTGGAAGCGCGTGCAGCTATTCTTCAGAACCACCTGATGGTACGTTCCTTCTACGAAGCGCTTGCTTCCGGTGACGGTGCCTGTGCAGGCTGCGGTGAAAAATCCGTTCTGCGTGGGGTTGCCACAATCACTGAAGCATACATGCGGCCTCTTTACCATAAAAAAGCAGAGCGTCTTGACTCTAAAGTGGCGGAACTTCGCACGAATGGTGCTGCGAAGCTGCGTGCCCTCAAAGAAAAGAATCCGGAAGGATTCCGTTATTGGGCAGCCGGTGTGAAGCATCTGATACTGGGACTTGGTGCCGAGAACGAAACCGACAGCTTTAAGCGCATGGAGGCAGAATTCAAAGGCAGCGAAGAAGATCTCATCCACGCAATTGCTGCAGTTATGGAGCAGGATGCATTCAATCACCGCGATCTTCAGGCAGTCGACGGACGTCATGCAAATGGTATGTCTGTTATGATGATGACCTCTTCCACCGGATGTAACTCGGTTTACGGTTCCACCCACCCGAACAACCCGCACCAGTATCCATGGATGAACAGTTTATTCCAGGATTCTCCGACTATTGCCTGGGCTTTCGGCGAAACGATGATTGCTGATCATTCCCGCCGCAGCGTGCTTCCGGAAAGACTGGCAGATGCTCTGTTAAGCGAAACAGGTATTGATCAGGATAAATACTTTGAATATACGCACTTCAGCGATACCCACATGACCGATCTTGAAATCCAGGAACTTCCGAAAGTGTGGGCAATCGGCGGGGACGGCGCTATGGGTGACATTGGTTTCCAGAACCTCTCCAAAGTGGTTCTGCAGAACCGTCCGAACGTGAAAATACTGATGCTCGATACTCAGGTGTATTCCAATACAGGCGGTCAGAACTCCGATTCTTCCGTTATGACTGGTGGCTTTGATATGAACCAGCATGGTGCTGCATCGGAAGGTAAGCTGACCGAACGTAAGGAAGTTTCTTCCATCATGATGGCTGGTCACGGCAGTCCGTATGTGGCTCAGGTAAGTATGGCCGGAAGTGCAAATCTCTATAAAGCAAT
The DNA here is from genome assembly GCA_964594095.1 of uncultured Leptospiraceae bacterium. Lineage (GTDB taxonomy): Bacteria > Spirochaetota > Leptospiria > Leptospirales > Leptonemataceae > CAZQKZ01. Next base: position 998 of record CAZQKZ010000070.1, on the reverse strand, counting down.
CCTCGATGCGGTTGCTTACAGAGGCTCTGCTTACATCCAGTCCTATACAACATGTCAGCCGGAACACGGAGTGCCTGATTCCATGTCCACTGCCCAGGCTCAGATTGCCCGCGATTCACGGGGTATGCCGGAAGTTGTATTCAATCCGTCCCTCGGTGAAACCTATCCTGAGGCTCTTTCCCTGAAAGGTAACCCGGATCAGAATCGTGACTGGAGACAGAAAACCATCCCAGGATCTGAGCAGACTTACAATTACACAGTGGCTCACTGGGCAACTACAGAAGCGCGTTTCCGCAAGCATTTCTTCACCGTTAAACCAGGCGAAGAAGGAGCACTGACCAGCCTTGATGAAAAGCTGAAAAACATTACTCAGGATGATGTAGTGAACCGCCGTTACCTCGATCCGAATCACAGAAGTTTTGTACCTGTAAAAGGTATCTATATTATGGCCGAGAAAGGCGATAGAATGGTACCGATGGGGATTTCCCGCCAGATGGTTCTCTTCTGTGTGGAACGCCGTAAGAACTGGAGACTGCTCCAGTCCTGGGCAGGCATCCAGAATGTGGATTACGAAGCGCAGAAAGAATATCTGAAAAGCCTCGGCTGAGGCTGCACTAAAGGCTCCGGTGTGTTACCGGGGCCTTTTTTTTAATCTTTCTGCTGCAGTAAAATATGACTGAATTATCCTGCAATGGCCCCTGGATTGAAACATTAAAATCAGGAAACCCTTGGGTTAGTGTTTGATACTTTGTACCTTCCACAGTTTCTTCTTCTTTCATCCAAAATTATTCGGCAAATCACCCCTATCAGGAAAGAAATAAACAGAAACAGGATCCTTTCCGGGTATCCATGAGTTATTGGTCTCACCTCTTTGATCTTGACGGGGAGGGGCTGTTTCTAAATCTGGATGCAGTGGCCAGTGTATGTATTTAATCCGGAAGTTTGAAAGTCTGTTTACTGATGCCGCACATCATCCCCTGGTCCAGCTTTTCCGGTAC
>CAZQKZ010000069.1:0-11506 GCA_964594095.1 uncultured Leptospiraceae bacterium | reverse complement strand
ACCACACTTTCAAAGGAAGCCTGACTGAAATCGTCAGAGAGACATTGAAGATTTCAGTCAGGCTTCCTTTGAAAGTGTGGTGGTGGATGAGGCACAGTTTGCCAAGAATCATCTTTCCCTGGCTGCGAATTCTCTTCGTAAGCTTCAGACAAAAACTTTTTTTTGTCTTACGGGAACGCCTCTGGAAAACCATCTTGGGGATCTCTGGTCACTCCTTGATCTGATTCTTCCAGGTTATGCAGGGAGCAGAAAATCATTTCTTTCCAGGTTTAAGAATCCGGATAAGGAATCACTGGATCTTCTGCGGAAGAAGCTGAGCCCGGTGCTCATCAGACGAAGAAGATCTGAAGTTCTTACAGAGCTGCCTCCCCGGTCCGATGAAAATATCGTTATACCTATGGAAAAGGAGCAGGCTCTTCTGTATGAAGCAACGCGGATGGAAGCGGTCCTGGTTCTTCAGAATGCCGGAAGGGATTACCTCATGAAAATGCTCCCGTATTTAACAAAATTAAGAAGAATTGCCTGTCATCCTGATCTTGGAAAAACTAAGGCAGCTCAGACAATAAATCAGCTTAAAAAAGATACCCCGAAAAATCTTTCGGCATCCGGTAAATTTTCATGGTTCACTGAGGAAAAGGAAAAGCTGGAGTCCAGCTCTGAAGGCATTCTGGTTTTCAGTCAGTTTACTGATGTCCTTGACCTATTTGAAAAGCTGCTTACGAATTCGGGAAGTTCATGGTTTCGTATAGACGGAACCACACCTGCAAAGAAAAGAACGGAATCAGTTAAAAGGTTTCAGGAAGGTGAAGGTAGGTATTTTTTAATAAGTCTTAAGGCAGGGGGAAGTGCACTGACTCTCAACCGGGCAGATACTGTCATTCACCTCGATCCGTGGTGGAATCCTGCCGCTGAGGAACAGGCGACTGCCCGGGCTCACCGAATGGGACAGAAAAACCGGGTCATGGTTTATCGTTATATCAGCGAAGGAACCATTGAAGAAAAAGTAGTCAAATTACAGGAAATAAAGCGGAATCTGTTCAGGGATGTTCTGGATCATCCTGAGGCCGCCGGCGCTTCGTCTGTATCCAGAGCCGAACTGGAGGAACTGCTGAGCTAAGCAGAACGGGCGGAATCAGATATTCTTTGGAGATTAAGAGAAGCTATGCTTTGAAAATCCGAAGATATCTTCGTATTCTGGGAAAGATTCTCCCAGTATGCAGAAGCCAGCTCCCGGGCCTTCTGAAAGAACAATGATTCTTCCGGATAGGGAACCGGCATCGTATGCAGAACACCATTCAGGATTTCCCCGCCTCCCCTTGGAGCATAGAACATCGGCAGTACATCATACAGCGGGCCGGCTTTCAGTCCTTCGGAATCCCATGTAAAGGAGACATTCCCGAAATGCTGGTCAGTGTTTCCAATGAAGTCCCCGAAAAGCGAAACCACCATAAGATTACAGTAATCCTTTTCTGATATCAGTCTGTTTTTTTTAAGACGAAGCAGCGAGGCACGGATACTGTCCCTGCGTCCGTAAAGTTCATCCTCGAGTGCCCCGATGGAGATCCATGGCTTCCTTCCTTTGAGTCCTGTGCGGTCATACCGCTGAATTTCCAGCATGATTCTTTTACCGGCACGGATCAGGGAATAAGGTGACGGAGAATTATCGGGACTTCTGCCGATCCCCTTCGAGTGAAGCAGACTCAGCGCAGTGTATTCAGCGATAAGAAGATCCCGCCATCGGACCGAAACCGGATTATCTGAAGATTCAGGAGAAAATTTGACAATCACATGCATGATATTTCCGGTTTCATCTTCGGTTACTGCGGTGAATTTCGGCTGTTCTCCTCCGGCTGATGACCCGGGGTTTTCACCGGCTATCACAGATTCTGCAAGTGCAGCATACTTCTGTTCTTTATCGGATATTCTTATAACGGAATATTCCTGTCGGAAGAAAGCTTCGAGAGCCGGCCTCCCTGCGATGATATTTCCGGGAAGATCGCGGCCAAAATGATTTAAAAAATACAGAATCTGATCTTCCGTCCAGTCGCGGGGATTCAGCGGCAGCCCGCTGATTGGCTGGGTTTCGCGGCACAGCAATCGTCCCAGAAAACCCTCTGGTCTTAAGGATTCCAGAAAAAGCGGCAGTCCGGCGTGTAAGTAATCCCTGCGGGGCTGAAAAAGAGGCATGATCTGAAAATCAGTTTCATTTCGGTGCACTGAGCCGCCGGATTGAAGCAGCCAGATTTCTCCGCAGTGGTGTGCCTCTCCGGTTTCATCGATGGAATATACAGGTATTCCTTCAGGAATGTTTAAGCCGGGAACCTGTCTAACAGAACCATACCGACTTTTTTTTCCTTTTCCGATCCGGATAATTTCTCCCGACTCTGTAAGCGGTTTTAAAATCCTGGAAAGAGTAGGCTGACTGACACCCAGATACTGACAAAGAGAAGCAGAATCTGCTGTTTCCAAGCGTAATCTGCGGAGAATCACCGACTTCATGAATAGAATATGAATAGAATATGAATAGAATGTCAAGAAAAAACAGCCATTAATTTCGGAAAAAAGCTGTATTCATATAAAACTATCGCCTGATCTGTGAATAGATTATGAATAAAATAAAACATTCCCGGATGCAATCATATTTATTAAACCAGGGAATTTCTTTCCGATAATCTAAGCAAAGGGAATCAATATGCCGGAACTTGACCAGAAAACTCTCAGCTTACTTCCAGTGGTTTTTTCCGTTCTCTACAGTCTTTCCAGGAATAAAATCAAAGGTGTATCTGATTGGACCATCGGTATTGTTCTGCTTTCATCAGCATCGTGAAAAAAACTTTCAGGATTCCGGAATTATATTCAGGATGGCTTATGCGACTTTTTACAGCCATCGAGCTTCCTGACGTAATTCTTGAAGAAACCGAGAAGCTGACCCTGGGTCTTCCTGGTGTGAGGTGGACCGAGCCGCATACCCGCCATATTACAGTAAAATTTATTGGCGACACAGAAACTGCTCAGGCCGACCGGATTACTGAAATGCTTGGGACTGTGGACTGCACCGGGCTTCTGCCTTTCAGACTGAGTCTGAAATCCGTGGGAGTATTTCGCAGTAATTCGGGTCTCATTCTATGGGCCGGGGTTTCGGAAAGTCCGGCTTTAACAGAGCTTTATAAAAAAACTGAAGCAGTGCTTTCTGCTGCGGGAATAAAAAAAGAAAAAAGATCGTATCATCCGCATGTAACCCTTGCCCGGGTGAAATCGTTAAGTGAAGCAAGGCTTCATACCTGGCTTGAAAATTACCGGAATTTTACCGGATCGGAATTTACAGCAGAGCAGTTTGTTCTTTTCAGCAGCATACTCCGTCCCGATGGGGCTGTGCATACACCCATAGCTGAGTTTCCGGAAATACAGTAAAAAATGATCCGGTTCAGACTGTTTCGAGATCTGATTTATTCATTATATTTTTTATATAAGCAGCACTGACTGTATCGAGTGGATCCAGTTCTGTCAGCTGCCTGAATCCTGTAAGCGCTTCTTCGTAATTACCTTTCATAAAGCTTTTGAGAGCTTCCCCGAATTCACCAAGACTTCTGCACCGGCCTGCATGGGCAGGATCAGAGGGATTCAGTATTTCGTAAACAGACAGGGCAGTGTTCTTTCCTTTTACCTTTACCAGCCCAAGATGACGGAACACCAGTTCATTGGGTAGAGTATCGTTTCGTTTCAGATGCTGATAAACCGTCTCACTGATTAAAACAGAGGAACCCATTTTTTTATTCAGACTTTCCAGTCTGGATGCCACATTAACAACATCGGAAATTACTGTTCCGTCAATTCTCGCAGTTTCTCCCACAGTCCCCATCATAAGGTGGCCGGAATGAATTCCTACACCGGCAGCGAGTGGAACCGCAATTCCCTGTTCCCGGAGTTTTTCCTGAATTAAAGGTATGGCGTTCTGCATCTCGGCGGCTGCAAGCACTGCGTCTCCAGGATCACCCGGAAACAGAGCCATAATGGCATCGCCGATATACTTATCTATAAAGCCGTTGTGTTTTCGGATAATAGGTCCCATCTGCCCAAGATATTCATTTACAAAAGTGAAATTCTGTTTCGGATTCATGGATTCTGAAATCGTTGTGAAATTACGGATATCACTGAACAGCACAGTCATTTCGCGTTCTACATGATCACCCAGCTCAATCTGGGTTATGGTTTCGCGGCCAAGCTGCTGGAGAAATTCCTTAGGAACAAACCGGGCAAAGGAGTCATTGGCTTTGCGAAGATCACCATAGGCACGATCCACTTCGTCTACCATCTGATTGAAGCTTTCTGCAAGCATTCCGAATTCATCGTGCCGGTTTTTCAAATCCACCTTGGTTGAGTAATCTCCCCCGGCAATCCTTCGCACAGCCCCGGAAAGCACATCAAGCGGTCTGGTAAGATTTTTAGCAAGAATCCAGCCGATCAGGACTGCAAGGAGAAGCAGACCGGCAAAAATATAAAGAAGATTGTAAAGTATTGAATTGATATAGTTTCTGAGTTCCTTGTCGTTCACATCAATGATCACCATGCCGGTGATCTTTCCGTCCTGGTTACGAATGGGGGCATAGGCATTCAGCAGATTTCCGTAAAGAGTCTGTTCTGCATGCGGTTCGACAAAATCTTTTCCTGATTCAGCAATTTTCCTGATCTGCGCAACTTCCTCTTCGCTTTCACGGAATTCAAAGCCTGGTTCGGAAGCCGGTTCCCCGGCAAGGCTTAAGTAGTAGGTAATTTCCGTTTTTCCGTTTCCAAAATCGCCTTCGGAAGCGCCTTCGCGTGAGTCAGGACTGATCAGGGAGCCGTCCGGAAGAACTGCATTTATAGTCTTTCCTTTTGGGATACGGAAAAGAGTAACATCATTGATTTTTACTTCGGAGACATCGGACCGGGTGAGAAATGAGAATTTGTATTCCTTTCCTTTATAAGGGATACTGAAGTCAGTTGTTTTAGTTTCGAAATCATAGAGTATGGCCGGTCTTCCCTGTTCATCGAGAAATATTTCAAAGGCAAACTCACCGGACTCCACCCAGATTGTGTCAAAGCGGATATTGTAAGGGTCGACTGCGTAGGTGATTTCTTTGGTTTCCGGATGGATGTTAATTGTATAAAGATATGTTATATATTTTTCATTATCCCAGATGCCCCGCATCATTTTATAATACCGTTTATACTCCGGGAGATTGACGGCTTCTGCGTTTGTGAAAAGGCTGTGTACGTCTCCGTCAATGGAACGGGCAATGCCGCGCGCGACCGAAAGTTTCTGCTCAAGGAATTTTTCCGTGTACGTATTAATGGAAAACCGCACAACCGCAAAACCAAGCCCTCCGAGACTGATGATCGCAAATAAAATATAAGCAAGGAGAAGTCGTGTTCTGAGTTTAAGTCCTGACATGCGCAGATACTTATACTGTGAGTAAAAAAGTAAAGATTTATTCAGGGTAGAATTGAAAAAATTCTTTAAGAGGGAGGAATACTATTGTCACATTGTAATGTGACATAATACTGCCTTTATCCACAGCATCCTGTCACAGTATATAACAGGATGACTGGAAACCAGGCAGGCGGCTCAGCTATTATTTGCTGAGCTTCTTTTCTACGAATTTTACGTGCTTGCGGGCTTTTTTGTCGTACTTCATTACTTCCATCTTTTCAGTATGGAGCTTTTTGTTTTTTGTGGCAGTGTAAAACACCCCGGTTCCGGCTGTTGACTCAAGTTTAATCAGTTCACGCATAATGAGTCAGATTTTCCAGGGTGATTCTTCTGTAAAGTGGAAAATTTTCATTGTCCTGTAAATTTTTACGGATAACTTAATCAGGGAGTGATCGTAAATTCAATGGACTGAACCTTTCTGCTTTCACTGGTTTTTTTATTCCAGATAAAGAAATCCAGCTTCCAGTTTCCTGTCATTCCACCGGTATTTATAGAAAAGGTTCCGAAGCCCGGGCTGTAAAAACCTGATTTTCCGGACTCGTATTTCTGTCCATTCGGGTAGGTCAGCACATACGAATAAAGCCAGACTGCATTCCCGTTCGGGTCAGAAAACTGACTGACCGGAGGACCCGATATCCAGCCCCCGAATGCCGGGCCCATTCTGCCTGAAAAAGCACCCATTTCGTAAAGTTCTTTCTGACTGAATGAAGCACCTTTTCTTACTATTTTCAGAGTTTTGTCGTAGTCTGAATCGTAATTGTAAATTCCTACCCCTGCCTCTCTGAGGCTCCAGGATTGAGCCTGGGCAGCGCCGGGGTTCGTGAAAAAAAGAAGTAGGACTGTGCCCAGTATTCCGGAAAATCCAAGGGAGTGTCTGATTCTGCTCATGGAATGAATAAAATCAGACAGTTCCTGGACGGCAAGCTTTTTGCCCTGATATTCATTTTTTTTTAGGAAAGATGAATCAGATTTCCTGGCGGTTCCGGATGCTGCGGGCCAGTGCGGATTTATCTGCAAATTCAATGGAGCTTCCGGTGGAGATTCCATGGCTCAGTCGGCTGATATGTATTTCCCGGTTTTTCAGCATTTCTGCGATGTACTGGGCTGTTACATCCCCTTCCATTGTGGGATTTGTAGCGATCAGAATCTCTTCGACCGGAAGTTCGCTGATTCTCTGAGTGAGCTCATTGAGACGCAGATCAGACGGACCAATCCCGTCCAGAGGAGACAAGGCCCCCATCAGCACATGGTACAGACCGCTGAATTCACCGGTTTCTTCCACTGCAAAAATATCACTGGGCTGTTCCACGACACACAGAATGCGGGCATCCCTTCGCGGATTGCTGCATATATCGCAGACTGGTCCTTCAGAGAATCCTCCGCATTTTTCGCAAAGGAAAATCCGTTCACGAATATTCATAAGGGACTGCCCAAGCTCTGCAGCATAATGGGGGTCATTCTGCAGAATATGAAAAGCGATTCTCATGGCACTGCGCTTACCGATTCCCGGCAGCGCAGAGAGAAGATGTATCAGCTGATCTAAGGCAGGATACATAACAGAACAGCTTATTTACCGAGCATTTTATCGAGACCAGGAATGTTCCCCAGTCCGCCAAGGAGGCCTTTCATTTCATGCTGCATGGCTTCACGGGATTTTTCCTGGGCAGAGTTGGCTGCAGAGATGATAAGCTCAGACAGCATAGACTTCGAGTCTTTATTCAGCAGACTGTCGTCTATTTCAATCTTCAGAACCTTGTTTTCTCCGTTAACCGTGACTTTTACCATGCCTGCTCCTGCTTCTCCGGTAATTTTCATCGCGGCGACCCGCTTCTGAATGGCTGCCATCTGTGCCTGCATACCTGCAAGGTTTCCCAGGTTTCCAAACATATCTTTAATGTTAAACATTTTTATCTCCTGAATTCTGATTTTATATGGGATGCTGTGCTTTAAACTCTGGGTACGGTTTCCGGATCCACAACGGTCCCCAGAAATTTTTCCTGAATGTCATTTTCAGGGGAGTAGGGGATACCTTCTCTCAGAGCTGAACTTAGTTTGTTTATTTTATGAATTACCGAACTGAGGGAAGGGCGGGAAAGTTTTTCCTTTATGGAATACAGCTCTACTTCAATGAGCACCCGCGATTCATAGGAATTGCGAAGGCGAAGAACCCCCGCCCGGTGGATAAGATTATAAATTCCGTCAAAGATGATCTGGATCCGGACGGGATCTGAATCGGAAAGTGCCTTGCGAATGGAGCTGATTTCGGAATCGGGCACCCCCAGAAACTCAGGATCCTCTATTCCGTTCTTAACATGAATGGCAATCCGCAGAAAATCGACAAAATCCCAGGCAAAACGGCTTAAGTCTCCCCCAACAGAAAAGATACTCCGAATGGGTTCGAGAATTTCAGAAGAACTGCTTTCCGGTTGCAGCAGAGCTTCTGTTAGCCGGAGATATGTATCAAACCAGACAACCCCTGTGATCTCTTTAACAGTCTGAGCAGTGACTTTTTTTCCGCTGTATGTGATGACGGTCTCAAGGAAGCTCAGACTGTCCCGGACTGAACCGTCGCCTTTTCTTGCGATCCAGAACAGTGCTTCGTCATCTGCTGCAATGTTTTCTTTTTTACAGATTGATGCAAGGTGTTCCTGGAGTTTTACCAGAGGAACCCGGCGGAATATAAAAACCTGGCAGCGGGAAAGTATGGTTTCAGGAATTTTATTGAGTTCGGTGGTAGCCAGAATAAACAGAACATGCGGGGGAGGTTCTTCGAGGGTTTTCAGCAGGGCATTAAAGGCCTCAGCTGTCAGCATGTGAACCTCGTCAATAATATAGACTTTTTTATGACTGTTCATCGGCTGGAACTTCACGCTTTCACGGAGTTCCCGGATGTTCTGAATTCCCCGGTTGGATGCCGCATCAATTTCGATTACATCCATGGAATGACCTGAGGTGATGGAAACGCAGCTTTCGCATTCATTGCAGGGTTCGTTACCCTGTGGATTATGACAGTTGACCCGTTTAGCTGCAATTCGCGCGATGGTGGTTTTACCGACCCCCCGGGTTCCGAAAAACAGGTAGGCCGTTCCCAGGATATTTTCGCGGAAAGCATTTCCAAGTGCCTGAACAGCAGTATCCTGCTCCACCACATCAGCAAATTTCTGGGGCCTGTACTTCTGGGCAAGGATCTGATGCGTTTTCGCTGTCGGTTCCTTTTGTCCGGATTCGGTCATAGTCATGCAGGCAGTGAATTGCAGCCGGTATCAGGGGTCAAGTCAGATACCGCAGTGCGTTATCGCCGAGTACGCCCATTACGGAATCGTGAAGCAGTTCACGCAGCCTGCGTTCATCCAGTGTGTTTCCGCTGATTGGCCGGCCGTCTGCCGATGGTTCCATATATTTTTTTGATATTCCGGCTTTAAGAGCCATCCTTGTGATATTGATTCCGTCGCGCACTGAGAAGGGTTCGTCTGAAGCATGGGCGGCCTGCAGAAAATTCACCACATAAGCGAGAATTTCATCAGGTGCAAACGGCATATTGGACTTCAGAATTTCCATTTCTTCGTCGGCATCAGCAAAGTCTATGTAGATCTGAGGCTGGAGTCTGCTTTTTATGTATTCGGGAATTTCATAGGTGGAGGAATCTTCATTCATAGTAGTGGCAAAAAGGAATTCAGGATGGGCCTTGATTTTAAGACCGGCCACAATGGATTCAATGTAACGCCGATGGTCAAGAAGGGGAGCGAGGGATGCCCAGGATTTTTCGCTCATGCGGTTTCCTTCGTCGAGAATCGCGACTCCGCCCCGGATCATTGCGGTGACAAGAGAGGAGGCCACATATTTAATTTTACCATTCTCTGCAATAACAGGAGTTATCAGGAGGTCTTCAGGTCTTGTGTCCATAGTAGCCTGAAAAATATAAACGGGTTTCTGCAGTTTTCTGGCTGCTGCCGCTGCCAGTGTGGTCTTTCCGACTCCTGGTCTGCCGATAAGGCGGGGATTCAGTGGCAGATCGTCGGGGTGCACTTTAATCCAGCAGGCAAGAATCTGATTGAGAATATCCATATTGCCAACCCATTCTGATTCAATATGGTCTGGTTTGCCCAGATGGATGGAGACACCGTCTATATCAATAATATTTTCCATGTAATACAAGCCTGATTTTCAGGGCAGCCGCTGTCAATCATCTTAAGTTCTGAAACCGGAAAAAGCATTGCCGGAGGCAAAGGTCCGTAGTGGTTTTGCGGGATAAAAAAGATCAGAAACACAGGACCCCGGGACTCTGATGATGAATCCCAGGGCAGCTTCGCAGTTATTTTTTTATTTAACAGTATCCATATGGGTCATCAGATCGAGGCATTTATTTGAATAACCCATCTCGTTATCGTACCAGGAAACCACTTTCACGAAATTATCAGAAAGCTGAATTCCTGCTGAAGCATCGAAAATGGATGTGCGGGGATCACTCATGAAATCAGAAGAAACCACAGCATCTTCTGTGTATCCGAGAATTCCTTTCATCGTTGTTTCTGAAGCTTTTTTCATGGCTGCTTTGATTTCTTCATATTTTGCAGGTTTTTCAAGTCTGGCAGTCAGATCCACAACCGAAACATTCACTGTAGGAACGCGCATAGACATACCGGTGAGTTTACCTTTCAGCGAAGGAATCACCAGTCCCACTGCTTTTGCGGCACCAGTGGAAGACGGGATAATGTTGTGAAATCCGGCCCGGCCGCCTCTCCAGTCCTTAGCCGATGGTCCGTCCACTGTTTTCTGAGTAGCAGTAACTGAGTGGATGGTAGTCATCAGGCCCTCTGCGATTCCCCAGTTATCGTGAAGCACTTTAGCCACCGGAGCAAGGCAGTTTGTTGTACAGGATGCATTGCTTACAACAGCCATGTCTGCTTTGTATTCGGTATGGTTTACTCCCATAACAAAAGTAGGAGTGTCGTCCTTGGCAGGTGCAGAAATAACCACTCGCTTTGCACCGGCTTTGATGTGGGCCATTGCTTTTTCTGTGGAGGTGAAGATACCAGTGGATTCAAGTACGTAGTCCGCGCCGATGGCTCCCCAGTTCAGATTGGCCGGATCTTTTTCTGAAGTTACACGGATTTCTTTGCCATTCACTATGAGCTTTCCGTCCTTTACGGAGACATCTCCTTTAAATCGACCGTGAGCTGTATCGTATTTAAGCATGTAAGCCATATAATCTGCATCGATCAGGTCATTGATTCCCACTACTTCCATGTTGTTTCTTTCCACAGAAGCGCGAAACACCAGACGTCCGATTCTTCCGAAACCGTTTATACCGATTCTGATTGTCATAATCTTTTAACTCCCTTGTTAAATTGTCCTGCCCACGCCGGATGCAGGGAATTCCTGTCCGGAACCGGGGGATAACCTTTTTTACAGCATGATCCGGCTTCAATTCAGATTACAATATGTTTTTGATAAAACAGAGGAAAAAGACTGGATTTTTTACCGGATACAATGAGTTTTAATATTAATGGAAGCAAACGAAGAATTCAGACAGGAGTCCCTTGCCGATAAGGACACCGTTATCCGCTATCTGGAAACTGTCCGCAGGGGTCTGGAAGAAGGTAAAATTCAGCTCGATCTGAAACCAGGATCCATAGAATTCAGCCCGGACGGACTCATTCTAATGGAGATTAAAGCGAAAAGGAAAGAAAGGAAGATGAGAATCTCTCTGAAACTTTCATGGGATGATCTTAGGAATTAGACTTGCTCTGAAACCGGGCAGCCGAATACTGACCCGGAAATGCAGGATTATTTAGAATTCAGCGGCTATCGCATCGATTATGTCGTAAAAAAAGAAAAAAGACGTTCTTACAGGCTGAAAATTGACAGGGAATCCCGGCTGATAGTTTATGTGCCGGTCAGGGCCACCAATGCCGATATTGAAAGGGTGATACTTTCCAAAAAGAACTGGATTTCAAAGCATATAACGCATCGTCAGAGTCTTAACCCGGATTATGCATGACGATGCAACGATTGTCTTAATTTGGGCGACGAATC
>CAZQKZ010000068.1:0-11915 GCA_964594095.1 uncultured Leptospiraceae bacterium | reverse complement strand
GTTTTTATAAAGCGCAATGTGTATATAAAGAGTTAGTCAAAATGGCGCTTCGCTTTTTTTGACTAATGGGCTTCGGGCTCTCGCCCTCGTTAACTTCGTGGCGAAGACGCCACTTCGGCTAACACGGGATTATCCGAAATTCCCTTCGGCATGAATGCCTCAGGAACTTCAGATAATCCCGAAGCCCATTATGCGCCAATCTCAAATAGCGGCCATCCGTGGCCGCAAAGAAGCAAAATTATTAAGTTGACAATTGATAGCGTATTTGCTATCATATCTTAATGGTCATCACACTGGATACCAATGTGCTCTATCAGGCTCTTAGGAATAAGAATGGGGCTTCACATTTTATATTAAACCTCATTTCTGAAAGAAAAATTCGACTGGCATTATCTGTTCCAGTTTACTCGGAGTATAAAGATGTTCTGCTTCGGAAGAAATCACTCAAGGATTTGGGGCTATATGAAAATGATATAAACGCTGTACTGGAATTTATTGCATTTATTTCTATTCCGATAACTATTTTTTATACATTTAGGCCAAACCTAAAAGATGAAGCTGATAACCTGTTCGTGGAATTATCACTTGCTTCAAATTCTAAGTATTTGATTACGTCCAACACGAAGGATTATACCAAAGAAAATGATCTCAAATTTCAAGATCTGAATATAATAACTCCGACTGAATTTATAAAACTATGGAGGAAACAAAATGAAAAATAAAGCTTCCGTTCTTACAATCCGAATTCCTGCTGAATTAAAACATAAGATTGAAAGAATCGCCGATGAACAAGGTGTATCGATCAATCAGTTGGCTCTGTATGCCTTTACAAAAGAAGTTCAGGAGATGGAAACTTCCTCTTATTTTGCAGAGCAATATTCTGGAAAAAGTAAGAAAGAGGTATTTGATAATTTCTATAGTGTTATGAAGAAAATTAAATCTTCAAAATCAACACCTCATTGGGATTTATTAGATTCCTGACGCCCCGTTTCGCTGTCCTTGGCTTCACGGGGCGTGGTCGAACGGCGCATAATCTGGGGAGTGATCATAGGTGAGCCTATGGGGTCGGGCTTCGGCAAATTGGCCTGTGGCCAACTTCGTGAAACCGTGATCGTTACACGCCATTCCGCATAGACCCGGCCATCCGTGGCCGGGATAAAAATTTGATTTTTTCCACTTGACACGTAACCATATTTTGATTACAATTATCCTGTGTTTGGTATTCGGGTAAAGAGAAAGGTTTTGAAATCTGTGCAAAAAATGCCCGAAAAAACTCAGAAGAAATTTGCCACTTTAATCAAAGATTTAAGAGATAAAGGGCCCATTCGATCTGAGTATCCTAATTTTAGCGCTCTGGGAAAAGAAATCTATCATTATAAAGGTCTATTATGCAGGCAGTCGTGAAAACGCCCCATATTGAAATCAGTATCAAAGGTGACTCCATTCCTGCTGATCTTATCAAAGTTCTAAAGCATGAATATGGGAATAAATTGAAAATAACTGCTTCTGATGATGAAGCTCTTGTTGATATATTTGATACTGATTGGTATAAAAAAACCGAAGCTTCAACTTCTCCCGGTGAGAATATGAAAATTTACAGAGAGCTTCATTCTATGACTCAGGCTGAACTTGGTGAAAAACTCGGAAGTTTACCCAGACAGCATGTTTCCAATATGGAAAAAGGGATTCGGGGTATCAGCAAGGAGAGCGCAAAGAAACTTGCTGAGATCTTTGATGTACCGGTCGATAGATTTCTGTAATAAGCGCCATCCGTGGCGCATGCGGACCGCGTTTAACTTTATGATTATCTGCTGCGCTTCGGGATTCGGCTCCCGCCAACCCCCGCTTGCCCTCGCCCCGGAATCCGCCGACTATTCAGGGAATGTGCCGGAGGATGGCCTGAGAAATTCGCGGCTTATTCTTCCCCGGAGACTTTTTTTGCGTTTATTTCGGATGGAACCTTTTTCGGACCTGGTTCAATGAACCAAACCTGCCCGTTGGCAAGAGTGACTTCTCCTCCCCATTTTTCAGGAGAATCAAATTCGATTTTTGTGATAGGTTCCTCAAGGTCTTTTTTAGCAACATAAAACAGAACCTGTCCGTTGCTTTCCCGGAGCATTACTTTAGCCATAACGGCCTCCTCTTTCAGATTGAGCTTTAGAAAATTTTCTGTCGGTTCTCCGGGCAACTTCTTTTTTTGTTTCGGACTTTTTCTGCTGTGAAAATATAATCCTATGACTGAAGCGGCTGAAAGGTCCCGGCAATTACGCAGATTGCTTAAAAATCAGGAAGCCCTTGACCTGATTGAGGAGGCCCTTCGCTCTGATCCTGAATCAGCCGAACTTCTGACCGAAAAAGCTGTGATACTCGAAACGGGTCTCAAGGATTACAATGCCGCACTCGAAGCATACCGGACAATTCTCGATAAAGAACCATTGCGTCTTTCTGCACTCTCGGCAGCCGGGATGCTGAGCTACATGCTCGGAGACGATCAGAACACGGAAATATATTTAAAAAAATTAACTGAACTCTGTCCGGATTTTTCGGCTCCCGCCTGGCGTATTCTTGGAAATCTGAGCTCTCGCCGTAAAGACGAAAAACTGGCCCGGGCATATTATGAAAAAGCCCTTTCGCTGAATCCTGCTCTTCACCGTGCAGTGCTTTCTCTTGCTGCAATCCATACAAATGAGTCGGACTTCAGAACTGCGCTTCATCTTCTGGATACCCTTCCCTCCCAGGAGGATTCCTGGAACAAAAATCCCTTTTATGCGGAATGGCTTTTTGTTAAAGGCAGAACTCTGAGAAGTGCGGGCCGACACAGCGAAGCCCGTGAATTCATAGATCGCTATAATGAACTCCGGAAAGACGCCCGTGGCCTTAAAGAGAAGGCTTTTATTGATGCAGATGACGGAAAGACCGAAGAAGCACTGCTGTCTCTCGCGGAAGCCGCATCTCTTCTGAAAGGAGTGACGGATCCTGAAATGCAGAGAAAAACGGCACAGCTTCTTTACAGTGCCGGAAAATACAGAGAATCGCTGGATTACTGGGAAGCTCTGCTTTCGGAAGATCCGGCTAACCCGGAAAGCCTGATGCATAAAGCGGACATCCTCTCACGAATGAAAGATGCTGCGGCAGCCTCAGAAATTTACGAAGAACTGCTTCGCCGATATCCTGATGATCAGCATATTCTTTTCAGTTATGCAGTATCCCTCGACAGAACCAGTCAGTTCAGTAAATCATATGATATTTATAATAAAATCGTCAAATCAGATCCTGATTTCGGGGGAGCATGGAATAACCTGGGATATGCCTGTTACAGGCTGCAGCGCTATGAGGAAGCCGCTGATCATTATACAAAGTCCATTGAATGCCGCGAAGATTTCGCAGGAGCCTGGTATAACCGGGCCTGTGTTCACGCATTATCGGGTAAAACGGAGGAATCTCTTTCGGATCTTTCTGAAGCAGTAAGACTGAGAGAGCGTTACAGAACCACAGCCCGCACTGATCCGGATTTTGATCCCATCCGCTCCCTGCCTGATTTCCTTATGATTGTGAAGGAAGCATGAGGCTTCCTGCCAGAGCATAATAATCCTCCGGCTGCCATTCCTCGGGACGTTTTTCTGCAGAGAGTCCCAGACTTTCCGCAGCAGAACGAAGCTGCTCCGGACTCCATATTCCGCAGTCTCCCATCCTCCAGGAATTGAAAATCTTTTTTCTTTTTCCCCGATAGCTGAACCTTAGAAGCTTTTCCAGAACCGCCGGATCACAAAGCGGCTCGGGCCTCCTTTCAGCGTAAATAACTGCAGAATCCACAGAAGGCTGCGGATAGAAAACTGCAGGCGGAACTTCGTGGCTGTATTTCCATTCGGCCAGATTCTTTAAAAAAACGGAAATGGAACTTTCTGCACCCGGTTCTGTAATGCGGACTGCATATTCTTTCTGTACAAGAAACACACCTTCCTTCCAGATTTTTTTACCGGACATCATCACAAGGAGGTCTGTTGTTATGTAGTAAGGAAGGTTTCCGGCAAAAATGCAGGATTCAGAACCAATCATACCAGAAAGAGTTTCGCCGGGAACATCCAGTATTTTCAGAGCATCCCCTTCCCAGAGAGTGAAATCTGCATTAGCTGAGAAAGTCTGCCTTAATACATCAGAAAGGAAAGGATCAATTTCAGCAGAGAATACTTTATAATTTTTATTAAGTAAAGACCAGGTAAGGGCGCCGAGACCGGGTCCGATTTCAATCACCGGCAGTTCCCGGTAACGAAGGAGAGATACGATTTTTTCAATATGATTGGGGTCAGTAAGAAAATTCTGACCCCATTTTTTTCTTATACCGAAATCTGTTCCGGCATAGAGATTCTTAATGCTGCTGCGGCTGAAGTAAGGAAAACCTGGCTGATCCATCTGAGTCAGCGTCATTTTTTTCCGGAGTCTCTTTTACGGAAAGCTGAAACTGTTTCCCCTCTTTCCCGAAAAAAACTGCCCTTCCCTGAAATACTCCCGAAACCAGATAACCAACCGGACCCAGCAGCAGAATCAGTATAAAAACAACCATTCTGATTCTCTGCTGCATTCTGCGGTTTGTGTTTTTATCCGAGGCCGAGTCTCCGGAATGAAAATGTCTTGAAAAGATCAGAACACCGGAAAGAAGGAAAGCAGCTGCAAACGGAAAACTGAAAAGAGATGCATATTCATAGAATAATGAATAACGGGCTCCGTGTTCCACAATCCTGTCAAAAAGTCCCATGCCGGCCTGAACAGGAATCCAGAAAAACTCCGGCAGATCCGGTAAAATCAGCTCAGCCGCAATCAGTATATAGATCAGCGGAAGCACCAGTCCGGTGAGCGGAACCACAATCATATTGATCATCTGCGAAGCAAAAGAATGAATTCCGAAACTTCCCAGCAGAAACGGCGTCGTAAGCAGAGCAGCAGCAGTACTCACAGACAGATTCTGATATATAAATTCCATTATTTTTCTTTTGACTTTTTTTTCTGAGCGGGGTCCTGAATTCCGGAACGGGTCCGGCAGAGAATCTCTGATGGGCCGGTAAAAAAACAATATGCCGGTTACCGCACCGAATGATAAAGCACCCGATAAAGTTACAGTTTCTGAAGGATTCAGAATAAGAATCAGAAGCGCCGCGTTGAGGATATGATCGCCTGTTAAAACCCTCCGGCCGTTAACCGAAAAAAAGGCAAAGAAAGCCAGAAACAGAAAAGCCCTGCTCAGAGAAACCGGAAACTGAAGCAGCCACAGATACCCTGCTGCTGCTGCAAGCGGAAGAAGCAAAGAGATCGGATGCTTTTTACCCGTCAGAAAGGATAAAGGAAGATAAAGCACCGCATAGAATATACCAAGATGCAGTCCGCTTGCAGCAAACAGATGCAGGATCCCCATCACCTGAGCTTTTTTCCTGAAATCATAATCCAGAAACCCTGCTTTTCCCAGAACCATTCCCTTTGCTGCGGCAAGCGAATCTTCAGAAAGACCGGATTTAAGATCGAGTATTTCCTTCATCTTAAACACAGCCTTTTCACGAAATGACGGGTACGCACAGTTTTTCTGCCTCACATGATATTTTGAAGAAAGTTTCAGATAAGAAACTGCCCCGATCCGCCTGAGATACAAAGCGAAAGATCTCCCGGACTCAGTCGCAGGATCCATCCTTTTCGGTACGGCCCTTCCGAAAATTCTTAAATACAGAAAGCAGCCGGAATGCAGAGTATCGTCGTTAATATTTATGTATACAGGAAAGCTTTTCAGATCATCCTGATTCTCAGGGATATTTTTTTTATAATAAGTAATTTTTCTTTTCTTTTTATAAAAGGATGTTTTATGTTCTGTATAAAGAATTCTGACTCTGGCCAGATATCTGCCAGGGCTGATTTCCTTCAGAATCCTCGCTTCCGCTGCAAGAGCCTTAGAGTAATCGGGTCTGCTGTTTCTTTCGGATGCGGCCCCGTCGGAATGCATAAACCAGAGATCAGGAGGCTGCACCAGAACCGGCCTCAGAGAAAGACTGAATGCGAGTATGTAAAAAACAAGGAACGGTATAAACCGCGAAAAAGGGACCGCAGGTATCCGCACCAGGAACGCTGCCGGAAGTGTGAAAATTGCCAGAATCTGAAACACAAATCCCGGTTTGTCAGACCACAGAATCACGGCAGCCGATATGAATACCGTTACAGCTTTAACGATTGTTGCTGATTGCCTCATACCTTTACAGGTATAAAAAAAATCAAATCAGCACTTTTTTTGAAAAAAATTTTATTGGGAGGTCGAATGCTCCTGAATTTTTTTAGTACCTAAGTCCGGTCCGGGAACGCGCAAGGTCCAGATACTCAGTGGCAACAGCCCGCGCTTTTTTTGCCCCTGCCGCCATAATATCGCGCACATCATCCGGACGTTTCAGATACTCTTCTCTTTTTGCACGGAAGGGATCAAAATACTCTTCGATTTTTTTAAGAAGATCCGCCTTAATGTGGCCGTAACCTTCGCCGGGGGTCCGGAATCTTTCCTTAAGGGCTTCCCTTTCCTCTTCATTGAGAAATAAGGCAAAAAGATCGAAAAGCGCTGCACCCTCCGGATTTTTAGGCTCATCCACACCTGCAGAATCTGTTACCACCGACATTACCTTTTTCTTCAGTTCTTTCCCCTCTGCAAAAACATATATATAGTTATTATAACTTTTACTCATTTTCCTGCCGTCTGTACCAGGAACAAGGGCCGTTTCTTCGAGGATATCAGGTTCGGGCATGATAAAGGTTTCCCCGTACTGATGATTGAATTTGCGGCAGATCTCCCTTGCCATTTCCAGATGCTGCTTCTGATCCTTACCCACCGGAATTTTCTGTGCACCGAAAAGCAGAATGTCTGCAGTCATAAGAACCGGATATGTAAAGAGCCCCGCAGAAGGAATGATCCCCGCTGCCGTTTTATCTTTGTAGGAATGCGCGAGTTCCAGCTGAGGCACAGTGATGGAAGTAGAAAGGATCCACGAAAGTTCATTAACTTCGGGCACATCGCTTTGCACCCAGAATACAGTACGATCCGGATCCACCCCCAGAGCAAGCAGATCAGTGGCCGCATTCATTATATTAGAAGATAATACCTTCCCATCCGTTACCGTGGTCAGGGCATGATAACTGGCAATGAAAAGATAAAGCTCTGACTTCTGCTGCTGTTCCGTCATCCGCTTTATCATGGAAAAATAATTACCGAGGTGAAATAAACCGCTTGGCTGAATACCGGAAAGAACTCTCATACAGCCAGAAACCGGAGTTCCGGCGGATTTTAAAAGTAAAAATTATTTCACCATGAAGCACTTGAAAACAAGAAGAGTCGGCTTCCAGTATATCAGCCCATTCAACATTCAAAACTCACAATTCAACATTGCGCGAAGCGCAAACCCTTCTCCTCGATAAAAAAGAATACGCAAGCTCTTTTCGGTCGTTCTGTATCCGGTGCGGGCATTGGGCTTGCTTAAGCTCCTTTAACTTCTCCGGATAGATCCAGTAATTCATGGATTAATTCTTCCGAAATCCACATGCCATTTTTTTGCAAATCTTCCAGATAACCTCTTACTGAAGTAACGAAGCCTCGTTCCTTCGCTTTCATAATTATTCCAAGTGAAATAGTGGAAGCTTCCCCGGGGTCGATGAACTGCCGGTGAGCAAGAAATGTTGAAGGATTTTTAAGGGAACGAATTTCATTGAACTCCGGAACATCTTCGCCAAACTCATCTTTTACTGTTTCGGTGATCAGGACGCGACCATACATTTTCTCCAATAAATCCAAACGATTTATTTTATTCAATAAAATGAGACAACTTGTATTAGAAATATAATCACGCATGATTCAGGTCTGACTGTAGCTCCTCCCTGGTGTAACCAGAAAAAACAGAACCACCGAAAACGTTCATCGTCTCGATAAAAGCCCGCTTGGAGATACCTACAACTTCCGCTGCCTGCCCAAGCGAACACTTGCCGGTTTCATAGAGCCGTATTGCAAGCGCATACCGAATTTCATAATCATTCATTTCTAACTGGTCAGGAATAGATATCGTGATTGCTTTCATGGCTTCCCTCCTGCACTATTCTCCTTACTACTCAGACTCTGTCAATGATTATCCAGGGAACGGTTTCTCACCTGTATCTGCCTGTCGGCAGACAGGTGCCGACAGGCAGGCGAAGCACACGAAGATACACGGAGGATTGTTTTAGGTAAGGGAGCTTCTCCGTGAATCCCTGTGTCCCCTGTGAGAGGCGGATGGTCCGTTTTTCCACCATGAAGAGCATGAAGATCAGAAGGGAGCATCCATCCTGAAATATTTCCTTATATATACACCGTATATTTCCCCGCAGGCAACTGTAATTCAGGTCAGATTTAGTAATCCCGGAATGTGCAGTTGCCGGGTAACTACTTGACAGAAATAAAACCATCCATTATTATGATAAACAATCCGATCTGAAGGATATCCATGCCAGTAAAATTCAGAGTATAAGGTAAAAAAAATGGGCACATACTATACATTAGGTATCGTTAAGAAGTTTACAGCTCAAACCAATGCAGCGATTTCGCAGGACGATTGGTTAAAAACGTTAAACGAAAGATTCGACCTCACTTTATTTGACCTCACCTTTGAGGATAAAACCATAAAAGCACAGCTGAAGCAGAATATCTTTACTGCGGACATCGCTGACTTTTTCGAAAAGTTAAAAACCATAACCGGAATGCGTCATATTGATTATTTCCACCAGGAGTATGGAGATCGTATCGATGATTATCCTCATGAGAGCGATCGGTTCACTTTTGTTGATAGTGAAAAAAATGAAATTAAAATGTTCGTACATTTTATATTCGTGTTTACCGAAGGAAAAGTTCTGGTAGAAGAGTTCAGTGCAGAGCCACGACTTATGAACTGGTTGTTCAGACATTCAAATTTTGATAACAGGCTAGCCGGAGCGGTGGTAAGTGGAATTGTGGGCTGATGCCCCCTTCGTGTGCAGGGCAGGTTTTTTTAAACGATATCTTGCTGTTATATCAATCCCAACTGAGATTCTCTCCACTGTGGCAGCTACACCGGCCAGATCCAGCCAGCTCACTGGATGAGGAAAATCCAAATTTCTTGACATATCCCCGCAAAGGTCATAATATGATTACTGGTGCTCGAAAATTTAATTCAGTTAATTTGTTCCATTGTGGAGCCTGAAGCAGTCTATCTTTTCGGTTCTGCGTGCCGGTTTTAGTTATCTATTCATTTGAGAGGTTTATATGAAAAACTCTGAAATTATTGCTCATGAAGCAGAATCTTTGCCGGCAGCAAAACAGTTAGAGGTTCTCGATTTCATCGCTTTCCTGAAATCGCGAGAACAGAAATCAGATCAAGGTCTTTCTACCCCGAGAACTGCCGATGAAATCGAATCCTTTTTCCGGAGTTTTCCGGTAGATGTCAGTGATTACAGATTCGATCGGGATGACGCTAATGCCAGATAAAATTTTTATAGATACCAATATTGTTATCTATGCGCTCGGACCGAATTCCACAAAAGCACAAATTGCAGCACCATTATTTATCAATTTTCCTCATATTTCAACGCAGGTTCTGTCAGAAACAGCAAATGTGGCTGTAAAAAGACTGTCTCTTTCAGTGTCCGACGTCAAGAAACTTATCACAACCTTAGAATCAATTTGCGTTGTCGAGACTATATCATTATTAACCATTCATTCGGCCCTTAGTATTCAGGAGCGATACAGCTTTTCCTATTATGACAGTCTGATTGTTTCAACAGCAATCGAAGCTGGCTGCAGCAGACTATATTCTGAAGATATGCAGAATGGCCAGGAGATTGATGGACATCTGCAAATTATTAATCCTTTTGCCTGATCCCGTCAAACCCTTTCTACCCTTCATGGTCCAAAACTTTATCACCATGATGAGCATGAATCACGATTTCCTCTCAGACATGGCGGTTTTCACCTGAATCTCCAGAATATTGACTTGACTTAATCCCTTTAACTTTTCAATATATGGCAGGAGTAAATTTATTTAAAAACACAGGAACAACGCTATGAAGTCGTTCATTGATACAGAAATAGAAATGTTGGTCAAGCAGATTCGTCAGCTGGTAAATCCGGTAAAAATAATTCTATTCGGATCTTACGCCACAGGTAAGGCCACCGAAAAAAGTGACATTGATCTGCTGGTGGTCATAAGAGATGGTTTATCCAGCCGCGAAACTGCAAAACTTCTGTACCAGAAGGTAGAGGGTATCAAAATACCTTACGATATTCTTGTCATTAACGCAGAAAAACTTAGTCTGCACAAAGATAACCCTGCTCTTATCTATTCAGAAGTGCTCCGCCATGGAAAAGAGGTCTATGCAGCCTGATTCCATCATACCTGGCTCACCGCAGGATTGGATCAATCATGCAAGGAGCGATCTGGCAATAGCTTCCATAGCAGACAAACCAGATATTTTACTCAATCAACTGTGTTTTCATGCGCAGAGAAATCATTAAAGGCCGTTCTTTTCCATTTCTCCATTTCGGTCCCCCGAACACATAACTTAAAAATACTTTACGACGTCCTGCCGGAGATTTCAAAACCAAAAGACTGGAATCCCAGAATTTTTGGATTAACGGAATATGCTGTAGAAATGAGATATCCTGGCGACTTCGAGGAAATCACCACGGCAGAATGGCGTGAGGCGATCATACTGGCCGAGTCTGTCTTTCGCTGGGCAAAGGAAATCATCAGCTGAATTGCAAGTCGCGGTATTACGTAATTATCAATGAATATTCGTCTGGCTACTGATGATGAATTTCATTGAGTGTATGCGCACGGGTTGGTCCGTTTTTTCACCATGAAGGGCATGGAGATCAGAAGAGTGGGCTTATAGTAAATCCGCCCGCCCCATTCACAATTCATCATTGCGCTAAATAAAAAAAATAATCCACTCGCTTTCGCTCGCGATCACGTCCCCGCAGACACACACCTAACGTAGTAGGCATTCGTCTTATAAATGGCGAGGAGAGGGCCGTAGTTAAAGTCGACGAACCACGCGCCCGCAGGATCAGGAACATACGTCGACGCCGACCAGTAATAGCCCGCAACTGTTCCCGGAAAGACGTTCTGATCAATAAAGGGTGCAGCCGACTGCCCCCGGTCGACGATGGTTTTGAGCTCGTTTACCGAAGGGAGCCGCCAGGTTCTACTGGCAAGGGTGAGGTTTTTACAGTAATTCAAGGCATTGGCCCAGGTGTAGGTAATCTCTGTACCGCTGCAGGTTGCGTTATGGCTGTTGTCAGCACTGATACTCCCCTGCGCCTCTGTACCGCTGCACTTCTGCCAGAGAGGACCCGTGGTTGCGTCGTTCACCGTTCCATCGCTGTTATCGGTAAAACTATTCGCCAGAAGCGGTGATGGCACAATAGTGAGCGCCGTCACCATAATTGCGAATTTTTGTTTATTTCAGATTTTCATACCATTTTCTCCTTATTTTTTTATTAATATTGACACTCTCTTTCTCACGCAAAGGACGCTAAGCTCGCAAAGTTTTTTTTTTAAAAACTCAGCTTTCAATCAACGTCAGACTCCTTCCGCAAAACAAAAGCCATTCCGGCACTGAATACAACACCCATCCAGCGTGAACCAACCCTTCGCGCCTTGGCGAGCTTTGCGCGAGGCCCTGCTTCCCATCCATTTTTCTCTCACGCAAAGGACGCTAAGCTCGCAAAGTTTTTTTTAAAATCATCTCCCCATCAGATCCGTTCCGAAAATCGAAGGTTCTTTTCCCTCACTGAACACGGCACACGTCCAGCGTGAACCAACCCTTCGCGCCTTTGCGGGCTTTGCGCGAGGCCCTGCTTCCCATCCATTTTTCTCTCACGCAAAGGACGCTAA
>CAZQKZ010000067.1:0-12720 GCA_964594095.1 uncultured Leptospiraceae bacterium | reverse complement strand
TGGGTATAATTGATCGCTTACAGTAATCCAGATCGATTTGAGGTTGCCTTCGGAAAGGAATTACGGATACAGAAAAAAATATTTAGTTAACTAAATTAAAATGCCATGATTTTTTGCAGGTCCTGTACACTGAATAATAATCAATTTACCGAAAGAAGATAATCATAGTAATTAAAAAACAAACAAAGAATATTTATTAGCAAGCTAAGTATTCGACATTCTGGAAACGGGAGAATAAAAAAATGCAGAATTTGAATTGAAGGCCTGGTTCGCCCAGTGAAGTTCCTCCGTCAGAAGCTGTAATCATCTAAATATTTCACTGCACACCTGGGTTCTTAGTAGCTTCATTCTGTAAATCCGGCTTGACTTCTTTCTGAGTAATGAGACATAGTGCAAATATGGAGATAACTGCCCTGATACTCGTGAATTTTCTTACCGCTGCTGCCATGTATGCATTTTTTTCGCTGAAGATTCAGAAAGCAGCAGAACAGGCTCCCCACCGGCAGATTATGGCGGAACTGCGCGAAAACGTGGAATCAACTATTGAATACATCAACCAGGCAATTGAAATCATCCAGACAGAAAACCAGTCCCATTATAAAATGCTGAAAAGAGGGGACGAAATCGTAAAAAAACTGGAGGAGCTTACCGGGAAGCCCGCCGGGAAAAAAGCTCTGAAAAAAGCACTCTCTGAAGAAGAGGAAAAACGTCCGGGGAAGAATACCTCCGGTAAAACCAGTGATGTTCTGCTCTCCGAAAAAATCAGGCAGGAATCCGATGAAATACCGGATTATTTATCAAGGGTGATGCAAAGGCAGGATTCCGTCGAGATCCAGGGAGCGGGCCAGGATATTGAAAGCATTTTCCGCAGCAATCAGAAATCCTCACCCGTTCCTGATTCACGCCCGAGAACGGATCAGGAACAGGGAAGTGCGGTATCCGGAGTGCTTTCCAAAATCGGTTCTGTCTTTTTCACAGGTCTCACCGGCCAGAAAATGCCCCGTATTCCGAAAGAAACGGCGGAATTTACATCAGAAGCCGCTCCGCAGGTGCGTCTCGAACCCCGGAATGTTCCGCCGGTAAAAAATCAGGCCCTCACATTCGAAGAAACTCTTTCTATGGCTCAGGAAAATCTGGAAAAAAAAGCAGAGAAGCTTTATACCGAAAAACCCGCCGCTTATTTCGAAAAAAGCGAAGAGCCCGACCTTGCGCAGAATGATGCAGCAGCGCGCCTGATGCAGATGATCAGTGCGGCAGGCACCAGAGAAGCCAGACAGGAAGTGATTCTGAAAATGCTCGAAGCAGGACTTGATCCGGCTGACATTCAGAAAATCAGCGGATTCAGCAAAGCAGAAATCGACCTGATCCGGCTGCTGTCAGCGGGTAAGTCCGGTGTAAGACCTCGTAAAGAAAGGTACATACCGCAGTGAACGAATACAGTTCCATCCCCGATTTAACAGAAGAGCAGTTTCAGAAATTTGCCGCGCTGATACACAAAGAAGCAGGAATCACGCTGAAACCGGCCAAAATCACTCTTCTGTCCAACAGGCTCCGCCGAAGACTGCGGGTGCTGCATCTTCGGGATTTTGATGAATATTTTTTTTATTATATTCAGGAAAAAAAATCCCGATGCCGGTACGGAAATGGTCCATTTTCTGGAGGCTGTTACAACGAATGAATCCTATTTCTGGCGCACAACGAATAATTATGATCTGCTGAAGGAAACGCTGCTGCCCGATCTCCTTACCAGGTTCAAAGGTGCAGAGCTGAAGTTCTGGTCTGCAGGCTGCTCTACAGGGGAGGAGCCCTATAATCTGGCCATTGAACTGACAGAAGCCATGAAAAACCACGGTGTGTTCCGGTTCCGGATCTTCGCATCGGATATCTCGGCGAGAGTTGTGGATTTTGCGAAGGCTGGAAGATACAGCGGCAGAAAAATCGAAAAAATTCCACCGGTAATACTGAACCGCTATTTTGCTCAGGTACCCGATAATTCCGAAGAATATGAAGTCCGCAAAGATATAAAAGAAAAAATTAATTTTCGCAAAGAGAATCTTTTTAAATCAGAGCTCACAGGACTCCATATGATCTTCTGCCGGAATGTGATGATTTACTTCAGCCGGGAAGATCAGGAGCGGCTGGTGAATCATTTTTTTAAGCAGCTTATACCGGGAGGGTTTCTGATTGTTGGTCATTCCGAGAGCCTCCATATGATGAATACAGGTTTTCGGTCAGTTCATTTTCCGAAAGGCGTGGCCTACCAGAAACCCGCCGAAATCAGGGGATCAGTGCATGACTGAAAGTATGACAGGCAGCGCTGAGAGTTTTTATTCTTTTGGAAAGAATAAAATAAAAATATTCATTAAATCAGTAAATCATAAATATCTTGAAACCTCCTTTCATTCAGATTTTTCCCTTCTGCGTCCGGAAAAGAAGCTTGAGCAGATTATTGCCCGCCACATAACACGGGGACGGGTCGATGTATGGTTTGAAGGAAAAATCACAACCCCTGTACCGCTGGCTGACAAAGAACTGATTGCTCATTATAAAAATCTGATTGCATCTGTATCGGACCGCAGTGTTTCTGAGGCCGATGCCTTCGGTATTTTAACGCTCCCCGGTGTGCTCAGAATGACTGAATCTCCTGATCCGGATTTTTCAGAAAAGCAGTTTCTCAGGGAATTTGAAGAATGTGTTTCAGCACTGAAGAAAAGCCGCCTGAAAGAAGGGGAGCAGATCTCGAAACTGCTGCGTTCATTTTTAAAATCTGTGAAAAAAAATAAAATTTTAATTGATAAAGAATACCGGAATATAAGAAAAAGAAACGGGGCCGCTCTGAAAGAAGAGGCAATTCGCATTCTGGGACTGGCAGAAGACCTAAAGGGGCAGGAAAGCGGAATTACCTGGACAGCGTCCTTCCTTGAGTGGGCTGATAAACAGAGCATTGCGGAAGAATCGGACCGGCTGGGAATACACGCTGGTCTTTTTGAGGAGCTTCTGCTCAGTCCGGAAGGGGCCGATAAAGGGCGAAGACTCGATTTTACAGTGCAGGAAATGCAGAGGGAAGTAAACACAATATCATCGAAGAGCCGGGATCCGGTAATCCGTCATCTGACTGTTGATACAAAGTCAGCTCTTGAAAATATGCGTGAACAATTAAGGAACATATGCTGATGAGCAACGGAAAAATTATAGTCATATCATCTGTGAGCGGCGGCGGGAAAACCACCATTATAAACAGGTTAATCAGGGATCATCCGGAACTGAGAGTGGCGGTCACGGCAACAAGCCGTATGCCCCGGGCAGGTGAAATCAACGGAATACATTATTACTTCCTGCCTGCTTCTGAATTTGAAAGAATGATTGAGGCCGATGAGCTGCTGGAACATGCCACAGTTCACGGAAACCATTACGGAATTCCCCGCATTCAGGTGGAAGAGCAGATCCGCCACGGACTTTCCTTAATACTAAATATTGACTTTCAGGGACTGCAGACTATAGAACGAAAAATGCCAGGATCGGTAGTTTCGGTTTTTTTAATGCCCCCCAGCCGGGAGATATGGGAACAAAGGCTCCGGAACCGGGGAACGGAAGACGAGGAAACGGTCCGGCTGAGACTGGAGCAGGGGGAAAAAGAGATGGCTGCCTCCGGTATGTATCAGTACTGCCTTGTAAATGATGACCTTGAAACCACATACCGCAGTCTGGAGGAAATCCTCCGGAAAGAAAAAATTCTGTGAACGGGTGAAAAGTATGCTTCCGGAACCTGAAAATGGCCGATAATACCATCAGGGAAATCACAGCTTTACACCTGGTCTGAAATTATATGGCAATTAATAAATTAGTTTTTAAACCTGTACAGATCGCAAAGGTCAAGGATTCAGTAGAGCTTGAAATCCCTGACCGTTACCGGAAATTCCAGGGCATTGAGGAAAGCGACGAATTTGAAGTTGATGTCGAAGGAAATGTAATTGAGCAGTACCACGGTCCCACGATCGAAGAAATCGAACAGGAATTAGAGAATTACCGCCGCGAAACCGAAGAAGAAATCCGCCGCACCATTGATGCCGCCCATGACCGGGCCCGTCAGATTGAGGAAGACGGAAAGGCTGTAGCCTTTAATCTAATCCAGGACTCAAAGGAAAAAGCAAAACGCGAAGAGGAAATGGCCCGCTCCAATGCAGAGCAGATCGTGGAAAGGGCCAAGCTTGAAGTAGAGCGGATGATCAAGGAAGCTGAGATGCGGGTTGCCGAGATTGAGCACGAAGCATATCAGAAGGGCTATGATGCGGGACGGGAAGTCGGTTATAAAAAAGGTCAGGGCGAAGTAAGACGGCTCATTGACCGTCTGGGAACCATTATAGGTCAGGCCATTGATGTGCGGGAAGATATCATCGCAGCATCAGAAAAGCAGATGGTTGATATGATTCTTATGATTTCCCGGAAAGTCATAAAGGATGAGGTTGTGGAACGTAAGGAAGTTGTGCTTAACAACATCCGCGAAGCTCTGCGCCGCATTAAGGACCGCGATCGTGTGAATATTCGTGTGAATTTTGCTGACCTTGATCTGACCACAGCCCATAAAGATGAACTGATCAAAATGATGGAGTCCCTCAGGAAAGTTAATATTTACGAAGATTCCAGAGTGGACCGCGGCGGCTGCATCATCGAAACAGATGTGGGAGCTATCGATGCAAGGATCACCACACAGCTTAAGGAAATTGAGGAAGCCATCAGAAACGCTGAACCGTTCTGACGGCCGTAAACAGATATTAATAAAATCGGATTCTTTAAAGGTGTTTGCAGCCCTTCGTTAATAAAGACGGCGAATCGAAAAATCAGAAGTATTCATGAATGAATTTTTCGTCAATCTGTTCGGCCATTTTCAGGCCATAAGCAGCAAACCGGTCAATGTATTCCGTTTTATCGAGCTCGTTCTCTTCTTTTTTTAACAGACAGTCAATTCTTCTGAACTTCACCTTCGGATTTCTGCCGGTAATGTACTGGCCTGCCAGGATCTGGTTCAGAGTGGATTCATTTCTTGCCTGAAAAGGATAACGGAAAATTTCACCAAGATAATCGGCCTTACTTGCTTTTTCAAAGGAAACCTGCTGGTTTATATTTCCTGTGCCGAGACTCAGTATAAACACCCCGTCTTCGTCCCAGTTATTCGCAAGAACTTCTGTAAGTGCATAATGCACAGTGTTGTTATTAATACCCTGGCCTCCATCCTGAAATACAGCACCCGAAGCCGGAATAGGTGTACCATCCGGAAGGTAATTAGTCCACCGGAATTCCTTAACCGGAATATGACCGAAGTAATAAGCGGCTGACAGAGCTGACCAGCTTACAACATGAACCAGAGGAAACTGAGAATGATAGTCATCCCAGCTCTTCAGGAAGTGAGTCCTCTGGGAGCAGAGGTTAAAGGAAGTTGCCATAAAATGTGACTTTAAGTTCATGAGCTTAAGTTCGCTCATTGGCTTACCGGCCCGGTTTACTGTGTTACTGATATGCTGAATAAAAGGTTCTCTGTCATACTTCGGCCGCAGAAGATTTGCCGGATTCCAGCGGTTCCGGGGATGAAAAAGCTCTGCTCCTTTATTGATATACATACTGAGAATTTTCTGTGGCTCAACATCTGCCGCCACCGCCGCACCGATAATGGCGCCCGTGGAGGTGCCCAGAATCATATCGAAGGCTTCGCTTACAGTTTTTCCCTTATGTTTTATGAGAAGTTCATCGAGACGGGATATGACCGTGGCCGGCATAATTCCAAGGATTCCGCCTCCGTCGATCTGAAGGATTCTTCTTTTTATGCTCATAGTATTCAACCTTTTCAGTGTAGAGGATTATCTGTTTGGCAAGGACATTGTGAATAACAATGAAACAGTTAACATAAGATGCAACAAAAAATTTCTGCATAGAGATTTTTTTTGCTTGCAGAAAAAACTCCCTGAGATACAGGTCTCTTTGCGAGTATCAGTGATTTAAACACTGACTATCGTAATCAGTGCCAATTCACACTGAAAAACTGAGGTTTATTAAACCGGGCTGCAAAATCCAGCACGGTCACTGAGGAGTCTGCCGATGAAAAAAATAATCATATCCGGGATTCTGATTCTTACAGCATTACTGAGTTCCTGCGCCGGATCCAAAGCGGTCATAAAGCTTGAGGACCTCAAATATCCGGCATCCATGAGCGCTTATATTTATAACAGTCAGGGAAAAATTTTAAGCGTAGGGAGCGGGCTGAATAAAATCGGAAACTGGAAATTCAAAAAGAAATTCTGGTCTATAGGTTACAGTTATCTGGATCTCAGCGGGGATTCCGAGGTGGCTGAATCAATGAATGCGGCAATAAGAGAAGCGAACGGAACAGGGATAGTGAATTTCAAAGCAGAATCGGAGAGATGCGGCTATTCATACATTCCCATTTTTCCGATTCTTCCGGTTTTTCCGGAATGCATTGATGTAAAATTTGAAGGAGACATTGTAAAATAGAATCCGAGGTTAAAAGAAATGAACAAAGTTCAATTAATAATATTGACCGGCTTACTTGCAGTCACCGGGGCCGGCTGCACGACATTTAAATCAACAGCCGATGGAACAGCAGCGGCAGCCCCTTTGATGATAGGGCCTGTGCATTCGGGCTTCGGGCGAATGGAGGAAATTGAGGAATTCAGTGATGGCTCCGAATCATCGGTGACAAGCCAGTCAACCGGCCCGCATCAGCATTCAGTAACTATCATAACAGCTCAGAAAAAAAGGATAGGCAGAGCAGTCAATGAGCACATGTACAATGACAATATTGTATTCAGAGCCGAACGTGTGGTGCTGCACTGGAATGCATTGTGTTTTTTAGGATGCGGAGAGGAAACAGCCAAAGCCTACGCGGAGATTAAAGTATATGCGCCCAAAAAATAATAATATAAAAATAATATTGATGCTAATGCTGCTGTATCTGGTAAGCAGCTGTTATTCATCCAATCTGCGTGAAGATACTGTTCTGGAAAAAGGGGAAGGGCTGCTGATAGGCAGGATAGAACTGATCAAGGAAGGTAAAATTCATAACTGGGGGCCTTATATGCAGAGCTGTATGGGAAGTTACAATGAAAAGTACGGTTTCCTGCTGCATGGGGAGGAAGGTTTTTTTGCGGTTAAAATTCCCATGGAATCAGAGAATGTATTAAAATACGGATCACCTTACACAACAATAAAAGTTTATTGTACCGGTACAATCCCTTTGTTTCAGATAAGGGTCCCCAGACAGCCGAACAGTATCAGCGTTCTTCCTGCAATCCGGCTGACATCCGCTGCAGAAGGATATGCAATGGAGACACTTTCAGACGAGAAAGAAATTCAGAAAACTTTAAACAATTACTATAATAAATATCCAAAACGAAAGGAATTAAAAGAAAAAATAATTCGTCTTGATTTAAATAAAGCTTTGCTGATTTCAGAATATTAAAATCAGGATCTGCATTGGTATTCGGACTTCCGCCCTGGATCTGCGAATTACATTGCAGACGAGGAAGGGAATGTCTATGAACACCTTGAATATTTTCCATTCGGTGAGACGTGGGTCCCGGAGAGGGCGAGTACAAATCGTACTCCATATCTTTTTACAGGAGAAGAGCTTGATAGCGAGACGGGTCTGTATTACTTTGGGGCGTGTGGGCGAGGATCCTATTTCACGGATCTGAATAACCCTTCACATACAGAAGAAGACTTTGACCCGATGCAGGGTCTGCCCGGCATTTCCTTACCCATAAGTAATTCCTCTTGAACATAATCCGACCGTCTATATTAAGTCCCTGAGGGCAAAATAATGGAGTGCGATCAGAAAATTGCAGATTTATCGGTAGAGAAAGTTAATTGGGGAACCCAGGAATTTGCCAGTGCAGATATAGGAGATGCACGGCTGAATGAACGACTGATTAAAATGGCAGAAGCTTTTCTGGAATATCCGGGTGCTTCCGTTCCCGAAGCATCATCAAACTGGGCCGGTGCAAAAGGAATATATAGATTTCTGAATAATAAAAAGGTAACTTTGCAGAAAATCCTGAGTCCTCATATGGATTCCACGAAAAAAAGAATGAAAGATAAAAAAAAATTCTTGCCCGCCTTCAATAGCGAACTGCAAAAATATATAATTGCCATGCCTTACCTGAAACCCCTACTTTTCCTCCTGCTCATCCTGGCCCACACCAGCCAGCTATTCGCGTATCAGAATGCCGGCGTTAGGGATCGAGCAGCCGAAGGAGGGACCCGCAGCTAACAATCGGAAAAGCGGGAGGTTCCTCGGCGCGAGAGCCCGGCCCGGGGGGGCAGTGAATAGTGAACAATTAATAGTGAATCATGTCCGGATGCAGCAGACTCCCGGGCAACGCCCCCTGATTTATTTTTTTTATTTATAAAACAGATCCTGTGCAGAAAATTCTGAGCCAATGGAACCTCTTTTTATACATCTGCCTGAAGTCAGCCGGCTGGATATACCGGAAACTATTCCGGACCCCTTCTCTGTATCTGACCATCCAACAGCACATTATGATGTTATAATATTAAAAAAATATATATTATTGTATGATGACTGGAATCATCATTTTTTTTCGGACGGAGGAGGGAAAATGTTTGGTGTCCTGGTTGCGAAAAGTCTTCCGGCGAGATCGGGGGGAATTGGCTGCATCCGGGTGCATAATCTGAAGATCATAAAAAAAAATTAATATTCAGCTGACCCCCTGCATACCCAGGATCTGACCGCAGCTTTCAGCGCAGAGGAATTACCGGATTATTCTTTAGAATATCTTTCTGCCAGAGCTTTCATTTCTGCAGCTTTTTCAGGAAGGCCTGCCGCTTCATACATGGACTGTGCTTTATAGGCTGCCTGCAGAACTGCGGGCTGCCGATGGAAAGAATTTTCAAATGCCTTTCCGGCTTCGGCAAAATCTCCCGCAGATTCGAGTGCGATACCGAGATTGAACCAGGCTTCAGCAAATTCAGGATTCAGTTCAGCGGCGGACCGGAAAGAATCAGCGGCCAATCGGGGCTGACCGTCTAAAAAAAGACTTTTTCCTTTGTAGAAATGTATATCAGCATTGGCAGGAGCATAGTGCAGTGCTTCATTATAGTAGTGGACTGCCTCTTTGAAATTCTTAACCGCGGCTTCTGTTCTTCCTGAAAGATAGAGAGCTCTGTAGTTTTCGGGCATAACGACAGAAGCCTCCTGGAACTTCAAAAGGGCTTCAGAATACCTTTCTTTTTCAAAAAGGGAGATTCCTTCATCCACCAGACGGGATGAAAGGGAAGCCTTCTCTGACGCATCCATATCAGGGTTCTCATTTACGGGTTTTACTGAATCAGTAGGAATGAAAATATCTCCGTTAAAAAGAGCCCGGATCCTTTCGCCAGGGTGATCTGCGAAGAGCCGCCTGTGCAGGGATTCTGCAGCGGGACTTTTTTCCTGAATGCCGGTATATTTCAAAAGATTCAGAAAAGCAGCTTCGTTATTGCCTGAATCAAGCATAGCAAAGGCTTCTGTTTTAAGTTTTTCCCTCGTGGCCGGGGACTCGGGCCAGGATTGGTTATCAGCTACTGGAACAGCACTTCCCGGAAATTTCCGGGAGACAACCCCTGAAAAAGGATTGCCATACTCTGAAACTTCAAGTTCGGCAATCACCGGCGCGGGTATCTGCTGATACCCGTAATAAAGCAGAAGAACTGCAATCAGAAAAATTTCTGTTCGTATTATTATACGGAGAATAACAGATTTCATTCGGCCAGAAAGCTCCCCTGGGCGGTGCTGATCAGTCTTCATCCCTGCCGTATTTGCCTGCTGCACTGATCAGAGCATTCCAGACCGGAGCCACAGGCGGGGCATAGGCCGCGTCAAAGTAACCCATTTCTGATGCCTTCATACGGGCCTGTGCCATTACTCCGATTGTGTCAATCATAGAAGCAGAATCCACTGGTCCGATGTACATGCCGCCAAGGATTTCGCCGTTTTCGGTGTTTACGGTTAAATAGATATCGGTTTTTGCAGAACCAGGATAATAACCGGCTTTCCCCGGACGGGATGCAGATACGGTAACAGCTTTCAGTCCGATGCTTTCAGCTTCAGATACATCCAGACCGGTTTTAGCAATCGCGATGTTAAAAAATTTAAATACCTGGGTTCCTATAATTCCAGGAAAATGAATGCTGATACCTGCCATATTCTGACCTGCGATTCGGCCCTGTTTGTTAGCAGTAGATCCAAGGGGCATATAAACATTTTTTCCAAGCAATTGATGATAAACGAGAGCACAGTCTCCGGCTGTGTAAACATCGTCTATGTTTGTACGACCTAAGGTATCGGTAAGGATGGCTCCTTTTTCCATGGCAAGACCGGAACTTTCCAGAAAAGAAGTTGCCGGTTTGATTCCGACAGATACTATCACAAGATCGGCCGGGAAATCTCCTTCATTTGTATGGATTACTGCCGATTCAGAGGTTACAGTTGCTGACCGGACAGCTACACTGCCGCAAAATTCAATGTTTTTTTCAGCCATTTTTTTTAGAACAGCCTGTCTTGCTTCTGACGGCAGACGGATCACTGGTTCCGGAGCAAGATCAATCACCTTCACCGAAATTCCCAGTTCCGTAAGAACATCTGCCATTTCAAGTCCGATATAACCACCGCCTATGATGACTGCCTTTTGAGGTTTCTTTTCCAGAATCCGGTTACGGATCGCTTTACCATCCGGTACTGTTTTCAGATAATAAACCGGCCCATCCTTTACTTCAGGAAAGGGTAAACGCACGGGCTCCGCTCCGGTTGCTATCAGAAGCTTATTATAAGTGTAATTAATATTCTGACCGGTTTTCAGATCAGTTGCAGATATAATCTTCCTGGTGAAATCTGCCCCGGTTGCTTCGGTGGCTGTATGAACCGTTGCTTTGTTCTTTGCTGAAAAACTTTCAGGAGTAAAATGAATTAATTTATTAAAATCAGGAATAATCCCCTGAATGGCATAGGGGAGTCCGCAGGCACCGTAAGAGATTATTTCCCCTTTTTCAAGAATGCCTGCTGAAGCGCCGCTGATTGCTGAGGTAATCTGTACTGCAGCTGAAAGTCCCGCCGCATCCGCTCCGATAATCAGGTAGTCATAATGTATGGTCTGAGTTGTCATTATTCCAGTCTGATACACGGACAAAAAAAAGGAAACATTTTTTTGTGGAATCAGGAAATATAAAAAAAACAGTGTATTTAAAGCAAATCTCCGCCTCGGCCGGGGATACATAAAATCCAACAGGTGGAATCTGCCCTTGTGTCAGGCTGTTATTAATCATTATTTTTAAGTCCATCGCGGTGATATCCCAGACTGCCAGGAAAAATTGCATATGTTTGAAATAACTGTGCAGCAAGTTCTTTCCTTGTTCTGAACGGTCTGTTTTTTTTCCAACCTCCATGCTTTGCACTGGGGGCATTGCTGTGCCGGTAAGTCCCTCTGTGGCCGACCCTGGCCAGAGTCGCGCCCTCCTTGGCACTCCTGTTAATACCCCCAAACTGCAAAGGTAAGTATAGATATAATTACTTAATTAAAAACAATTGGCAGTATTATTCATTATATAAATTTAAACTCAGTTAAAAAGCGCGTCTTGCCTATCCTGTTAAAAAAATCTGCGTTCTTCTGTGGAATCTGCGGATAACCCGTGCGGCCTCGCGCCTGATTAGCGGCACCTGCATGCTGACAGCCAGAGACAGGTGCAATGCTTATTTCTTCTTTTTGTCAAGAAAAAAAATCGCGCGCGGAATAACTATACAAAGCCATAATAATAATCTATAAGCTTGTCTCAACCCGCGCGGGAATCTAAA
Organism: uncultured Leptospiraceae bacterium; assembly: GCA_964594095.1. Classification (GTDB taxonomy): domain Bacteria; phylum Spirochaetota; class Leptospiria; order Leptospirales; family Leptonemataceae; genus CAZQKZ01. The sequence goes on along the minus strand of CAZQKZ010000067.1, from coordinate 863 downwards.
AAAAGCCATATTAAAAAACTGTGAAGCTATCCTGCCCATCCTGCATATCCTGTTAAAAAAATATCCCCGAAATCTGCGGATACCCACTTCTCTGTGAACTCCGTGCTCTCTGTGTGAATTTTTAATCTGCGGAAAGGTCAGGGGAGGTATTCATATGGGAAATACTGAAAGCAGATATTGACGGATTTGATGGTTTACTGGAACTGCCTCAGGAGACGGTATCTGTCCGGACCGGGGATTTTCCCGTAAAGGTAACATATTCACCGGGAAGGGTAACCATCCATCTGATTGAGTTGCCGACCAAATGGGAGCCCGAAAAGCTGTTTACCCTTTGCGAATACATGCTCAGATACCGACGCAAATTTTCGGAATATGCAATAGAGCCAACGATGGTTCTTCAGAATAAATCAAAAAAACACGAGGGAACTATCCAGACGACCGGTTTTCTTTTAAATTTAATCTTGTGAAGCTGTGGGAATTCAGGGCATCGGAATACCTTTACAAAGGGATTCTGCTTCCGATGATACCTATGATGGACGGGGGGACAGATCTTATGCTGGAGGCCGAGCAGAAGATATATGCGTCTGCTTCAGAACACCGGTCTATGCGATGATTGAAAACATTGGTTTTGAAAAGGGGATTGAGAAGGGTTTAGTGCAGGGCATGGAACAGGGTATCGAAAAAGGAATACAATCAGGGAGTTCCCAGGCTCGAATCGCAACAGCCCGGGCCCTTCTTCGTAAAGGGAAGCTCAGTTTCGAGGAGATTGCTGAAGTAACAGAGCTAACGGTATCTGAGGGGCAGAATCTGGTTTAAGGGAGATCTTACAGAAGGCCCCGATAAAGATTCCTCCTCCGCCGTTC
>CAZQKZ010000066.1:10345-13451 GCA_964594095.1 uncultured Leptospiraceae bacterium | reverse complement strand
CTCCAGTCTATGCCATTTGATGAACTTTACAAGATGGGTTAATTGAGCGTTTACCCTGGTTCGCATGAAAGATCTTTCCGGAATTATACAGTCCATCAACAAAGTCATTGAAGACACTTCGTATCTGACCACTATGGTGAATGATCATGCCCTGAAAGGTCAGGAAAGACTTCGCGAAACCGTAGCGATGATGGGGCGCATTAATAAAAGTTCCGGCGAGATCACTGAAATTATAAGAATCATTAATGAAATTTCTGATCGGATCAATCTTCTTTCTCTGAATGCTTCCATTGAGGCTGCCAGAGCCGGAGATGCCGGCCGGGGATTTGCTGTGGTAGCAGAGGAAGTTTCCAAACTGGCAGATCAGACGAACCGCAGTATTAATGAAATCAGCGGTCTGATAGGAGTAAACGGTGAGCTGATTGAATCCGGCACAAGAATGGTCGATGAAACTGCCCATATGATCAACAGCGTAATAGAAGGAGTCGATGATATCACGGCCCGCATTCGTGAAATTTCCGGTTTCATGCCTGAAGAACTTTCCATAATCGCCAAAGTTGAGGAAAGCTCGGACCTTCTCAAAAATAAATCAGAAAGTATTCAGACTGCAACCAGTGAACAGAGAAAAGCAATCGACGAAGTCGCCCGTTCGATTACATCGATTAATGATAATGCTCAGGAGAACGCAGCCGGGGCAGAGGAAATGCAGGCAAGTGCTCAGGAAGCAGCGGCCCTGGCTGAAAAACTCCGGAAAGAAATGGAGGCCTTTGATGTTTGATCAGAGGACTGCGGACCGTTATATGTTTTTTGTAATGTTCTTTGGTGTAAGCATCCATCCGGTAATGATTCCGAAAACAAAATTTGAAGACATCACTTCCGCAAGATGAGCATAACGGATTGCATCTGGCATAAAAGGAAGCGGAACAACAAGCGGGATTCCCATTATAACAGAAAAATTGAGTGCTGTCAGCAGGGCATTCTGAAATGCTGTACCCTGTGTCATCCTCACAATAAGCAATCCGGTGAATGCCCATACAGCACCTCTGAAAAACTGAAAGAAGGGCATCCATACAGGCATTACAAGTCCGCTGTAATATTCACTGAATGCTTCCTGTCCGGCAATCGGAATCATTACAAATGCTCCGAATCCGATATAAACTATATAATATATAATACTTAGCAGCAGGATTTTCAAAACATTTACCTGGAAATGAATTCCCGGAATTACATTCCTGCTTTTCCGGATAATCATTACAGCCAGAAGAGAAAAACCTGCAGCTTTCAGAATACCGTCTGCGATCAGAACAGGAAGGGATCCGTCCGGCATAATCCTTACAAGCCCGTCCAGAAATACCAGAGTTTCGATCTGAGTTAAAAACACACTAATTGTAAACTGTAAAAGAAACAGTGCAGTAAACAGGCGAAGACCAGTGAAATGCGATTTTACAGTATTCAGCTGCATCACAAATGCATTCCCGGCTGCAACTGCGGTTAGCCATAAGGCCGCTGCGGTCTGCATTTCGGGAGGAATTTCAAGAATGCGGTCTATGCCCGTAAGAATTCCGGAAAGAATCTGAATAAAATAATAAGACACACTTAGAAGTAAAAAATGTTTTATTTTCACAGGCCCACTTTAAAAAGCAGGTTGCCGGAAATCAATCAGATTCTGTATCAGAAATTTCAGGTCCTCTTCTGAATGACCGCTGCGGATGCTGATTCTGAGTCTGCTTTCGTTTTCGGGTACAGCAGGAGGACGGATAGCTCCCGCTGATATTCTGTTATCTTTAAGAATTGTGCGGATTCGCATTACCTCTTCTTCGCTTCCGTAAAGAACCGGAATAATCTGTGATTCAGAAGAAAGAGTGTTAAATCCGGATGCTTTCAGTGATTCTCTGAAAAGTCTGGCCTTTTCCTGTAAGGATCTCCTTACTGATTCATAATTGTCTTTTTTAAGAACACCAATCACCTGAGTAAGAAGCCACGGAAGAACAGGGAGCGGTGCCGTACTGAATATAAAACTTCTTGAATTATTGACTAAGTAATCTTTGATTAAGCGGCTTCCGCATACAAATGCACCGGAAAGGCCCGGCGCCTTTCCCATGGGAAACACTCTGACAGCAAACCGGTCATTTCCTGCAAATTCATCGGTAACACTCCGACCTGCCCCTTTGCGACCGAAAAGCCCGACTGCGTGCGCTTCATCAATATAAAGAAATGCATTGTATTTTTCGCTTAAATACTGCAGCGAATGAAAATCCGGAGAATCACCATCCATACTGAAGACTGATTCCGTTACAATCCAGAAAACAGAACGCGGGTCCCGGCTTCCGGCACCTTCTCCGGATTCTGAAGCTTTTTTAAGTTTTTCTTCAAGATCATTCAGATCATTATGACGAAAATAAATTCTTCTGGCTCCCGAAAGCCTGATTCCGTCCAGAAGGCTGGCATGGCACAGCCGGTCAGTGAAGATTACATCCCTCGGTGAAAACAGAGCATCCATGGTGCCGGTATTCGCAGAATAACCGTTTGCATACAGCAGGGCGGCTTCGCTCCCGGTCCAGCGGGCCATTTCAGTTTCTGCCTCTTCAAATACTTCAGAATGACCGCTCAGCAGTCTGGAGCCTGTGCTGCCGCGGAAAAGATTCTCAGGAATATTCTTAAAAATATTTTTTAGAATTCCGCCTTCATTTAAAGAAAGATAATCATTAGAGGAAAAATCCTTAAAATCTGCACTGCCTCCGGATTCCGCGGATGAATCAGGAATGAAAGACATTTCCCGGAAGCGGTGCCGCTGCTGCAGACTGCTCAGTTCGTCTCTGATTCTGTCTGAAGGAGTCATGCCATTCATAAAGGATTCCCGGAGGGTCAGGCCCCGATTAATGTAACCACAAGATTCCGGCTTCCCCCGTAATCTCTGTGTTCGCAGAGATAAATCCCCTGCCAGGTGCCAAGATTCAGCCTGCCGGATGTAACGGGAATCGTTACGGATGAACCGAGAATGGATGCCTTCAGATGGGCCGGCATATCATCGCTTCCTTCTAAGGTATGGGTGAAATAGCGGGCATTTTCGGGCACTGAATGGTTAAAGAAGGATTCGAAGTCTTCC
>CAZQKZ010000066.1:0-10335 GCA_964594095.1 uncultured Leptospiraceae bacterium | reverse complement strand
GGGAAGACTTCGAATCCTTCTTCCCTTACAGACAGGTCCGCATTTTCGTTTATAGTGAGCGAAGCGCTGGTATGTTTAATAAAAACATGACAAATCCCTGACTGAATTTCCCGGATTTGCGGAAGCTGACCCAGAATCTCTGATGTGATTAAATGGAAACCACGGGGACGGGGCTTTAATGCGACCTCAGTCTGAAAGGACTTCATATGGTATTATCGGGATTTTCCGGAAAAAAGAAAACCCGCCTCTTTCAGAAGGCGGGTGAGTCAGAATTTCTGTGGGCGATGACAGGATCGAACTGCCGACATCCTGCTTGTAAGGCAGGCGCTCTACCAGCTGAGCTAATCGCCCGAATAAATACACTTATGCGCTTGCTTTTTCTGCTTTGTTTAAAAAGAGAGCAAGCCGGCTTTTTTTGCGATCAGCTTTTTTGTGATGGATAAGATTAGTTTTTCCAGCCCGATCGAGATAGCTTGAGTATTCTGTATACACGGTTTTTGCTTCGGCAAGATTGCCTTCAGCCACTAAAGTGCGGATTTTTTTATCGAGAGTGCGCAGACGGCTCTTCTGCTGAGAATTCTGAATCCTCCGCTTGATAGCTTTGCGCATTTCTTTTTTTGCTGACTTAATATTTGCCACAATTCACCTGCATTCACTGACCGAAAACTCAGTCAGGAAGTACCATTAATCTGAATGGATCTGGAATTGCAACTAAAAAATCATTTTGCAGTATAAAAAAATTTTCCGCCCAACAGGAATTTCGCATAATTCAACGACGGTTTTTATGTTTTGAGTGTTCGTCGGAGGATTTTTTTCCTTTCATCCATCATTATACAGCAAATAAGTTTAGTTATATTAATACTCTTGGGGTAATTTTCAATAGTTATGTTTTCTGGCAGCTTCAGAATTCCCAGATCCAGAAGCATCAGATATACAAAAATATAACACCTTGAAAAGCCCGAAGCATAAGAAATAATAGACAACCGCGCCCAGTCACAATCATCCGGAAAAAAATAGACAGGAACAAGATCCTGACCAGCTTCCTGATACCCCTTTTTCCATTTCTTCGGTTTCAGAAAACTCAGTTTATACTCAAGATTGGGATCAGACATCAGCCTATGCAAATAAAGCGCAAGAATTTTCCCTTTCATGCCTCGCGGTTTCAGAATCGTCTCATTCAGATGACTCCCAAAAAGCAATGTAGACTGCGATGGTTTTTCCGGCATCGAGACAGATTTATCAGCTTTCATACTTAATCAGGTAAAAAAAAACCGGATTATGCAGAAAAAATCCCTGAAATCGGAAAAATATTTCGATCAACTCTGAATAAATATCAATCTGTCCGACAGATTACCGGGAATCCTTGCGGAAATCGGGGAGCCAGATTCAGCAACCGCAAACAATTTCTGAACCTGATTGGGCAGACTGTCCTTCTGTAGCATAACCATCCCTTTTCCACCAGTCCAGCCCGCCAATCAGCTCTTTAACAGTAAAACCAAGTTTAGCGAGGTTTAAAGCTCCCTTTGTAGAGGCATTGCAGCCAATTCCGTCACAGTAAGTCACATAAGTCATCTTAGGGTCCAGACCTCTGACTGTTTCCGGTGTCATGGTTCTGTGCGGGAAACTCACAGCTCCCGGAATATGCTCTTTTGCAAAAGCTTCCGCAGACCTTGTGTCTACGGCAACTACTGAAGGAGTCTTTTCGCATAATGCAGTAAAAAGGTCAAACGAATCTGTTTCAAACTGAAGTTTGCTCTGATAAAAATGGATTTGGGGATCTGTAGTTTGATTTTCCACAAGACAATGTAAGGACAAGCAGATCGGAAGTCAATCCTTTTCTGTAAGCTGCTTTTTTCCTGCTTACGTGATTGTAAACGATCAGGTTTTTATTGACCGGAGTCTGACTATCCCGCGGAAAAGAAACCGTCTTTGAAGGAGAAGGAAATCACCGATTTTTCGTTATAGCGAAGCAGACCTGCCAGGTAAGAGACGCAAGGCTTAAACCCACTTCCGATAACAGTTATACCGTCTCTGTAATCTCTGCGATAGTCCGGTTCGTCAATCAGCTGATATGTATAAGCGGGCCGGATTGCCTCGCTGAAATAACGGAGACTGGTGTCGGGCTCCTTTTCGGAAGATCTGCATTCAGCCAGTATCCATGGTTTTTTATCCCCCAGAATCAGAAAATCTGTTTCTCTTTTTTCTTTATCTCTGACATAAAATAGTTCAAATAAACCCTGAGCAGTATCGGTAAAATAATCGCATGCTTTTTTAAAATGAACTGCTGCAAGATTCTCTTTCGCGGCTCCCGATTTTACAGGCAGCTTCAGAATATCATAAAGATAGAATTTCGGTTCTGAATTCAGAATCATCATATGTAAAATAATTTTCAGGGCTGCGGATGATGCTTTTAACCAGTGTGGTTTTTCCGACCTGTCTGGGACCGGTGATGAAAGCGATTTTTCTTGAGGCGACGGCATCTGCCTCTGCAGCTTTTTTTAAATAGCGCACCCTATGACTTTTTATCAGCCAACTGATAAAAAGTCAAAGCAGGACAGATAAAGGAACTGCATAGAATATACGGTCTTTGATGCGAAACGGAAGGAGATTTCCTCCGTTATAAAACAGAATTCCGGTTCTGAAACTGTCTCCTGCATAATCGGCAAAAACTGAAAGTCCTCTGAAATCTTCTGGTTTTACTGATGACGATGCTTTTACTTCAATCCCTGTAACCATTCCGGAGGGTTCTTCAATTACAATATCTGTTTCGTTTTTAGACCTGTCGCGGTAATAATAAAAATTCACAGGTATCTGGGACCATGCAGAATGTTTAAGTAATTCGGTGTAAACGAGAGTTTCTGTCAGATATCCGAAGTAATGAGACAGCTGAAGACGTTCCGGCTCTGTGAATCCAAGCAGATAAGATGCAAGACCGGTATCCAGAAAATGAATTTTAGGCATGGAGACCGTATCTCTTTTAGAAGGATTTTTAACATAGGGATTCAGTCTTTTTATGAGAAACAGCAGTTCAAAGGTTTCTATGTAATTTTTTACAGTTTTATCATCCTGATTCAGATCATTTGAAATATTTGCATATTTTATTATGTTACCTGAGAGTCCGGCAAGCAATTTTATCAGAGCCCGCACTTTCAGATGATAATCCCCCCTTGCAGGATAAATGTTTTCAAAATCCTTAAACAATCGGCCTTCAGTATAGGATTTAAACCATATACCTCTTGACTTTATACTTTTAGTATATACCTCCGGATATCCTCCTTCCAGAAGCATAGAAGCCAGTTCATTCCGATCAGGAGGTTTTTTTTTCAGAGGTTCCGAAAAATCCCCTTCGAGCAGGTAATCCAGCGCATTAACAGAGAGTTGTTTTTTTTCAGCAAAGGAGAGGGGATGCAGCTCAATCCGCGCTATATGACCGGGAAGGCTTTCCTGAATTTTCGCAGATCGAAAAATATCTGCGGAACCGGTAAGGACCATCAGTCCCCGTTTCGCGCCTGCAGAATCGGAAACCTGTTTAATGGCAGGAATCAGTTCCGGCACCATCTGAAACTCATCGAGCACTGCGGGAATTTTCAGTGAATTTATAAACCCGGAAGGATCGTTTCGGGCTGCTTCGAAAAGGGACTGGTCGTCCAGAGTGTAGTAATTCAGCCCCTCTTTTTCTGCCAGAGAACGAACGAGTGTAGTCTTACCGGATTGCCTTGGTCCGGTAAGATACACAATTCGAAAGTCTTTGAGGAGCTGAAGGAGCTCTGTTTCCAAATTCCGTTGCAGCACCGGATCAGCCTGGTCTAATCCGAGATTTCTGTCAAGTTAATCCGAGTTTTCTGTAAGCTTAATCCGAGTTTTCAATCCGTTTTTCCCGGCAGAGTTACGGAAACATAGTCTTCGGTTGCAATGAAAACCGGATCTTTCCCGGTGAACCGGCGGATTCCGGGAATAACTTTTGTGCGCGGAAATCCACATATTTATAATCGTGCATAACTTCCACTTCATCAATCAGTATCCGGTTTCCGCCTGATAAATCCCATCGGCCCGTCAGCAGTTCTGCTATCAGCATCATGAAATCCGGAACGACTGGACAGGGTTTTGTCAAGCTGAAATCACAGATTTCCGGTTGTAATCTGACCTGCCTGGGACCTGTAGAAGGCAACTTTTTCTTCAATGCGTTTTTTGTTCCGGATCTGGATCTCTGTTTTTCCCCATACTATATTCGGATCCGTGAGGACAGTTTCGACTTTTTTATCGTTCAGATTGCCCATTCCGGCCATTTTTTTCAGATCTTCAAAATTCATTGAAAATGTATAGCTTTCTTCCGTTGAATCAGGATTCCTGGTCCGGATGTCATGATCCCTTATCAGATTATAAAGAAAAGCATATACACGGCTGACCGGTTCTTTAATGCGCAGAATCACAAGTCTCTGATGCGAAAACCAGATGCGTCTTGCAAGATTCTCGAACATTTTCTGAAGAAGGACTTCGCCTACTTTTTCAAAAAGGTTATCTTTGGAAAAGCGGATCAGCTCTGATTCGGTCACCGCCATTGCAGAAGCCATTCGTGTTGACTGGTCAATGAATGCCATTTCTCCGAAGATTTCTCCTTCTCCGAGAACCGTAATAACCAGTTCCTGATTCTGGGCCAGGGTAAAGAGTTTTACAGCACCCGATTTGATTATATATATTTCATTACTGATTTCATTTTCCAGAAAAAGAATTTCACCAGGAGGAACTTTTTTAGTGTTATTTTCCCACTGAGGAAGGGAGCGGGTAAGTTTATTTTCTTTAAGTAATAATTCTGCAGTGTTTTTCAGCTTCTCAATTTTTTCCGCAGAATGATCATTTTCTGCCCACTCAAGGAATTTTGAAAGCGCATAGGCGGCGCATGTCGGATTTCCGATGCCCAGGTACCGGACTGCATCGGCCACAAGTTTTTCAGGATGAAAGAAACGTTCTTCCGGTTTATTAACTCTTGTAAGATATTTATGAATTGTGCGAAGCTCGTTTGTGTACTGCCCCATCATTTTGATTGCGATTTCCCGGTGCTCTTTAAGATAAGTGCCAAGATTGGACACCGGAATCTCGGCTACTTCTGAATCTTCTGCCGCGAATACAGATACAAGATATTTCTGCCCGGTGAGTGCGGAAACCAGACCAAAGGTGTCTCCTTTTTCAAAGCGGGAAAGGGCTTTATCGTTGAATTTGTGTTCTGTATCTACCGAAAGTGTACCTTTTCTTACAAGGTAAAAATAGCCTCTGTTTACGGAGTTCTGAACGACTACGGAAGATCCTTTTTTAAAATTAAGTATTCTCATATTTTTATACCTTTACTGCAAATCCTTCCATTGTGTCTCCGTAGACGGTTAAGTCCGAAAGAGTCCTGTAATATTTTCTCAGAAACCCGGCTGATCTCCAACCGCATGCTCTTTCCCGGTGGTAAGATGATGGACGGATGAATTTCATTTTCAAACCGTACAAAGGCAGAATTTTTTTAAGAGAATCAGGAGAATAATCTGCGAAATGATCTTTTGGATGACTTGTGACCCAGTCCTCCTTACTGCAGCGGAAAACAGGTCCGTTCAGCGAAGGGAGGGCGAACAGAAAAAGACCTCCTGGTTTCAGGATCCTGGAAATGTATGAAAATGCTTTCTGCTGATCCGGTATATGCTCCAGAACAAAAAAGGCAGCAACGGCATCAAAAATTCCCCCGGCCTGGCCGGAATGCATAAGCAGCCGTTCTGCATAATTTAAAAAATCATCATTGTATACCTTCAGATTCAGTTTAGTTTTTGCATATTCTGAAGCGAATAATGAGATTTCCGCGCCTTCTGTTATCATTCCTGAACGTCTGGCTTCGTCCAGAAAGTACCCCGCAGCACAACCTGCCTCAAACAGGTGAAATTCTCCTTTTTCAAATTTCCTGCGGTGATCGGTTTTATTTATATAATCAATAACAGGCCTGAGTCTTCTGACTGCAGCAGCGCGAAGACCTGGTTCATCATCGGTGTAGCTGCGGCCGTACTGGACCGCATAATCCTTTAAAAAGTAATCTGAATCATAAGAGGCTGATTCTGCAAGGAGGCTGTAGACGACTCCTTCCGGAGAAATCCGGTAATCAGAAGACCAGGGGCAATCCTCAAGCTCTCCGCCTGTATGCGGGCACTTGCGAAGATTTCCGGTCTGAATTTCCATCAGGCGGCAGAATCCTGATCCGCCAGATCATCAAGTGCCTGGGAAGGAAACCTGTACTGGTTCCCGCCCTGCTGTACGGTTGCTTCAGTAATTGTACCGGAGCTGTCTTTTTTATAAATGATTTCGCGGGGAGAAATTCTGTCGGTGCGTGTGAACCGGACATCCGCCGGAACCGCAAAACCTAAGTTTCGTCCCCCCGATTTATAAAGAATAATATATTCTGAGCCAAGCGGATCTGCATTTTCACTGTCAAGCGCTGTAATTACATAAACTGTTTTCTCGTGCATATAAAAATGCCGATTCATAATTTTTTTTAAATGATTCGGATTGCAGATTACAACACGGACAATGGACTTCAGGAGCAGAACATAATCTGTATCCCCGGTTCTGAGAATCTGCACCGCCACTGACGGATCATTCTTTTCTTTTCTTTCTGAGTATTTACTGCGGAACTGTTCCGCGTCTTCGTCAGCATAATAAGAATACGAGTAGGAGTTGTAATGGTGAACCGAAGCAGTACTGCTGGTTTTCCGGTTTTCAATAAAAAACTTAACTTTATCCAGAGCTTCTATAAGCCGGCGGGTTTTCTCATTGGCCCATTCCTGCCGGTCACGGTTTCTGTCGGGGTGGCATTCCTTCAGAAGTCTGTTGAAACTCCTCTGAAGCTCCTCAGGATCTGGTATATATTGAAACTCAAGTATTTCCAGATATTTCTGAACTGTTTCCATAATAATAGCGTCATTGGACTGTCCTCCGAAGAAGCATGGCCCTGTCGAGAGGCTGTCTGTCCGGCAGATTCTGCTTCACAAAATCTGTCTGGTTTTCCTCAAGATAAGGTGTCAGCCTTTCTTCCCAGGAATGATTTTCATCAAGGAGAAAGCAGTCGATCCTGCTGTAAGTTTCGGTCAGCGCTGCCGAATTAGTAAGCGGAATTCCCAGCTTACCCGGAATAAATTCCAGAATCTGAGGCCGAGGTGATGCATTTATCAGCACAAAGTAAGGATCGGGGCGCACTCTGAGATAAACTGTCCTGCATCCGGAAGCTGCAGTCTGAATATCATTCATTCGCTGCCTGACTGATTCTGCAGTCCTGTTTTCAGCAAGATTTCTGTATCCGAATACTGTATTACTTATAATAAAAAATAGTAAAAAGAGAGCATATACAGCCGGTAAGGCAGGCTGCCCAGGGAGCCTGTGTCTGTCAGCAGACAGGAGCATTATAACTGTAAAAGGGGCTGCGTAAAGAGCATACCAGCCCTCTGATGAGTAGAGCAGAAAACTGAAAAAAACCAGCCAGGCTGCACCGGCAAACACCGGAAAAACTGTAAACCCTGGATTACCGGAGCGGCCTTTGAAAAAAGAAACTCCGGCAGAAGCGGAATAATAAAGAATTTTTATTCCGACTGCAAAGAATACAGCAAGAGCACCGAGCATCAGCAGTTTACCGCCGCCGTACTGACTGCTGAAAACCACAAAAACCCCCCCGGTTTCTCCTCCGAAAACAGTGGCCATTGACGATTTTCTGGCCAGCTGTGACAGGAACTGGACTGAAAAGATTTCCGGATATTTTAAAATGTATAATAACCAGCCCGAAAACGGAATAAGAACTCCGGCTGCGAACAAAGCGGACTCTTTCAGAAAAGTAAATATACTTATGCTGAAAGAAAATGATGATTTTTCCTCTTCAGGACGGAAGAGCGCAGCGTAAAAGAGAAAGATGAGCGATACAGGAACAAGAATTACAGAAAACGGATGGCTGATACCTCCGGCACCTGTGGTAATTCCCGCAAGCCCTGACCAGATCATCATTTTACTGCTGCTGGTTTTCACACAGCAGGGAGGATAAATCCTCCGGAAAAGAAAATATAAAGCAGAAAGAAAGAAAAATAAAGTAAGTATATCCATTCTGACAGTATTCGCTGCTCTTATGAAGGTCAGATCGAAAGCAGGGATGAACGCCGCTGTGCGCCGGAAAAAGCGCTTTGAGCGGTCGGCAGAAGACCCGCCAGTAAGTATAAAAATAATTATTAAATAGATCAAATAAGATGCAGAAGCTGCAGTGAAGGATACAGCTCTTGCGGCATACTGGCTTTCTCCGGTAAAACTGTAAATGCCGGAAACGATCAGCATATAGAGCGGCGAATTCCAGAGAGTTGCGGTTTCCATTCCCGGAATCAGTCCGCGAAGAACGTCCGTTGCAAAAATTCCCCTGTCAGCAAACGATGCGGCCGGACTGGAAAAGAGAGCCTCATCAGGCCAGGAAAAAGGCAGGAAATGATAGTATAAATGCTTAAAGAAAAAGACAATTGCGGAACCGGAAATCCAGAGTGTCAGGATCTCCTTACTGAAAAAACCTTTTTTCGATGATGCGGGGCTGGCTGATATCTGTTCTGTCTGCATAAGGGCTGAAGGGCATCCATTTACTTTTCCAGTCCCAGGTGAAAACGAACCACTGCCGGCGGCGCTCTCTGTTCTCACGGAGCTCCCTGGTGACCTCATTGCACAGTTCTTCCAGTCGCTGTCCCATGTAAAGGACTCTTTCCTGTTTCTCGGACGGAACCATCAGAATCAGTATCGGCCAAAATGCGCTGCAGAATGAAAAAAAAGGAGAATGATTGCAGGTTCAGCGGCAGTAGATCATCTATGCAAATCGTTTAAAATTCCTTCGGCTGATTCCCTGCAATGGCATATTTCTGTGCCAGTTACGGCCTCACGGCAAACCTTTGTATTTGTCGAATATGGTATCTGTATACAGGAACTCCAGATTCTCAGCAACACTCTGGGCAAAAATCAATCTATCAAACGGATCCCGGTGGTGAAATGGAAGCGCCGAAACATGCAAGGCGTGTGAAGGCTCCACAGAAAGAATCCTGTAGTCGCCGTTCAAAATATATGTATCCATAAATCCATTAAGATCGGGCCTCAGTTCGATTTGTTTCAGACTGTATTTTATGGATATTTCCCATATACTGGCCACGCTGACAAAGAATTCATTGGATGGATTATCGAGTTTCTCTATGATATTTGCCGGCAGCCTTCTGTCCCCATGAATATACCAGAGAAGGACATTTGTATCAATGAGATATCGCATCACATATACTCCCTGAAATCTTCGAGGGGTTCATAAAAGGAATCGTGAATCCCAATATTATCTTTCCCGCTTCCGAATTTTCTTGAAGCTTTCTCCAGTTTCCCCTCTTCCACAGGAAGAACGATCACTTCAAAATCCTGGTCTTCGCCAAAATCGGAGGGGACTTCGAGGGTAATTTTTCTGTTTTCTGATTTTACTATTTTGCGCAAAGCTTTCATGCTGTTTCTCCGTTCGTTGCTAAGGGATACTGACAAATTCAATCCCGCTTTCATGCAGGGAATCGATAGATGATGATTCCTGTTAACGATTTTGCCTTTGAACGAAAGGGATATCATTCTGTTCTCCTGTCTGTGATTATATTATTTTACATTTCCGGCAGTCCAGCAAAAAAAACGCGCTTTTTAATCCAAAACTTAGAATTGGCAGACAAGAGGGTCGGAGCGCAGCGGGAAAAAGGCAGTTACTCGCAGGGTGTGGTTTTACCTATCAATCTTCAATAAAATAATCAGTATCTATTTTTTTTATTGTGTAAGATTCTTTTTCTGATACTCCGACATTGTTTTCAATCATTAAATTAGCTAAAGTTATTCCATCTATAAGAATTATTCTTGAATCAATCTTATTTACATATTCTTCTGCTGACTGTGAAAAACGAGAAGTTGTAATGAATATCCCTTTTTTTGCACGTTGACCTTGTAATGCGCCAGCGAATTTTTGAATTTCCTGACTTCCAACTGGATTTTCCCATCTTTTTGCCTGAATATAAATTAAATCAAGACCGAGTTTATCCTCTTTAATGATCCCATCAATCCCTTCATCACCTGATTTTTTTGTAATTTTCCCATGCTCCGATCGTGATCCGCCATATCCCATATTGATCAATAAATCTATAACGATTTGCTCGAAGAAATACGGATTGCATAAACGCACTTTCTCAAGGATTTCTGTTGCAAGCTCTTGATGGATGATTTTATATCCGCTTTCGATTTGAACCGTACCGGAAATAGTGGACACCCCGTGAGGGTAATCTTATAACAAGA
>CAZQKZ010000065.1:5807-13775 GCA_964594095.1 uncultured Leptospiraceae bacterium | reverse complement strand
ATTTTAAAGTTATGGGGGGCAGAATGCTTCCGGCAAAAACCGTAATGCATTCCATTGAAAAAGACAAAGTAGTATCCCGGACTATTATGATGTACGATAAAGCCCGTTTTGATGCACAGATACCAGAATCTGTCTTCAGCAAAGCAAATCTCAGAAGGTGATTATGATCCGTCTTGCATTCAGAAATCTTTTCCGCAATAAACGCAGAAGCATCATCACTCTCTTTTCTGTTGGTGTGTCGGGAACCCTCATAATCTGGATGAGGTTTCTTGGATACGGTATGCACCAGGATATGATCGACCTTGCGGTGCGCCACTCCACCGGTTATCTGCAGATTGCAGCATACGGATTCAATGAATCAAAAGCTCTGGACCGCGCTCTGGATTTCACTGAAGATATTCCTGAAAAAATCCGGCAGGCCGGAATCACCCACTGGAGCCCGCGCATTGAAAGCGGTGCGCTGATCACGCATAAATCGTCCACTAAATTTATTACTGTGACTGCGGTTGACCCCGAAAGAGAACCGGGAATCACAGACATTCAGGATATCATGCGCGAAGGAGAGTATCTGAATCCCGCTGTAAAAAAATTAACGGAACAGCCATCAGAGAAATCCCCGCTGCGGTACGAAGTGATTATGGGCTATAAACTCGCTCAGTCTCTTGATGCAGAAATCGGTTCTGAAATTTCTCTCGTTGGTTCTCAGTTTGACGGATCAGTAGGTGCCATTCTGGGGAAGGTCACCGGGATCTACAGGGCAAACCATAATACTCTCGATAATTCTCATATCTTTATAAATCTGGAAGCCGGAAATGAACTTTTCGCTCCTAATGATCCGGAACAGGGAATTATACGCTTTACGAATATTGTTCTTCATGCAGATGATGTTCGTCAGAGCGAGCGGTTACTGGAACACCTGAAGGAGCTGTTTCCCCGGCCGGAAACCGAAGAACCACCCGAAGAGAGCCAGGTTTATCTTCCTGTGGCCCTCGGCTGGGCAGAAACAAATAAGGATCTTGTGGAATACATAACTCTCGACAACATAGGAAACGAGACAACCTATGTTTTTCTGATCCTGATTATGGCATTCGGTGTGCTGGCAACCGTCGAAATGTCCATTCATGAAAGGCACCGCGAATTCGGTATCATGATGGCTCTGGGAACACAGACCTGGTGGATCATGAGAATGGTTATGCTTGAAGTCCTCCTGCTGATGGCTTTAGGACTCATGATCGGACTCGCAGGCGGGCTGGGACTCGGCTTTTATTTCTATTATAATCCGATTGAGCTTACGGGAGATATGGCTGAATCGATTGTTGAAATGGGAGCTGTGCCCCTTATGCGTACTCTTGTGGATCCGGGTGAAATCTGGATAGCCCTGGTAAGTCTGTCCGTGCCGTCCCTGGTGCTTTCATTCTTTGCCACAGGTCAGATCCGGAAGCTGAAGCCTCTGGAAGTAATTAATATTCAATAAAAAGTTAATAATATGAGCAGAAAATACTATCACAGACTAAGGATCGGGGATTTTTTCAGACTTACATCTGCCATCGCCTGGAGAAACATCCGGCGGCAGAAAAAAAGGTCTCTGACCGTAATGCTGACCGCTCTGATCGGAATGTCAGCCATTGTAATGGTGCTGGGCTGGTCCAACGGAATGTTCGAATCCATGATATCCGGCACCATTGATTCGGGCCTTTCGCACATCCAGATCAAACCTAAAGGATACTCAAAAGATCAGAAAATCGGAATGGTTTTTGAACCGGAAACGGCTGCGTATCTGAACGGAAAATCCATTGATTTCCGAAAACAGCATTCTTTAATCATCGGACAGAATGGCAAAGAAGTGAAATCCGCGCTGTCTTTACGCCTGGAACGGGAAGGTCTTCTGCGGCTTGGCTCCTTCAACCGCGGAGTTATGATTATGGGGATAGACCCTGAAACAGAAAGGGAAGTCAGTGGTTTTTACTCCTGGATGAAAGAAGGAAAGTTTCTGGAAATGCCGGACGGGTTACCAGGTATGCCGGTTCTGATCAGTACTGAGAATGCTGCCCGAATGGAGGTAGGAATCGGAGACGGAGTCATCATCTCTACCGGAAGCCTGAACGGGGAAAACCGATCTGTCCGTGCAGTGATCACCGGCCTTTATCAGTCCCCCATTGGCACAGTGAATAAGCACACCGTCATCATGAAACGATCAGATCTGTCCCTGCTGTACGGGGATTCCGAAGATTTCTTCGGATCCGTGGTTATTAAGGGCGAAAAACCTGAGGATGCCGATTTTATGAAAAAAAGCATCGCCGGATTCTTTAACCATTCAGAAGATTATGAAATCCTGACTATCTGGGAAATGGCACCTGAACTCAAGTCAATGATTGATATGTCGCGGCAGTTCCAGGTGATCTGGTATGTGGTGCTGATGATGGGTTTCGGGCTCACACTCCTGAATGCAGTTCTTATGAGTGTTTTCGAAAGGATGCGCGAAATCGGAATTCAGAAAGCAATCGGTGCGACTACAGGTGCTGTGGTCGGAGCCATTATTACAGAAGCACTGTATCTGGCCCTTGCAGGCTGTACAGCGGGATTTGCAGCAGGCGGACTTGTGGTTTCCTGGTTTTCGGTTTACGGAATCAATATGTCGGCCCTTGCAGGCGGTGTGGAAAAAATCGGAATCATCGCTTCTGTGATTTATCCGTTTATAACTGTTCGGGATGTTCTCCTGGCTTATTCCGTGGGACTCTCAGTAAGTGTTCTTGCTGCAATTTATCCTGCATGGAAAGCCTCGGGAATCAATCCTGTTCAGGCAATATACAATAAGTAAGATCCGGAACAGTTAATTATTTAATTATTTTAAGAAGGGAATCAGTATGGCACTTGTAAAAGCAGAAAATGTAAAGAAAGAATTTAAACAGGGTGAGTTCACAGTAAAAGCACTGGATGGTCTGAGCTTTGAAATTCAGGAAGGGGAATTTACCGCTCTTGTGGGACCCTCAGGTTCCGGTAAAACCACGCTGCTCAATGCAATCGGTGCCCTGGATACACTCACATCGGGAACCATTATTCTTGACGGGCAGGATCTCTCACAGCTGAGTCATTCGGAGCTGTCAGCTTTTCGACTTCATAAGATCGGGTTTGTGTTTCAGGCCTACAACCTGATACCGGTGCTGACTGCTTATGAAAATATAGAATTCATTCTGCAGCTGCAGGGAGTGGCACCCGCAGAACGAAAAGTAAGAATCATGAAGCTTCTTGCGGATATGGAAATGAAGGATCTGGAAAACCGGTTTCCCAGACAGCTTTCCGGCGGACAGCAGCAGAGAGTGGCAGTAGCCAGAGCACTGATCTCTGAACCAAAGGTAGTTCTTGCTGATGAACCTACAGCCAACCTTGATTCAAAAAATGCAGAGCTGCTGCTTGATTTAATGGAAGAAATGAATAAAAAAACCGGAACTACTTTTCTTTTTTCAACCCACGATGAAAGAATAATGAAGCGGGCCCGCAGACTCATTCATCTTCGCGATGGTAAAATTTCAGACTGACGGTTTAAGAAATTGACTTTCATTGTAAGATTGTTCGCAGTTCTCCTCACAGCGGGCTTCTGCTTTTCAGGTCTGACTCTTCACGCACAGGAAACCACCGATGAGAGAACGGGTATCTCCCTTGAAACAGACTGGGAAACCGCTGAAAGCGAATCAGCGCCGGAAGATGAAGAAACATGGTTTTCCCGTCTGCCCGTGCATTACCGTGCTTTCGCCCGCGAATCGCTGTTCAGCAATGTGACGGGCGGAGATCAGAAACGGGTTTTTTCGGCTTCCTCAACCCGGCTTCGCGGCGAAGCAGTCTGGAACAGCGAACATGTAAAAGCTGAAGTGTCCGCAAATCTCGATTATGTAATCGGCAACCGAATGGATTCTCCCGAAGCCTGGCTGATACTTCGGTCCAGAGTCCGGAACAGGGCGATGTCTCTGGAAACTGTGAATGATCATCCGGATTTTATAGTTAAGGCAGACATTCACAGACTGAATATTGCTTACCGGACTGAATCACTGACTCTTTCTGCAGGCAGGCAGGTAATCAGCTGGGGTGAGGGCCGTTTTTATAATCCCATGAATCTGGTTTCGCCGGTGAGTATTTTCCTGATGGATATGGAGGACATTCCCGGTCAGGATCTTATAAATATTCATTATTATTTTAACTCGTATGATTCTGTTCAGTTCGTAGCTGTGCCCTATACCCGGAACGACAGCCGTCATACCTCCAGACTGAAATCTGCGGACACAAATGCCCTGGCCCGCTTCAAAGGCACATTCGGGAATGCAGATCTTGTATTTGTGGGCGGACGTCATTTTCATTCCTCAGTCTGGGGCCTGGAAAGCACTGTGACAGCATGGGATGCAGCATTCAGGTTTGCTTACCTTGGCCGCCAGGAAGATCTTGAAAAGGTCAGCGATTCAATCTCGCGCAAAGCGGCGCATCAGATTATACTTGGAGTAAGCTATGCATTCTGGAAGGGAAAAATCCGGACCAATGCTGAGGTTTTTGCAAATTCCGCTTATCACAGCGGCGACGGGGATATCGCCGAGCTGCACCAGCGCGAAGCACTGACAGCTGCAGGGATTGAAAAACCTGTTATGGACGATGATGCTTTCTTCAGAACCAGCGGACGGATATTCACGCGGAATCCGTATCTGATTCAGCTCTCAGCCGGAGGTCAGGTAACAGACACAGTGAATCTGGATGTTTTTCTTATCGGTGACCCGGTGGGAAAAAGCCTCATTTATGGTCCCTCTGTTTCCTGGAGTTTCAGTAATGAAGGCATACTGTCAGCGGGTGCCCGGTTGTACGGTTTCGGCAGAGACAGCGAAAATGCAGAGTTCAAAGGAGGCAATCCGATGGTTTTCGGACTGGCCCGAGTTTATTTCTAAGGACCCCGGGTGCTTCTGGGAACTGATGGTTCTATAAACTGAACCGCTTTATGAAGACTGACCTGCCGGATCACTTCTTCCTGAGAAGCTGACGTTCTGATTATAATGGTATAATGCTTTTCAGAATATAACTCAGTAAATTTTACTGTTTTATAATTCCTGAATGCTTCCAGCAGATCTTTTTCATTGAATCCTGAATTGAGAACCACGGTAAAGTTATATACCGATTCTGTATTATTTTTACCGGACTGCTGTTCCGATTCACCGCTCGCACAGCCCGACAAAATAAAAATAAAGAATAACAACATTCCCGTAAAACACCTGTTCCGAACATTGATTCTGCAAATCTGATTATATGAGTATTTCATTGATCAGGTTCCGGAATTCCAGCATTCCATTGACTCCAGTTCTGTGAGGGCTGCAGCAGCATCAGCACGTCTTGATGACTGAATGTTCCTTGTTCCATACGGTACGAGATCGGTTTTTGCAGAATTCAGAATGGCTTCCCGAATATCCCTGTAATTACAGGATTTATTATTCGCCAGAATATGTGCTTTCAGCAGAGCCGCAAGGCCCGAGACCATAGGAGTTGCCATTGAGGTGCCCTGCATATACTCATATACATTGGCTTTAAGATCTTTTCCAACAACAGTAATATTGACAAGTCCTACACCGACTTCGGTTCCGGATGCGTCTGATTGGAACCGGAAACCAACACGGCAGGTATCAGTAAGGCAATCGGGCATATCATAACTGTAAAAATCAAAACCGCCAACCTGACCAGAAAAGCTGGCCAGCTCTTTATAACCTGAATCATAAAAATCAGTTGTATTAGTGGCATTGTAACCTAAACTGAAAACATCTCCGGTCCCGGCTGTATAAATTTCTGCATAGAATTGTAATGAGGCCGCCTGATAATTACTCTGATCCAGAGGATTAGTATTAGATACAGCTTTAGCATCAAGGTTGTTCCCGTAATGAGGATAGGGAGAAGGACTGCACCAGTTATAAGGGATTCCCAGCATTTGATAGGTGCCTGAGCTAAAGACACATTCAAACTCTGCCCAACCGGTTTCACCAGTGGGATCCAGAGTGAAATCAGCTGTTCCTTGATTGGCAAGGCTGTGTTCCGTTTCTGCAGCATAAGACAGGGAATAAATATTAACACCTGGCGCTGCTACTTCCACACATTCCTGTCCATAATTGGAAAAATCAGCCAGCTCGCCATCCTGATCCATAGCAGCAACACTGATTATATTGCTAAGGTCATAATTTGCAGGATAGGATCCGGTTGAATCATTATCCTTACCCTGGTTTCCTGCGGCTGCAAGAACTAAAACTCCTGCGGATTCTGCCCGTTTTACGGCCTCTTTTTCAAGCGTAGAGCCATATTCAGCACCAAGACTCATATTGATAATGTGAGCACCATTTTTTACAGCAAAATCAATGCCTTCGATGACTCCGGAAGTGGATCCGGAACCATTGGAATCCAGAACTCTCACTGCCATAATTTTCACATTCCAGCAGACTCCGACGACTCCTGTACCGTTATCTCCGACAGCACCGATTGTACCGGCTACATGAGTTCCATGCCCGTTCAGATCCATCGGATCAGTATCCCGGTCTATGAAGTCGTATCCGTAATTACAGCCACCTATTATACTGTCACCGGATGCATCGACACAGGAAGATCCATCCCACATATTGGTTGCTATATCGGCATGATCGTAATTCACTCCGGAATCTATGACAGCTACAATTACATTCTCGCAGCTGGTCAGCTTATCCCAGGCCTTTTCTACATTCATATCTTTCCCGATTGTTCCGGAAATCTCTGAGCCGCTTTCGCCCACAGCCTGGCCTGTATTATTCATTCCCCAAAGTTGGAGGTAGGAAGGGTCAGGGTAAGCAGTGGGAGTCAGAGAGGCTTTGCGGATATAATCCGGTTCTGCAGCCACAATGTCGGGATGGTTCCTGAGTTTTTCCAGAGTTTTAGAAAGATTCCGGGGGTCGGACACAGGGATTCTGTATATCCTTTCTGCCGAATTCAGTGACGGAATGTGCCTTCCCGCAGGGACACCGGATTCAGAAAAAATGCGCATTCTTTTTTCATGGCTGACAGACTCTTTAAACTTAACAATTATTTGATTTTCTGCAACAGCCGCTGAGCCGAAACGATCGACACTGTGAAATCCAGGAAGATCAGGCTGCAGGCTGAACGGGATAGTACTACTGCTGGCTGTTACAGTGATGTCATTCGAACACCGTACTGTCTGGTGTACATCCGGAGGGGTCAGGACAACCGCTGCGGCGGCAACGGTCAACGGATCAACCGAATTATCAGGTTTTGGACAGGCTAAAATAAACGTCTGCACACTTAAAACTAAAAATACAAATCTTTTATTCATAAAAAAGCCGCTTTTAATCAGGATAAAGATAGCAAACTGCAGATATCTTCTTCTGTCAAGTAAACTATGCAATAAAATTCTGACTGCCTGTTTATTAAGCAATCTCGGATTCTCTGAGCATTTTTTATCCGGTTCAGCCCATCGGTGTTTATTTTTTCCACTTTCTGCTGCATTTTGTGGTTTCCAAATAAAACCTATGCATTAAAATGTCCTAATGATTAAGAAAAAACCTTTCCCAAAAAACTTTGCATCGAATGTTTTTACTCCCTCCGAAATGAAAAGACGCCTTCCGGATCGTGTTTACCGCAAGGTACTCATTGCCATGGAAGGGGGTGAAAACCTGGACGCTGAATCTGCACAGCAGCTTGCAGATGCTATGAAGGACTGGGCCATCGAAAATGGTGCCACCCATTTCACGCACTGGTTCCAGCCGATGACCGGTTTCACTGCCGAAAAACATGATTCTTTCCTGTACCCGGCGGGGAAAGGTAAGGCCATTGCCCGGTTTTCATATAAAGAACTTATAAAAGGCGAACCTGATGCCTCCTCCTTCCCGTCCGGTGGTCTCCGTGCAACATTCGAAGCGCGCGGGTACACAGCCTGGGATATGAGCTCACCGGCATTCCTTAAGGAAGATG
>CAZQKZ010000065.1:0-5797 GCA_964594095.1 uncultured Leptospiraceae bacterium | reverse complement strand
ACTGACTCTCTGTATTCCTACTGCATTCTGTTCTTATACAGGAGAGGCTCTCGACAAAAAAACACCTCTTCTTCGTTCCATGGACGCAATCAGCCGCGCAGGTGTGCGACTGCTTCACCTTCTTGGAAAAACCGATGTAAAAAAGCTTATCCCAAGCGTGGGTCCTGAACAGGAATACTTTCTGGTTCACAGGGACCATTATCTCTCCCGTCCGGACCTCGTTTTCACAGGCCGCACCCTTTTCGGTGCCAAACCTCCGAAAGGTCAGGAAATGGAAGATCACTATTTTGCTTCCATTAAAGAGCCTATTTCCGCATTCATGCGCGAGCTGGATGAAGAACTCTGGAAAATGGGTGTTCTTTCCAAAACCAAACATAACGAAGTTGCTCCGTCCCAGCACGAAATTGCTCCGATGTATGCCACTGCAAATATTGCAACCGACCATAATCAGCTGATTATGGAAACTCTTAAAAAAGTGGCCGCAAGACACGATCTGGTCTGCCTTCTGCACGAAAAACCCTTCGCTACAGTCAATGGTTCCGGAAAGCACAATAACTGGTCCGTAATCACCGACACAGGCGAAAACCTGTTTGATCCGGGGCATACTCCTCAGGACAACATGTTCTTCCTGATTTTTGTGGCAGCGCTGATCCGCGGTATTGATATTCATGCTGATCTTATCAGAGCTTCTGCTGCAACCCCGGGCAACGACCACCGTCTCGGCGCCAATGAAGCACCTCCGGCTATCATCTCCATCTTCCTTGGGGAAACACTGAGCGATGTGTTTGAAGTCATCTCCGGAGGAAAACCAAACAGCGATTACAACTCACAGAATGTTCTGAATATCGGATCCTCTGTACTGCCTCCGCTGCCGAAAGATTCCACAGACAGAAACAGAACCTCACCGTTTGCATTCACATCGAATAAATTTGAATTCCGCATGGTTCCGTCTACGGCATCCATTTCTGCCGCAAACTTTACTCTGAATACCGTGCTTGCAGATTCTCTGGATTACATTTCTGATCAGCTGGAAAAGTACCCGACTGTGGAAGAGCGGATTGAACAGATTAACAGAATCGTCGGAGAACTTTACAACGGTCATAAGCGCGTTGTGTTTAACGGAAATAACTACGCAGAAGAATGGGTAACGGAAGCCGCCAAGAGGGGTCTCCCGAATATCAGCTCCACTGTGGAAGCAGCGAAAGCAATTATCGCTCCAAAATCAGTGGAAATGTATGAGCGTCACGGCGTTTTCACAAAGACAGAACTTGAATCCCGTTACGAAATTGTACTGGAAAGCTATATTAAAACCATTAATATCGAGGCAAGAACTCTGATCGATATGGTTAAGCGTTCGTTAATTCCTTCAGTTTCGGAATACCGCGCCTCTGTTGCAGCCACCATTAAAACACTGAAAGATGCCGGTGCGGATGTAGCCGTCGAATCCGAAAGACTGAGCACAGTATCGAAACTTCTTACAGAAGTTAATACAAAGCTGTCAGGACTTGAAAAGAATCTGGCTGCCTCTGACGGAGCGCATGATACCTACGAACATGCGGTTTATTTTAAAGATAAAATATTCGCAGTAATGGGCGATCTCAGAGTATCTCTGGATGCTCTGGAAGAAGTCACAGCTGCGGATTTCTGGCCGTTCCCCACATACGGCGAGATTCTTTACCATATCCGCTGATATTTCAGAACCTGCGAAGAACAATTTTTCTTCGCAGGTAATTTCAGGAGGCTGTTTCCAAAGGAAGCCGGATAACAATTCTGGCTCCCTCTGAGCCGTTGATTGCAGAAATCCGGCCGCGCATATGTTCTTCTACAACCATTTTGGCTATATACAGACCTATCCCGGTTCCGGTTATGATTCCCGCACCTTTACCGCGCTCTTTAGTTGTAAAAAAAGGATCAAAAACGCGCTCCATGGCCTCGGGGGGAATTCCGCCCCCGTTATCCTCGATTTCAAGAACCTCCTCACCATCCTCAAAAGAAAGCCGGAGGCTTATCAGGCCTTTCAGCCCTGGCACTCTGTTTTCACGCCGCAGTAAAACAGCATCCCGTGCATTGGTCAGTAAATTGAAAACCACCTGCCGGAACTCCGACGGAATTATACGCACCCGCTCTTTCTGATCATCCGGACAGAAGCACATATCGGGATCATTTGATTCCATTCCAAAGCAGGTCATCCTCAGTTCAATGTTTTTCATGGTGAATTCTGATTTCAGAACCCGGTAAGCCTGTTTTACTTCTTCAAGTACACAGCATTGCATTTCATGATCCTCATTGGCAGTCAGTCCCCTGAGACTGTCAATGGAATGTGACATCTCGAGGATTCGGTCCATCATAACTGAAACCATTCTGTCCAGGGATGAATCATTCAGGTTTCCGGCCCGGGCAAGTTCCGGAAGGGACTGAAGCTGAATGCCAAGAGTATTCAAAGGCTGTCTCCAGTGATGAGCAATAGCATTCACCATCTCCCCCATAGCTGCGGTCCGGGACTGCTGAATCATAATTTTCTGCTGCAGCTGATTGCTTTCCTGGGTTGCGCGAAGTTTAGCGGTCAGGATATCCATTGGCTGAGTGAGCCCCACGGAAAGAATGGATTCGTACAGAAGATAAAAAGAAATCACTTTCAGAACATGACCGATAATGTTAAAGATTCCGAACATGTCGTGATACAGAGTAAAAGACAGTTCCGCAGCAACCGTGATCAGAATGGCCAGGGAAAGCGTATTTTTAATTCTGTCGGGCATACCTGCTGAACGGCGCAGCAGCCAGAGAGATAAAAGCAGCACAGCCGAAATAACATATTCAGCGGTTACTTTAAAAGCAGTAAGCCCCTGACCTGGAACAAAACAGTCAGGAAACAGGTCCGCATAGATCAGACCGGTCATGAACAGAGAAACTGCCAGATAAATCAGAAGAACCCGGATTGCGGGTACAGGCCGGTTGATATAAAAATATGCAACAACGAATGTGACTGCTTCTATTCCTCTGGCCACAATCCAGAGCTCAATGGCAAAATTGGGTGAATAATCAAAGATCGCCATTCCCTGATATGTGAGCGCATGAAACATATCGAAATAACCGATAAAGAGATACGCAACGGCAATGATCAGCAGGTAACCGTTTTCGAAATTCCGGCGGGTATTCCATCCAAAAACAAAGATACTGAATGCTATCAGAGTGCTGAAAATTTCAACACTGATATGAAACAGAAGATAACTGTGAAATACAAGAAGGACAATAAAAGTCAGTAGTGCGTAAACAAGGATATTTTCAGTATCAAAGATTTTTTTCATGATTTTCAATCTCAAAAAGACGGAAAGTCGAATTTCTGTCTCTAAAATTTTTTTTAAATAAAAAAATTTTCAGATGACATCTGCGCAATCATGTAACTCGATTCATTCTCGTGAATCAGAAAAATAACAGGAGAATTTTTATATGAGCAATGCGAAAAATCTGCCCCCATCATTCCAGGAACTTCTGAATACACACGATAAGCCGATTCTTGTGGATTTCTGGGCTGAGTGGTGCGGTCCCTGCAGGATGGTATCTCCGGTCATCGAAGAGCTTGCGAAGGAGTGGAAGGGGCGCGTCACAGTGATTAAAATTAATACCGATGAGAAACAGCATCTCGCGGCGCAGTACAGAATCACCGGGATTCCGTGCATTATCCTTTTTAAAAACGGACGCGAAGTGGAGCGGATTACAGGGGCGCTTCCGAAACCGGCTATAAAAGCAAAGGTAGAGCCGCATCTGAACTGAATCCAGGCAGGTTTAAAACTGATTTCCGTCGTTATAAATGCTGAATTCCTTCAGATTCAGAAGTTTCTTTCTGCCCCGGTTGATTTTCTTTGAGACCATACGGCCTGATTCGTCGGTGGTTTCGCGAATCATCATTCCGGTGGAAAGATTATAGTCCTCTTTTTCGGCTTCCTCACTGACAGTTCTGTGACTGTACTTTGTGTGCCCGATTAAGTAAAATCCCCCGTTCTGAAACCGGAACTGCCAGGAGGTGCCCCATCGCCAGGAACTCCCGCCGTAAAATGAAAGAATAAAGGAATTACCTTTTACTGATAATGAATTAAAAGGATCTCCGAAAACACCGCCTTCATGAGGCCCATAAACCGCCTCATGATGAATCAGGTGTCTCTGAAGAGCAGCAGCGCCCCCTGCTTTTTTAATGCCAAAATAAATACCAAGGATTCTTGGCGGGACCGTGTCCGGATCCTCAAAGGCAGACTCCCGAAGCCCTTCTTTTTCAGCTATGAAGATAAAATCCTGAATTCCATCTTTGTTAAAATCAGCACTGGCTTTGCTGAGAAACACATATGTTTCCGGCAGAACACCGTCTTCATTTTCCGCTTTAAGCGGGAACTCTGGTACCGGGGAATTCTGCGCGCCAAGGTAAAATGGAAAAAACAGAATAAAAAGTAAAATTGCCTGTTTCATTCACAGCTCCTTTCCGATTTTTAGAATTATTCCAGATTAAGAATAGAAATCTTTCTTGAAAAAAAAGCAGACTTTGTATTTCTGGATTTTATTGATATCGGATGAGTAAGTCTGATACAAGGAGTTTTAAATGTCGAAGAAAAATTTTAATTCTGATGATTGCATCAGCAGCTTTTTTAACCGCCTGTAAAAAGAATGAGGAAACCCCTCTTATGAAACAGGCAAAGCAGTCTTTTGGTGTTCTTCCTGATAAAATGCCAGGAAGCGAAAATGATACAGCAGACCGGATTGCCCTGGGTCAGGCCCTCTATATGGACCCAAGGCTTTCTGTAAACGATTCTCAGTCCTGCAATACCTGCCACCGCATTGATGCGAAAATGGGCGGGGTGGATAATGCACAGTTTTCTACGGGTGCTCATGGTGAACTTGGAGGCCGGAATGCCCCGACCGTGCTGAATGCCGGATTCCAGTTTGCCCAGTTCTGGGACGGACGCGCGAAGGATCTCCAGGAACAGGCGAAAGGACCGATTCTGAATCCTGTGGAAATGGCTATGCCTTCTCCTGAAGAAGTAGTTAAAAAAATAAGTGCCATTGAAACCTATCAGGATATGTTTAAAAAGGCATTCCCTGGCCAGGAAAACCCGATTACCTATGACAACCTTGGAGAGGCCATTGCAGCTTTTGAAAGAACCCTGATCACCCGTGACCGTTTTGATGATTACATGAAAGGCGATGACACCGCTCTGAACGACGAAGAGAAGGCAGGTCTGGAACTCTTCATGAATAAAGGATGTAATTCCTGCCATGGTGGTCCTGCTCTCGGAGGACAGATGTACCAGAAAGTCGGGGTAAGAAATCCTTATAAAAACCCAAAGGATTTCGGGCGTTATGAGGTTACAAAAAAAGATGAAGACCGTTTCTTTTTCAAAGTTCCGGTTCTTCGCAACATTGCTCTGACCGCACCATATTTCCATGACGGGGGCGCGGCCACTCTCGAAGAAGCTGTTATGCACATGGCATGGATTCAGCTGGGCGAAAAACTCACAGATGAAGAAGCTGCAAAAATCACAGCATTCCTGAAAACCCTCACCGATAAAGAACGTCTCTGATATTCGGCAGATCCCTGCCCGTGTAACACGGGCAGGGATCTCTTGCGAACACTCATATATTTTTCTGAATTTCACTCCTGCAACTTCTGCTGCTGAAAATGGATTCGCCAGCTTTTAGTTTTTCTAAAGATCCCAATGTTTCTACAGGCTACGGCATTTTTTCAGGACAGATTTTCCCCCGAGTGGGAGGGGAAGCTGTTGAAAAACGGCTTCCTTCAATAAAAAAATCC
>CAZQKZ010000064.1:8405-13993 GCA_964594095.1 uncultured Leptospiraceae bacterium | reverse complement strand
GTGATGGCAATTAAAATAATCAGCGCGAGAATCCCGATGGACTCCGGGCTGGTGATGAGACTGAAGGATGTGCGAAGACCGGTCAGCGCGAAAAACAGGGGCATGAGAGCGGCAAGGCTGAGATCTTCAAATCGCATTGTAAGCTGAGATTTGAACTTATGTCCGCCCGGCATGATGGCCCCTGCAAGAAATGCTCCGAACAGCGCATGAATTCCGGAAACTTCAGTAAAGAGAGCAGAGGCGAAAACGACTGCAATCATATAAGTCATTACGCTGCGGGTGAACGTATCATGTGTTATATAGATCGATGCGGCGCGGGCCAGAATCGGACGGACAATGAATATCATTCCGATTATAAATATTAATGATAAAAGAAGTGTAAGAAGTGCGTGAGTGATACTGCCTGCCTGAACTATGGCCACAATTATGGCAAGAAGACTCCACGCGGTCACATCATCGATCGCCGCGCATGTGAGAGCGATGGCGCCGAACGGAGTGCCGGATAATCCCCTTTCCTGGATGATGCGTGCAAGAACCGGAAAAGCGGTTATACTCATTGAGATGCCAAGAAATAAAGAAAATGACAAAAATTCAACGCCAGGAGGGCTGTGAGCTCCGTACAGTTTCAGAGCCAGTATTGCGCCAAGTATAAACGGCACAACAATACTCATGTGGCTGATCATCATTGCACTGTGAGATTTCGTGCGAACGAGCCCTGTATCGAGTTCCATTCCGATAATGAACATAAACAGTATGAGCCCCAGATGACTCAGTGACTGGAGGATGGGCAGACTTGACGATGGAAAAACAAAAGCCAGGTATTCAGGAAAAAACCACCCAAGAATGGACGGGCCAAGAAAAATTCCGGCTACCATCTCGCCAATGACTCCGGGCTGATGGATCTTATGCGCAAGAAAAGCAAAAAATCTTGCGGTAACCATGATGAGGATCAGCTGCATCAAAGTGAGACCAGGTGGTTTCAGCAGATGATGCAGAAATACTGCATACCAGGATGAATCTCCGGTGACGGCGGTATTTGAATTGACAGCGGAGGTAAGAATATTTGGTTCGAGACCAGTACCAAGAATCTGGATGTATGCAAATGCCAGAAGTGTGGAAAGAATCACTCCCAGGTAAAAAAAGATGGAATAGCCAATACTGTTAAATTTTCGTATACTCATTTCAGATAAAATGAATATACAGTCTGGATGAAAAATGTCAATGAAAAAAAGCCAATCAACAAAGAAACTATGGTCTGAGGGTGCACCGCTCTTTTATCGGACCCGTTCACCATCTCACGGGGTATGGGGAACGGGTCGCCGCTATGCGGTAACTGGGAAATCCTGTGTATTTTTTTACTGGGATGCATGCAGGAGAAAAACAGGGATGGAAGAGATTTACACAGATGAAATACATTTCAGTATTGCAAGTAATCAAAACACCGTGCTCTCCGTGTCCTCTGTGGCTGTGCATTGATTCCGTTGTCATGCTTCTCCATCTCTTCAATCTCATCCATCCTTGTTTAGTCTCTTCCTGTCACCTGTGCTTCTGCGGGTAATTTCTCTGTAGACCTGTAAATGGAATCGTCAAGCTTGACAAAAGAGCGGTGCATCCATGTCCCGATTCACTGTTTATCAGGCAGAGCATTATTATTTCTTAATTGACTGCTTCGCGCCTCAGCGCTTCCCTTGATAATATGAATCATCCCACTGAACTTCTTGCACCAGCTGGTAATTTTGAAAAACTCAAAACCGTTCTTCATTACGGAGCGGACGCAGTCTATGCTGGTCTTTCTGATTTCAGTCTTCGTGCGCAAACGGGGAGCTTCACTGAAGAGGACATGATTCGCTGGATCAATTTTACGCACAGTCAGAATAAAAAAATATACATAACTGTTAATATTTTTGCCCACAATGAAGATCTCGAACCGATTCGCCGCCATGCTGAATTCCTGGCTCAGGCGAAACCGGATGCTGTCATTGTGTCTGACCTTGGTGTATTTCGCATCATACGTAAAATCGCTCCGGATCTGCCCATTCACATCAGCACTCAGGCCAACACAACGAATTACGAAAGCGCTCTTTTCTGGCAGGATCTTGGCGCTGCACGTATTGTCCTTGCGCGGGAACTGTCCATTGACGAAATTCATGAAATACGGGAAAGAACGAATCTGGAAATTGAGGCTTTCGTTCACGGCTCAATCTGCATAGCCTATTCCGGCCGCTGCTATATTTCATCGTATATGTCGAACCGTTCCGGTAATAAGGGGGAGTGTGCGAATTCCTGCCGATGGAACTATCATCTGGTCGAGGAAAAACGTCCTGGTGAGTATATGCCTGTGTATGAAGATGCACGGGGAACACAGATCATGAGTGCTTATGATCTGAAAATGGTTGAGTATCTTGATATTCTGAAAAAAGCAGGAGTCACCAGCTTTAAACTGGAAGGACGCATGAAGGGCATTAATTATGCCGCCGGAGTAGTGAAGGTTTACCGGGAGGCCCTTGATCTTACAGAACGAGGAGAGGATCTGAAACCATACACTGAACGCTGGAACAGAGAACTCAGCCAGTTTTCTAACAGAGGATTCACTACGGGAATGTATATGGGAGACCATCCTGATTCCGATTATACTTTTGACGGACCCGCTTACAACAGATCCGAAACTGAGCTTGCCGGCATTATCGGCGAAACAGGTCTTCTGCATCCCAAAGATGCTGAGGCATTCTATCAGGAACCGGATAACGGCGAAGCCATGGGCAGCAGACCTCCGGATCAGGGTGTTATGGTTTTCGCAGAATTAGCTGTGCGGAATACTCTGAAACCGGGAGATACTCTGTATTTTTTAACTCCAGGAACTGAAGAAACTCCCTTCGCCTTCCGGGCCTGGCACTGGCATACCGGGCGGATTCTGGAAGGTGCAAAAAACGAGGACAAAGTGGTCATTTGGATTCCGTCCACCGTGCGAACAGGCGATGTGGTCAGAGTTAGAAAAAAAAATACACAGTGATAGAAAAAAATCCAGCCACGCTTTTTCCAATGCGCGGAATCCAGCAGCTGGATTTCTTTCAGGGAAGCGGCGCAGTGATGTGACATAATGTCAGAAAAAGTCGTATTTATTTATCAGGATATATAGATAAGCTGATGGATGGAATCTTCATGGTTGATATTAAGAGGTAAGGAAAAATCAAGTACAATTAGTATAGACCGGTATATTTCTGATTCCGGCGGATTTCAGAAACAGATTGACTTTTTTATATGTAATGATATTCTGAATCATGAAAAAAATTATTCTTTCAGCTGCAGCAGTAATATTCGGGGTCACCGTCGGGATCTTTTCACCGGTAATCCATGCAGACGATACCCTTCCGGAAGTAACTGAAATGTGTCAGTGTCTGGAAAAGGGAATGAAATCGCAGGATAAAGCCGAAAAAAGGAAGTGTCTTGCCCTTCAGGAAAAGCATGTTAAAAAACTTAAAGAAGGTTCTGATGCTCATAAAAAATACAGCCAGGGTGTGGCAGCCTGCGAAAGGAAGCTGACTCAGGTTTCCCCTGAAGGACTGTCTTATGAACAGAAAGTCCGGAAAGTCTGTGAATGCTTCGAAAAAGCCCGAAATGAGAAAAGACCTCCGATGGCCTGTTTTAAAATGCAGCATGATTTCGGGGAATCTGAGCCAGCCAGGAAAGAAGAGTTTACCCGCGAAACGAATCTCTGTGCCGGTTAAGGTAATCCCTTAAAGTTCCGGTTCCGACAAGGGGAGCCACTGCATCATTTACTGAAACCGCAGAAATAAATGCAGTCAGCTCTCCCAGACGCCTGTTAAACAATCCTGTAAGCTGACCTGAAGTTTTAATAAAAAAAGTTGGATATCTAATATACTTAACCATTTTTCCTGAGGACTGGCCCAGCAGTTCCATGATTTCCCTTCTGGTAAGGATCTCCGGGCCTCCGATAGCTGATAGTCTGTGCTGTGAACTTCCGGTGTCACTGAAAAACAGTGCCTCCACCAGCGAATCGGCCACATCTGACTCATGAACCGGATTCGTTACAGCAGTGCCGCTGCCGATGACCGGCAGAATACCATATTTTTTAACAACCGGCAGGAACTCTGCGAATGCTGAAAAAATACCCGTCGGCTGAAGGCAGAATGTCTGCATTGAGGTTCCGGAAAGGGCATCTTCCACTGCTTTATGGGCTTTAATGTATGCCGTATTCTCCCAGCCATTTCCGGAATGTGCAGAAAGATAAATAAACTTACTAACATTATTTCTTAAAGCATCATTCAGAATATTGAGATTGGAATCCCGATCTGTTACAAAATAAGACCTTCTTTCACTGCTGAACGGGCTTACACTTCCTCCCAGAACTGAAACGACTGCATCGGCGCCTTTACACAGATCTTTAACATTTCCGGGAACAGATGCATCACCGAAACGAACGTCATCTGTGAACTCCTGAAGCATCTTTTTTTTA
Organism: uncultured Leptospiraceae bacterium; assembly: GCA_964594095.1. Classification (GTDB taxonomy): domain Bacteria; phylum Spirochaetota; class Leptospiria; order Leptospirales; family Leptonemataceae; genus CAZQKZ01. Next base: position 9,519 of record CAZQKZ010000064.1, on the reverse strand, counting down.
GCCGGATTCAGTGAGTAAGTCCGGATATCTGCCCCTTTTGCGGAAAGCTTTTTCAGAACCTCTTTCCCCACGGAACCTCCGGCCCCTGCAAGAACTACTTTCATACATACCTCCAATAAAATGAACATGTTCAAAATAGAACACGTTCAAAAATATGTCAACCGGAAAATATAACCTGCTTGACCTTTAGAAGCGAGGATTAAGAACATATCATGTCCGTGAAAAAAAAACCAGATATTCGGGAGACTGAGGGTCTGCGGGAGCAGAAAAAAAAGGAGAATTTCCGGAAAATAATAAAAGCCGCAAGGGAGCTTTTTTCAAAGAAAGATTATAATGCCATCACTATCCGGGAAATTGCAGTCCGGGCCGGAACCGGTACAGGCACTCTTTACAGTTATGTCAAAGATAAAACCGAGCTTCTCACGATCCTTTCCGCAGAAGATATGAATACCGTCAGAAAAAAAATCCGGAAAAACCTCGGGAAATGCAGAACCACAGAAGAGTCTGTCCTCGAAATATTCCGCATTATATTTGCTCACCACAGCGACAATCCGGCATTCGCCAAGATGATAGTAAAAGAGCTTACTTTTGAAAAAAGAAATCTGCCGGAAGATTTCGGGCCGGACCCGTTTCTCCTCCTGTTTCATGATATTGCCTCTGTTCTACGGAGCGATGCCTCCGGTACTGAGGATGCAGAAGAACGGGCAGAGCACATATTTGCAGTTCATTTTTATTATCTGATTCAGTGGCTTTCCGGCAGAATGACGGAAGCAGAGGCCTGGGAGAAGTTTGTAATCATGACCCGGCACCTTCTGATACGATGAACCGCTGTTATGCTTGACCGGTTCTCCTGGGATCAGCTTTCTGTTTCTTTATGTTCCGAATCCGCATATCAGATATCAGAATATCACTGGAAAGCCTTGACAGGGAAAAAAAGAGACTTTCTGTTCTCCCAGGGTTTATAAATGCATCAGATATTCAGATTACCGAGGCTGCGGAAAAAAACCTTATTAAAAAAGATGCAGCGCGAAGAATCAGCAGCAGAAAAGTAACAGTAAAAACTGACGAACTGCATGTCAGCGTATTCCGGAAAAGCACGGATGCACGTAAAAAA
>CAZQKZ010000064.1:0-8391 GCA_964594095.1 uncultured Leptospiraceae bacterium | reverse complement strand
AGTTAAATTTCTGTATACTGCAGATGTTCACTGGGAAGATGAAAAATATACAAAAAAAATATACGAAACTGTAAAGGCTGAACCTGGTATTAAAGAAACCCCTGATATGGAGTTCAGGATCCCCGGAGTTATCAGCAACTCCGAAGGAAAATTAAATTTTCCTGACAGTACAGGCGGCAGAAAACCGGGAAAAAGACCGGTCGTTATCGGAAGCGGTCCGGCAGGTTTTATGGCGGCACTGGTTCTTGCAAAGGCCGGTCTTCGCCCGCTGATTCTTGAGAGAGGGAAAAATGTCCGCGACCGGGCCCGTGATACATTTCTGTTCTGGAGAAAGGGTATATTCAATCCAGCGTCGAATGTACAGTTTGGCGAAGGCGGAGCAGGCACTTTTTCAGACGGAAAACTGAATACTCAGATAAAAGATCCTCGCTTTATTGGCAGGTTTGTTCTCCAGGAATTTGTTAAGGCGGGGGCACCTCCGGAGATTCTTTATTCCGGTAAGCCGCATGTAGGAACATACCGGCTGATGTCTATGCTGCGTAAAATCCGCAGCACGATTGAATCTCTGGGAGGCGAATACCGCTTTGAGTCTCATGTAACAGACTTTATTATAAAGGACGGAGAAATCTGCGGGCTGGCAGTCAGCGGTGCATCATCCGGTATGGAAACGGGATCCGGAAACAGCACCGCCGATTCTCGTATAAAATATACAATTGAAGCAGACCAGGTGATCCTTGCTCCTGGTCACAGTGCCCGCGATACATTTCAGATTCTTTATGATCGCGGTGTGTTTATGGAATCTAAGCCTTTTTCGGTGGGATTTCGCATTGAGCATCCGCAGAGCTGGCTCAATCAGTGCCGTTATGGTTCAAAAGCAGATCATCCTCTTCTCGGTGCAGCGGATTATAAACTTGTGCATCATGCTTCTAACGGCCGTTCCGCTTACAGCTTCTGCATGTGTCCGGGTGGCACAGTCGTCGCCGCAACTTCCGAGGAAGGCTGTGTTGTCACTAACGGGATGAGTCAGTATTCAAGAAATGAAACCAATGCAAACGCAGGAATTGTAGTGGGAGTGAGTCCCGAAGATTATCCTGACGGACCTCTTGACGGCATCCGCTTTCAGAGAGAGCTTGAAAAAAATGCTTTTGCACTCGGCGGAAGCAGTTACTTCGCACCCGGAAGCAGGGTAGGGGATTTTCTTGCAGGCCGCAGCAGCAGACCTTTTAAGAATACTTTACCATCTTATAAACCAGGAGTGACTCCCGCTGATCTTTCTGAAGCGCTGCCCTCCTGGGCTGTGACTGCCATTCGCGAATCTCTGCCTCAGTTCGATAAACAGATTCCAGGCTTTGCCGCAGAAGATGCTGTGCTTACTGCTGTGGAAACGAGGACGTCTTCTCCTCTGAGAATCACGCGAAATCCTGATTCTCTGGAAAGCGTGAATGTGCGGGGCCTGTTTCCTGCCGGGGAAGGAGCCGGTTATGCGGGAGGTATACTCTCCGCTGCTATTGACGGAGTAAAGGCTGCCGAGAAGGTCATTCAGGCCTGTCTTCCGGCTGACCGGAATGACAATCCAGATCTGCAAAAACTCAGTAATCTTCCCTGAAACTACATTCAGATCCTCCGATATCTAAGCAATGTTTATGAATCTTAGTTGGAGGTTTTCAGGGGAGATAAAGGACTTGAAGAACTGATGAAACTTGTGTTATATGTTATTAACAGGACGGATGTGTTCCTATAAAAAATTAAAGCACCCGTGCTTCGGATCAGCAGAACGAATCCGGCAGGTATTAGAAAAAACTCACATCTTTGCTACACATTCCGAATGTCTTATGTATTCCCATAACCACTCCATGGTGGTTCAGCCACAGAGAGCATGGGTGCACGGAGTGGTCGCCCACGCGGCAGCATGGAACCGAGAGGTTTTATGCAAAGTTCGCAAAGAAATTCCCATTAGTGTTAGATTCTCTGCTCAGTGCAGATTCAATTCTATCAGGATATCGGTATATCCTGATATCCTAATGCGACATTTTCCGGACCTATGTCCCATCGCGCTTTTTTTAGAAAAAAGCCCCCGCCCTGTGTTTAGGGAGGAGGGGCGGGTCAGTGGGAAAATCCGCGTTGGCGAGCATGGTCACCTGTATCATATAGCCCGTCATCTGTCAAGCAAATAAAGTCCCCCACTTAATGCGACATTTTCCGGAATTATGTCACACAGCGCGGAATTCATTCGGAAATTTTCCCCTGAAGCGGAGCGCAGGGGGAAAATTGACCATGGAGTTCCGGGACTCGCAGATCTTAATTGAGCTGTTAGAGGAAATCGTCTTCGCCGAATTTTTAGAGATGCTGGGCGGATTTACCATGAGCCCATTCTTCTTTTCTTCATGCGCTTCATAGTGAGAAAGTTATTGGACCATGAAGAAAAGAAGAAAAGAAGGGTTTTGTTCTGATTCATTAACATTACACATTCCGGTGAAACCTGCCATGTAATCCTCTTGACATCTGTAACAATGGTTATTTCATAACAATATGAATCTTCTTTCGCTCACGATTGATTATGCATTCAAGAAGTTCTTTGTAGATAATCCGGATTTGCTGATCGACTTTCTGAATGCTGTGTTTGAAAAATACGACGGCTTTACTGTAAAATCTCTGAAAATTCTCAATCCTGCACTGCCTGGCGAAGCAATCGAAGATAAAAATGCAATACTACACATTCATGCAAAGGATTCCAAAGGACGCACAATCAATATAGAAATGCAGGCACACGAAATTGCAGAGTTTTCTAAAAGAGCAGCCTTTTACGGATTCCGGTTATTTGTTCAGGGCTTAAGCAAGGGTCAGAAACATGAATCCATTCCTCCGGTATTCTCTGTAAATCTGCTTGACTTTAACCTCTTTCCTGGTTTTCATTATCACAGATGCGGGCCTGCCTGCTTCTTGCAGGTAGGAATTTAAAATTTAAAATGAAGAATTTTAAAATAAATGTCCAATTCGCTCGGCGAATTGTCCTTATTAGTGCCTTTTGCCTCTGGCAAAAGCTACAATCATTCTTAATTTTTATTTGCGCACCTGCGATTTTTCCTTCTTTCAGCGGATGCGCCCAGCTAAGTGAGACAGATATGAAAACTCTTGAAAAGAAACGACCCATTCTTAAGAAAGCCCGCAAAGCTCTGAATGATATTTCTCTGGATTCGCGGACCCGCCTTGCCTATGACCGTCGGAAATCGACCATCTTTTTCTACGAAAAAACACTGGAAAAGAAGTTTGACGAAGGGAAAGCTGAAGGTATTCAGAAAGGAGTCCACGAGAAAGCTATTGCGACCGCCTGGGCCATGCTGGGTGAAGGCGAACCCATTGAAAAGATCGCTCGCTATACCGGCCTGTCTATCGAAGAAATCGCTAATCTGAAATAAGGTTTCACCTGCTTCGTTTACATCCCCCCCAAAAAAAACCGGGGTTTTTATCACTAAAAACCCCGAAAAAGATCCCATCTGCCGCCTTCTGGCGGATTTTTAAATGTTTAAGTATATTTTTCCCGCGAGGGATTTTTCCAAAAGAGTAAATGCAATCTGTCAGTGCGGAATTATAGTGAAAGTCTATCTGCTCAGTGATGATTCTTCATCCATAGATTCCCCGATTCCGCTATAACCTGTAATACCCGTTTTTTGTCAAGCATAAATCACCCACGCGCCTATTACATATTACAAGAGACTAATTTTTTTCCGATCGCGTCGGGATTTTTCCAAAAGAATATATATTTTCACGCCGCGCGCACACCCTCAAAGAAATTCATCGCAGATGAATTTCATCTATTATCACGCTTATAATTGCCTTCGACTTACTCGGGAACCGCGGAGCCTTGTCCCGGTCTCTGAGTAGGTGCTTTGCATAGTTTATACCAATTTCGCCACATCTCAAGATGCCCGTTGTTTGTCAAGTATAAACCGCAAGCGCGGGTATACTTAAAAAATATATTTATATCAACGCGCGCGGCTACCTTCGGAAATTTTCCCCCGAAGCGAAGCAAAGGGGAAAATTGACCACATCCCACTTACCGCGGAGCGGAATCACAGAACATAAACCCCGAACTTCCCACCTACTCCGCCACGGATGGCGGAGCTGCACCCGACCGTTCAAAACAGGAGGTTTTGACAGGTCGGGCCGTTTCGGGGTTCATAAGGGGTGCTTTGCGGCCAAAGCACCCCTTAAAATCATGGTCCGGCGGACACGCAGCGAACATAGTAAGCACCCGCCTTACCGCTGGCGTTCGTGTAGCCATTGGGGAAGTGGACGAACCACGCACCGTCTGCGCCCCCCGCATAGTTAGTAGAACTCCAGTAGGCACTGCTCTGAGTCCCCGGAAATGCGGAAACATCAATCGCGGGACTTATCCTTGTAGTAGCTACTATACTTTTCAATTCATTAACATTGGGCAATCTCCAATTACTGTGGCCACCCAGTGTCAGGTTTTCACAGTAGGCTATCGCATTGACCCAGGTCGCTGTCGTGGCCGAACCAGAGCAGGTGGCGTCATTATTCTGCCCCATGGAGCATTTCTGCCATATAAGACTGGTCGTGGCATCGGTTACAGTTCCGTTGCCGTTATCGGTATACGACGCAGCGTATACCGATAACGGAATTAAGAATGTAAAATTTAAAATTAAAATTTTAAGCAGACCGGAAGCTTTGGTTTGGTCTGCTTTGGTTTTTAAATCAGAGTGCTTTGTTTTATTGTTCATACTGTTTCTCCTGAATTATTTAAATAACTGCATCTGGATCGGTGCTGTAAGCCTGGAATGCACCACTGGTAATCTTACCTTTATTCTTTCACCTAAGTCCTTTGTTTGTTTTATAAGAGTATAAGACACGAAATTGTCTTTAATGTATTTGCGAAGATTGCTGTTAGCTTTCCGGTCTTTTATTTTTATAGAGCATAAAACAGAATTCAGACATGGCGAAGCGGGTATCTGCAGTGTTTCAGCAATTGATTTTGCCTCCGATCCCAGGATATCGAGCATGTTCCCCCTTTCCGACAGAATCAGCACATTGGGAAATTTTTTCATGAATAAAGCCAATTGTGAATAATAAGATGAAATACGGTCCATCCTCGGAATCCGCAGATACCCTTTTTGAAGTGTTACCAGTGATTCTTTTTCAGTAAGTTTTGCTTCGATACTTTTTTTAATGTTATAAGAATCCGAATAGTTACTGTGCGCAAGGTAAGAATTCACTCTTGCCTGAAAGGTTTTCCAGTTTGCCGTTTTTTGCGGAAATAAGATGATTCTGAATTGATGTCTGTTTATTTCCCGCATTGGAAAGGATTCTTTCCATGCTTTTTTAAAATTCTGAATCACCCTTCGGCGAATCAGAGTATAACGCGGTTTAATAAAATAACCAAGAAAATCAATCCCTTTATAGACAGATACAGGCTGAACCTGTGTATCTTTAAGTTCCAGCTGCAGTTTTTCTTTAATATATTTAATGATTAATACTTTATAATCCTGAAGCTTCTGAGGTTCATGATGCATAATGATAAAATCATCCACATATCGAAGATAATATTTTATGCCAAGCCCTCTTTTTATATACTGATCCAGTTCATTCAGGTAAACATTGGCAAAGAACTGACTGGTCAGGTTCCCTATAGGAATTCCTTTCTGCTTATTATCATGGAACAGTGTTTTATGCGGGGGCAGAGCACCTGCCGGGGGAACTTTTCCCCGGAACACAAAGGACTCCGCCGGGTTATGCAGGATCACAGTCCGACAAAGATTCAGAAGTTTATCGGATTTGATTTTCTTTGCAAGAAGACGAATCAGAATCTGCTTATCAATAGACATAAAAAAACCTTTTATATCGAGCTGCAGATAATAAAATGGCCTTTCTCTGCAGAAAGTCCCTCTTTTTAAGAATTCCTTTGTTCGTTCCACAGCACTGTGAGTCCCTTTCCCCTTACGACATGCCCAGGAATCGTAAATAAAGGATTTTTCATACTCAGGTTCCAGAATATCGACAAGTAATCTGTGAACCACTCTGTCGCGAAAATGTGCAGCAAAAACCTCTCTTAATTTTGGTTTTTGTACATAAAAACAGACAGAACGGGATGGACGATAGTCGCCAGAACTGAGAGCTTCCGACAGATTCTTCAGTTCTGTATACAACCATGCTTCAAAATCCCTTGTATTGACAGCCCTTCTTTTACCCTTCCTGCATTTCAGGTAAGCATCATGAAGGCTTTCCATACTGAAGGCATTTTCGGGCAGTGCAATCATAACCATGCTCCGGCGGACACGCAGCGAACATAGTAAGCATTCGTCTTATTGTTGTTGTTCGTGTTGCCATTGTTGAAGTTGACGTTCCACGCATTGTCTGCGCCCCCCGCAACCTTTACCTCATCACTTTTTCCGGCATTAAGGTGCCTGTTCCGAAAAACCGGAGAGAGGCACCCGCAAAAAAACAATACCGGTATTACCCGGTGGATGAGGCGCACCATGATTCTAAGCACACTCCCTGCACCGCAGTGCAGCGATTCCGGCTTTTTATTTTGACTGCTTTTTAAGCTGACTTCTTTTCCACCCCTCGCTCTGTCGGGAGATATTTTCCAGTTTTTCCATAGCATCTTTGTAAAATCCAAAAGAATGCAGTGCTTTTGTTTCTTTTGCCAGAAACAGAAGCTGCCGCAGTTCTTCCAGAACTGTTCCGAGTTCCTCAAGGACCGGAACCTTATTTGCTGTGGAATTGGCACGTACGACCAGACTGAGAGAAGCCATTGCCCTTGAACGCAACTCCCCCCCAAGGGTATATTTATGGTACCTGCCCATACCCTTAACCTGATTTTCCATAAGAACAGCCAGATCCATGGCTGCTTTGTAAATAGGTAGATGCTCATACCGTGCCACATATATACTAACAAATCAAACTCCCTGTTTTTGCAACAAAAAAACATTGTTTTTATCATAGCATAATAACCCGCTTTCAGTCTGGAAAACCAAACTGAAAGCTTCCCACCTGCTCCGACATTCATTATTATTTATTAAACATTAAAAATTACCAAAATGCGCCTAAGCGCATTCTGGTCATGGTCCGGCGGACACGCAGCGAACATAGTAAGCATTCGCCTTACCGTAGTAGTTCGTGGCGCCACTGGGGAAGTAGACGACCCACGCATTGACTGCGCCCCCCGCATAGGTCGTCGAACTCCAGTAATCACTATTCTGCGTCCCCGGAAACTTCGCCACATCAATCGCCGGATTAACCACACTGTAATCTGGCAGGCTTTCCAGCTCCGCACGCTCCGGCAGCCTCCAGTCGGTGCGCCCGGCATACCCGGCGCCCGCATTGGCCGCATTTAAATAGGCACAGGCATTCACTGCGTTGTACCAGGTCATGGCGCTGGCCGATCCGGTCGCGCATGTGGCGCCGGAAAGCCCCTCTGTGCACGTTTTCCACACAAGACTGGTCACATTGTCCTTGGTGGTGTAATTGTCCGTAGCCAGATACTGCGTAGGCCCTGTAAAGCTTCTGGCTGCCGGTTTGTTTGCATAATGCGCATCCTGGCCGTAGGGAAAATTGGCATCGCCAATGGTATACGTCTGGCTGCAGGCAGCATCTCCGGTCCAGGCACTTCCGTTGTAATAGTAGCAGCTGGTCTGCCCGCTGTCTGCAATAGGAAAATATGTCCCCCGGCTGCCGGTTTTGGTGATTTCCTTGACCACATTGGCAACCGGAGTTCCGCCGGCATCCTGTAAACCAGAAACTGTGAATCGAAGGCGGGTTACTTCGGGCAGCCGCACCCAGCCGGTATCAATTTCCAGCTCGGTGGCACTGTTCCAGCTAAGACTGCTGTAGGTAGTGGGAATGGTCACCCAGGCAGAACCATTGTAGGCTTCAGCCAGCAGGGTCGGCGTCACATCGGTCTTCATATTCTGACCAAAGGTTTCGGTCATCACAGCCGGATATTCTATGGTATATGCAGCAGAGGCCACTGCGCTGTTACTCATGCCGCTTTTTACAGCGATGGCTTTGATGGTAGTAGTTCCTCCCGTATTCACTGCAATGGCACTGGAATACTGCGAAGTAGATCCGCCCACGCTGGTAGCCGGAGTCGTTCCGTCGGTTGTGTAATAGATGGTGGCACCACTGGTGCTGCTTGTAATAGTTACCGACTGATCGCTGTCATAAGTGCCGGCGGCAGGAGAAAACTGAGGCGTGCTTACCTGAGCATAGTCAATCGTGTAGGTTGCGCTGGCCACTGTGCTGTCGCTGTATCCACTGGCCACTGCAATCGCCTTGATGGTGAGTGATGTTCCGTCGCCGGATACCGGAATGGCTGAGGAATACTGCGAAGTAGATCCGCCCACGCTGGTAGCCGGAGTCGTTCCGTCGGTT
>CAZQKZ010000063.1:0-16721 GCA_964594095.1 uncultured Leptospiraceae bacterium | reverse complement strand
ATTAAGGTGACGATGCAGCGAATACCGGATTTTCCGCGAACTCCACTTTATCGTAAACTTCGTCTAAATCCGGTTGCGGACAAAGGACTCAATCTTCTTTTCTTCGGATCAGAAGGATATATCTTGCCCATAAAAAATTACACAAAAGGATTTGTCAGGCATTTCCCTGGGATTCCATCGGCGCCGGTAAATTCAGTTTCCTTCTATAATTGTATATCTGTAGCTCATCAATCTAATCTTTGTTTTTCATAGAATACCTGCCCGACCCGCCGGATGTGCTCCCGGAGATTTTCGTTTTTCAGTCGGGCAAAGAGAGACAGATCGATGTCAGACCCCGGACGGTAGTTACCCTTCGCACGCGAACCGTAAAGAACCGCCTGCTTTACCCCCGGATGCCTTCTCAAAACGGAAGATATCTGTTCGATAACTGAATCACTCAGTCCGGATGGATGATTCACAGCGACTCTTTCTCCGCCCGATATGCAAATTGTCCGTCAAATTAGGCAAATTCTTTATAATACAAATCAACAATTGAACGGTAAACCTTTTCTGCTAATTCTTCATCGTATGTATGCGAAGTCAGATTACGGGAACGGATCATATCCATCCATATCTCTCCATCGTTCAGAAGGCCGTTTTTAAACGCCTCTCGGGTTGCGTCTTTTGAGCCTATGAGACCGGTGATCCCCTTTTCAGTCAGATAGTCTTTCAGGGTGTTCCAGGCCAGCTCATGGGTGTATTCGAATCCCTGAATGATCCCCTGCCTTTCCAGTCTTGTCAGCTCCCGACTCTTTGAAAGTAAAACCGCATCCTGTAATTCATTAAATACCTTCTGGAAACTGTCAAAGCGTTGTATCCAGCGGATATCCCTGCTCATTCTGATGATCCTCCCACCCTGATTTCCCGTATCCAATTACACAATTTATTGGGTTGCGACCATATATTTCCTATGGCTTCACCGCAGATCTCCCCATTTTAATCATGGCACCAAGGTGTGACATTTCCGCTTGACGGCGCGATTTTTTTGTGATATATGGCCAAAATCCGGCGGTTTTGGGGCGGAATAGCTCAATGAGTTTCCGCCCTCCAACCAAAGGGCCACCCACCCACTCGGGGGCGAAATCTGTCCTGAAAATTGGGAGATTTTATTAAATCATTCCTGCCTCAGAATCTCTCGTGGTTTATTGCCGATTGCTTCACTCAGATAGCCTCTTCTTTCAAAAAGCTCCATCAGATTCGCAGCTCTGTTGTATCCGATTCTGAGCCTTCTCTGAATGTAGGAAGTGGATGTTTTTCCTGTTTCACGGATAATGTCCCAGGCTTCATTAAAAAGACTGTCATCAATATCATCGGCACCATCATCATCCCCTTCATAATCATCATCAAGGTCAATGTAAGACGGATTACCGAAACGTCTTGTTTCGTTAACAATAGTTTCGATTTCCTTTTCTGTTATAAGGGGAGCCTGTATGCGCTTCAGTTCTGTGCTTACAGGGGATTTAAAAAGCATGTCACCCTTACCCAGAAGAGTTTCTGCTCCGTTTGCATCCATAATCGTGCGGGAGTCGGTTCGCTGAGCAACATGAAAGGAAATCCGGGCAGGACAGTTCGCCTTAATCAGTGCGGTGATCACATCCACAGACGGTCTCTGAGTGGCCATAATCACATGAATCCCGACCGCACGGGCTTTCTGAGTAAGACGTATAATGGAATCCTCCACATCCTTCGCGGCAACCATCATTAAATCAGCAAGCTCATCAATCAGAAGAATGATATAAGGCATTCGGTTTCCCTGTTCCTTTCCGCTGAAAAGATCCGACTGCGAAAATTTTTCATTGTAGGATCTGATATCCCTGCATCTTGCTTTAGAGAGAATACTGTATCTGTATTCCATTTCCTGCACAGCCCAGTTCAGAGCCCGGCTGGCTTTTTTCACATCAGTTATAACAGGCATCAGAAGATGCGGAATTCCTTCATACAGTTTCAGTTCCACCATTTTCGGGTCAATCATAATGAACCTTACATCTTCCGGAGACTGAGTGTAGAGCAGAGAGGCGATGACGGAATTCATATAAACTGACTTACCTGCCCCTGTCGCACCTGCAATCAGAAGATGAGGAAGCCTTGCCAGATCAACATAACAGTTCGCACCGGATATATCCTTACCAAGCACGATACTTAAATCCCGTGTTTTAGCAAAGAATTCAGGATCCAGACGCACCATTTCTCCCAGAGACACCGGGTCACGGTGCCGGTTCGGAATTTCAATTCCCACTGTGGCCTTACCAGGTATGGGAGCAACAATACGGATGGATGCTGCTTCAAGATTCATTTTAATTTCATCTGAAATTCCCATGATTCTGTTTACCCGCATTCCCGGCTCAAGCTTCACTTCGTAACGGGTGAGGATCGGCCCTCTCTGCATATCGACTACCTTACCGGCAACCCCATAGTCCTTCATGACCTGCTCCAGTCTTGCCCTGGTGGAATCGATTTCCTCTTTTAAATCAAATGCATTCTGCCTTACCGGTACAGAGAGTCTGTCAACAGGAATTCTGTATTTTTTACCATTTAAGTTTACATTCGGTATACTCAGCTCTTCTTCTTTCAGAGGGGGTTCCGGATTTCCGGACTGATTAACTGCATTTTCCTGGCGAATCACAGCAGATTCCTTTCGCGGAGAAGCTGCCGGAGTGAATTGTATATCAGCAGGTCCCGCCTCAATTTCTGCATCACTGATCTCAGTCAGATCCTCATCTTCTTCAAACAGTACAGGGCTTTCATCCTGATACTGCTCAGTCGGCGAAAAATTCTTTACTGTTTCAGGTTCCGGGGCTTTACTCGGGGAAGGATGAAACGCATCCCATAAATTCAGATCAATTTCCGAAAGCAGCCTTGGGTTTTCATCATTCAGCAGCGGATCATGATTCTTCTGTTTTACTGCCGTACGCTCTGTCCGGCGAAAGTGAAAACGGGTTTCATCGGGACTGAATTTCCCTTCAAAAAAAGGTTTTCTGCCGGCCGATCCCCGGCTAAGCAGAACAGTCTGATACTCCATCCTGAATACGGGAGTTTTTTCTGCGGCGACGCCTGTCTTTTCTGAGGCAGACTTAAGTTCCCCGGCAAGCCTCTTCAGGGAACCTGCCATTCCGGTGGCCCCTGACTGCATTGTTTTTTTCCTGAACCAATCAGAATTATGAGGATAAGACCCGCTGCTTTTCAGGGATGCAGTTGTAAGAAACCGAATTTCCTCCGGATCAGGAAGCTGTATATCAGTCGCAGACCTGCTCAAAGATTCACCGGATGGGTAGACAGGGCTTTCTGTTTTTTCAGAAACTTCTTTCATAACCGGTTTTAATTCAGAGACTGTCTGAGCTTTAACCGGAGCAGGAGTGGCCTTCGCCGGAGTTACATCAGGCTTTTCCCTGACAGGCTGTCTTACTTCCGCTGCCCGGATTTTTTCGATAAACTGTGAAAAGGCACCACTCCCTTTAGGGATGAAGTTTACTGAGGACTCTCCCTGAAACTGCAGGGAACGAACCAGCCAGGCTGCCCCGCTCCATATAAGTAATTTAAAAAATAAGTCCTGAATTCTGTCGAGAAGCACAGGCAGCGGCATGCGAAGAGAAAGAAAAAGCGATGTAAGGAATATTCCACCGGCAACCAGAGTGCTGCCCAGGCCCCCGAACATATATTCAGTGAAACTGCCGAGACTTCTGCCGATGATTCCTCCCGGAGTCAGCAGTTCATGGGCCGGGGCACCGCCAAAGAGATGGAACAGTACAGAAAGAGATATAAGTATTACAAGCAAGGAAAGAATTCTGGGAAGAGGATCCTCCATATTGCCCTGATAAATACCAAGACCGCCCATGAATATAAGGAAGGGACCAAGGAAATACGAAGCATCTCCGAAGAGGAACATCAGGGCCGCTGACATATGATGGCCAAAGGTGCCCACCAGATTCTCAGTGCTTCCTTCTCCCCCCATATTCCGGGAAAATACTGAAAAAAATACAAGTAAACCGAAAATAATAAATAAGGCCCCTGCCGCTTCGGAGAGACCTGGTTTTTTTATACTGCGGGATTCCATCACATTCCATATCGGTAATGTGACAGAATACGGTGATCAATTTTTTCTTCTGCGGAGAAATGCAGGTATTTCCAGATCTCCTTTATCGAAGGCCCTTTCGTCGAGAACAGCACGACGCACTGAACCGGAAACTGCCCTCGCCGGTTCACGCTCCGGTCTGACAGGTCTTTCATAGTCCTCATGCAGATCAGGGGTTTCCCGGATTACAGGTATTTCTTCCCGGAAAGTCCGGTTTTCAACCCTGGAACGGATGGAAACGGCAGGAGCAGGCCTTTCGTCAGCAGGCTGATCTTCAATATCAAAGTCTCTCCAGCCGCTTCTGACAGGTGCGGGTTCCGCTGCAGGTTCCGGCTCCGTTTTTCCCGGCCTTCCCAGAACCTGAGAAACAGCTTTGGAATCTGTATACGTGCTGAGATCTGCCTTTTTACCCCGCCGGAATCCGGTAGCTATTACAGTAACCCTGATCCGGTCATAAAGTTCTTCATCTATTGTAAGTCCTACAATAATATTCGCATCTTCTGCGACATGTGCAGTGATCAGTTCTGAAACATCTTTCCATTCTGTGATACTCATGTCCGATCCGCCGCATACGTTTATCAGAACAGCTGTGGCTCCCTCGATGGAAGTATCTTCAAGAAGGGCATTGTGGATCGCCTGGTCCACTGCATCGCTTACTTTATTTTCGCCAATCCCTTCACCGGAACCCATGATTGCGTCTCCGGTTTCGCCCATAATGGAACGAACATCGGCAAAGTCCACATTTACAAGACCGGCCGTATTGATAAGATCTGAAATACCCTTTACTGCATTCAGAAGAATTTCATCCACAAGGCGAAATGCTATGTCTACGGAAGCAGCACGGTCTATTACTTTAAAGATTGAATCATTTTTTATAGTAATCAGCGTATCCACATGTCCCTTCAGTGCTTCCAGACCCCTTCTTGCATGAGCCATTCTCTTAGCTCCTTCCATGGAAAAGGGCAGAGTTACCACTCCTACAGTCAGAGCACCAAGCTCACGGGCCACCCGTGCCACTACAGGAGCTGCCCCCGTACCGGTGCCACCGCCCATTCCTGCTGTTATAAAAACCATATCATAGCCTTTCATCGCCTGAAGGAGCCGGTCCCGGTCTTCCTCTGCAGCTTTCAGACCAATCTCCGGATCGCCGCCGGCACCCATGCCTTTGGTGGTCTTCATACCTATCGTCAGTTTTTCGGGTGCTTCGGATTTTCTGAGGACCTGTTCATCCGTATTTACAACCATGAAGTCCACACCCGTCAGACTGGAATCAATCATCCGGTTGACTGCGTTCATACCCCCGCCGCCTACTCCTATGACTTTAATCCGCGTGGGTGATGTTTTTTCTTCTTCAAACTGCAGCATGGTTTTCCTCTTTATTTAAGATAAATTACAGATTTTCACTGATCCAGTGTTTTAGTTTTGATAATACATTTTTTTCGTTCCCGTTTTTTTCGGGGGGAACAGGTGAGGCATGAGGGATTGTATCCGGCTGTGACATGCGGTTCATATACTGGAGCATACCCACAGATACGGCAAAATCAGGAGCCGTGACTCGTTCAGAAAACCCGGTCAGATTAACAGGAAATCCCTGATTTACAGCAAGACCGGTGACTTCCTCTCCTATATGCAGGGAGCCTTCCATTAATCCGCCTCCTCCCGTCAGTACAATTCCGCCGGTAAGACTTTTTTTAAGGCCGGATTTTAAGATGACCTCATCCACAAGTTCAAAGATTTCCCGGATCCTTGGCTCTGCGATTTCTGCAATCTGCCTTTTAAGAATCCAGCGCACCGGCCTTCCAGGCACAGCAGGAAGCTCTGTCTTCTCTGTGGGATCCACTAAATTCACATCCGCACATCCATGAGATTTTTTCAGAATTTCTGCGCGGTCAAAAGGCAGCTTCAGTCCGATGGAAAGATCCTGGGTAACATGGATTCCGCCCACCGGCAGAACATAAGAATATGCTACTCCGCCTTCCTGGTATAAAATGACCGATGTAGTGCCTCCGCCGATATCCACAACTGCTGTCCCAAGGTCTTTTTCGCCTTCAGAAAGTACTCCTTCCGAAGCAGCCAGCGAATTCATAATCCGGTGTGTGATCCGGATTCCCGCTCCTGAGGCTGCCTTATCGAGATTGGCAATGGCTGTGGACTGAGCTGTTACAATATGAACCTCCGCCTCAAGACGGATACCAGTCATACCGATCGGATCACGGACCCCTTCCTGATCATCCACACGAAATTCCCTGCTTAATACATGAATGATTTCCTGATCGGCGGGGATTCTGATGTTCTGTGCACCTTCAATCACCCGAAGGACGTCCTCTTCGCGGATGATCCGCTCTTTATTGGTGACTGCCGCCACTCCCCTGGAATTTTCCCCATGCAGATGCCGTCCGGTTATATTCACAGCAGCCTCTTCAATCAGAAGACCGCACATCAGCTCAGCTTCCTTTACCGCAGATGTAATGCTCTGCGCTGCCGCTTCAATATTTACAATGACCCCGTTCCGGACACCCTGACTGACCGAAGTCCCCACCCCGATGATTTCAAGCTGTCCGTCCGGCTGGGGCCGGGCAGCAAGCACTCTGATTACAGAGGAACCTATATCTATGGAAGCCAGGTATTCTTTCATGATTCGTTAACATCGGGAATGATCACAGCATCTTTACCGCGCAGATCCGCTATCCCTGATTTCAGTCCCTCTTTTTCGAGATAAGAAAGTGTGTTCTGAAGCCTGTAAAGGTCTTCAGCATTCAGGGATAAATTCATTTCAATGCGAAATTTCGGCTTTGATAGATAAACATTCATTTTTCCGTCATTCCCTACCCTGATTTCCGACACCCTTGAAAAAAGTCCCGGATACTGATGTTTAAATGTATCCCAGTGAGAAAAAATCTCTTTCAGACGGACATCCGTAAAAACTTTGCCGTCCCTTCTGAACATACCGGTTATAAGCGGCACATTTGTACACCTTGCACTGCCGGCAGAAAGAATCCGAAGAGAACTGTCTGCATCATACAATTGGTCTTCTGTTTTGATTACTGCAGCACATTCAGCTTCTTTCAGGATTACCACAAGCACACCGGCCTTTTCCCAGCGGAACTCTGCGCTGCTTACAGCAGGATGAGATTCCAGTCTGTGCCGGGCTCTTTGGAGACCTGTATCTCCAGGCCTGGTACCAGGTTCGAGTCCCGAAAGATCCACAATTTCAGCCGGACTTAAGTACACACTGCCTTCCGTTTTAATCTGCTGAATCACCTGATTCAGCTCAGAATACGCAGTTGCCAGAAGAAGCAGACCAGCTGCCAGTATTATTACCGGTATTAAAATTTCTTTCCGGTATCCGTACATACTTCTTCCTGTACCTACCGTATTATGTCTCATAAAAAAGGCAATCAAAAAAATATTAAATTCCGTCCGTTTTTGCGGAAGCCGGGAACTTTCACATTCCCATGAGACTGCGGATAGTCCGGAAGAGATCGTCTTTCAGGATGGGTTTAATCAGACGGGCATTTGCTTTATCGCTTTTATGGGATTCATCGCTGAACGCAGTGATTACCATAATAGGAATGCCGGGATCTGTTTTGCGGATTTCTTCAATCATTTCGAGTCCGTTCATGACGGGCATCTCGATATCGGTAATAATGAGATCAGGTTTTTCGGTATGGAATTTTTCCAGACCTTCCCGGCCATTCGAGGCCATATAAACCTGCTTAACCTTACGTCGCAGCAGCATGCCCATATTTTCGCGCATAAGGTCCTCGTCCTCGACATAAAGGACCGAGAGCGATTTAAGCGCTTCTTCATCTGTTTTTACTGCTGCGGCCTGCATTTTTTTACTCTTCAGTTAGAATAAGAACTAAGGCTTATTTCGTCAAGAAAAAGAATTGTCTTTAGCGCTTAAAGATCAATCCGATCAGAAAAAGAAGAGCTACGGCACCTGCGGTAGATACTATGATTTCTCCAATGAACCCGTATGCTGCAATTCCTACAAATTTTGCAAGGAATCCGCCAAGATAAGCCCCGATGATTCCAACTACAAGGTTCCCAAGGAGACCAAATCCCCTCCCTCTCATGATTACTCCGGCCAGAAAACCTGCAACTGCTCCCACAATCAGAAAAATAATCAGTCCCATCAGACACCTCCAAAAAATAAATTCTCACTCAGACATATTCAGTCTAAGTGAGAATTGCAAGTGTTTTTTTTACTCTTCAGCTTCAGGCTTATTACGATTCGGATACGGCAGATACGCAAACGGAAGAGTCTTTTTCTGCCAGCTCATCATAAGTAATGAAAGAGCACGGGCTTCTTCATCGGTAAAAGCAACGGGTGGCATCACAGATCCCGGACTCACAGATGCAGGCATTTTAAAATGCTCTAAATGCCACTGAAATACCGAGTGTTTGCCCTGAACATGTTCCATACTGAAATGCTCTCCGTGCTTTCCTCCGATATAAGTAAGCTCAGGTCCGATGTTCCCGCCGTTCTTACCATCCATTACATGGCAGGCGATACATCCGCGTTCCTGAATGAGTTTTTTTGCCAGATTGATATGAGGCATCCTGTCGGTTTCGGTATCCCTGCGGTGGCAGACATTGCAGTTTGCTTCCATGAGACCTGCCGATTTTTCAAACCCATAAGATTCTGCAAGCTTTTTGGAAAGAAGGGGCTGTTCCCAGTGCTTCATTTCTCCGTGTGCATCGGCTGCACGGGTAGCGTACCCCTGCCCGCCGTGGCAGGTAGTGCAGCCATAGTCTTTGAAGCTGTGAGTCTCTTCCCAGTATTTGAGATCAGGGTGCGTAGTATAAGGCTGCGGTGCATCCTCAAACCCCGGAACCTGAATCCCCATGTGGCATGTAACACAGCGGTCTGTAACTTTCAGTTCCGGATTCCATATCTGGAGAATGCCGGTTTCTAAATTGGATACAATTTCCGGAGAAAGCTTTTCTTCCGCCATTGCCATAAATGTTTTCTGATGGCTTCTCCACTCAGAAAAATAATCCATGAAATAAGCAAGACCAGTGAGCAGAAAGAAAACTGCTCCGGCTGCTGTGATGATCATTGAATCTTTTTTAAACATAATTCCTTCCCTCTGTTTCAGAATCTGACTGCATGAACCGGCCATTTTTCCCAGGGCCAGTAAATATCCCAGTTAGGACCGCGCATTTCAGAACTGATGTAAATCATTACAATCATTATAAATATTATATAAAGAAACACCGCATTCTGACGGATTCTGCTTTTATGAAACCAGACACCCACTGCTTCCTGAGTTGATTTATCAAGAAACGGCCAGGCTGCCAGAAGACCACCGAGGATACCAGGTATTATAATTCCGCCCACAAATCCGCCGTTCAGTGTAAAACCACCCAGACGCACTGTGGTGATGGTTACCAGTTCCTGAAGCCAGAGGAAATACCAGGGAGCCTTGGCAGGGTTTGGAGTCCATTCAAAGGTGGCTGCCTCTTCGAGGGGCACCGGAAAAAACAGAGAAATAAACAGAACGCCGGTGAATGTTGCAATGAAAACAATCATAATTCTTGTAAGAACCGTCGGTACAGCTATGACTGTTTCGCCTTTCAGTTTGTTTACAACCACAGTCGGTCTGGTTCCTTTCACAGTGCCCATGAGAGCATAACTTTTGCCTTTGACGGTGGTCTGTACTGTATTCGGATCAGTATTTTTTTCTTTCTGAATGGCCAGACTGTCTACAGAAGCAAGCCCTCCGTCTTTCCGGATTCGCCACATATGCCAGGAAATCAGACCCAGAGTCAGCAGGGGCAGAATCGCAACATGCATTGCATACCACAGAAGGATTGTATTCTGACCGATGATGGTTCCGCCCTGCATAAAGAAGCGAACATCCTGACCTATGAAAGGTGTGGCTGCTGCAATGTTAGCGCCAATTACAATTGCCCAGAGAGCCAGCTGGTCCCATGGAAGAAGATAGCCGGTATAGGAAAGAAGCATGGTAAGCAGAAGAAGAACCACACCAATCAGCCAGTTCAGAGGCCTCTGTCCGCCTGGAGTCACATGAGTGGATCTGTAGGCTGCAGTCAGAAATACCCGGATCATATGCAGGAATACAAACAGCACCATTCCATGCGCTGCCCAGCGGTGCATGCGGCGGATCAGCCAGCCGTAGGAAACCACATATTCGATATCTTTAATAGACTGATATGCCCTTTCTATAGAAGGAACATACAGGAACATAAGTACAACTCCTGTTACAGAGAGTATTATAAAAAGGGATGCGGATATGGTTCCCAGCCAGAAGGAATATCCGAATGAAAGACTTTTTACAGTGATGCGAGCAGGGAACCAGTGCATCAGAAAATTAAATCCGACTGCATCAGAGGCTTCCCTTTTTGTACGGGGACTCCAGCTGCCAAACAGTAACCGGCCCAGTTTTGAGGCTTTTTCCAGCATAGAACTCATTATATAACGATCTCCTTAAAGTAAATTCTGTTAATTAATCGGATGGAGTATCCTGCAGCTGCCTGGTTAAGCAGAGCGGAAAATATCATCCTTAGCAGCAGAGCGGCCTGTATCGACCAGAAGCTGTCCGTCCGGTGCAAGACCCAGAGGCCAGTGCGGAAGATCCGAAGGTGCGGGGCCTGCATAAGCTGTTCCGTCAGCCCGGAATTTGGAACCGTGGCAGGGACAATGGTATTCCCATTCCTGGACAAGCTCCTTTCCTCCGGATACTTTCACAGTCTGAGGTTCCGGGAGCTTGTGCAGATTCACTGTACAGCCAAGGTGAGTGCACACAGCACTGATGGATTTATACTCATTCCCTTTTTTAATTACAAAAAGGCGGCCTTCTGAATGGAAGCTGGCCCCTTCGGAATAAGCACCTGTAAAACCGATGCGAAAACGCTTCAGAGGTTCATACAGAACATTAGGAGCAAGGGAACGCAGAAACATAAACCCCTGACCAAGAAAGGCGGCAGTTACTGCATAAGCAGTTGCTCTGCCAATGAAACCTTTTCTGCTGATTGACTCGTTATTATGCTGTTCTTCTTTCATTATTAAATTTCTCCATTACTGAATAGTGGTTACATCAATCCGTTCCATAGTAAGGGCGCCGGTCGGACACCTTGAAGCGCACAGTCCGCAGCGAATGCAGTCTGTATCGTCCTTCAGAAGGGCCTTAGTTTCGGAATCGGAATTGGATTTCAGGTAAGCGCCGGTTTCTTCGTTTTCGCCTGTAAGCTCGCTTACCGGAACAAATGTCAGAATGTTCTGCGGACAGATATCCACGCAGCGTCCGCAGAGAATGCAGAGATCCCCGTTATAAATGGGATTTGTGTGGCATACAAGACAGCGTTCGCCCTGAATCACAGCTTCTTTCTCGTCAAAAGAAAGTTCTGTCATGTTCATTCCGACACGGTCTTCCGGAGCTGCCGCAGGAGGAGTTTTCCGCGGATGCAGATCGTATTCATCCTTCATTAAATAGGCAGGTGTGTGATACACCTCGATGTTCACTGCATACTGCGGTTCATGCTTCTTCTGCATTACATATTCATACATGGAAACAGCGGCTTTCCGGCCGTGAGCCACAGCGGCGATCAGATTGCCCGGTCCGAACGCAACATCCCCGCCGGCGAAGACTCCGGGCTTAGTGGTCATAAGATTCTCATCGATTTTAATGAGTCCGCCGCCCTTCAGTTCGACGCCGTCATTCTCGCTGAGATAATCGTGCTCAGGAGCCTGGCCGATTGCAAAAATAATCATGGAAGCATCAATAAACTTCTTTGCGTTTTCATCGAATTTCGGATTAAAGCGTCCGGTTTCATCGAATACGGAAAGAACCTTAATGAGCTCCATTCCTTTTATTTTACCGTTTTCGTGCACAATTCGGTGAGGACCCCATGCCGGATGAAACTGAATGTTTTCATCGAGGGCCTCCTCGACCTCAAGCCTTCCGGATTCACTGAGATTCGCAGGCATCTGCTTCCAGTCTTCCAGAGAAGCCATATTAATATTAAATGTTTTTATACCTTTATTCAGAAGCTGACGCCGTGCCTCTCTGGCCGCATCCAGCGCCACGAGCCCCCCACCGATCACCAGAACATCGCTGTGAACAGGAACACTTTCGCCAAGCCCTGCTCTGTTCAGATAATCAAGTGCTGTGTGCACATCCGGATGATCGGATCCTTCCATATTCAGGCGGCGGCCGGTCTGAAGACCGGAACCGATGAAAACTGCGTCGTATCCCTGAGACAGCAGACCGGATACACCGGTTTCCTTAGTAACCGGGGAACCTGTGCGTATCTCGACCCCGAGGGACCGGACTGCGTCGACATCACTGTCAAGAACTGCATCCGGAAGCCGGTAGCCGGGAATGCCGATCCGCATCTGACCGCCAGTTACTTTGTGCTTTTCAAATACTGTGACCTGAAATCCAAGCTTCGCAAGATCAGCGGCGGCAGCAAGACCGGCAGGCCCCGCCCCTATTACAGCCGCTCTTTTTCCGATGCTCTCCTGCTTTGTTACCGGGTAAACCGAGGGACGGTCCTCTGTAATAAATTTTTTCAGCGACCGGATGGAAACCGGCGCATCAACATCTGCTCTTCGGCAGGCATCTTCGCAGGGGGCGGCACATACCAGGCCGCAGCTTGCTGCGAACGGATTAGGACCCCGCGCTGTCAGTCGCGCTGCGTCATAATCGCCGGATGCTATCTGCTGCACATACAGACCGCTGTCCGTGTTAACAGGACAGGCAGATTTGCACAGCACGTCGTTGTGGTAGGACAGCAAATCCTTCAGATAAACCTGAATTCCCATTTATTTAACACTCTTTAATATTTATTTTCCGGCAGTGACTCCCTGACGGAATTGAATACTGACCCAATGATCAGTCTGACCTTTATATATAAGACAGACAGACTGAACGGAACCGCAGAAACCAGAAAATTTCTGCGCTAAGTTCTGTCTATCACCTTTTTAGATTAGGAGTCAGGCTTGCCCCCTAAGTAACACGAAAAAAAACTTTTTCACTGAAATCTGAGTATGATATGAATCATATCTGCGATTATTATAATATTATAAACAACTCAAAACCTGAAGTGCACGAACAGACGACCATGGTTTTTATCGTCATTCTCAATCCTGTGATAGAGTTTTTTAACATCGGGCTGCTGCAGCCAGCGAATGACCCTTTTTTTAAGCTGACCGCTTCCCTTTCCCGGTATGATTTCCACAGTGCGGATCTTTTTGGAAACTGCGTCATCAATCAGATTGCGCAGAGACCTTTCGATATCCCTGTTTTTATTGTAGATATCGTGCAGATCAAGAGTGATTTTACCCATAATTATTCTGCTTTACACCAGAAAGTCAGGCCGTACTTTGTCAATATGATATCAGTTTCACAGTTAAAAAAAGCATTCACAGTTTTTTCCTTAGTTATTGTTTTTTCCTGCGGCGGAGAACAGCCGCCTGCCGCCGAAACTAAAAAAGAGCAGATCCCCGTCCAGAAACAGTACGACAGATACTGGAACGATGCAGCCCGCTATCTTGCCGGTCTTCCTCTCGAAAATCCGGCAGACAGCAGGCTGGCCGATCTTATGGAAACCCCTGATGCCAGAAAACAGGCGGAGTTTTTTCAGAAAAAATGGGACACAATCGAAAAAGCAAGGCTCCAGCCAATGCGGGACTGGGCAGCCACGGAAGTCGATCCGAATGTAAAAGAAATAAAGACTATGTTTTATCCTTTCGGCGGCCCCGATTTTCTACATGCAGCCACTTTTTTTCCGGGAGCCGAGACCTACATTCAGTTCGGTCTGGAACCGCCGGGAACCCCGCCGGACGTTCTGAAGCTTAACGAAAAAGAACGTAACAATGTACTTTATCTCACCAGAACTGCCCTTTTCAGCGTTCTGGAGTGGAGTTTCTTCCGCACCAATGATATGAGGCGCGACCTTGTTCAGAGCCAGATGGGAACAGGTCCGGTCATCATGGCCTTTGCAGCAAGAACCGGTCACCAGATTCTGGAAGTGAAAAGTGTACATATAAACACAGCCGGGGAGCTTACAGACGGAGCCGCACCTACGGAATCCGAAATTCCCGGCATCAGCATACTGATCCGAAAGCCAGGTTACCAGACCGATAAAAGAATCCTGTATTTTTCTCTTGATATTTCAAATGAGCCTAAGATTTCCAATGAACCGTTCTTTACTTTTATAAAGAATCAGGGACCTCTGATGACTTACGCCAAAGCAGCATCTTACTTAATGCATAAAGATTATTTCAGCCGCATTCGAAATACTGTTCTGGAGCAAAGCAGCTTTTTTATGCAGGACGATTCCGGTATGCCGGTAAGATTTCTGGATAAGGAAAAATGGAATCTTAAATTCTTTGGAAGTTTTTATGCGCCTATCTCGCTTTTTGCCAATTCAGGTCAGCCTGATCTTGCAAAAATCTACCGCGATAAAAAAGATGTGTATCCCCTGCCCTTTGGAATCGGCTATCAGTATAAAAAGGGCGAATCCAATCTAATGACAGCGGTAAAAAAATAATGGCTGCAGATCCTTCGCATAATGACTTTTCCGACCGGATAAGGCTGGTACACGGAGCGGGCGGTTCCCTTTCGCGAAGGCTGACTCAGGAGGTTTTTCTCCCGGAATTTTCCAACCCCGCTCTTGATGCCTTATCCGATGGAGCGGTTCTTAAGCTCCCCGACTACATGCATTCGGGCAGACTTGTAATTGCGACGGATTCCCATGTAATCCGTCCTCTTTTTTTCCCAGGTGGCGACATCGGAAGCCTTAGCATTTACGGCACAGTCAATGACCTTGCAGTCAGCGGTGCCGTACCCCTCTATTTAACAGCTTCTTTTATTATAGAAGAAGGTTTTCTGATTTCTGATCTTAAAAAGCTCGCCTATTCCATGTCCCGTGCAGCAAGGGAATGCGGTGTGATGATTGTTACCGGAGATACCAAAGTAGTGGAAAAAGGTGCTGCAGACGGGGTCTACATAAACACTGCCGGGGTCGGGTTACTGCGCGAAGAAGCAGTCAGGCCCGATGATCATTCCGCCCCGGACTATAAAGAAGGAGATGCAATCATCCTTTCCGGTTCCCTGGGCGATCACGGTGCAGCGGTATTTTCTGTACGCGAAGACATCGGCTTTAAAACCAGCCTCAGAAGCGACAGCGGTTCAGTGCTCCATATGATTGATGCACTGTATAAAAACGGAATCTCTGTCCGGATTATGCGCGATCCTACCAGGGGAGGCCTCGCTACCATTCTGAATGAGCTTATGAGGGCTTCCCCGTTTTCTGCCGAAATTATGGAAGATCAGATTCCTGTTAAAGAAGAAGTTAAAGCTGTCTGTTCTCTGGTGGGGTTTGACCCGCTCTATATGGCCAATGAGGGAAAATTTGTGTCAATTACAGCAAAAGAAGATGCAGATAAGGCAGTTTCATTACTCAGGAATCTACCAGGCGGGGAAGATGCTGCCGTAATCGGCCGACTGACCAGAGAGCTTCCCGGCAAAGTGCTCTCCCGGAATTCTTACGGAACCAGCCGCATCCTCGATGAGCTTACCGGAGATCTTCTGCCAAGAATCTGCTGAGAAGTGCCGGGGAGCGAGTAAGCTTTCATGGTGATAAGACGGCCATTTTCGACAGGAAGGGCGCGTAGTGATACCGAAAGTTATATACAGTATTGCATTACGAGCAGCCAATCTCTTTACATATTTATAAGTTATAGTAAAATATCTTTCCTTTCAGTTAAGTGGTTTTCCTTTAAACGTAATCGATATTGATTCCATGTATTAGCTTAACTAAGAAAGTCAAAATCATTAGAGTCAAGTGAGTCAACGATTTTCCGTTTTTTCTTTTCCTAATCACCATATTTATTTGTCAAAATTGCCTACTACAACATTCCGCGGGTATGCGACGTTCGGCGCAGCCGAATGTGCCGAAGGCCAAGCCCGCAGGGCGCAGCGTATACCCACTGTTATGGGCCGTTTGTAAACCGGATTTCATCGTTTTCCTCCTGCGGCGGGTACTGAATCTTCAAACTTGCCCGTCTTTTCAGCTGGAGCCATGGACGGCGAAAGCTGATTTTCATGAAAATAAAAATTGTTCTACCCATGGTTTATCTCTGAAGTAACCAATAAATATCTCGGCGGCTCTTGAATATTGAGACTTAAAAGCTCGTTTCTTTTCAAGATCAGCGATTCTACTTCTAAATGTTTCCAATAAAGCTTGATTATTTTCTATATCTTGCGAATATAGCTTATACTCTCGGTCAGAATTCTCGATAATTCCCTTAATTTCTTTATAGAGTTTTTCTCTGTCTTCGTTGAATGAAGGATAGTCTAAGTTCATAAATTTTACTGAATCATGGACACGTCTTTCAGAATTTGCATCACCAGTAAAATTAGGATGGATTATCGGCTTTCCATTTACTTCAAATGAGATAAGTCGAACATCAGTGGCCGTGCAGGGATCAAGCAATATATGGTTTTCTCTTTTATAATCATCGTCGGGGCCACGGGCTTTATAACTAATTTCAAACAGAGGAAAGTGCGACCCTTTACCACCAGTAATGTAAGCGATCAATTATACCCATTGACTTTGCAGAAATCCTGGACCTGGG
>CAZQKZ010000062.1:0-17710 GCA_964594095.1 uncultured Leptospiraceae bacterium | reverse complement strand
AAGATTCTGCAATATCTTATGCCGCTACTTGATATTTAATTGCCGGGTCAGTAATGCCTGATATTTCCAAAGGTAAGAATATTGTTCCGGTAAAAAAAGTTTCGTCTGATTTATCAGAAAATATCACATTTTTTGATGAGTGGCGCAAAGTGGATGTAGCTGATTTACCTAAAGTAAATGAAATTCTGATTTGCCCGAATAGCAAAGACAGGACAAATGTCAAAGTCAAAGTTGCTATGGATTCATTTGTTGAATTTTATAATGAATGTATGGGGGTTATTATTAAAAACTCAATATTTCAAATTAATCCAGTAATAAAGAGTGTCCATCTAAATGAATTAATGTTAAAACACTTTGGTATTAATAATTTTAAAGCACGTCAGGATGATAAAACTAAGCCAGCCACTTTAAAAGTAACAGAACTGACACCGTATGATGTGACTATTCTTTTAGAAGTTTCTGTTAACAAACCTATCCAGAATCTCTACAAATCCGGAAAGCCGGTGCAGGTGTAAGGAAGCTATATGCGGCATCTTACACTTACAGAATACGGAACACGCCTCCAGTTAAGCGGGGGGCGTGTGATTGTGCATCAAAAAGATGAAGTTGCCGGTGAATTTCCGTTAAACAGAATCAAGACAATCTCGGTTCTGGATAAAGGTGTTTCGCTTTCTTCGAATCTGCTGAGTGATATCGCCGCACGGGGAATCCGGTTTTTCATAATTGATTTTCGTAAACGAGCGGTAACTTCCGTATCCGGGGTCCACCGTCATGCAGTTGTGGAAGTGCGAAAAAAGCAGTTTCTGGCTGCAGAATCCGAAACGGGGCAGCACCTCTGCCGGAAATTCATACACGGAAAACTCAGAAATCAGAGGGCTGTGCTGCTGTATTTTTCAAAGTATTTAAAAGCAAATGATTCGCAGAAATTCGAGATTCTCAACGATGCAGCTGCTAAACTTGAGAAATCAGCTGAGAATGCATATGGAGAACTTAGCGCAGGAGGGTGGCGCAGCGAACTTCTGGGTATTGAGGGTAACGGAGCTGCCATTTACTGGAAGGCTCTTCGGGAAACAAGACTGCTTCCGGAATCCTTTAAAGGAAGAACGGGTAGAGGCGCCACAGATTCCGTAAATCAGGCACTGAATCTTGGCTATTCTGTTCTGGAATCTTATATATGGCATTCTCTTGAAAATGCAGGTCTTGAAATTTATTCGGGTTTTCTGCATACAGATCGCCCTGGTAAACCATCATTGGTAATTGATTTAATGGAAGAATACCGGGCCTGGGTTGTGGATCGCACCGTTATAAAAAAGAGATCCGCTCTGGCTGAATCGGAGCAGCTTACCAATGATTTAAAAAAGGATATCATTGCAGAAATCCATGAAACATTCGACAAAAAGTATCCTTACCGTAAAGGAAAATACCGTCTGGAAAACATTTTACAAAGACAGGCATACCGGCTTGCCGGATCTTTTTTTGAAAAAGAGTATAAGCCATATCTTTTTAAATGGTGATAAAAAATGAGTTTGTACACTGAAGTAATCGTATCGTATGATGTGGAAGATAACAAAAAAAGAAAAAAGCTGTTTGATGCTTTAAAAGACCATGGTCTGGTCGATATCCAGAAATCAGTCTTCTGGGGCAGAGTCCTTCCGGCAGAGAAAAAAGCAATATATGCGCTTTTTGATAAACTGCTGAATAAAGAAACAGACAAGGCCTTTATTGCAGATATAAAATTGGCCGAACAGATTAAGGCCGGGAGCTTTGGTTATGGAGACGGAAGCCTTTTTAAAGAACGAAACTACATTATCTTATAGTCTGCCGATCAGTCTGCTGCGCCAGTATTGTTTCTGCCCGCGAATCCCTTATTATCTGGAGTTGCTGCAGATTAAACCATCTGCCCCTTTGTGGGTGCAGCAAGGCGGGGAATTTCATGTAACTATGGAGAATCTGCTGCCACGCAGGACTTTGCATCAGTTCGGACTGGAAGGTGCTGAAATTCGTAAGAATTTTAATGTGAAATCAGAGAGGCTGCGTATTCATGGTATACTTGATTTTCTGCTGATTGCAGATAACGCAGTGGTTCCGCTTGAGATTAAAACAGGTTCAGGTTCCCCGACCCGTGGTCAGGTTATGCAATTAGCAGCTTACGGATTTGCAGCTGAGGAAATGCTTAATAAACTTTTTTCTTTTGGTTTTCTGATTAATGGAAAAAAAGGAAAGAATTACAGGATTGAACGGACCTCTGAGCTTGAAAAAGATGTAGAGATAACAATATATAATTTAAACCGGGATTTGCATGCCATGCTCTTACCGGAATCGGCCGCAAAAGCAAGCCAATGTGCCCAGTGTGAATTCATTAGTTTTTGTAATGACAGAGATTTAGAGTAAAAGAGAATGGCCTCCATGCTTTGCAGAGGGAGGCTCAACCTTACATTTAAGTTGTTTTCAGTTGTGTGATTTCCCACTAACAAAATACAGGACTTTTATTTTGGTGTCAATTATTTTTATGAATATTTTTCGCAAAAAACCATGGTTTTTAAGCAGATTGGCTGTTTTCGAAACTGCTGTCGTAAAAAAAGCCTCCAAACCCCTGTTTCAAGGGCTTGGAGGCGGCTCATTCAGTCCTTCTTTGGGAAATCAGGCAACTGAAATCTACATGACAGTCAGAAACAGCAGTACTTATATACATTCAGTCCTTCTTTGGGAAATCAGGCAACTGAAATCGAACCGTAACAGTGCAGCCGTTATCTGATAGATCATTCAGTCCTTCTTTGGGAAATCAGGCAACTGAAATCTCAGGGTTGATGAGCTCGCAGCGTTTCGACAATACATTCAGTCCTTCTTTGGGAAATCAGGCAACTGAAGTTCATTATAGATTCCGTACTTATAAGTGCTGCCTGCCATTCAGTCCTTCTTTGGGAAATCAGGCAACTGAAATTTAACCAATCCATTTTCTTCTCTCCTTTTGCGCCATTCAGTCCTTCTTTGGGAAATCAGGCAACTGAAATATGAATATTGGAACCCGGGATATGGGAACAGGACATTCAGTCCTTCTTTGGGAAATCAGGCAACTGAAATTGAAGAGATCCGGACACTCAGAGTCGAGAATAATCATTCAGTCCTTCTTTGGGAAATCAGGCAACTGAAATCAATTATGGTTTTTGCCATCTTATCAACTCCTATAACATTCAGTCCTTCTTTGGGAAATCAGGCAACTGAAATATGACAAGACGACTGCCGTGATTAAAAAACTCGACATTCAGTCCTTCTTTGGGAAATCAGGCAACTGAAATTTGGTGAAGCAGATCCAGCAGTTCAGTCTGTTCACATTCAGTCCTTCTTTGGGAAATCAGGCAACTGAAATCGATAAGCTCCCGGAGGTATCGCTCCCGTCCGTATACATTCAGTCCTTCTTTGGGAAATCAGGCAACTGAAATGTGCCCGGCGTTTTTTTGTAGTTCGCTTTTTAGTTGCATTCAGTCCTTCTTTGGGAAATCAGGCAACTGAAATGAAGGGAGTGGATTGAAACAGATCCACCTTGGGAAAACCAATCCCAGTAGTCAATAAACACTTATCCTGTAAAAAAAATCTGCGTCCATCTGCGAAATCTGCCCGTCTGCCGGGCCAACGGCACAGGCAGGCGGATTAACTTCATCCCTTAGCGTCTTCGTGCCTTCGTATGAGATATCTTCTTTTAAATCCCTGCCCATTCCAATTTGCGGATAAAACTTTCTGCAACGCTCCGCCTGCCTGTCGGCAGACAGGTGGACTCTGTGCTCTCTGTGTGAAATG
This sequence comes from uncultured Leptospiraceae bacterium, assembly GCA_964594095.1. Classification (GTDB taxonomy): domain Bacteria; phylum Spirochaetota; class Leptospiria; order Leptospirales; family Leptonemataceae; genus CAZQKZ01. The sequence continues at coordinate 13,915 of CAZQKZ010000062.1, read as the reverse complement.
TAAATCTCCGGGAATCAGCGGATCAACATTATTTAAGAAGAAATCCAGCCACGCTTTTTCCAATGCGCGGAATCCAACAGCTGGATTTCTTTCAGGGAAGTGGCGCGGTGATGTGACATAATGTCAGAAAAAGTCGTATTTATTTATCAGGATATATAGATAAGCTGATGGATAGAATTCTATACTAAGCAGGATCTGTTGTCGTCAGACTATTAGTCTATTTTCGTCTTTGGCTTCGCTTCAGCAGAAAATGTCCGAAGGAATGCGCGCGAACATTAATTTAGTAAAAAAATGTCAAGCAAAAAAATTGCGCGAAGAATAACTATAGAAAGCTATAATCAGTATCAATAAGCTTGTCTCAACCCGCGAGGGAATATAAAAAAATGCAGCCAACTCTCCGCCTGCCTGTCGGCAGACAGGTGCTCTCTGTGTGAAATTTTAATCTGGCTAAAAAAAATCCAAAATTATTCAATGACCGCGGTTTTACCCGAAGACTCCAGAAATTTTTTAATGCGGGTCGGTATTCGGATTTCCGCATCCTGTTTTTTCAGAGCGCATTCCCAGACTGTCAGCACTCTCCAGCCAAGGCGGCGAAGTTCACGGGCATTACGCCTGTCCCGTTCTATGGTCATTTCAAATTTATGGATCCAGAAGTGCTGGTTGCTTGCAGGCATTGTGGCTGCCTTACAGGAATGCCGGTGCCAGAAACAGCCGTGCACCAGCAGAACTGTCCGGTATTTAGGGAAAACAATGTCCGGCTTTCCGGGAAGATCTTTCCTGTGAAGGCGGTACCGAAGTCCTTCTCTCCAGAGCCATTTTCGGAGTGTGATTTCGGGCCCGGTGTTTTTTCCCCGGATCTGAGACATATTATAGCTTCTTTGTTCCGGAGAATGAACATCCATAATTTCCTGGTTCTGCAGATGATTTATAAACTGGGACTTTATTCCTGAATCTGCCGGTTTTCTGCGTCTGCGGGAAACTGCCACAGAAATTCCTTAATCAGAGCATGCCCGCTGTAATCCACTGAGAGTCTAATAAAGGCTCCGTTTTCGCGCAGCTTTTCATCGAGGGCAGCTGCCTGCGTTTCGTTTATAAAGAATCTGCTGATCCCTGCATCAAACGTTCCGTAACGGCATGTACCTTTTATAAACATTATACATGAATTATCCTCAGTGCAGTATGGTGTGAAATATCCTTCGGTTACTTCACTGTTTTTTCCAAGGGATGTAATGCAGTAGCAGCTCTTTTCCTCTTCTTCATAATTTTCCTCAGAACAGGTGTTCCCTCCTGGGTAATCAACCGTGAAAGTAAGATAATGACCCGAAATCAGATCCCTTGGGTCATAGCCGCTTACCGGAAGAACGGCTTCCTTTCCTGCAGAAAGGCTGATAAAAAGCCAGATTACCCAGACTCCCATACTCAGAAACGGCAGGGAAAGGGCGAATGGTAAAAAATAAGTCTGTAATATTCTGTTATTCATTTTCAGAGCCTCCGGCTGAATGTATCATCGCTTTGTGTATTCTGTACCATCCGTAAGCTGCCCCGAGAATCAGTAGGCCGGTGAAAATCAGTCCGAATCCGGTGTAAGCCATATTTTCAAAAATCTGAAAATAAACGATCAGAATTCTGAGTCCTGTTCCTATTACTGCGATATCAAAAAGAACTATATTATGAATCTTTGCCGCATAAACTGCTATCACTCCCCAGAGGACAGTAAAAAGCACAGCATCAGTAAGTTCGCCGCTGTTCCCGGATGTTCCGAAAAGAAAATAAACTGTGTGTATCAGAAGAAGCGCAGTCAGTATTCCGGCGGATATATAATCTTTATATATGAATTTACTGAAAACCAGAAAGATTCCCATTGCCGAAACTGCGGCAGTCAGACTGTAGGCCGCACGTATATTTCCGGAAAAAATATCTTCCTGATTCAGTGCTCCGAAACCGGCATACATCACAGTTGTTGCGGCAGCGGTGAGAAATGACCATGATCTGAGGGCTTCTGTGAATATATGAATTTTAGACATTTTATCTTTTATGAATATCCGCAGAATAACTGAGCCCCAGATAATAATATGAAGAATAAATGATGAGGTCAGAAGAAAGCTTTCTTCTTCGTCAAGGCCGGTCAGACTTTCGGAAAGCATCAGAACTGCGCTCAGAAAAGCGGCAATCCATACATGGACGGTCAGACGACTTCCGGAGATCAGAACCATCGGCAGGGAGGGCAGTGTCCAGAAAAGCAGCGGTCGCCACACTGGCCCGGAAAGGTGAAACACCTGACCTGTCAGACCGATCATTCCTATAATGAGTCCGAAATACAGAAGGAACAGGAGTTCCGATACTGCTTTTTTTCCATGGAAATACCATGCAGCTGCGCCTGATGATCCAAGCACCAGAAAGCCGCTCAGCAGCTTAACATAACCTGGTATATTTTCCCAGTTAAAGGCGATTAAAGAGATGATACCGGTTAATACCGTGAAACCACCCAGTGCTGAGAATCCGTAAAGAGCAAACGATGGACCGTTCTGTTCGAACTCCCGGATGGATTTTTCCTGTTCTTCGCTGATGAGACCTGCGTTTTTCCAGCGTCGCAGGTAATAATTTGTGACCATGCAGTAGAAAACACCGGTTCCTGTACTGAATCAATCATTTTTTTAAAAAAAGTCTTGCACTGTCAGGCGGAATTCTTAAGCTGTTAGCAGCAGCCGTAATATCCGCATGAACTGCCTGTTCAGGATGGCTGCGTCAGAAGTGATTTCAGATAACTCTGAAATGCTCATCAAAAGATCTGTTTAACCGCAGACATCAGAAGGCTCCTCTCCGGGAAGGGCCAAACGAATCCGGCCCTTACAGGGCCGGAATAACAATTGTTTCTGAAACGGAAGCAGTAAATATTTTTCAGTATCGGTTCTGCCGGTCTGACTGCCTGTGTCATATAATTAAAAAAATGACTAATAAAATACCAATAGGAGAGCACGATGGGTGAAGCACAGAATTTTGGAAACAATCCTTTGAAAAAACGTGAAACGGATAACTATGTAAACGAATATATCAAGGGCTTTGTTGAAAAATGGGATGATCTTATTGACTGGGATGCAAGAGCCGCCAGCGAGGGAGATTTTTTTATCCGTGAGCTTAAGGCCCGGGGTAAAAATAAAATTCTCGATGTGGCGACGGGAACCGGTTTTCATTCCATTCGTCTAATTGAAGCCGGATTTGAGGTAACTTCCGCAGACGGAAGTCCGCAGATGCTTGCGAAAGCTTTTGAGAACGGAAGAAAGAGAGGGCATATTCTTCGCACTGTTCAGGCTGACTGGAGATGGCTGAATCAGGATATTCACGGAAAATATGATGCAGTGATCTGTCTGGGGAATTCCTTTACCCACCTCTTTACAGAAAGGGACCGCAGAAAATCCCTGGCTGAATTCTATGCTGCACTTCGTCACGACGGGATCCTGATTATGGATCAGAGAAATTACGATATGATTCTGGACCATGGTTTTAAATCAAAGCATACCTTTTATTATGCCGGAGAAAATGTTAAGGCCGAGCCGGAGCATGTGGATGAAGGACTGGCAAGGTTCTGTTATTCGTTTCCGGACGGTTCGCAGTATCATCTGAACATGTTTCCTATACGGAAGGATTATTCTCGAAGACTGATGCATGAAGTCGGTTTTCAGAAAATCAGCACATACGCAGACTTTCAGGAAACACATAAATCTGAAGATCCTGATTTTTTTATTCATATTGCCGAGAAAACATACGGAGATGATTATGATCACAAGTGAAAGCAGAAATTCAGCAGAAAATATTACTAAAGATTATTATGATTCGCCGGATGCAGATAATTTTTACTTTCAGATATGGGGTGGCGAAGACATTCACATCGGTCTTTATGAACCTGGTGACACTGTAAAAACTGCGTCTGCGCGGACGGTTCAGAAGATGATTTCCATGATCAGTCCGGTGCCTGAATCGCGTATTCTGGATGCAGGGGCCGGTTACGGCGGAAGTGCGAGAGTTCTGGCTTCTCAGTGCGGTGCTCATGTAAGCTGTCTGAATATATCCTCAAGGCAGAATGAAAGGAACCGGCTCAGAAACAGGGAGCTGAATCTGGATCATCTGATTGAAGTAACCGACGGCAGTTTTGAAAGCCTCCCTTATTCCGATGCCTCTTTTGATATTGTATGGTCCCAGGATGCCATTCTTCACAGCGGAAATAAAGAAAAGGTTTTATCGGAATTCAGCAGAGTTCTTAAGCCGGGCGGACGGGTGATTTTTACGGATCCGATGCAGTCTGAAAATGCAGATCCTGTGAAGCTTGAGCCGGTTCTTAAGCGGATACATCTCGATAGTATGGGCAGTTTCGCTTTTTATGATAAAGCTGCAGCGGCAGCCGGGCTTGAAAAAACGTCACATGCTGATTTAAGCCATAATCTTCCGGTTCATTATCATACTGTTTATCAGGAGCTTTCTGCCAGAAAAAGCACCTTATTAAAAATCATCAGCGAAGAATACACAGAAAACATGCTTCGCGGACTTATGCACTGGGTGGAAGCCGGCCGGTCCGGGGAGCTTGCCTGGGGAATACTGAATTATGTAAAAAAATAATTCAGCGGTCTTTGTTCTCGGATCGCCCGGTGGTCTCCCGGTCAAGCGATTTAAAGAGCGAAATCACCATCAGCAGCAGAACAGCAGTGAAAGGCAGTGCTGCTGCTATGGAAGCCGCCTGAAGACCTTTGAGTCCTCCGCTGTAAAGAAGAGAGGCTGCCATTACGGACTGAAGCAGACCCCATGTGATTCTTGAAGAAAGAGAAGGATTCAGGCTTCCTCCGCTGCTCAGCATTCCCAGTACAAAGGTTGCCGAATCAGCGGATGTTATAAAAAACACAACTATAAGAAATACAGCAGTTATAATGAGAATTTCAGAAAACGGCAGATGACTGAGTGTTATAAAAAGAGCCGAAGTTATGTCTTCCTTAACGGCCTTTCCGGTATCCAGTCCCTGAATGATTTCCATGTGAAGTGCTGTTCCCCCGAATACAGAAAACCAGAGAGCACTCATTACAGCGGGAACAAGCAGGGTGCTTATAATAAACTCGCGTATGGTTCTGCCCCGCGAAATTCTGGCTATGAATGTACCGGTAAACGGAGCCCATGTAATCCACCATGCCCAGTAAAAAACTGTCCAGTCTGCCACCCAGCTTCCTTCCGAAAAGGGTGTCATCCGGAAACTCATGCTTACCAGATTGTCCAGATAACCTCCGAGGGATGTGGTAAAGGAATCGAGTATAAAAACAGTGGGACCAGCCGTAAACACAAAAAGCATGAGAAGTAAAGCAAGGATAAGATTCAGATTACTCAGAATCAGAATTCCTTTGTTTAGACCTGTGGATGCGGAAATAATAAACAGAACTGTGACGACTGGAATAATAAGCAGCTGCATACCAAGTGTGTCGGGAATGCCTGTAAGCCAGCTGATTCCTGAGGCAATCTGAGCGGCTCCCAGACCAAGAGATACTGCAACACCTGTGGCAGTTGCGGTAACTGCAAAAATGTTTATAATTTTTCCCGGCCATAAGTCTGAAAGGCCGCCAAGTACCGGACGGAATACAGAGCTCAGGATGCCGCTTTCATCCTTCACCCGGAACTGTGTCCAGGCGATGGCCAGAGCTGTGATGCTGTAAATGCCCCAGGGATGAAGTCCCCAGTGAAAAAAAGCGTAGCGAAGACCATACCGCGCTGCCAGGGGAGTCTCCGGGTCTGCAAGACCATCCGGCGGATTCATATAATGGAGGACCGGTTCGCTTACTCCGTAAAAAACCAGACCAATTCCCATCCCGGCTGAAAACAGCATGGCAAGCCAGCTGAAATAACCGAACTCAGGTTCTTCATCATCGGCTCCGAGTCTGTAAGAAGCATAGGGTCCGAATGCCAGAAAAAACGATGCTGACAGAAGGATGAATACAGAAAGCAGATAAAACCAGCCGAAATGAACACGTATAAAACCGTTCAGATCTGAAGAAAATCTGCTGAATGACTGCGGGGCAGCGATTCCTGTAACAGAAAGGATAATCAGAAGGGACAGCGAAATAAGAAAGACACTGCCGGAGTAATGTTTTTTGATACCGGACATTCCACTAATTTATCAGCAGCTCAGTAAAACAAGGAAAAAAAACTTGCCTTTCCAGTGATTATGATTATTATCATAAAAAAAGAAACCGGGAGGATGTCATGGGAGAATCGTATATAGAGTTTAAAAATAAAAAAATACCGGTCGATGCAGACGGATACCTTCTGAATCCGGGTGACTGGAGCAAAGAGCTGGCAGAACATATTGCCTCCTCAGCAGGAATCACTCTTACCGCAGATCACTGGTGGGTTATTAATTTTACAAAAAAATATTATGAGGAAAATGAATTTCTTCCGGTGATCCGGGTTGTGGTTAATTCGCTTCGCAGAGCCGGGCTTACGGAAAAAGCGAAAGATGCTCATCTGTTTAAACTTTTTCCGCCAACCCCCATCAGACTGGCGTGTAAAATCGCAGGCCTGCATAAGCCGCCTCCGGGATTTGTCTGTCTGTAAAAAAAATTAAATAACGCTGCTCCGGCCTGCGGGCCCGGATACTCAGGTATGCTGGCCGGCAGTCCAGCCGGAAGACCAGGCCCACTGCAGATTAAAGCCGCCAAGCTGGCCTGTTACATCCAGAACTTCGCCGGTGAAAAAAAGGCCGGGTATATCTTTAACTTCCATTGTTTTGGATGATATACCGGAAGTATCAATTCCGCCAAGAGTGACCTCGGCAGTGCCATAGTCTTCTTTACCGGCAGGAGTGATGCGTGCCTTTGTAAGATCGGACTCCAGTTTTTTTAAGGAATCGTCCCCCAGATGAGACAGATTTCCTTCAATAATGGATTTATCGGTCAGTGCATCCTGAAGCGAACGGGGCAGAAATACAGAAAGAAAGGCACGAACGGACTTTCTGGGATTTTCATTTCTGAATGTCTGCAGTGCTTCTGTGAAAGTATGTGCGCCGGTTTTTTCCTGAATTACCGGTTCCGGCAGAAAATTAATATTCAGTGAGTCTCCGTCTTTCCAGTAATTGGAAATCTGTAGAACTGCGGGTCCGCTGATTCCGCGGTGTGTAAACAGAAGATTTTCGGTGAAAGCGACACCGCTTTTTTTTGTTCCTGATTCCGCAAATGCCGTCACTTTAACGGCGATTCCCGGAAGCTCCGAAAACCTCCTCAGATCAGCCGGAGAGAGGCGAAGAGGAACCAGTCCGGGCGAAAGCGGAACTGTTTTTATTCCCAGACTTTCTGCAACGCGATAACCAAAAGGCGAAGCACCCAGTTTCGGAAATGAAACACCACCCGTTGCGATTACAAGAGAATGAACGGTGTAAACTGTGATCTCGTCTCCATCGGGAGTCCGCTTAACTGCTTCAATGGTGAATTTTCCCGGATTTTCAGTGTCAGGCCGGTTCACCGAAAGTACCTCTGAGGAAAGACTGAACTCAGCCCCTGCCTTTCTGCAGTCATTGAGAAGTGCATTCAGAAGATCGCCTGCAGTATTTCTGCAGAAAAGTCTGCCATGATCCCGCTCCTCGGTCTCTACGGAATGCGATTGTAAATACTGAATAAAATCTGTTTCGGTAAACTGTTTCAGGGCGGATCTTGCAAAATGCGGATTCGCAGAAATATAGTTTTCCGGTAGAACCTGACGGTTTGTGAAATTGCATTTCCCACCGCCTGCTGCCATGATTTTTCTGCCTGCTTTTTTATTATGATCAATAACAATGGTTTTCCGGCCCCGCAGGGACGACTGCCAGGCGCACATGAGACCCGAAGCTCCGGCACCGATTATAATCACATCATATTCCGCTTCACTTCTTTTCATCGAAACTGAGTAATTGGTTGACAGCAGGATTCTCAGACAAGATATTTTTATCCGGTAATAAAAAAATGATCCCAAAAATCCGGTATACTTTCTGTTTTTTACTGATTCCGGTTCTGGTTTTCCTTATGTCGGGCTGCAGTACTCCAGTCCGCAGTCTTAAGAGTGATCCGGGAAAATATGCGGAATCAGAGGTCCGGGTTACGGGTCTTTTAACAGATCGCCGCAGGCTGCCGTTTTTCTCTGCGGAAGTCCTTGAAATCACCGATGACGGTTTTACTGCCTTTATTGTCCGGGACAGAAATGCGGAAGAAATACCTAAAATGTACAAAAAAATAACTGTAAAAGGTAAGGTATATTATCTCAATGCTGACGATCCTGCTGCAAAGGCTTCCCTGCGCCGGGCACTGCATGTTAAGGTCGCTTCCCTGACAGCAGGAACTCCGTTTCAGGCTGCAGACAGGGAAATTACGTCCGCCCTTGCTGACCTGATTGAGCTGGCTGACTCATTAAGTCCTTCCACGAAATATCCTCCTACCGTAATTATTATCGAAGAGCGGAAATGAACACCCCTCCTTTTACAGTAACTCCGTCTGCAGTCCGGCTGATTGCGGAAATTTCGCATAAGCTGGGAAGACTGGAAGCCGGATTATCAGAAGATATAATTTTAAAACTGCGCCGTCTCAGCAGAATCCGAACTGTACAGGGGACATTAAGTATAGAAGGGAATTCTCTTTCTGAGGAAGAGGTAACCGCTTTGCTGAACGGTAAGCGTGTTATTGCCACAGCAAAAGAAATCCTGGAAATTGAGAATGCATACCGGGTATATGATGCTGCCGAGGAACTTGATCCGAAAAATATAAAGGATCTTCTTAAAGCTCATAAACTGATGATGCAGGGACTTCTTAAAGATGCAGGAAAATTCAGAAGAGAAGATGTGGGGGTTATCCGGAAAACCTCGGTAATCCATGTGGCACCGCCATCTGCAATGGTCCCTGAATTAATGAAAAATCTTTTTCAATGGCTGAAAAAAACCGATCAGCATCCCCTGATCACATGCTCTGTATTTCATTATGAGTTTGAATTTATTCATCCTTTTGAGGATGGCAATGGCCGGGTTGGGCGATTATGGCAGAGTCTGATCCTTGGAAAATGGAATTCTTTTTTTTTCCAGATACCTATTGAAAGCATGACTGCTAAGAATCAGGAAGAATATTACAGTGCTATCCGCAGCAGCACTAAAAAAGGTGACTCTGCGGTTTTTATTGAATATATGCTGCGGATGATTCTGGAAGCTGTGGATCAGATTACCCCCGAAGTGGGCCCCCAAGTCACCCCCGAAGTCAGAAAACTGACAGAGGTCATGGAAACGATAAGTCCTGAAAAGGTGTTTTCAAGGAATGAATTGCAGGAAGCTCTGGGCCTGAAAGATCCAAAGCATTTCCGGGAACAATATCTTCAGCCTGCAATCAGAGCGGGCCTGATCGAGATGACACTTCCCGGAAAACCAAATTCACGGTTTCAGAAATACCATCTGATCCGTTTCAATTATTAATATATTCTAAAATACTTTATATCCGGAAAAATTATTATTTATTGACACAAAACAAAGGGAGATATAAATTAAGGATTATGCTATCCTGATATCCGGAGGTTTTTATGAGCCGAATCAGTAAGCGAATCCTGTATTATGCGGGCGGAGGTCTGGTTCTCCTTGTTCTGTTCTGGTCTTTTGTACCTGGCAGCCCTGCGAATGTAATTGAGAAGACATCTTCTTCCGAATACTGCGCGGGCTGTCATCTTATGGAGGACTATTATGAAACATGGCTTAAGAAAGGGCATCATCGTCAGCTGAAATGTGTGGATTGTCATCTTCCTAATGATAACATCGCTAACCATCTGCTTTGGAAGGGAATTACGGGAGGATGGGATTTCGTAAGGTTTCATTCAGGTTTTCATCCTGATCCCCTTACAATTCACAGCAAAGGAAAGGAGTTCGTGGACATGAACTGTCTGCGGTGTCATGAGGCCACCGTTGCGAAGGTGCATCATGAGGACAGGCGGTGCATTGACTGTCACAGAAACACAAGGCATAACCGTATTCCTCAGATGTTTACTGAAAAATAAGGCTATTGGCAATGTAAATATTATAACTAATATGATAATTGAAAAAAGGAGGCAGATATGCAGATCCGATTCACAGCAGCAGTCACAGTTTTACTGTCGTTTTTCCTGATTGTTCAGTGCGGCGGCAGGGTTGAACCGGTTAAAACCGGTCAGATTCCGGACGGAACAGTCGATCCGGCGGAATGGGGAAAGGTTTATCCCTATCATTATGAATCCTGGCTGAAAACCGGGGAGGCAAAACCTTCCGGCCAGAGTAAATACCGCAAAGGCTGGGACGAAGATGAAATCATGTACGATCGTCTCAGTGAACTTCCGTTCCTTGCAGTTCTTTATAATGGCTGGGGTTTCGGAGTTGAATATAATGAACCCAGAGGCCATCATTATTCAGTAACTGATCAGATTGAAATTGATCCGTCGCGAGTGGCTCCAGGGGGAGTATGTCTTGCCTGTAAATCTCCGTATCACAGGCCTCTTGTGGAAAAGCATGGCCTCGAATATCTGAAAAAGCCTTTCATGGAAGCCGTGGACACAATGCTGCCGTCGAACCATCGCGAACTTGCCGTTGCCTGCATAGACTGCCATAAGAGTCAGGATATGAGTCTTTCGCTGAACAAGCCGCATCTGGAAAGAGGACTTGCAAAAATCAGCCACAATGAACCTTCCAGGCATGATTACCGCAGTCTTGTGTGTGCTCAGTGCCATATTACATATTACGTTCCGCGGGACGAAAAAGGAAAAACAAATGCCGATGTTGAGCTTCCCTGGACAGGGGCATCCTGGGGGAATATCAGCATCGAGCATATTATCGCCGATCTTCTGAGCGGCAGGAACCGCGAAGAATGGACTCAGAAGGTAACCGGGTTTCGAATGCCGTTCATCCGTCATCCCGAGTTCGAACTGTACAGCCGCGGAAGTGTGCACTGGAATGCGGGTGTGGGCTGCGCTGACTGTCACATGCCATATGGCCGGCAGGGGTCCGTAAAAATGACTGATCACGACATTACAAGTCCCATGAAAACAGCTCCTGCAATGAAAGCCTGTACTCAGTGTCACTCAGAATCACCGGAGTGGCTGAAATCTCAGGTCATTTCGCATCAGGACAGAATAACAAGTATGCTCATCCGGGCAGGTTATCTGAATGCAACCGTTGCTAAACTTTTTGAAATGGTTCATAAAGAGCGTGATGCAGGCCGTATTATTGATCAGGCTGTGTATGCGAAGGCGAAAGATCATTATATGCAGGCTTTTCTTCGTCTGGTGTTCATTGGTGCTGAGAACTCTTCCGGATTTCATAATCCTGTAGAATCTGCGAGAATCCTCGGGGATTCAATAGCTTACGCATCAAAAGCGGAAAACATGCTCCGGCAGGGTCTTACAAAAGCAGGTGTGAATGTACCGGCTGAAATCCCGCTTGAAATCAGTAAATATATAAATAACAGAGGGAAGCATAAGCTTAACTTCCGTCCGGAACAGGAATTCCCTGATCCGTTCGGTTTGCAGAGGGACTTCACCTCTCCCGCCACAAAAGGACTCTGATGCAGCAGGGGTCTTTAATTCCGGTTAAAGGCCCCTTTCATCCCGAAGTTAAGACGCAGCGGGTGCGCCCGCCCGTCCCCGAAAAACAAAAAATCAATTTACAGAAGATCTGCATCATTCTGCACTGATTCTGATCCATCATGAAACTGTCAAAATCAGAAGAGTTGTCAGCTGTAACCCGGTTCCTGTTTCATATTCCTTCGAAAGTGTATACCCGGGGAGTTGAATATTCTGAAAAAGACCAGGTAAGCCTGAACATCAACCTCAACGGATACAGGATTTTTACTGTAAGCGGGACCTATGATTATATTGTAACAATAGGATTCCGGATGAAAGATTTCCGCCCTGAACTTGTAGCCACCTGCACCTGTCCGGCCGAAAAACCCTGTAAGCATCAGGTTGCCGCAGTGCTTCAGCTGCATCAGGGGTCTGATGAACAAAACAAGGGGGAGTCCCTACCCAGAAAAACTAAAAAACCTCCTCTGAAAAAAAGCGGTCCCCATTTCACAGTCACAGTGAATGAAAATAGCGGTAAACCCGAACTCCGGCATTCGAAGCGTTTTCGCTCTCTCGAAGCTGCATTCGAAGACAGTGCGATTACCGCAAAAATCGGCCGTTACTATTATCATATGAATTTCAGAGGATTCAGTCCAGGAATAACAAATTATCCGGTTTTAAGGGACCTTTTATCCAGACTGCCGTCCGAAGTCTTTGAGTTTTTTGATCAGGATCAGAACAAGCTGCTGTTCGCCGGGTTTACAGAACCGGAAATCTTTGCAGAAAAACTTATTCCCAACGAAAGAGTTTTTTCAGGCAGAAACAATCCGGGTCATGTAGTCACGCCTTATGTCAGATTTTATGCACAGACATCAGATGAGGCCGGCGGAAGAATCCGACCTTATCCGGATTTCCCGTTTGTAATCAAAGGGAATGGCACCGATAAGGAGATACAGTTTCTGCGGGTCAGGTCAGAATTAATTGATTATCATATAGTATCTAAGGAGCGTCTTCCTGCAGAAATTATTTTCAGAACTTCCGATGAGCTTCGGAACAGGGGAGTCAGTCTGATTGTACCGGAACCCTTCACGCATGGTCCTTTTCTGGAGGCTGAGCTGACCATGGACAGGGATACCCCGGATGAACCAGCTGTTTATATAAAAAAATATCTTGTTTATTATAAAGACCCTCCTGAAAAAAAGGAGCCCGTGCAGGAGGAATTTACCGGCAATACCGAGGAAATTCTGAAGGAAGCAGTGCTCAGCAGAATTCTCACCGAAAAAGAAGGCGGCGAAGAAGAGGATACAGCAGAATGCTCCAGACTCGAATTCTGCAGCCCGTTCACAGGTACAAAAGGGATCCAAAAAGCCCTTCATGAGGATCAGGAAGGTAACCTGATACTCCGGAATCTGGATGAAGAAAAAAAACTTTATGATTTCCTGTTCAGAACGAAACGCGAAGTCAGGATTCCTCAGGGCTGGGTCCGGAATGTAAAAGGATCCAGGCTGCGCAGACTCTTCTTCAGTGAGCTGCCTGTTCTTATGGAGGCGGGAGCTGTGATCCGGGCTGAATCAGCGGTTCTGGATATTGCTGTAAAAAAATCCGTCAGTGTGTTTTTTGATGTGAGGGAAAGTCAGGGAGTGAACTGGTTTGAGGGGAATCTTCAGATAGAAGGACTCACTCCCGGGGAAACTGCAGCCGCCATTGCCGCATATAAGTCCGGCAGTGAATTTTTCCGCAGCGGTCAGAATGCATGGATCAGCATCAATGAATTAGGTCTTGATAAAGTATTCGCGGCAGTGCAGAATGCAGGACTCCATCTGAATAAGGATGGAAGCGTTAACGGACTGAAGCAGGGTAATCTGCTTGCGCTGGAATCGGAACTGAATCTGCGCACTTCCCGGCTCAGTAAAGAAACCAGAGAAAAACTGTTTTCATGGTCCGGGACCAAAAGTAAAAAATATAAACAGACTAAAAATTTTAAGGCCGAACTCCGGTCTTATCAGCAGGACGGAGCGGAATTTCTGCTGAACCGTCATTCTTCCGGAATCGGGGGAATTCTTGCCGATGATATGGGTCTTGGTAAGACAGTGCAGACCCTGGCTTTTTTTGATTATATTTATAATGCGAAAAAAAAGGAGAAACCGCTCTTTCTTGTGGTCTGCCCCACTGCCGCACTGGGTGTGTGGGAATCCGAATGCAGTAAATTTACGCCAAAACTGCCGGTCAGGGTCTGGCACGGACCCGAAAGGAAAAATGATGTAATTCCTGAAAAAGGACTTATTGTTACTTCGTTCGGTCTGCTTCAGAGAGACATTGAAGATTTCAGTCAGGCTTCCTTTGAAAGTGTGGTGGTGGA
>CAZQKZ010000061.1:16920-17723 GCA_964594095.1 uncultured Leptospiraceae bacterium | reverse complement strand
AAGATGAATCACCGGTCTGTTTCAGATATGATATTACCAGTTTTTCAAGTTCATCGTTGTCAATGCTCCGGTCGGTCCGGGTGTGAGCATAGTAATCATCAAGGTTGAAGTCCACAAGCTGAGGAGTCACAAGTTCATTCAGCTTCCGGTAGCCGTTTTCAGCAATCTGAAGTCTGGAACTCAGCTCGTTATCAAAATCCTCCCGGGTTTTTCTGCCTGAAATAAAGGACATGATCAGCTGCTGAAAATCACCTTCATCTTCAACAGCACCAAGCAGAGCATCGGATGGACCGATGGATTCATTAAAAAGCTGTATTTTTCTTTCCAGTACTTCAAGTATTCTTTCAGCTACTGTATCCCGGGTGGAAAAGTTAAAAATATATACGTCTTTTTCCTGGCCGAATCTGTGAATACGTCCGATCCTCTGCTCAACTTTCAGAGGAGACCAGGGTAGGTCATAGTTGATCAGTGCATTGGCGAACTGAAGGTTCCGTCCTTCACCGCCTGCTTCCGTGGCAATGAAGATTTCAGTTTCTTTTTTAAATTCCTGAACTGCTTTTTCTTTTTCGTCAAGTGTAAGCGATCCGTGGAAAAGAGTTACCCGGAATTCACTCAGGTTTTCGGCCAGATACTCCTGAGTAGTCCGGAACTGAGTAAAAATTATAAATTTAACATGGCCTTCTTTTTTAAGGCGGCTGAGAGTCTCCCTGAGTTTGATAAGCTTGCGGTCCGCTTTTATACTGCGACCGAGCTGCACAAGTCTGTTCAGAGTAAGAATCTCCTGCCTAAGATCCCGGATTGTA
>CAZQKZ010000061.1:12965-16906 GCA_964594095.1 uncultured Leptospiraceae bacterium | reverse complement strand
TCCTCTTCAATAATGCTGTCCATTTCCCGGATATCGTCTTCCGGGATTTCGGATTCGTCGAGGATTTCAGAATCAAAAAGGTCTTCGATATCCGGTTCTTCGTTTTCCGGCAGGAGCTGACCGTCTTCAGTCAGAAAAGGATTTCCGTTCACATATCTGGTTCCGGCCTGAGTCAGACCAAGCCTTCCGATTCCGCCGTGGAGCCTGTTTTCGAGCATTACCTTTCTTTTTTCGAGTGCGCGAAGAAGGGCTCTGGTTGAGGAATCAAGGAGCTTCTGGAAAACGATCATTACAAAACCGACCGCCCGGTTTTTTGTTTCCATAGCCAGATTGAATTCCCGCTTTACGTATTCGGTCATTTCATCGTAAAAGACACGCTCTTCAGGAGAAAGTTCAAAACGGATGGTGCAGGCAAATCTTTTTGTAAAACCGCCCACCTCTACCTTTCTTCGCCTGACCATAACGCGGCTGATTTTTTCCCGAAGGTCACTCAGACCGGCAGAAGCCTGGCCTTCCTCTTTTTTTGTATTCGGCAGAATATATTCCTGGAGGAAGGAAGCATGAGGACCAAGAATATGCGGATCCACAAGCCTTACAAGATAAAACAGCTCTTCCAGTTTTCCGCGGAAGGGAGTGGCCGTCAGAAGCAGAAATGCTTCGGACCTCTCTGCCATTTTTTCGGCAAATGCATAGGCCTTTGTGGATTTATTGTAATCCCTGCGTAGACGGTGGGCTTCATCGAAAACCGCAATATCCCAGCGGGATTTAAGAACCGCATCTGCATATTTTGGATTTTTAATAAAATCTATTGAGGTTATAATTCCGGTATATCTGGACCAGTTTGCGGAAAGGCTGCTGAAATTAGACCGGTTCAGAATCCGGAAATCCTCGTTAAATTTATTTTTCATTTCCTGACGCCACTGCTCCTGAAGGGGAGCAGGAACACAGACAAGAACCCGTCTGTATCCTTTGCGAAGCATCAGTTCTTTAATAATGAGACCTGCTTCGATGGTTTTACCAAGACCGACTTCATCGGCGAGTATAAAGCGGGGTCTGAGCGCATTCGCTACTCTGTGGGTAGCTTCGATCTGATGAGGCAGAAGCCTGGTCCTCGAATTGGAAAGACTGGTCAGTTTATCGTAAGCATGGGAAAGGCGGATTCTGTGCGCATCCAGCAGACTGAACTGGTAGTCCAGTTCTTCCGGACGGAACCGGACAGGGAGGTCTTCCCAGGGTACAGCCTGATCCGGCAGTAAAATACGATCTGCATTTTCTGTATTCCGGAAGGTTAAATCCTGCTGCAGGGCTGCTGCTGTAAATGATGAATTGCCTAACTGACTCATATTGTGTCGGGATTATGTCGTATTAACCGGAACGGGGTCCTTTGTCACTCAAATTTTAAATTTCACTTGACAGAGAGTTTTCAGTTTATTCCTTATAAAGGCTGATCATGGTCCGTTTGTTTTTTTTTCCTCTGCTGCTGCTTACCGCCTGCAGTGTTCCTGTTACCCGCAGTGAATCCGTAAATCTGTCCTATGCTCATTATTCTGACTCCGGCGTTTCTTCCGCACAGAAAAACAATCAGGCAGCGGATCTGATTCTGAAAGGACGGACAGAGGAGGCTGTAACCCTTCTTGTAAGTCTGATTCAGGAGGACCGGGCTGCAGGGAAAAAAACAAATCCGGAAACATTTCTGAATCTCAGCGGTGTCTATTTCCAGGCAAGGGATACTGAAAAAATCGGAAAACTGTGGCGCATTGCTTTAAGTCCCGGAATGCTTACAGATGCCCAGATCACTGATGCGGCCCATCAGCTGGAATCCCGGGGGCGTAATTATGAATATGCAGTCTTACTTGAAGAAAGTCTGAAAGCCGGCCGTAATTCAGAAACAGCAGCCAGGGAACTGGCATATCTGGCTGAGAGAACCGGCAGCAACGAAGACGCTGTAAAGGCCTGGCTGCATTATCTCCTTTCATCTGAGAACAAGGCAGAAGGGTATTCAGCTCTCTCGCTTCTGTTTATTAAAGAAAAAAAATATTCTGAATCTTATTATTTTTTGAATCTTTATAATTATCTGAAAAAAAAGCCGGAAACCTGCGGAATCACTGCTGATTCCTATAATAAGTCATGGGCCTATGACAGGGAAGTCCGGTCTCTGCAGGCATCTTTTTATCCCGCAGATAAAGACCTTTCCGTGTTTCGTTACCGGGCCTATGAAGCACTGTCGCATTATTCCGGCGAAGATAAAGATAAAATTATATTCAATCTTCTGCTTCAGCATTACAGAGAGGGGGAGGCCCGGGAAGTTATGAAAAAGAACCGTAATATCCTGATACCACCTGGTAATCCGCAGGGCCAGGAAACGCTTCACAGATCCCTGCTTAGTATTCTGAATCAGTGCGATCCTTCTTCTTCTGATACTGATATTGCTTTAAAAAAAGGAAATCTTATTCTGAAAGAAAACCCGGAGGCCGATCTGAGCAATCTTCGCGGCGGGCGGAGTGATGAAGAATGGAATGGTATGCTGGATGTCTGGTATGGTTCCTGGAGGATTACCCCGGAGCTCAGAAAAGCAGTCAGGACTGAGTTTCAGCTGCTTTACTGAGAAGTGCAATTTCCTGGCCGGTTTTCACTTCGGAGCCGGCTGGTACCAGAATCTTACTGAGAATTCCGCTCTGCGGCGATTCAATCGGGAAAGAAGCTTTATCAGTCACCAGTTCGCAGATTTCCTGACCTTCCTTCACAAATTCACCTTCCTCAGCATTCCAGGCGATCAGCTCGATTTTGCTGTCATCGCCGGTATCGGGTACCAGCAGAGGGAGTAAGGTCTGATTTGCAGCTTCATTTTCCAATGAGATCACCTCAGCGATTATGAATTTATTGGTTGAAATACTGGCAAGTTCTTTTTTTATTAGATTATGGCAAGAAAACTGAGGTCACTTAAGGAAATCCGGGCGGCTCTGAAGTTCAACATTCCTGATATCGACCTTGATAAAACAATGGATCTGATTGAGCGCATTCAGGAACTGAAAATTCAGAAAAATGCAATAGTACTTGGGCACAATTATATGACTCCGGACGTATTCTACGGAACCTCGGATATTATCGGGGATTCCCTGTATCTGTCCCGGGAGGCCGCGGTTGTCGATTCCGATATCATTCTGTTTAACGGTGTTTATTTTATGGCAGAAACCGCTGCCGTTCTCAATCCCGGTAAAAAAGTGCTCATCCCTGATCCCGAGGCAGGCTGCTCTCTTGTGGAGGATATCACCCCCGAGGATGTATTGCGGCTCAAAGAACAGTATCCAGGGGCTCCGGTTGTTACCTATGTAAACAGTTCTGCAGCAGTCAAAGCAGTATCAGACATCTGCTGTACAAGCGCAAATGCTCTTAAAATCGTGGAGAGCCTTAAAAGCGATACAGTCATTTTTATACCGGATAAATACCTAGCCGGGAATGTTGCCTCTAAAACCTCTAAAAAAATTATACCATGGGAGAAAGGCCGCTGTATAGTACATGAACGTTACACAGCCGATCAGGTGGCGCAGATCCGCAAAGATTACGACGACATCCTTGTCATTGCTCATCCGGAATGCGATATTTCCGTAACGCAGGCTTCTGATTTTTCCGGCAGTACCTCTCAGATGGAGGAGATGGTCAGAAAAAGTCCCAAAAAAAATATTTTTCTGGTTACCGAATGCAGCATGAAAGACAATCTGAAGCACCTGTTTCCGGACCGGAACTTTATATCTTATTGTCAGAGCTGTCCTTACATGAAGCTGATCACCCTTGACAAAGTACTTCATTCCCTGGAAACAGAAACAACCGTGGTTACTGTTCCTGAGGAAATACGCAAGGAAGCAAAAAAATCAGTAGACAGAATGCTCGAAGTTTTATAAACAATCACTATGAAAGATATTCGGACCGGTACCGGAATTGAT
>CAZQKZ010000061.1:0-12951 GCA_964594095.1 uncultured Leptospiraceae bacterium | reverse complement strand
GATTTTCATCGTTTAACCGAAGATGAAAAAAGGCCTCTTCTTCTGGGGGGCGCGGAAATTCCGGGAATCATGGCCCTCGAAGGTCATTCTGATGCTGATATTCTGTTCCATGCTCTTGCGGATGCTGTTTACGGCGCGCTGGGACTCGGAGATATCGGATACTATTTTCCCGATACAGATCCGGCGAATAAAAACATGGATTCTTCCGTTATTATTAAAGCAGCCCTTCGGGAAGCCGAAATCCGGGGTTACCGAATTTCAAATACTGACATAACGATAATCGGGGAAAGGCCTAAAGTCAATCCACACCGGGAAGCCGTCCGTGCTTCAGTTTCGCGTATCACCGGCATACCGGAGGACCGGATCGGTATCAAAGCAACCACTGTCGAGAAAATGGGTGCTATCGGGCGCAGCGAAGGGATTGGCTGTCTGGCCGCAGTACTGCTGATTCAGGACTGATTATGCAGGAAGATATTAAAAAAATACTGTTAATAGATGATGATCTGTCCCTGCTGGAGCTGCTGGAACTCCGGCTTTCCAAACGGGGATTTACAGTAATGAAAGTATCGAACGCAGATCAGGCACTGAACGCAGCTGTTTCTTTTCAGCCTGACCTCATTCTTCTTGATATCAATCTGAATCACAGAAGCGGCTGGGATGTGTTCCGGGAATTCAGCGAGGCCCGGCTTCTTAATAAAACCAGGGTCATGGTGCTTTCGGGCCTTTACGGGGCCCGTCCCGAATTCCCAGCGGAGTTCGAAGGACTGGTGGCTGGTTTTTTAAGCAAGCCCTTCCGCTTCGAAGCTCTGCTGACAGAGATAAACCATCAGATCAGATCACAAGATCCAGATGAGCGACCAGCTTAGCGTTATCTTCGATGAATCGGCGGCGGGGCTCTACATCGTCTCCCATAAGAACATTAAATGTGGCATTCACCCGTTCCAGAGTGACTGAACTGCTGTCCAGAGGATTGACTTTCAGCATTACACGTTTTTCAGGATCCATAGTAGTTTCCCAGAGCTGCTCCGGATTCATTTCACCCAGACCTTTGTAGCGCTGCACAACGGTTTTGTCGGATCCCATTTTTTTTACAATTTTATCTTTTTCTTCATCAGTAAAAGCATAATGGGATTCTTTTCCTTTTTTAATAAGATACAGAGGCGGCTGTGCGATGTAAAGATGACCGTTGTTAATAAGTTCGGTCATTTTGGTATAGAAGAACGTAAGAATCAGCGTGCGGATATGAGATCCGTCCACATCAGCATCTGTCATAATAATGATTTTATTATAACGCAGCTTTGAGAGATCCATTCCGTCGGCACCATAGCCGACGCCAAGCGCAGTAATGAGAGTTTTGATTTCTTCATTCTGAAGAATTGCATCATCACGGGCCTTTAATACATTAAGAATTTTACCTTTCAGAGGAAGGATGGCCTGATAGTTACGGTTGCGTCCCTGCTTGGCAGAACCACCCGCAGAGTCACCCTCCACAATGAAGAGCTCCGCCTTTTCAGGGCTGCGTTCGGCACAGTCAGCAAGCTTCCCTGGAAGACCTGCGCCTTCGAGAACCCCTTTTCTTTTAGTTACAAGTTCCCGGGCTCTGCGGGCTGCTTCCCTTGCTTTGCTGGACAGAATGCATTTTTCAAGTATTGGTTTGACTTCAGAGGGGTTTTCTGCTAAAAATAAGGAAAGTTTATCGGCCACAAGCTGGGAAACCAGACCTTTAACTTCCGCATTCACAAGTTTTTCTTTGGTCTGGGAGTTAAACTGAGGATCAGGAATTTTAATACTGATAACGCATACCAGTCCCTCCCTCACATCATCCCCGGTGAGGGCGGGGCTTGCCCCCAGCTTTTTTTTAAGGGATTCATCGTTTTTCAGGTAATCATTCAGAGTGCGGGTGAGGGCAGTCCTGAACCCTTCGAGGTGAACGCCGCCAAGGGAATTGTTAATACCATTGGTAAAGGTAAAAATAGATTCACTCTGGGCATCTGTGTAGGCAAGGGCAAACTCACCATAAAGCTGTTCATTGCGCCCTTCAAAATGTATGATTTTTTTATGCAGTTTGTTCTTTTTAGAAATCAGTTTATCCACAAACTGATAAATTCCGCCGTCGTAGTGGAAAGTTTCGCTTTTTTCAGAGTCTTTCCTGGCATCCACCAGCTCAATTTTAAGACCTTTATTAAGAAAGGCCATTTCTTCAAGCCGGTTCCGAAGAGTGGCATAGCTGAACTGAACCGTAGTGAAAATCGTGGAGTCGGGCTGAAAGCGGACCACAGTGCCATGGTGTTTAGTTTTACCGGAAATTTTTACGGGACCGGTGGGAACCCCGGCTTTGTATCTTTGAAAATGAATCTGACCTTCTTTATGCACCTCTGCTTCGAGCCATGAAGAAAGTGCATTTACAACAGAAACGCCCACTCCATGAAGTCCGCCCGTTACATCGTAAGCATCATCCCCGAATTTGCCGCCCGCATGCAGTTTTGTCATAACCACTTCAAGAGTGGAGATTCCCGCTTCCGGATGAATATCAACCGGAATACCGCGACCATCATCCATTACTTCAATTACAGAATCGGGAAGCATACGGACCGTGATTTTTGAGGCAAAACCGGCCATTGCCTCGTCTACTGAGTTATCCACAACCTCATAAACCATTTTATGGAGACCGGTCTCATCCTGAGTACCGATATACATACCTGGTCTTTTGCGGACTGCTTCCAGACCTTCCAGAATTTTAATTTTACTGCCGGAATATTCCCCTATGGTTTTAGGGACATAATCCTGTTTTGGGGACTGATTTTCCTGAAGATCTTCGGTTTTCTTGCTCATAATTTTACCCGGTTAATACAATAGGGGAAAAGGCCCTGTTTACGTAAAGCTTATTCCTGTTCATCAAATCCGGCGTGATATTTTCTGACTTGTTTCGATTTTTCCACGATTTCTGCGTATTCTACAGTGTAAGGAGTCCACGGGATGGCTTCCAGCCTTGCTTCGGGGATGGGTTTACCGGTACCTTCACAGATCCCGTATTTACCGCTTTCGATTTTTTCGAGGGCAATATCAATGAGTTTCAGTTTTTCAATATCAAGGTCGGAAAGTCTGTTCAGAAGTTCATTATTGATGGCGACATCTGCAATATCCACCAGGTCCCCCTGGTCGTTGTACATGAAGTTTTCCTGTTCTGTTTCCAGCTCCTTCAGGATGGTCACCCTGCTTTTAAGAAGGAGATCTTTAAATTTTTCGATTTTACTCTTATCCATTATCTGTTCCCGGATGTAATTTTTATAAAAACAAACCAAAATATAGGCAGCGCATTCAGGGTCAATCAAAAAAAAGAAAATCCCGGTAACAAGGGCGCAGCTGAGCGCACCCGCCGAAAGCAGGAAAAATAGCGGGTGTGCAATTAAAAATGTAAAATGTAAAACTAAGAATGATTGAAGCTTTTGCCAGAGGCAGAAGCCGCTAAAAAGGCACCAATAAGGGCAATTCGCCAGGCGAATTGGACATTTATGTAACGGAATATCTCGGTCTGCCGTCTAATCCATTACAGGGCGGGGGTAAGGGTATGAGACATTCAAAAGAACTGATACTGGACGGTTACCGGTTTTTAGGTGTGGAGGATATTCTGCCGGAAGATCCGAAATATCTGTTCCGGCCAGGAGAGATTTATGTCTGCGAGGGAGTTATTTCAGACTTCAGTGAAGAATCCCTGCGGGATCATCTTACAGCTCATCTGAAAAGAGAGGTGGGAGAATTCAATATGGGTCTCCTGAATTCCTATGAGAAAGAGTACATCGAAGAGGTTCTTGGCAGAATGCTTGCTCCGTCTGCCTCCGAAAATCCATTCAGAGAAGCCCTGGAGCTGCATCTTCCTCAGGAAATTCAAGGATTTGTATTCAGTGAGCTTGAATCAGAAAATCCGGATCTGATCCTGCTGCGACGGGAAATATTCCGGTCCGGGGATTCCAGTAAATTCAGTCATCTGCTCGGACTGCTGGAAAATTATCTCAATGCAAAGAATGCGGCCCCGGAAACAGCAGATCCGTGGGAATTCCTTATTAAAGAAGAAAAGGAATTTGATGACATTGAAAATGAAAGTGTCATAGATTCCCTGTTTTCCGACGGAATGGTAATAATGACTACCGCAGAAAGGAAAAGCACCATTATTTATCAGGAAAGTAATGTAAAAAGGATATATGAGTTTTACAGTCTGGATCAGAGATTATAAAAATCCGGATATCCGGTTGTCTTATATCTGTAATTAAATCTGCAGAAAAAGAACTTGATTTCCCTGCAATGATATGATCTCCTGTTGCTGCCGGATAAGTTTCCGTAAACAGGAGTGAGTATCTATGCAGGACCTCAGAGCCCCGAAAGCACCTTCCGATGATAAACGCTGGAAAATTGTGGATCGGACCATGCGCAAACACGGATTCGAGCCCCATTCTCTCATTGAAACCCTTCACACAGTTCAGGAAACCTTTGGTTTTCTGGATAACGAAGCCTTAATTTATGTGGCCCGCAGCCTCAGGGTTCCTCTGAGTAAGGTTTACGGGGTGGCAACATTTTATCATTTTTTTCATCTGAAGCCGAAAGGCCGTCATACCTGTGTGGTCTGCACAGGTACAGCATGTTACATTAAAGGCGTTCCCGAACTTATGAGGGCCGTTAAAGATGTCTGCGGTATTGGGGAGGGTGAGACGACTCCTGATGATGCGGTCTCCGTACTGAGCGCAAGATGCGTCGGTGCATGCGGACTGGCGCCGGTAGTTGTCTTTGACGGAGAGGCAGCGGGGCGGCTTGATTATAATTCTATGGCCGAAAAACTCAGGGGGTTACGCAATGATACTTGATGAATTCACAGATCTTGCTGAAGCGGAACGCGAAGGCAAAAAAAGACACCGCAAGACCATCCGGGTCTGCACAGCGGCCTCCTGCGCCTCAACCGGCGGAATGGAACTGAAGGATGCTCTCACAGCCGAAATATCCCGCCGGGACAGTCTGGCTGACTGTAAAGTAATCGGAACCGGGTGCATGGGTCTCTGTTCGCAGGGGCCTCTGGTCACAGTGGACCCTGATGACCTCATGTATGCTTCGGTCCGTTCCGAAGATGCCGCCGCAATAGCAGAATCAGTGGACGGGGCTCCGGTAAAAAATCTCCTCCTTGATCAGAACATACCTTTCTTTAAAAGGCAGACTAAAATCGTGCTTGAGAATTCCGGAATTATAGATCCTGAAAGAATACACGATGCCATTTCCAGAGGTGGTTATGAAGGGCTTGCTAAAGCACTTCTGGAAATGTCTCCCATGCAGGTGATCGAGCAGGTATCCCGGTCGGGCCTTCGTGGAAGAGGGGGCGGAGGGTATCCTACCGGCCTTAAGTGGTCCACCGTAGCCAAAACGGGCAACCGCGAAAAAGTGGTCATCTGTAATGCTGACGAAGGGGATCCCGGCGCCTTCATGGACCGGAGTGTTCTGGAAAGCGACCCGCACAGGGTCATCGAAGGGATGGCCATTGCAGCTTATGCGGTCGGGGCCTCGGCCGGTTATGTGTATATCCGGGCTGAATATCCGCTTGCCATTGAAAGGTTAAAAAAAGCAATTAAACAGGCTGAACAGCTTGGCCTGCTGGGAAATCAGTTTTAATCTGCAGATCCGGCTGGGCGCAGGCGCTTTTGTATGCGGTGAGGAAACAGCCCTGATTGCATCGATCCAGGGCAAGAGGGGCACACCTAAACCAAGGCCTCCCTATCCTGCAGAATCCGGTCTTAACGGTATGCCGACTCTCATTAATAATGTGGAAACCTATGCAAATGTGGCTCCCATAATCCGGAAAGGGGGAGACTGGTATGCATCCTTAGGCACAGGCAATTCTAAAGGAACAAAAGTATTTGCTCTTGCTGGTTCCGTTAAACACACAGGTCTTATTGAGGTTCCTATGGGAATTTCTCTTCGCGAGATTATTTTTGAAATCGGAGGAGGGATGCCTGAAAACCGGGAATTCAAAGCGGTTCAGACAGGGGGGCCTTCCGGCGGGTGTCTGCCTGCATCGCTTCTTGATATGTCTGTGGATTATGAATCCCTTAAGGAAGCGGGCTCGATTATGGGTTCAGGCGGAATGATTGTAATTGATTCAGGTTCCTCGATGATAGATGTGGCCCGTTACTTTATGGATTTTTCTAAAAGCGAATCCTGCGGAAAATGCGTTCCCTGCAGAGTCGGAACATTCCAGCTGCATAAATTATTAAGTGATATTTATGACGAAAACGGATCTGAAGATGATTTCAGGAATCTGAAAGAACTCTGTCATATGGTGCAGTCATCAAGTCTCTGCGGTCTTGGTCAGTCTGCTCCGAATCCTGTACTCAGCACAATTCAGTATTTCGGCGAAGAATATCAGGATAAAATCAGAAAAAGTAAAAAAGAAGTAAAATATATACCTTCTTCAGGAGGGGTCTGAGTATGCCTGCAGATGCTGTAAGAATCAAAACACTCACAATTAATGACCGTGAGATCGGGGCAAGATCCGATGAAACCATTCTGGAGGCCGCCCGCGAAAACGGAATCCATATACCGACACTCTGCTGGATGGAAGGACTCTCAGCAGCAGGTGCCTGCAGGCTGTGTCTTGTGGAAATCGAAGGTTATTCCAGGCCGCTCCCTGCCTGTGTAACCAGAATCGAAGAAGGCATGAAAATTCGGACTGACTCCGATAATCTTAAAGAATACAGAAGAACCATCGTGGAAATGATGTTTGCCGAAAGGAATCATATCTGCTCCGTCTGTGTTCAGAATGGAGCCTGTGAACTTCAGGATCTTGCTCAGGAGTTCGGAATGGATCATCTGACCCTTCCGAATATTTATCCGAAAGCCGAGGTCGATGCTTCGCACAGAAGATTTGTTCTTGATCACAACAGGTGTGTTCTCTGCACAAGATGTGTAAGAGTCTGCGATGAAATTGAAGGCGCTCATAACTGGGATATCATGGGCAGGGGAATCGGAGCCAGAATCATTTCCGATCTGGGAACTCCGTGGGGAGAATCTGAATCCTGCACCGGCTGCGGAAAATGCGTGGCCCTCTGTCCTGTGGGAGCCCTTACAGAAAAAGGCAGTCCTCCTCAGACTGCGCGGTCCGGCAGGCTGTCTCTGCCATATCTGAATACCATGAGGGAGGTCCGGTCCCATGAAAGATAACACTTCGCAGAACCAGAAACTGAAACTCGCCACACTCTGGCTGGACGGATGCTCCGGATGTCACATGAGCTTTCTGGATATGGATGAACGGCTGATTGAACTGAAAGAGAAAGCCGATATTGTTTTCAGTCCTTATGTGGATTTTAAAAAATACCCTGATCAGGTGGATGCGATTCTGATAGAAGGAGCAGTGGGAAGCACGGACGACCTTGCGAAACTCCGGAAGGTCAGGGAGCATACAAAAATCATCGTGGCATTCGGGGACTGCGCTGTAACCGGGAATGTTTCGTCCATGCGGAATCCCTTCGGCACAGAATCCATACTGCGCCATGCATACCTTGAAAATGCAGACAGAAATATTTCTCTCCCTCTAACCGAAGATATTCCTCCTTTGCTTGAGAATGATGTACCGCTGCATGAATATGTGCATGTGGATGTTTTTATTCCAGGATGTCCTCCTCCGGCAGATGCCATCTATTATGCTCTGAAAGAGCTTGCAGAAGGAAGAATCCCGTCGCTTTCAGAACTTACAAGATTTGGTAAATAAAAATGAAAAAAATTACTATTGATCCCGTTACCAGAATTGAGGGCCATGCCCGGATCACTGTCCGGCTTCAGGAAGACGGATCAGTACATGATGCACGGCTTCATGTTACTCAGTTCCGGGGCTTTGAGAAATTTGCAGAGGGCAGACCTTTTTACGAAATGCCCCAGATCATGGCCAGAACATGCGGCATCTGTCCTGTGGCGCATCTGATCACTGCATCAAAAGCTGCTGATGAAATCATGGGAATCAGAATTCCTGAAGCAGGTGAAAAATTAAGAAGAATTATAAATCTGGCCCAGATTGTGCAGTCGCATTCCCTGAGTTTTTACCATTTATCTTCGCCCGATCTGATTCTGGGAATGGACGCTTCTCCTGAGGACAGAAGTATTTTTCAATTAATGGATACCAATCCTCAGATGGCAAAAGACGGAATTGCACTGCGGCGCACCGGGCAGAATATAATCGAAAAACTCGGAGGAAAAAGAATCCACCCATCCTGGATTGTGCCGGGAGGAGTGGAAAAACCGATTACTGCTGAGCTTCGGGATGAACTTCTGGCTACTCTGCCTCCTGCCCTG
This sequence comes from uncultured Leptospiraceae bacterium, assembly GCA_964594095.1. Lineage (GTDB taxonomy): Bacteria > Spirochaetota > Leptospiria > Leptospirales > Leptonemataceae > CAZQKZ01. The sequence continues at coordinate 4,629 of CAZQKZ010000061.1, read as the reverse complement.
GAAATGGCAAAAAGGGGAATCGACTGGTTCAAAGGAGCCATCGAAAATTTCCGCGAAGAGATCATGAGTTTCGGAAATTTTCCATCGTATTTTATGAGTTTAGTATCCGATAAAGGAGAGCTCGAGCATTACGACGGAAAAATCAGGATCACTGATGCAGCCGGTCATATTGTTCATGACGGAATTCATCCTAAAGATTATTTAAGCATAATCGGCGAATCCGTAGAGGACTTTTCTTATCTGAAATCTCCTTATCTCAAAGAAAAAGGTTACGAAGAAGGAATGTACAGGGTAGGGCCCCTGGCCAGACTGAATACTGCGGACCGCTGCGGAACGCCTGCTGCTGATCAGGAGCTTGCTGAATTCAGGGAGCTTCACCGGGGTGCCGTTCTGAGTTCCTTTTACTATCATTATGCAAGGCTGATTGAAATTATTTACGGACTTGAAATGATAGAACGTCTTCTTCGCGACCCTGCCGTACTGAATCCGAAAGTACGCGCTTTCGCTGAGGCCAATAATCCGGAAGGGATTGCAGCGGCTGAAGCACCGAGGGGAATCCTGATGCATCATTATAAGGTTGATGATCAGGGGCTCGTTCGCTGGTCCAATCTTATTATAGCAACCGGTCATAACAGCCTGGCAATGAATAAAGGGATCACTCAGGCAGCGAAGCATTTTGTGAAAAGTGACCGCCTTCAGGAAGGTATGCTGAACCGGGTGGAGGCGGTGATCCGTGCCTTTGATCCGTGTCTCAGCTGTTCCACTCATGCAGTGGGGCAGATGCTTCTGAAAGTGGATCTCATAGCCCCAGACGGAACAGTAATCGATTCCGTTGCCCGTTAATATTAACGTGAAACGGAGACTCTGTAACCATCTTCTTCCGGCTGAATGGCAGTTTTCAGACCTTTGAATTCTGCCCACTTTCTGATGTTACCGGCTTCGAAGTTCCGCTCAGTAAAAACATCAAGTGGAAATCCGTGAAGCATGGCAGCCCTTTTTACAAGATGAAATGAATCCGGTACTTTCAGTCCCCGGTAAGGGTCCGTGGGAATTGCGGCTGTATAGAGCATATTTTTTCGGTAACTGAGTTCTACCCGGTATTCGCGCATAAGTCTTGCTTCCGCTTCCCTGAAGCCGGCATCATCCAGATCGCCCCTGCCGAAGAGAGTGCAGTGGCAGGTTCCTTTGGATTCTATGTCTTTTTCAATGAATTCACAGGGGCAGATGAGTTTTCTGTTCAGTTCCGCATCATCCCCCGGTTCAAAACAGGGACAGTATCTTTTACCGAAAACCGCTTCGGATTCAATGAGCCACAGACGCAGGTTGGTATAAAACATCCAGTGAGGGTTTACTGTAAGGCCCCGCGATGCTGCGTAGCGGCGGATCCAAAGATCTGCTTTTTTAAGTTCTTTTCTGTACACTAATGCATCTTTAAAAAATGATTTCATCATTTTCCACATTTCGCCCGGAGATCCTTTCGCAGGCCGGGGAGGAGCACACTCCATCGGTCCGCTGAGAATTTCCGTTCCCGGAACTTCTTTACTGCTGTCTGCACCGGAAAGGGATTCAGAAATCTCCAGAGGATTCCGCTGGTTCAGTGCAGCGGCATCAATGCCGAAACGCACTATTATTTCCGGAATATCCTCATGATGCGTTACAGTAATCAGAGGGCCGGAAGAATTTTCTTTGGTTTTACCAACGGATTCTGTATGATCAGAAAGACCGCATTCCGCAAGGATTTTTTCGACTTCCGGAGCGGTCTCAGGATCAGCTGCAATCAGAAGTCCACCGGAGGTTTGCGGATCACAAAGTACGGAACGGACGGGTTCTTTAAGGCTGCTGATTTTATGACCATAAGCGGCCCAGTTTTCTTTAAGACCTTTGGCAAGAGCACCCGATGCGACGTAAAAAGGCAGATCCGCAAGAAAGCGGAAATGCGTATAATGAATTTCTGCACTGACACCGGAGGCTTCGCACATTTCTGCAAGATGCCCGAGCAGCCCGAAACCGGTAACATCGGTTACCGCATGCACTCCCCCGAGTTCTGCCAGTTTTACTCCGGCCGTATTCAGCCGGATCATGGCTTCTGCGGCCCTGCCTTTATCTTCCGGACGAAGGGTTCCGTGCTTTTCCGCAGTGCTCAGCAGACCGATTCCCAGAGGCTTAGTATAATAAAGTAAATCACCTGATTTTGCACCATTATTTTTTTTTATTTTTTCCCGGCGGACTCTGCCAATGACTGCCAGACCGTAAAACGGTTCAGGACTGTCTATACTGTGTCCTCCGGCAATCGTAACGCCTGCTGAGGCACAGAGATCCCGGCCTCCTTTCAGAACCGGCTCAGCATGCAGCACATCCAGAACGTCCACCGGCCAGCCAAGAACAGACAAGGCAAGGAAGGGAGTGCCACCCATAGCAAAAATATCGCTTATAGCATTGGCTGCAGCGATCCTTCCGAAATCATAAGGATCATCAGTAACAGGCATAAAAAAATCGGTAGTAAAAACAATGCAGTTACCGTCTCCCGGATCATAAACGGCTGCGTCATCCCGGCAGTCATTTCCCACAAGCAGATGATCATCCGGAAATGCCTTTACGGACTTCAGAACCGAATCAAGGTCCTTAGGTGAAATTTTGCAGCCGCACCCGGCACCATGGCTGTAGGCTGTGAGTCTGACTGGAGAATGTTCCCTGCTGTTCATAGGCAGTCACTGTAAATATTTAATACGGGCGCATCAAGATAATTTTTAACTTTCATTCCGATGGTCTGCGAAGAATTCTGACATGAATATGAGCAGACTTGATTTCAGGCTGGAAGCGCAGGATCCCGGGGGAAGGGCAAGAGCCGGTACATTCCGGACCCTGCACGGAACCGTGGAGTTTCCGCTGTTTATGCCGGTGGGAACCAATGCCTCGGTGAAGGGGGTTCGGCCTGAAGAACTCGCCTCCGCAGGTTCTCAGATACTCCTTGCAAATACATATCATCTTCTGCTCCGCCCGGGACCTGAGGTTTTTGAAAAAGCCGGAGGAATACATAAATTCATGAACTGGAAAGGATCTGTTCTTACAGATTCCGGAGGATTTCAGATCTTTTCGCTTCCTCATTCCAGAACGATCAGCGAAAACGGAGCCGCATTCCGAAGCTATACTGACGGCCGCATGATTCACCTGAGTCCGGAAAAGAGTATCTCCATGCAGAAATCCATCGGAAGCGATATCATGATGGTTCTGGATCAGTGCATACCGTCGACGGCTGATTACAGAAGCGCCGAAGATGCCATGAATCTGACTCATCGCTGGGCTCTGCGCAGCCTGCGGGAAAGAGGCGACAGCCCTCAGGCGGTTTTCGGAATTATCCAGGGGGCTCTGCATAAGGAGCTTCGCCGCATCAGTGCTGAGACTCTTTCTTCAATGGTTCTGGAAAACGGAGAGTCCTTCGACGGTCTGGCGATAGGCGGACTGGCAGTGGGAGAAAGCAAAGAAGAGCGCGAAGAATTTGTACATTTTACAGCATCGCTGATGCCGGCCGACAGACCGCGCTACCTGATGGGTGTAGGTACCCCGATCGATCTTCTGGAAGCGGTGAATGCAGGGGCCGATATGTTTGACTGCATTATACCAGGAGCTCTGGCGCAGCAGAGTGTTGCCTATACATCCACAGGCAGGCATCGCTTAAGAAGAACAGCCTACCGGTTTTCTGAAGAAAGTCTGGACAGTCAGTGTGACTGCTACACCTGCCGGAATTACAGCAGAGCTTATCTGCATCATCTGTATAAAGCGGGGGAACCGCTCCTCTGGAATCTGCTGACTGTTCATAATATTACTTTTTATCACAGGCTTATGAAAAATGCCCGTGATTCCATTTTAAACGGAACATTTCAGAAATTTTACAAAGAGCATAAGTTAAAACTCTCAATAACTGATGATGAAGATTATCCTCTTGTTCAGAAAAAAAATCATCCGAAAAAAGATAAAAATGTACTCGGTGATTTTCGGGTCATTCTTTCTTCGGATGGGTATTACCGGATTTCACATATACCTTCCGGTGAAGTAATGCATCCGGGACAGGACCCCCTTCAGGAAGCAGAGACTCTTTATACAGGTCAGTCGCTTCTGCGCGAAAGGGTGGAACAGCTCTGTGATTCAGAGTTTACCGGTATTTCTGAAAAGCAGCTGGTTCTCTGGGATGTGGGACTTGGTGCGGCTTATAATTCACTGTCTGCCATCAAAGAGGCTCAGGCTGCCTTTTCTATGGCAGGCAATCCTGCCGGATCTGCGCGCTCAGACTGCAAAACGGTTTTTAAAATCATAAGCTTTGAAAACAATACAGATGCACTCAGGCTTGCCGTTCGTCATGCCGGCAGATTCAGTCACCTGCAGCATCCAGGCCCTGCATCCTTACTGAAAAACGGCAGATGGACCCAGGATTTCAGCGCGGAAGGTTTCCAGGCGAAAATCGACTGGATTCTTTCTGAAGGCGATTTCTTCAGCGAAGCAGAAAAAGCGGTAAGGGAAGGGAGTCCTCATATTATTTTTTATGATCCGTATTCTCTGCATACCAACCACCGTTTCTGGTAAGCGATCAATTATACCCATTGACTTTGCAGAAATCCTGGACCTGGGCCGGAG
>CAZQKZ010000060.1:0-18302 GCA_964594095.1 uncultured Leptospiraceae bacterium | reverse complement strand
ATTTTTTAAAAGCATAATCGACTTTCAGTGACAGACGATTCATAGATACATTGTTACTTTAGGTAAAAAGTTGTCAAGAGAAATTCAGGGGAGTGGAATTCTGAGGGTGCTTCGCGGAATTTAACGGCTGGATTTCTTTCAGGGATGCGGAGCGGTGATGTGACATAATGTCAGAAAAAGTCGCATTTATTTATCAGGATATATAGATAAACTGATAGAACGAAATCAACACGGAACAGGAATCCCTTTACACCCTGGTGCTCTCTGAAGCCTTTGCATTAAAACATTCCAATCCTGATATATCCTGTTAAAAAAATAATTCCGGGTTAACAAGATGTGCAGGATGAGTCAGGATTGGGTTTCAGACCAAATGGGAGCCTGCAAAGGTGTTAGCCCTCTGCGAATACATGCTAAGGTGCCGGCGAAAATTTCCGGAATATGCAACAGATCCGACGATGGTTCTTCTGAAAAAAACTGTAAAAACAGCCCGTGCCCTTTTTTGTAAATGTAAGCTTAGTATCCGAGGGGGAGGATCTGATCAGGAAATGATTACCGCAGCGGAAATATTTATCCGGAAGGGATCTGAGCTGGGGAGCTAATCTGTCCGGTGAAGGAATTTGAAAGCTACGATAAAAAAAACGTTTACAGCAGGCAGTTTAGCAGATTTTTTTACCTAAACTTAAACTAATTGCAATGTTAAAATGAATCCAGAAACACTTACAATGTATCTGTTCCCCGTGACCATCGGGGCGTATTATATAATGATTCAGGTAATCCTGTACTTCATAGCACACAGGTTTTCCCAGAAACCGGGAATCGGAGACTGGGCATTATCCGCTACCATGCAGGATTTACTCTTCGTAATATAGTTCAGAATGCAGTGAAATTCTCTCCGGCAGGCGGAGAAATCGAAATACGCACTTTCCTTGATGACCATAAAACCGGAGTCACAGAGGTAAGTGATCAGGGAATGGGATTAAAAGCAGATCTTGCTGAATCTATTATGCGCGGGGACTGGGTTCCTGATGATGAAAAGACTCATGTAAAAGAACGGGGCGCGGGGATCGGGTTACAGCTCTGCCGGGATATTATGAACCGGGCTAATGGCAGTTTTCGTTTAATCAGCAGACCCGAAGGAGGAACCACCGTCCGGCTTGGTTTCCCTGTTTCTGACCGGACAGGTTGACATATATTTTTCCGGAATATTTTAGAAAAATTTATTTTATATAGTCTGACAGATACCCGGCTGTCCAGGTGTCGTGCAGATTGCATTTTGCAAATACTTTTACTTTTGTAAGATCCCAGGATGCATCCACCGGAATGACCGCCGTAAACACCGCAGTATCCCGGGTGAAGCGGACCGCATGCAGGGTTTTTTTGTTCTGGTCAGCAACCCCAATCACTTCAATATAATGACCCGGAGACGGGTTTTTCAGGGGGACAGTAACCCGGATGCTTTGGCCGCCTAAGGCAGAAGCATCCGGAGCTGCATTTTTCTGAATTACAGGAATATGTTCTTCTTTTATATGCTCCCATTCCCTGGCATATTCCCTTGTGTATTCCGGAAGCGGTTTACTGGTGTCTTCATCGGTCCCCATATTTGTGCAGCCGGTTACAGGAAAGATACAGAGGCCAAGGATGATTAAAGAAAAAGATTTCAGATTCATATAAAGCGTATTTTTTATATGAATTCAAATCCTGTCAATTCGGTTTTTCATTCCTGCAGGTGCCGCTCTAAGGGATTGTTTCAGATCCGGATTAGTGCCTGCTTAAAAAAATGGGACTGGTTTTTTTCTATAGTCGACAATTGTCTGCCGTATCAGAATCTGTTCTGTAATTATGAGTTTTCGGGAAATACTTTATAAATGGATCGTCATTGCAGATGCAGCAGAGCATTCGGATCTGCGAAGTCAGATTGCCGGGAACGGTAATTGTCTGATTGCTTACACCTACTGCGATCATGAGAAGGGAATTTCCGCCATGACCCAGCATTCCGCAGCAGCCGGAAAAGCAGGTGTCATCAGCGGACTGCAGCCGATTCACAGAAACAGCTGCTCTGTCATCCGCTATTCAGATTTTAAAAAATATAATCTTTTTATTCTTAGTAAAAAACAGTCACTCGATCTTAACCTTCCCGCAAGTCCTGGGTTCCTGGCTGAGTTTTTTAACGAGGAATACCATGATAATCGTGGATACTTTGAGCTTGATCCTTTCAGGGTCGAAGGCTTTCCCGATGATCTTTTTGTAAAACTTCCTTCATCCCAGGCAGCTGATTCCGAAAATATTCCTGGAATCAGAATCAGACTGGAGAAGGTATTTAAAGAAACCGGAGAAATGGAGGGTTTAGTAATCAGCAGCAATTCTGATTCAGATTTACGGGCTGGGCAGAAAGTAGGTCTGGTATATCGGCAGAACGCAGAAGGATTCCCCAGTTTAACTCTGAAAACCTCCGACCTGATCTGACGCAGTGAGACATTTTTATTCATTATTCCGGATTTTTTCCAATCCTCTTTCAATCCCGCGGGCCACAGCATTTTCAATTCTCTCTGAGGATCCGGCTGTCTGGAACCACCCAAACAAAGCGATAAGGACTGCTATTATTGAAAGACCGATGGTAAGAAATTTCTGCAGGTCCGAGAATCTTGTATCCAGGTATTTCTGATTCTGGGTAAATCTTTTATCGATATACTCACGGCTTTCCGCGAATCTGACATCCATCTGCCTCTGATTCTCGGTAAATCTTTTATCGATATACTCACGGTTTTCAGCGAATCTGACATCCATCTGCCTCTGATTCTCGGTGAATCTTGCATCGATATACTCACGGTTTTCAGTAAATCTGGCATCCATCTGCTTCTGTAAATCTGCAAATCGGTTTTGTAACCCTGTAAACCTCGATTCTGAGATTTTCAGATTTTCGGCAAAGCGGTTGTCGAGGAAATTCCTGTGATCCAGAAATCTGGAATCCATCAGCCTGAGGATTTCCGAAAACTGGTGATCCGCGGCGGAGAACCGCTCCTCCATCATTTTTCGATCATGCCTTAACTCAGTAACAGCCCGGTGAACATCGTCCGAAGTTGCTTTGGAATTTGCCAGAGACGAAATTTCCTCAACCAGTGCATTGGCTGCATTCAGAAAATGGATGCGACCGGCCTCGTCAACCGAAGCGGCCTCGGCAAACTGTCGAAACCCAAAAAGGATTTGATCTTTTTTTTCGGTGGTAAGCATAACAGGATCTCCTTAAGTATAAAATATACTATATATAAGACGGGTGTCAAGAAAAAAAATGCGCAAATTGTTTTTTTTATACCTGTAGTCTGTATGGAAACAATAAAAATCAGCAATGCTCCCAGGAAATCTTCTCAGTCTACCTTTCTGGTTGGAGAGTGGTTTGTGAAAAGGAAAAAGCAGTATCAGGAGGATGGGCAGAGTCTGGTTCCTCTTTTTTTTTATCCGGATGAGGTTGATTGGGCCCGGCTTTCTCAGATTTCTAATGCGACCGGGTTTTCCAGGTGCTACATTTTCGTATATCTGATGCTTCTGGATATGGGTTTTTTAAAAATAAGAAATAACAGAACTAAAGTGCATTTTACCGCAAAATCTAAAAATTTATATATTTACTCTGGTATTTTTTTAGATGTCAGGACCCGAATACTAAAAAGACAACTAAAAACACAACCGGAACCGGACTCAGACTGAAAAAAATTCCCGAATCATCAGATCCACTCCATCTGACCTGTGCTCTTCTGCATAAACCCTGACCTTGAGCAGCAGAGTATCCAGAGCAGCATCATCTGCCTGGTCGGCTCCAATCCCCAACTGATCCAGTTTCTTTTTTAATGTAAGCCTGCTTGAGTGTTTACCAAGTACAATTGTCCTGACCTTGCCCAGCTTCTCAGGAGGAAAAGGTTCATAATTTTCCGGATTTTTATAAACTCCGCTTACATGAACCCCTGACTCATGGGAAAAAATATTGGGACCGATCACCGGCTGATGCGGGGGAGTATAAATTCCGCTTACAGATTTTATATAATCCGCGACCGGGGAAAGCATCCTGAAATCAATTCCGGTTTCAATATGATACAGCTCACTCAGAGCCAGAGCGAGCTGCTCAAGAGGAGCATTCCCGGCACGTTCACCGAGCCCAATAACAGTTCCGTTCAGATATTCGGCTCCGGCTTCCCATGCAGCCAGAGTATTGGCACCAGCACGGCCGAAGTCATCATGGCAGTGCACCTCAAGCGGAAAATCCTTAAGTTCCGGATGATTTTTAATTCTTTTAATAAGTTCTGAAATTCTGGCCGGAGTGAATTTGCCCAGCGTATCGCTCAGCCTCACTCGGTCTGCACCATTTTCTTTCGCAAGCAGGACAGTCTTTACAATAAAATCAGGATCAGCGCGCGAAGAGTCCTGCAGGCCCACGGCAGTATAAAGTCCGGCCAGCCTTGCGGAGATGATGGAATCCCTTAATGCTGCAAGTACATAATCCCGGTTTTTACCAAGAAAGTTCAGAATCTGAAAATCGGAAACCGGGGAGCTTACATACACACTGTCAAGTCCTGCTTCAATGGAGGCAGCAAGGTCAGATTCCACAGTCCTGTTCCAGCCGAGAATCCTGACTGAAGATGATTCTGTAACGTCGTGAAAAAAACTGTTCTTTAATCTGACTATTTCCTGAATGGATTCCTTTTCAGAACCACCCATCGCTGCGGTTCCTGCTTCGATTTCCCGGATCCCCATGCGAAGAAGCATCTCCGCAAGTCTGACCTTCTCACCGGCACTGAATGCAATCCCGGGAGTCTGATCTCCTTCGCGGAGGGTGGTATCTGTAAGAACCGGGGCGATCATACTCAGATCACTCCTGCAAATTTCCTGGTTTCGATTCTTCTGTTTTCGGTTACAGAGTCGGGTTTATTCCGGCCGGCAGGCTCATAGTCTCCGATGCTGCAGCCCGGCGATTCCGGGAATTCAGCGGTATCGGTAAGAATTCCCAGAGTGCTGGTAGTCTGATTATCCAGAGTGCCGCAGGCATCGCTTCTGCACTGGTGGCAGTGTTCCATCAGATTCATGGACTTTCCGATCACGGATCTTGCAGATTCAAGTTCCAGAGAAGAAGGTGCTCTGTGATTTTCAAACCGGGTTCCTTCAACCGGTATGAGGCCCGTGAGGTTCATCAGATTCACACCCAGATTCTTTGCGTATTCTGCGATTTTCATTATCTGACCCACATTAATATCCGGTATGTAAACAGTATTGATTTTAACTGTTGCACCAAGGGAAGTCAGGATCTCAAGTCCTTCTTTCTGACGTTCAGTCAGCACCTGGCCTGCATCCCTGTCTCTGTAAGTCACTCCTCTGTAGCGGACACTTCTGTAAACTTTGCCTGCTGTTACTGCATCCAGTGCATTTACAGTTACTGTGATAAATTTAGCGTTCAGTTTTATAAGATCTTTTGCATAATCGGCGAGCATAAGCCCGTTCGTGGAAAGACACAGATTCATTCCGTTAAACCGGCTGTTGATCAGCTCAAGAGTCTGAAAAGTGGCCTCAGGATTTGCAAGGCTGTCTCCCGGACCCGCAATTCCCACTGTGCTTATATAAGGCATTCTTTCCCTGGCTTTAATCAGGGTTTCCAGAGCTTCCTGGGGTGTGAGCACTTTGGATGTAACACCCGGACGGCATTCATTTGTGCAGTCGTATTTACGGTTGCAGTAGTTACAGGAAATATTGCACTTCGGCGCCACTGGCAGATGCATGCGACCGTAAGTTTTACTTGCTTCCTCGTTAAAACATGGATGATCTGTCGGTAATGCTGCTCCCATGGTCTTTTCCTCCGTTTTCCATTTGTAAATAATTTATATCAGTGATGCTCTTTAATTATATTCGCTATATCAAAAATCAGATTTGCGGTCCCTCTGTAGCCAACCCGGACTTTCAGAGGCTCCCCCCATGTTTCGTGAACCGGGTATCCGCAGCGGTAAAGGGGGATACCTGTTCGTGCAGCCATTTCATTTCCGTGGCTGGTGGTAATCAGAAGATCGGGAGCTACTTCACGTTCCAGTCCCTCTTTCACTCCTTCTTCCAGATCGCCTATATCTCCCTGTTTAACGCGAAAGCTGAGTCTGGAGAGTCTGCGGGAGGTTTTCGATGCGATGGCTGTCTGGACCGAAAGTCCCATTTCACTGATGATCTGCCCGAGACTCAGAATATGGTCTGATTCAAGGGCTACTGCAATCCGCTTACCGTAAAGAAATGCATGCGTATCTATCATGGCATCGACCAGACGCTTTCTGTGTCTTCTGATTCTGTCAGCCGGATCGCGCCCTGATACATCCATCAGATGTTTTATAAAAGCATCGTTTACCGTCAGACCGGAGAGTCCGTCAATAATCCAGTGAGGTACCCCGAATGATTCCTCAAGATAATCGCCTGCTGCACGCATACCTTCGCTTAAAGTGATGGTCATAGCTGAGCGTCCCATGGATTCAGCTTCCTCAGGAGTGGTGCCTCCGTCAGGAAGGGCAGTGTATACAGATTTGGAACCGTCCATGGATGTTCCCAGATCAGGAAGGATAACAGTTTTGAGGCCGAAAGATTCGGTAATATCGCGGATCTCTTCGAGATCACCCGGAGTCATCCATGCTCCGGGAATAATATTAATCTGATCTGTAATCTTTTCGCCGCCCCGGGAAAGGGCTCTTACAATTTCTTCGGTTGCGGATGCGAAACCTTCTGCGAATCCTCCTTTGAAGTCCGGTGCATTAATATGTATGACTCTGGCACTGATTTTATCTTCAGTGGCCGCGATGGCTCCGTCTACATCTTCGCCCCGCACATCGGAAAGACCTGTGCTTACGACTCCGATGAGCCTGGGTTTCTGCTTTGCGTCGGTTTCTATGAGCTTTTTCTCAATCAGGTCCCATCCGCCAAGTATTGTTGTTAATTCTTTTATATCTGTGCCAAGCAGTCCTACCGGTTCACGCATATGGTTTGTTAAGACCACTTTGCTTAAAAAAGTGCATCCCGGTCCTGCATGGAAGAGGGGAACTGCTCCTTTAATTCCCTGAAGGGCAACAGCGGCTCCGAGTCCCGGACTTGTTTTCAGAGGATTTACGCTTACGGGTTTAACCGCAACGGCAGCTCCTGCCTGACCCTGCTGTTCTGCATCGTTCCTGCTGTTTTCGTTCAGATTTCCCATGGCGCGCCTCCTTTTACTGCCGACCAGACAGGTGCGGAAAGAGTGGTTGCAATATCCTTTGCTAAATTATATAAACCTGTATAACCTTCATACGGAGTATGTTTTTCCTGATTCACATCCACAAACGGAATTTTTTCTTTATTGGCCACATACTGATTCCTGCCGCCTGCAATCAGAATGTGCGATCCGGTTTCTTTCATAATCCGCAGCAGGTTTTTCGGAGCGGTATCGTGGATGATTTTTTCCGGTCCAAGAAGTTCAGTCATTTTCTCAATGTCGCTTGCAGAACTTTTTTTCGTTCCGCAGCCCATGACTTCCATTCCAAGGTCCTGAAGTGCCGTAATAAGGCTCCAGCTTTTTACTCCGCCTGTGTAAATCACAGCCCGCTTTCCCTGAAGGATGTTTCTGAACGGAGCCAGAGCAAGCCTGAGCCGGGCTTCTTCTTCCCGGATTACTTCTTCTGTTTTTTTAATTATTTCCTTGTTGTTGATAAGTCTGGCAGCCTCTCTTAAGGCTGTGGATGTGTTTTCCATCCCGAAGAAAGATATTTCGCTGTAAGGTATGCCGTATTTCTCTTTCATTCCCGTTGCGAGATTTATAAGTGCACGTCCGCAGACAAGAAGGTTCGCATCAGCTTTATGGGCCCTTGCTACTTCGGCGTAATCGGCATCCCCTGTGATTTTCGCTCTGACCCGGATCCCGGCCTTTTCAAAAAGAGGCAGGACATTCCATACATCCCCTGCGATGTTGTATTCACCGAGAAGATTTATGGAAGGCCTGACGTCAAAGGGATTGGGATCATTATTATCTGTGCCGATTACATAATTCAGAAGAACATCGCCTGCAATTCTGTTTCCAAGATTCTTGTGACCCAGAAAACCCGGAGCATCCACCGGAATCACCGGCATGCTTACCTTCGCAGAAGCATCCTTACAGATTTTTTCAATGTCTTCGCCGGTGACTCCGGGAATACACGTAGAATAAACAAAAATTGCCGCGGGATTATGGTGTTCTGCCACATACAGAATAGAATTATAGAGTTTCTTCTCACCACCGTAAATAATATCAAGTTCTGTCAGATCTGTGGAAAAACCGTATCTGTACATTCTGGATCCGGAAGACAGGCTGCCACGGCTTTCATAGCTGTGTCCGGTGCAGACTGTGGATCCGTGAACCAGATGGGCTGCATCTCTGATCGGGTTCAGCACAATATAGGCACCGTCAAAGGCGCAGGATTCTCCGCCGGAGGCTTTATGGCATGCTTTTTCAGAAGATTCGTTGTGCTTGCATCCGCGCACCGTCATAAGTTCTTCGACTTTATCAGTTTTCATAACAGGCCTCCTTTGGTATGATGATTCAGTTTCAAATAATAACAGTAAAAATAAAAATTATAATTAATGAATTGTGAATGCCGGGAGTCCGAAGACCCCCGGTAATTCAGAAACTCAGCGAAGCAGTTCGAAGTGCTGATCGTCACTTGTGCGGTCAGTCTCTTCAATGAAAGCGTTCACTATCCAGGTAACCAGATTCATAACTCCCTGGTATCCGATGATCGGATATCTGTGGAGGTTAACTCTGTCAAAAATCGGATAACCGAAGCGGACATGCGGGATTCCTGCATCGCGCGCTGCGTATTTTCCGTGTGAATCTCCGAGGAGCATATCCACAGGCTCAGTCATAAGAAGACTTCTTAAATGCCAGAGATCCTTTCCTACGTAGATTTTAGCATCTTTTCCGGCAGGACTTGACTCAAGAAGGGCTGCGAGTTCCTTTTCGAATTTCTTAGGAGCCCAGCCTGTCAGAATGTGAACCGGCTCTCCGCCCATTTCAAGAAGGAAAGTCACCATTCCGAATACTTCATCAGGATCGCCGAAAACTGCGAATCTCTTACCGTGAATATACTGGTGCGCATCAGTCATCGCGTCAACAGCGCGTCCCCTTTCTGCTTCTACTGAAGCAGGGATGGACTTACCGGTGATTCTGGATACTTCCATAAGAAATTTATCCATTCCGCGGATGCTCATCATCGGATAGAGAGAAATCGCTTCGCCGTTCCATGACTTCTTAAGTTCTGCCATTGTCCCTTTAAGAGAATGAGTCTGCAGAGCGATGGTAGCTTTGGCTTTAGGAGCGGTTTTCTTTACCACTTCCAGATCAGTTCCTCCCGGGAACATGTGGAATTCTCCTGTCTGAGGAGAGTCCAGAACTTCGGAAACATCAGAGAGAATATTAAAATTCACTCCCATTTCTCCGAGAACCTTTTTGATTTCGCGAAGATTTCCGATATGAGGATCAAAGCCGCCGATAATGTTGATGGAATCGTTGGTGTCTTCGCTCTGCTCATGTCCGGAAGTCAGCTGAGACAGGATGGATTTCATCATGTTGTCGTAACCGGTAACATGTGAGCCCACGAAGCTCGGAGTGTGGGCAAAAGTCACATCAACTCCGGCCGGAACTGCTCCTGCTTCTTTCGCCTTATTGATGTAGGAATTTAAGTCATCCCCAGCCATACAGGAAGTGGAAATCGCAACCATCTTCGGCTTATAGAGAGCTATAGAGTTCTCAAGGCCTTCAATAAGGTTATTCAGTCCTCCGAATACAGCCGCATCTTCAGTCATTGAGGTTGATACCGCAGAGAACGGTTCACGGTAATGCCGTGAAATTGAGTTCCTGAAGTAAGCCACACATCCCTGTGATCCATGCACAAACGGAAGTGTGTCCTTAAAACCGCCTGCTGCAAAAATTGCTCCGAGAGGCTGGCATGCTTTTGTCGGATTAATTACAAGAGATTCTCTTTTAAAGTTCAGCTCTTTGTATTCTTCGGAATTAATCCATTCTTTTACTTGTTCTTTGGTCATTGACATACAGCTACCCTCTCTTATTTTTTCCACTCAGGCTTAATCAGACTCCACGCGGGGCTGTTCAGAGCCATGTCCATGTCCCTTGCGAAGATAGGGAAACCTTTCCATCCGTGGTACGGACCGGAGTAATCCCATGAATGCATCTGGCGGAAAGGAAGTCCCATTTTCTGGAAAACATACTTTTCCTTGATGCCCGATGCCACCATATCCGGTTTCAGCTTTTTAACGAATTCTTCAAATTCATAGGCTGTAACGTCATCATATACCACAGCGCCGTTTTCCAGTTCCGGATAAGTTCTCTGGTAGTCGTCGTTATGAGCGAATTCATAACCGGTTCCCATAATCTTCATTCCAAGATCCTCAAAAGCGTTGATTGTGTGACGCGGACGAAGGCCACCGACATACAGCATT
Source organism: uncultured Leptospiraceae bacterium (assembly GCA_964594095.1). Lineage (GTDB taxonomy): Bacteria > Spirochaetota > Leptospiria > Leptospirales > Leptonemataceae > CAZQKZ01. Next base: position 7,832 of record CAZQKZ010000060.1, on the reverse strand, counting down.
ACGCTTTTTCCGTCCAGACGCGGTTTGAATTTATCAACAATTGCCTGCATTTCTTTCATGTGGCGTTCGATCACTTCTTCGGTCTTTGCTTTGATTTTGTCGTCAAAGCGCTCTGCCATTGCGCGAAGGCTTTCCACGATTTTGGTAGGGCCGAAAAAGTTTACTTCCATCCAGGGCACTCCCCATTTCTCTTCCATGTGGCGGCAGATATAATTCATGGAGCGGTAGCAGTGGATTACATTCAGTTTTGCATCCTTTGCATAAGCCATGGAATCATGATCTCCGTCGCCGGAAACTTTGGCGATAATGCGGTAACCGATTTCCTCAAGCATTTCGGCAGTTGCCCAGGCATCACCACCGATGTTGTAATCGCCGATCAGAGCAATGTCATAATCAGTTTTATCCGGTGCATCGAGTTTACCGATCAGATGATCCCGGTAAGCATCGTTTGCAATGTGGTGACCGAGAGACTGAGACACACCGCGGAAACCTTCGCAGCGCACAGGAATCACAGTTTTATTGCTTTCCTTTGCATCTGCTCTGGCGACTGCTTCAATGTCGTCACCGATCAGACCGATCGGGCATTCGCTCTGAATTGTCTTTCCCTTATTAAGAGGGAAGAGCAGGTCAATTTCCTGAAGGAGCTGAGCAAGCTTTTTGTCTCCTCCGTAAACGATGTCCTTTTCCTGAAAATCAGAAGTGAAGTGGAAAGGAACAAAATTGTCTACTCCTGGAGTTCCGCTTGCCAGGTTTCTTCTGGTGGACCATGAATAGTGTCCGCAGCCTACGGGACCATGGGAAACATGAACCATGTCTCTGACAGGTCCCCAGACCACACCTTTGGATCCCGCGTAAGCGCATCCTCTGGCTGTCATAACACCTGGTAAACTTTTAATGTTTGATTTTACTGCGCAGCCGCCGCCTGAGCAGTCCTTTTCAGCCGGCTTAATATGCTTTTCGCGTTTTTTGCGGGCTTTTTCGGGATATGCTTCAAGGACTTCGCTGATGATTTCCTTTGTTTTTTCAACTGTAAGTGACATGGTATTCCTCCGTTGCCGGCCTGATGAGATCCCTTTGTTTTGATCCTGTCCCGTTTATCGTAGCAGATAAAAACCGGGGAACTGTGCTGTCGGGATTCATCAGGTTATTTTATCTTATTTGTTTTTTATTCTCATACGCCTGCCCTGAAGAACAGGCGCCTGAGACTTTCGCAGTTCACTGAAAAGCGGACATTATACGGCAGCAGATTCTTTAACTTCTTCCTGAATAATTCCGAATTCCATCAGCAGGTCTTCCAGCTCGTCTACTGTGAGCGGAGTAGGAATTACAAGCTTCTTGTTCTCTTCAATTTTTTTAGCAAGTGCACGGTATTCATCTGCCTGCTTGTGCTCAGGTGAGTACTGGATTACAGTCTGTTTGCGAAGTTCCGCAGACTGAACCTGGTTATCACGAGGCACGAAGTGGATCATCTGAGTTCCCAGACGCTCTGCGAGTGCGTTGATAAGGTCATCTTCCCGTTCGGTGTTACGGCTGTTGCAGATCAGTCCGCCCAGTCTTACTCCGCCGGAGTGAGCATATTTCAGAATACCTTTAGCGATGTTGTTTGCTGCAAACATGGCCATCATTTCGCCTGATGTCACGATGTAAATTTCCTGAGCTTTTCCTTCGCGGATCGGCATTGCGAAACCACCGCATACAACGTCACCGAGAACGTCATAGAAAACGTAGTCAAGGTCGTCTGTGTAAGCATCGTTTTCTTCGAGGAAGTTGATTGCTGTGATCACACCGCGTCCTGCGCATCCCACTCCTGGTTCCGGTCCGCCGGACTCAGCACATTTAACTCCAAGCCAGCCGGTAAGAAGAACATCTTCCAGTTCGAGATCTTCTACAGATCCTGCATCGCGTGCCATATCCATTACAGTGGACTGAGCCTTTGCGTTAAGAATAAGACGTGTAGAGTCTGCTTTAGGGTCGCATCCTACAATCATGACTTTCCGTCCTGCTTCTGCAAGAGCGGCCACAGTGTTCTGAGTGGTTGTCGATTTTCCGATTCCACCTTTTCCGTAAATAGCTAATTGTCTCATTTTGGGTTCCTCCGGTTATGTTTGAGTGCATCAATCAAGCTGCTATACCTGTTTAATGCAACTTGCGTACCAGGCTGAAAAAAATCGAAAAATACGGCAAAGAGTCCGTTTTTATGGCAAATTATATGATAAAGTTCATAAACGGGGCAAAGTACGCCTATTGAATTACCAGATTGATGTACTAAAAATAAGCGATTGTGAAAAATGCATTTTTAATAGTGATCAATAAACAGGCATAATGTTTTATAAATATGCTTCCTTGTGAATCAAGGAGAAGTATGATGTGAATCATATTAAAATATAGGCAATAAAAAAGGCTGGATGCTTAAATATAATGCATTTCGGGGATTGATGGTTGGTGGAGTGTGTCTGTTAAGTGCAGGCGGCAGACAGGAGCGCCTAAAAAAAACATATAAATTGAAAAAAGCTTGAGATTATGTCCCATTTGATTTAGAATGTCTTCAATTATGCTGAGAAGCCAGTTTCGAATTCTGCCGCCACCCCGATCTACCCAGGTGGCTGTTATCGCATTTGCACTGTTAATCCTTTTTATCGCAGGATTAATGAACGTGCCGGAAACAGAGGCCCGTTCCATACCGCGATTCCGTATAAAAGAAACAGAAGCCAGGGAACAGTTTCTCAGAGGCTGGGCCCTTTTTAATGAAGGCAGCTATGTGGCGGCAAGGGAATTTTTTTATAAAGCGCTGTCCGTTTATCCAGGCTTTCATACAGCCCGCCGGTACCTTGGCGATTCTTATTATTATTCGGGTGACTGGGAAGCTGCTCTGGAGCAATGGGAATACCTCGATGAGTCCTCCGATGGTGCCTATCCTGGTGTTTCTCAGCGAAGTGAAATTATGCGGTTTTTTCTGAACCGGTTCCGGAATCCCGGAGATTATATTTTTCTGGATTCTCTGACCCGCGATACAGTGCAGGATGCTCTGCTCCGGTCACCTGCAGATGTCCAGACTGATGCAGCAGGTAATGTATATGTGCTTTCCAGGAAAAGTGCAGATCTTGTGAAAATCAGCACAGGCGGCGATCTGCTCTGGAAGACTTCAGGCACTCTGCTGGAGCGATGGAAGGGGCCGGCTGCTTTTTATTTCACCGGTAAGAATTTCGCCGTTTCGGATTATACCGGAGATTCTGTTTATATACTGGATGAAAACGGAATCCAGCAAAGGGTCATTGGGAGCGGACTGAAAGGACCGGCCGGTGTCTGCATACGGGGAAGCACAGTTTACATAGCAGATTCAGTGAACAGGCGGATTGTACGCTATACCCTCGAGGGAGAATTCCTTTCAGAATTCTCAGCGCCGGATGACGATATGCGAAATCCTTACGGAATTGCCTGTGATACCCCTGCCGGTATTTATGTCACTGATTCGGAGAGGGCGGCTGTGTATCAGTTTGACGAGGACCATAATCCAGTCAGGGTGATCACGGACCCGCTGCTCTCTGTTCCAAGGCAGATCCGGTTCAGGGACGGGGAGCTTGTGATTGCTGATGAAAAAAAGGGCGTTCTTATTTACAATATAAAGGAAGACCGGTTCCGTTCCATGCCGGAGATGCGGTTTGCAGACAGCTCTCTTTATAAGCCTTCCGGGGTTATGGGGGCAGACCGGGGGAAGGAAGGAATAATCTACGCCGCCGCCTCCGGGTCTGATTCGGTGGACCGCTATATTCAGAAAGGGCTTCGCACTTCAAATCTTGAGGTAAGAATTCAGAGAATTGATTTAAAAAAGTTTCCGACAGTAGCCGTTTACTTCACAGTCCGGAACAGGCTTGGTCAGAATGTATCAGGCATCAGCAGACGAGATTTCTTTATTTATGAAAATGACAGAAGGATCGGAAAAATCCGGTCCGATAATATGGATCAGTTTCAGAACCGGCTGAATCTGGTTCTGATGCGGGAAAACTCTTCTTTTTTTACAGATAATTACGCAGTGCATCTGGCCGCACTGATGAAGCCTGTACTCGACCCTCTTCGCATTTCTGACCGGGTTTCGGTTATCCGGTCCTCCCGCGAAGTCAGGACTGTCTACCAGGGTCTTCAGAGGAGGGAGATTCTCCGGCACCTGGCCGAAGCGGATGATTCAGAGAGTCCTAACAGCGGAAAGGCTCTGTATGAGGCTGTTACAGGGCTCAACCAGGCTCTCGGACCGCGGCACATTATTTACACTGTTTCAGGTAAAATATCGCCTGACGATTTTATTCAGTATACTCCGATGCGGATCCGGCAGTATGCGCGTTCCAATGGTATAAGAATTCATATAATCTCCTTCGGAGCCGGTGACAGCGAATCAGAGAGTATTTACAGGGACATTGCGGAATTCACCGGAGGAAACTATTACAGAGCCACAGACGAGGATTCTGTCAGAGGGATTTATGACCGACTGAAGCAGGACAGTGATGAACGGTATATCCTGACTTATTCGACTATAAAAGATGAGGGTCTCAGCGGAAGATATGTGGATCTTCGTGTGGAGGTCAATTATCTGGGCACATCCGGATTCGGCGATGCAGGGTTTTTTGTTCCATGAAAATAAAAATTCTTATTATTTTAATATTTTTATCGGCTTCGGTTTACGCTGAGAGTGCACGTACGTGGTACGAAAAAGGAAGGGCTTCGGTTAATGAAGGGAATCTTCGTGAATCCCTGGAAAGCTTTCGCGAAGCCCTGCGTCTGAATCCGGGATACAATGCAGCGCGGAATGCAATGGCTTCTGTATATCTGGAAATGGGAGATTCCGTCAGGGCAGCCCGGTATTTCGGGGAAACGCTGAAGAATGATCCCGAAAATAAAGAGGCATTGACCGGTGCGGCTGAATCTGAAATCCGACTTGGAAACCTGACTTCAGCGAGGTCATTTCTTGAAAAAGCAGATAAAGTCAGTGCCGGCGACCCGGAAAAGAATCATGTCTGGGGAAATTACTACCGGACTCTTGGGAAATCCCGGCTTGCCGAACAGTACTATACAAAAGTCATCCGCACGAATCCTGCTCATATCCGAAGTCTTCTGCAGCTTGCACTGCTTTCTGCTGAAAACGGGAATGATACTGAGTCTGCCCGGTATCTGCAGAGGGTCCGGGCCGTGAATCCTGACCATACAGATCTTTACAGAACAGCAGGGGACATCGCTATGAGGAAGGCTCTCATGGTTAAGAAGGCAGGGAAGGAGACTGAGTCTGTCAGAACGGAAAGGGATGCCCTGTTCAGTGAAGCCTACCAGCATTACAGCACTGCGCTGAAATATGCGGAAAGTCCGCTCACAGAAAAAAAAATGGTGCTCATAGATTTTTACCGGGGAAGATTCGGGGCTGCACTTTCAAGAGCAGAGAACATTGAAACATTTCTGCCCGATGATCCTGAGCTTCTTTATAAAACGGGATATCTGCGTTATCTTACATCTTCCGGCGGGTCCCTGAATGATGCTGTTGTGTATTACCGAAAAGCAGTGAGTGAGGCCCCCGATGATCCGATAGCCCGGTTTTCCCTCGAGGAGTCGGTGATCTCTGCATCTTATAATGCCCCCCTTAAGGAGCGGCTGGCAGAGGAACTGGCAGAATACAGCAAAGATCTTTATAAATACTATATTAAAAGAAACCGGCCGGATAAGGCGGACTGGTTTTTACGCAGGGCTCTTCTTCTGTCGCCGGAAGATGAATCCATGCATCGCGCCCGGCTGGAGTCTTTTTACCGGGAAAACGATTATGAATTGTTTTTAAAAGAGCTTAAATATCTTTCGGAAAAAAATCCTTCCGATACCAGGCTGCGCTTCCGGCTGGAACATGTAGCCAGGGAAAGAACCCGCAGCCTTCCTTTCCGGGAAAATCTGTTCTCTCCGGAGGCAGATCCTGTAAAGGCCACTTTCCGCAGAACACCCGAGCAGATTTTCATATTTGATTTCCTTCCCGAGGAAAGCTTTCCGGTTCATCCTGATACATCTCTCCGGATCACGCAGGCACTGTATTTTCATTTTCAGAATGCAGGCAGAATTGCACCGGTAAGCCCTGCTGTTCGGAGCACAGTTCTGAAGGCAGTGGATCAGAAAAAAAATGATCCCTTCCATAAAATCTACGGAGTACAGTATCAGCCCGATTTTATCCGGTTCATTGAAGATTACGAAGACCGTAAGTACCCCGTCAGGTATATCCTGCAGGGCCGTTACAGGGATTCCCTTACCGGTCTGCGGGTCCGCTTTGAAGTTGTTGAAAAAATGTCGGGCAGGCCGCTGCATTCATTTACTTATGAGGCTCAGGGCAGCGAAGCACTCCATGAAATCGCATCCCGGGCCGTGAACAATCTTAAGCGCCTTCTGCCTCTTCGCGGTGAGGTGATCCGCAGCTCATCCAGGGGAATCTTTCTGAATCTGGGAACCATTGACGAAGTGAAGACCGGAGATGAGTTTACGGTAACCAACCGGCGAACCGGAAGAGAGCTGAAAGTAAGAATTTCAGAGACAGGCCGTTATGCATCTCTCGCTGAACCGGTAAAAGCCGCCTGGCATGAATACCAGGCAGGAGATCCGGCAGCACCTTCTCCCCCTGAAAATCAGAAAGATAAAAAATAAAAAAAATCGGAAAAACTAAAAAAAAACATTGACAGCATCCCTCCGGTGGCAATATACCAATCCGTATGTTACTACAAATTGTTGTAAAAAGAATTTAGAATATTAAGTTTTTCGCATATAGCATTGTTTTTTTACAGTGGTAGGGGGGGGATTCGTGGAATCCGGAAAAAATAAAACCGAAAACCCTGCAGATCCGGACCGGTCTGTACTTATAATGGAAGAACCTGGAAATCCCTGTCCCCGGGCATATCACCTGCTCAGTCATATGGATCTCCTTGAGGGCAGTCCTGAACATGTTCCGGATATGCGGTCTCTGATATCCCGAATAGAAAGCGATTCAGTTCCGGAACTTCTGGTCGTACCGGAACTGTTCACCCTGAACAAAAAATCCGATATTTTCCAGGAAATATTAAGCGTCAGCCCTTTCATGCCCATGCTCGTTGTACCTTGTCTGGAGATCAGATCCGGTACGGTTATTTCAGGGAGGGAGCTCAGCTGCAGTAATGAGCAATGTTCAGTGATCCGGCAGGATACGTGTTCCGGTGACAGTACAATAAACGGTATTCATATATCAGAAGAAACATTTAAAGAAACCGAGAATATCCGGCTGAATCTTGCCTGTCGTCTGATTACGGATCTTGAAGGTCGGCTGGATACGGTTATTGATTCGATGCATTCCATCGCTGAAAGCCTTGAAGAAGAAAAAGAAATCAGCGCATTAAAAACCCGGTTTCTTTCAATTTTCGCACATGAGTTCCGCACTCCGATGACCGCCATACAGTCGGCGAGCGATATCCTGCGCAGCTATGATGACCGGCTTACATCCGAAATGCGGCAGGAGCGACTCGATCGAATTCAGAAATCAATCAGGCTGATGTCAGCTCTTCTGGACGATGCTCTGAATTTAAGCAGGACAGACAGTATCAATGCAAAACCAGATCTTGAAATTATAGATCTTCCGGCCATGGCCAAAGACCTGATTTCGCAGATTCAGCTGAACCGGAGTTATGCCCATCAGATCTGTTTTGAATGGGATGGATCTGTGGATACTGTATTAACTGATGAAAATTACCTCAGGCATATTTTTGCCAATCTTCTGTCGAATGCGGTGAAATACAGTGAGCCAGGGAAATCAGTCTATATTCTTGCCCGCTGTAATGACGAAGGACTCAGGC
>CAZQKZ010000059.1:17975-18679 GCA_964594095.1 uncultured Leptospiraceae bacterium | reverse complement strand
CTTCGCCCGGTGCCAGACTGCTAAGGCGTTGAAACTCAAAAGAATTGATCTGAATATCATTGCCGAGGTAACAGATCTGCCGTTGGATACCATCAGGGAGATTGCCCGGGAATCCGGCACCTGATTTTCAGGGATTACCGGCCATGGGTATTGCTGAGTCTGCAGTTCCCTCCCTGCAAAGATAAGCAGAATAAGGAAACTTTGCCTCACATTTTCTTTCTTGACGGCAGCAGGCTGCATTCTGACTCTGATATTATGCTTTCCGAAACCGAATTTCAGAACCTTGCTAAACTTGCGCGGCTTGATCCCTCCGATAAAAGCCTTGCTGCCCTCAGGAATGATTTCAATAAAATTCTTGATTTTGTTAATACAATCAGCCAGGCAAAAGCATCTGTGAACGAAGATTATCATCCGGCAAATCTGACCATGAACCACACAAGACCGGATCAGGCAGAACAGCCTCTGTCTTTAAAAACAATGTCCGAGATGGCCCCGAAATGGGAAGCAGGTCACTTTGTAGTACCCGGTGTGCTTACAGAAGAACATTAATGCAGGGTTCAGGCAGACGGCCTGCTCCAATGCATAAAAAAGAAATAATTAAAAAGATCAGGTTTTACCATGTCAGATGAATTGATTTATAAAACAGCCGCTGAACACCGCATTAATGTTCTTCTGTAAAAAAGAATACACTGCGGTGGATCTGG
>CAZQKZ010000059.1:9979-17952 GCA_964594095.1 uncultured Leptospiraceae bacterium | reverse complement strand
GAAGCGTGTCTGAAAAGGGCAGAATCCAAAGAATCGCTCGGCATTTTTCTGGAACTCAGCCGGGAAACCATTCTGAAGCAGGCAGAGCAGTCCCATAAAAGGATCATCTCAGGGAAACCGAACGGAATCCTGGATGGGATTCCTGTAAGCATTAAAGATAACATGCTTATGGAAGGCGAGCGCACAACCTGCGCCTCTAAAATCCTCGAAAATTTTAAGGCTCCTTACGATGGCACTGTAATCTCCAAACTCCGCGAATCCGGCGCAGTGCTGTTCGGCCATACCAATCTGGATGAATTTGCCATGGGCTCATCCACAGAAAATTCTGCTTACAAAATAACGCGCAATCCATGGGATGAAGAGCGTGTGCCTGGCGGTTCCTCCGGGGGGTCTGCTGCCTCAGTGGGCGCCTCTGTGGTTCCTCTTTCTCTTGGGTCCGATACCGGGGGATCCATTCGCCAGCCTGCAGCACTGTGCGGCACTGTAGGCATCAAGCCGACTTACGGCCGGGTAAGCCGGTATGGTCTGGTTGCCTTCGCTTCCAGTCTGGATCAGATCGGTCCCTTTTCCCGTTCTGTGGAAGATGGTGCCATGATCCTCTCTGTTATAAACGGCACGGATCGCAGGGATTCCACAAGTCATGCAAGAGCGGATTCTGATCCAATCCTTTCCAAAGTTAAAAAATTGACGGATGCCGATCTTAAAAAACTGCGGGTAGGGGTCTATATGCCTGCAGGTGAGGATGGTGTGTTTGAAAAAAGCATTTTAAATGCAATGCATAAAACCACCGACTGGCTGAAATCCAAAGGTGTTCAGGTCATTCAGCTGGAAAGCCGTCTCTGGGATTATATTATTCCCATTTATTACATTCTGGCCACTGCCGAAGCATCGAGTAACCTCAGCCGGTACGACGGGGTTCGTTACGGCTATCATTCTCAGGAAGCCAAAGACCTTATGGAGCTTTATGTGAAAAGCCGCTCTGAGGGATTCGGGCCCGAAGTTAAACGAAGAATCCTGCTGGGTACCTATGTCCTTTCTTCAGGGTATTACGATGCATATTACAAATCAGCGCAGAATGCCCGCAAAGTAATTTCCGAAGAATATCATAATCACTTCAGCAAAGTCGATGTGATTCTGCAGCCCACAACACCCACAACCGCCTTTAAAATCGGTGAGAAAGCTGCAAATCCTCTGGCTATGTATCAGAGTGATCTCATGACGATTTCGGTAAACCTGGCGGGTGTTCCTGCCATGAATATACCGGCCGGGACTGATGAAAAAGGTCTGCCTGTGGGCCTGCAGCTTACAGCCGATTATTTTAAAGAAAATGAAATGTTTTCTATGGCCGATGCATTACTTACCGGAATACCGGATTTTACGCCGGATTACCGTAAAGTAAAATAAGTTAAAAATATAACATTCCGCCGGGGATGCATCAGGAGCTTCCTATATGACTGATTTCTTAGAACATCACCCGGTAAAGAACCTTCCTGCGGTCACCGAAAAAAAGTGGGATTCCGAAAAGATCCGCTCGATTACTTCGCGGCTGCTGCCTACCTATGAAGACGGACGCGGACTGAACCAGGCAGAATGTCATAATCTCCCGTCCATCCGGAATCTCCATGTAATTCTTGATAAACTTTTTGAAATACTGTTCCCGGGTTTCCGGGGGCATTTCACTGTGACCCGTGCGAACCTTGAAGCGCACATTCAGCAGCTTCTTGGTCAGGTTCATGATGATCTTCGCACTGAAATCGAACGGGCCATCCGTTATAACTGCCGCATGAATAACTGTGATCAGTGCAGTGTGAAGGATCAGGCTTCGGAGGCAGTAATCAGTTTTATGGAAAGCATCCCGGATATACGGGAAACACTTCTGAAAGATGTCCAGGCAGCTCTGGACGGCGACCCTTCGGCAAAGAGCTACGACGATATTATTCTTGCCTATCCCTGTATCGATGCGATAGCAGCCTACCGTCTCGCTCATGTTCTTTACAGGTCCGGTATTCCTCTGATTCCCCGGATCTGGACGGAAAAAGCCCATTCCAGAACCGGTATTGATATCAATCCGGGAGCCGAAATCGGACCGTATTTTTTTATCGACCACGGTACCGGTGTGGTGATCGGCGAAACCTGTGTAATCGGGGAACATGTTGCAGTCTATCAGGGAGTAACACTCGGAGCACTGGCTCCCGCAAAGGGACAGAAACTCGCGGGTATCCGCCGGCATCCGACTATTGAAGACTATGTAATCATCTACGCAGGTGCCACAATTCTTGGCGGCGATACCATCATCGGGTCCCACAGTATCATTGGGGGAAATGTCTGGTTAACCCAGAGTGTGCCTCCCAGGACCAGGGTCATGATGCCCCGCACAGATCTGATCTTTGCAGGAAGGGGAGTGAAATCCTCCGAAGAGATTACGTAATTGTGACAGACTATAAGTCAGATTCAGATGTAATTTTCAATTATTTGGGTTTGCTTTTTGATAGACACAAACATAATGCTAACTTTTCTTCGCTCTATAGGAGAAAACTATGAAAATAAATTTTTTAATTGTTGCTTTTGTGTCAATGATAGCTATGGTATCCTGTGCATCCGGTTCCATTGAATTGGATCCAGCCTTTGCCGGGAAATCTTTCAATAGCCCTGTTTATGTTACTGAACCAGGCCCTGCTGTCACAGATACAAGCGCAATGGCTAATAACCCAATGGCTCAGCTTGGATACGCGAAGCTCGCAAAAGACTATGTAGACAAAGTCTATGCTGAAGTAAAACTTCGCCCAATAATCATGAACGCTTTACAGAATCAGGGGGGGAAGTTTGGAGAAACTCTGACCTTTCAGATTAAGAATAATGGTTTGGAAAAACTTATTTTGGAAAAGCAGACTGTTGACGAATCAAAACAAAAAGAAACAAGGATAGCCGATTATAAACTTTCAGCAGCAAAGAAAGATATAGGGGCCGATTATCTTCTGGAGTATAAGATTGTGAATTGGGGGCATTTTCCTGGTTCCGGTCAGCAGGCCTACTTAGCTTATCAGGCCACCCTTTATGACATCAATTCAGACCGGATTATTTGGCGTTTGCTCGACAGGGAACAGAAGAGTTATGGGATGAGTGTATCTGCATCAGATTTAAATACCAAAATGATCGAAGAGATGATGGATACATTAGTTAAAAAATCTTTCGCTGAAATAGAATCTGAATTTACAAAGAAATAGGTTTAATTCAGTTACTGCAGGGAGATTTGCTTATTCCGGTCTCCCTGCTGTATCGGACCTTCCTTTACCGGAATTTATACAGAATCACGAACAACTGCAAACAGATTCCCTGAAACATTCGTTTGACTGAAATCAATGATTTTTTTGACCCGTGCATAAGAATAAAAATTCTGATTTTTTAGTCCGGAATCCGTAAAAACACTTGATTTTCTTTGTTTTCAGGAAATTAATTGACAATGCTTAAATTCGGAGCCGGAATGCTGCTGACAGGCACAGTTTTTCTCGTTTCTCTGCTGGATTACCCGCGCCTGCAGTCAGTGCTGGGTCTGAGTCCTGGTTACGAAGTTTCCATTGAAATTCCGGAAACCCGTCTGTTTACAGCAGACGGACGGCTTCTGCAGAAGGATTTATTTCAGGGTAAGCCGGTTTACGTTTTCTTTGGTTTTACAGAGTGCGGTACGGCTTGTCCGGTAGTCCTTGGTAAGCTGAAGAGACTGGATGCACAGCTAAGGAAAAGCGGAAACAAAGCCGAATTTGTTTATATTAATCTGAAGCCTTTGAACAACAGGGAAGCTGCAGGGCTGAGTGCGTTTTTTTCAGAATATCCTGAAAATTTCCACGCTTTGTATGCTGAAGATATCAGGGAACTGAAAAAAATTACAGGAGTTCTTCACGCAGATGCTGATTTCCGGTTTTTTAATCCTGATCAGCACACAGCTTTTATTTATCTTACAGATTCGTTTCAGACAGTTAAAAGAATTTATACAGAAAGGAATATATCCGTTTCTGAGCTTGCAGAAGGATATACAGGAAAAAAACTATGAAATTAAAACATACTATGCTTACTTTTATTAAGGGTGGGGCCAGTAAAGAGGAGATGCGGAGGAACGCCGATTCCTTTATTCTTATTCTTTATTGTATTGTTTGTATCTCCTCTTAAAAATTCTACTGCTTCACCTGCCTGCAGCAGCATTGCTTGTTCCGGTTGGTTACGGAACCCACCTGATAGGTGCAGTGGCGGGGGGGCTTCTGACTGCAGCAGCCTTGACCGGCTATTTCCTGTTCAGGGGAACACTCTTCCTTCGAATCCTGAACGGCCTGATTCTCATGGTGTATTCGGCAGTGTTTATTCAGCAGCAGATGGGCAGAATTGAGATGCATTTTCATATTTTCGGTGCTTTGGCTTTTCTGGTTGCATACCGGGACTGGAAAGTTCTTCTGCCCGCAGCCGGTCTGATTGCAGTGCATCACGGAGTGTTTAATTACTGCCAGGAGAATGAAATTGCATTCGGTGGAATTATCCCGATGGTTTTTTCTTATGGCACCGGGTGGGATATTGTTATAGTTCATGCTTTTTTTGTAATATTCGAAACTTCCATTCTGATTGTGTATGCCTATTCCTTTGAAAGCCAGATGGATGAGCAGTACAGGGTCATCCATGATCTGAAAACGGAAAGAGATGTCACCGAAAACCTTGTGAAAGAAGTGCAGGCGGTGGCTGTTAGCGTGGTGAAGTCTGCTGAAACGATTGCCTCCATGATGGATGAATTTGTAAAGAGTTCTCAGGATCAGGCTGCTACTCTGGAAGAAATGGCATCGGGAATGGATGAAATATCGGCCTCCATTGACAGCATAGCTTCCAATACCCGGGAGGAGTCTGAGAGTCTTAATTATATAGAAACAAAAATGCAGGAGCTTACTGCCAGCACCCAGACAATGTCTCAGGAGATCCATCATACAGATCAGCTTGTGCGGAGTACGAATGAGCATGCAAGGCAGGGGGATACATCTCTTCTGGAAATGATCTCTTCAATGGATCATATTTCAGAAAGCTCCCAGAAAATGCTTGGGATTGTTGGAATGATCAATGAAATCGCCGACAGGGTGAATCTGCTTTCTCTGAACGCATCCATCGAAGCTGCAAGAGCGGGGGATGCCGGAAGGGGATTTGCCGTTGTTGCCGAAGAAATCTCAAAACTTGCTGATCAGACCGCCACAAGTATAAAGGGGATCAACGATCTTATTAAAGAAAGTACCGAGGAGATTGAGCGTGGTAAGGATATTGTAGGACAGAACTCTGATTCAATTAAAGACATTATAAGTGATGTTGAAAAATTCGGACAGATGATCGGAAGTTTATCCAGGTCAATGTCGGCACAGTTAGAAATTTATAAAATAGTTCATGCCAATATAAACAGCGCCAGTCTTAAATCAAAGGGAATAAAATCCTCAACAGAAGAACAGAAAATGGGGATTGATGAGATTCTGCAGAGTATTGTATTTGTAAGTCAGGAAACCCAGAAAAACGTTGCCAAAACCGAAGAACTGAGGGGGCTCGCCGAAGAAAATCAGAGGGTGGCTTCCAGTCTGAGGGACCGACTGAATGCATTCCGGAGAAACTGAAAATCGTTGACACAACGGATGCAGAACTGAAAATAAAAACAAGAAAAACAAAAAGGAGCAGCAAATGAATATAGCAATTATCGGGCTTGGCAGAGTGGGCAGTGAGTTTCTGGAAATACTTCTGCCAAGAAATAAGGACGGAATCAGTATTGTGGCCGTTGCCGAACTGGGAGACACAGCCGGTAAAGCAAAAGCCAAGGCACTCGGGCTCCCCTTAAAAAGTATGGAAGAAATCACAGCGATGAAGGACGGGGTTGATATTATTTTTGACCTGACCGGTTCCTCAACAGTCCGTAAAGCCCTTCGTGAGGCAATGGCAGCTGCCGGCAACACCCATACTGTAATCGCCCCTGAATCATTCGCTTATCTGCTGTGGACCCTCACTACAAACAAGCCAATGCCGGATGTGCACAAAAACAAAGGTTACTGAGGCGCTGCCGCTTCCGGAATTACTTCTGTGCAGACCCCAAGGTCTGCATAGACACCCGATTTCGGGAGATACTGCCTGTCAGTCACTTCAAGTTTGTAGATCTTTCCAGCCAGAAGTTCACAATAAGCCGCACCGCTGCGGGATAAGTAAATATGACTGAACCGGACCAGATAAGAGCCGGGCTTCAGGATCAGTTTATGTGAATGAACTGCTTCGTTACCGTCAATCCAGAGACGCAGTCCCCGTGATTCCACTACTGCGGCACCCGGGAAGCTTTCCTGGGTATCAGGGAATTCAGTATTATTATATACTGTATACTTTGCAATACAGGAATTTATGGATCCTGCAATAAGGGTCATAGTGAATAAGTAGAAGGCTGTTTTTAGCTGCATTCAGAGAGCTTATCGTAATGCTCAGGTTTTTTCAATAATAAATTCAGCAGTCTGGCTGTCTGATCGGATAATTAAGAGAGCAGATCCATCCCCGGAAAAATAGAAATCCAGTATCTGAGTGCCAGGTTCTCCTTCGGTTACTGTTTCAGCAGTTACCTGGTTTCCGGTGGCAGAAAGGATTCTGTAGCTGCCCTGGCTGCTGCTTACGACTTTGCCGGAAGTATAGGAGGCATTCCAGCGGTTATCCGCAGTAATCTGAATCCGGAAGTCCAGACCAAAGGATTTCCTGACGGATTGTTTTCTGCTTTCAGACATTGCATTCCAGGAAATTCCCTGCTTCAGGTAATGCCTTGCAATTGTTTTTTCTCTGTTCAGAATCCATTGGCCTGTTATCCGGATATTTTCTTTACTGTGTGAAATTTCAGCAGAGGTTTTTTTCTCATCAGGGCCTTTGCATTGCAGGGAGGTTAAGAGAACAATGAACAAATACAGCAGAATACGTCCGGTCATAAGCAATCAGAAAAAAATCTGCTGTAAAAGAACAGTTTTTTTTTCATACGACATAATTTTCTAACCGGATCCGGAAAAGTCTCCGAAACTGTAGTAAGAGAGGGGGGTATTCCGCTAATGTCGATTTTTAATCAGATGAAAACATTCAATCTTCTGGAAAAAGGGCTGGCAGCATCATCTGTGCGCAGAAATGTCATTGCCAATAACATTGCTAATGCTGATGTACCGGGATTCAAAAGATCAGAGGTTTCCTTTGAGGCAGAAATCAAACGGGCTCTGGAATCGGAAAAAAGAGCTGCCGAAGCCACACCTCTGAAGACCACACATCCTGCTCATACGGCACTGCCCTCAGTGAAAGATTACCGGAGTGTAAAGGCGCGGATTCACACGGACTACAGCTCATCCATGAGAAATGACGGTAATAATGTGGATATTGAGCATGAGGTATCAGCGCTCAACAGAAACCAGATGCATTACAGCATTATGGTGGACCGCATCGGAGGCAGTCTCCGTTTAATGAATCAGCTGATCCGCTTATCATAATTAATACCTAATATAAAATATAAAGAGGAAAAACAATGGGAATGTTTACTACACTGAATATATCATCTTCCGGTCTCTCAGCGCAGCGCCTCAGGCTGGATGTGATTTCCAATAATATTGCTAATGCTACCACCACAAGAAATGACAACGGAGACGGACCTTTCCGCAGAGACCGGGTGGTAATGACTCCGGTAAATATGCGCAGTGTCTGGCGTTCCCCGGTGTATCCGGACGGACTGGATACAGGGCCAGGTCAGGGAGTGAAAGTTGAAAAAATTGAAAAAGATATGAGGCCTTTAAGACTGATTTTTGATCCGACTCATCCTGACTCCATTAAAATCGGACCAAAGAAAGGCTACGTGGAAATGCCGAATGTAAATATTGTGGAAGAGATTACAGATATGATTTCCGCATCAAGGTCCTATGAGGCAAACGCTCAGGTGATTATGGGGTCCAAGCAGATGTTTAATA
>CAZQKZ010000059.1:0-9966 GCA_964594095.1 uncultured Leptospiraceae bacterium | reverse complement strand
GGAACTCGGAAGAAGTTTTTAATTCTGAATAAGGCCATATTTAAAAAAATGCAAAAAAAACGTTAAACTCAGAATTTTCCTGAATTTAAAGAAAAATTTCCTGGCGGGATGCAGCAGCATGTACTGACCTGGTCCTGGTTACAGTAATTGTAAAAAAAGAGGTTATTATGAATATTTTAAGTACTAAGGGTGTTGAATTCAGCGGAGGGCAGCCAAGGGTAATGACGGCATTCCGCTCCAATGCTTTTGATATGAAAATCAGCAGGGAAGAACATATGGTTCCGGGCAGAACTGCACCGGTTCCGGAGGCTTTTGCAGGGAGTTTTGCTCAGGCTCTGCAGGAAGCTCTGGGAGGAGTGGAAAAACTGGATAAAGAATCCACAGCCCTGACCGCAAGGGCAGTTTATGATCCCGATTCTGTGGAAGCGCATGAAGTGATGCTTGCAGCCGAAAAAGCTAAGTTTGCTCTGAATCTTACCAAGACGGTCGCAGACGGAGTGGTCAGGACGTTCCGGGAACTTACTGCACCTAAATAATTTCATTAAAACAGGTGCATGATCGGCTCAGTTTTTAACTGAATGAATTTTTTTTTAAGAATCAGAAAAAAAAAGTTGTACTTTTCAATGAGACATAATCAATAGGTAAAGTCGCATTTACAGAAAAAACAAAAATAAACTGAGAGTCAGGTAACAGGTATGCCGGAAGGAATACAAAAATTAATCAATCAGGCCATTGAGCTCTGGAATTCTTTAGATAATGTAAAAAAAATCACCATTGGAGTGGTTCTTGCTGTGGTCATAGCAGCATTCACTGCGATGGCCGGATTTTCTGCGAAGCCCGCCAAAGAGATCCTGTATGAGGATCTTTCAGCATCTGATTATGCTGCCATTAGTAAGAGCCTCTCTGCCATGGAAGTGGACTGGGAAGGTTCCGGTACCAGCACTATTTATGTGGACGGACGCAGAAGGCAGGAAATCATCACAAAACTCGCTCAGGATAACCTGATCCCTGCCGGAGTGGAAGGCTGGGAGATATTTAATATGTCCAGGTGGGATGAAACCACGTTTGATAAAGATGTTAAACTGCACAGGGCGGTAAAGGGATCGCTCGAGCAGATGCTTATGACTCTTGATTATGTAAAAAAAGCAAGAGTCGAACTGGCTATTCCTAAATCGAATAATTTCATGACCGATACTGATCCGGTTAAAGCCTCTGTTGTTCTTACCCTGAAGCCGGGAGTGGAGGATATCAGCAGAAAGCAGGTGATGGGAATCAAGAATCTGATTTACCGTGCCATTCCGAATCTGAAGCGGGAAGACATCACAATTACAGACAGCTATGGTAAGGAATTTGTGGAGCCCGATGAAATTGATGATGCGGAGAGAATGCTCAATCTGGTTGACCGCAAAAAGGAATTCGAAGAAAAAGAAAGACGCCGCTGGCACAGCGAGATCAGTGATTCTCTTGCATCGTTTTATCCTGAGGACCGGATCAATATTATCCGCGTGGCCCTTGATGTAAACTGGGATAATGTAACCGAAAAGCAGAATCTGGTGGAACCGGTCATAATGAATCCGGATAATCCGGAAACTCCTTATTCCGAAAGAGAAATTATGCCTAACGGTACTCTTACTGTTTCTGAAAATTCAAGAAATGAAAGATTCCGGGGGAATGGTTTTACTCCGGGAGGACCCACCGGAACTGAGCAGCAGCTCCCGCCCGGATACAGAGATCTGGATTACCAGAGAAGCGAATACGGGAATAACGATGTTATCCGGAATTATGACTATAACAGGATTGAGCGGGAAGTAACAAGGCAGCCCTGGGAATCCAGAGCCCGGTCTATCGCTGTTGCAGTAGACGGAGTCTGGACTAAAAAAGGTATAAAAGAAGATAATTCCGGATACCTCCGGGAATATACGCCTCCCTCTGATGAAGAACTGAAGACTCTGAGTAATCTCCTGAAAGCCAGTCTTCTGTATAAGCAGTCGCGCGGAGACCAGATTGAAGTAAGACATCTTAAGAAAGACCGTTCTGCTGAATTTGAAGCAGAGGATGAAGCTCTTCGTCAGAAAATCATGATCCAGAGACTCCTGATTGTGTCCGGAGTGAGTCTCGTGGTATTCATTCTGATCTTTATGATCTACCGTGCCATTAAGAAGGAAATTGCCCGCAGAAGAAGACTTCGCGAAGAGGAACTTGCAGCGCAGCAGCAGCTTATGCGTGAGGCAGCCCTTCGTGTTGCAGATGAGGGAGCCGCTGAAGTGGAGCTTTCTGTAGATGAAAGGGCCCGTCGGGAAATGCTGGAAAATGCTATAAATCTGGCCAGAGAAAAGCCGGACCAGGTGGCAAAACTGCTGCGGACCTGGCTTGCGGAAGAATAAAAAAATGTTTCAATATATTTTATATTGATATTGCGTTGCCTGACATCCCGGCTGAAATATGCCGGGATTTTTTTTACTGAAACCAACAGCAGCGGACGATGTCAGATACATCAGAACGCAGTGCCTGCGCTGAATATATTTTTTAAAACAGAGGTTATCTATGGAATTAAAAGGGATTCTGACTGCTTTTCATGTGATCGCGGCAGTTGTATGGATTGGTGGTATTTTCTTTATGCAGATTGTGATGAGGGCAGTCACAGCGGACCTGGAGGCACCGGAACGCATTAAAATCATGAGCAGGGTATTTAAACATTTTTTTAAATGGGTGTGGGTTGCAGTCGGGGTAATTCTTGTGACTGGTTTTGGGATTATTTTCGGGGTATACGGCGGGTATGGAAATCTGCCATGGGCTGTTTTTAAAAGGATCCATCTGATGACAGCCCTGGGAATTGCTATGAGCCTTGTTTTTACATTCATTTACACCGGTCCGTTTCAGAAGCTGCAGAAGGCTGTCCGGGCTAAGGACAGCAGTCTGATTCAGAAACAGGTGAAGCTGATCCGGACATTCGGATCTGTTCAGCTGGGACTGGGAATCACAATTCTTGTGATTGTCGCTTATCTTCAGTGATGATCTTCCAGTTGCGTGCTCATTGCCATCAGCTTTGTGGCACGCATAGCGATGGAATCCAGGGATGCACTCTGTTCTTCAGTGGCTGCCTGGACTTCCTCAGAAGCCTGCACCATTTCCCCTGCAGATTCAGAAAGTCTGCGTGACATATCAGAAATGCCTTCTTTCAGATCCTGAACAGCATTCACCAGCTCAGAACTTCGTGCGATGCTCTTTTCAATTTCACTCATCTGACTGAGAATCTGTCTGAGGATATCAGCAGACAGATCAATGGATTTTCCCTGTTCCAGAAGGATGGCTGCCACTGCTTCCATGGCTTTCGTGGTTTCCGCAGTACGATCATGAATTTCCTTTATGTTTTCAGCAATTTCCCTGGCTGAGGCAGTGGTATTGTCTGCCAGTTTTCCGATTTCATCGGCAACGACCGCAAAGCCCCGTCCCTGATCTCCGGCTCTGGCTGCCTCAATCGCTGCATTCAGAGCAAGAAGGTTCGTCTGCCCGGAAATACCGGCAATCACTTCAGAAATTTTTACAATTTCATCGGACTTCGCTCCGAGTTTGGATACGGTCTCACCCACACGAAGCGCTGTTTCCTGACTGGTGCGGCTCTGTTTCTGAAGAGCATCCATAATGGTAAGGCCTTTCTGAGCCAGTTCTGCGGAACTGCTTGATCTGGAAACGGCATGGGAACTTTCCTCGCGAAGACGGTCAACAGTTCCTGCCAGCTGGGAAAACCCTTTTTTACTGTTTTCGATCATATCAGCCTGATCCTGGATTTCGCGGAAAAATTCCTGGAATGCATTATTGATTTCATTACCCGAATGGGCAGCCTGCTCAACTGCGTAGGCAATTTCATTACTGGATTCAGAGATACTCTGCGCAGCGGTTTTCATTGCAGTGATCCTGGATCTTGTCTGAAGAATCAGATTATTCAGTGTTTCGGAAAACGTGTGCAGTTCATCGGACCCATCAATATCGAGAGGTCTGTGATCGCTGCTTCTGATATTCAGACTGGATATATACCGGTCAAGCAGGGTGATCCTTTTTACAACGGAAGTATGCATGATCCAGCTGACGGCAGCGGAGAAGATAATCCCGGAGATTATAATTACTCCGATCATTATGATCATTGAGCGAATGAACTGGTTGCGAAGGTCCCTTGGAATTTTTATGGAAACTGAAAAGCCGGCATTACCGGTAATATCCGGAATAAACAGAACGGCATTCAGTTCAGATGAAGTTTTTGATTCAATGAAGCTTTTAGTATCGGGAACGTTGCTGCCAGGCAGGGCAGTAAGACCCAGTCTTGTGGCTTTACCGGCTTTTTCAAAAAAGGCGTCATCGAGCCGCCTGATAAAAATCAAACCACCGGAGACAGGACTGTCTTTCGCTGTACTCGTTACCGGCAGTGCTGCCACGGCAACAGGTCCGTATTCATCGGTAAGATACCCGCGCACTGTTTCCCCGGCCAGCGGTTTATCAAACAGAGAATTCCCTTTCTGAATGAGGCTGCGTATGATTTCACTTTGTTTTACGGATTCCCCTGTGGCGGTATTCACTGTTTCTGTAAACACAATGGAACCGTTGCCGCGGAAAATAATAATGCTGTGCACATTCATACCCGCCAGAGTTTCGGGAGTCATATTGGAATCGATGAATTCCTGACCTGGATTCAGAACAAAGCTGTTCATATCGTCCCATGCAGCCCAGTCTGTGAACCTGCCTGCGAAGTCCGCAGAATAATTGTCAAAATAGCCTTCAATGCTGCCGATGGACATGTCTGCCTGTGTCTGCTCGGTCTGGTCCAGAGAGATATTCATGATGATTAAGGCAGCGGTACTGATAAGGCTCAGAATTACAAGCTGTCCGCCAAGGAGGATGACAGGAATCTTACGGGAAAGTTTCATAACTGCAGCATTTGACGAAAATCGGCTTCAGAAATGCAACAGATTTTTATTGATGCTAATAAATTTTTCTTTATATACAGGGTGCGCAGATGAACGATGGTTTATGGCAATTCTTGATTCCTACGGGTCAGAAAAAAACGGGCTGATCATCTGGATTTTTGAAAAACATGAAATTGAATTCACTGCAGATGAATTCACAGAAATAACCGATGCTCTTCGGAACACCGGATTGTCCCTGATTCTGAAAAAAATCCGGCCTTCTCTCTGGTCTCAGCTCCAGTCCGTCTTCAGGCAGGATTTTGCGGATGAAATGGAAGAGGCAGAGTTTGAATTTCAGGCTGAACAGGCCCTTCTCAGTCTCCGCAGTAATCTGAGGATCTGATACATAAATCCCTTGCATTTCAGGCAGCTTACTGATGTATGGTTATTTTTCCGTGAAAAAAAGAAGCAGCAGCGTTCAGCTGCAGGAAGGCGGATGCACAGATGAAAAGACTTCTCATTGTTGATGATAACGATAAATATGCCCGCATATTTGAATCTTATTTCGGTTCCAAAGGCTATACACAGATCGACCGCTCCGTTACGGCTTCCGGGGGAATCGACCTTGTTAAAAAAAATGGTCCTGATTACTACAGTCTTATCGTTACAGATCTGACCATGGAATCGCAGCTTGCAGGTCTTAAACTGATCCGTTATCTCACGAAGACTGAGTATCCGGGCACGGTGGTTGTGGCCAGTACCGGTTTTGATGTGGCAGCAGGAATGTTTTTATCACATATATATTTTAAAAAGAAAAATGTTCGGTTTCTCCTTCCTAAAGCACCTCTTCTGAAAAATGAATTCCGGTTTGTAAGACCGGGTGCATCGGTTCCCGAAGAGTTTTCTGAAAGTTAAAGCAGCCATTTAAAAAATATGTACACCTCAGGGGGTTGAAACAGCAGTCTGATGACATTAACCAGAACAATGTCCGAGTTCATCGACGAGAAGGAATTTAGATTCTTAAAAGAATGGAGCAGCAGTAAGGAAACTCCCCTGCTGGCTATAAATCTGGAGCGCATAAGAAAAAGATACAGTGAACTGATTTACCATATGCCTTATGCAAAGGTGTATTATGCCGTGAAAGCAAACCCGAACCCGGAAATACTGCAGCTGCTGGATCAGATGGGTTCTTATTTTGACATCGCATCTGTTTACGAACTGAACGCACTGCTGGATCTCGGGATTTCTCCTGAAAAAATGAGTTATGGAAACACCATAAAAAAAGAAAAAGATATTGCCTATGCTTATGAAAAAGGCATTCGTCTTTTCGCTACGGATTCTTACAATGATCTGGAAAAAATAGCAAGGTCCGCTCCCGGATCGAAAGTATTCTTCCGCATAATCATGGAAAGCTCCAGTGCTGACTGGCCGTTATCACGGAAATTCGGCGCCCACCCGGACCTTATATATGATTTAGTTCTGAAAAGTGTTCACTGGGGAATTGATCCTTACGGAATCTCTTTCCATGTAGGTTCACAGCAGAGAGATATCGGGCAGTGGGATAACGCCATTGCGCAGGTTAAATACCTGTTTGATGGTCTGGCAGAGCAGGGTATAAGGCTTCGCATGATCAATCTGGGCGGCGGGTTTCCTGCCAATTATCTCAGGGCCACGCAGGGTATTGGTGTGTATGCCCGCGAAATCACCCGTTTCCTTGCGGACGACTTTGGCGATGATTTCCCTGAAATTATTATCGAACCAGGCCGATCCCTTGCAGCCGATGCAGGAATTATTATTTCTGAGGTTGTTCTGATTGCAAATAAATCCCGTTTTAATCAGTACAGCTGGGTTTATCTGGATGCGGGTAAATTCGGAGGGCTTATTGAAACTCTTGATGAAGCTATAAAATATCCTCTGTTTACGGATTTTAAATCAAATGATCAGGAAACTTCTGAAGTTATCCTTGCCGGGCCTACCTGTGACAGTGCCGATGTTTTATATGAGGATTTTAAATATTCTTTACCAAAGGATCTGAAAGAAGGAGACCGGGTTTACATTATGACCACGGGTGCATACACCACGTCTTACAGTTCTGTGAATTTTAACGGATTTCAGCCCCTCCGTGAAGAAACTTACCGTTTCCCGGTAAAGGACAGTCAGCCAGGAACAGAAAAGAAATCCAGGGGAATGAAGCAGAAGCTCAGTCCCAAAGCAGTAAAGAAAAGAATTAATAACAGGATTAAAAAGTCAAAAGCTGCTCCGAAAGCAGCAGTAAGCGGAAGTAAAAAAAGGCCGACCGGTAAAAAAAGGTAAGATTAACCTGATTCCGGGAGATGCCGGTCTGACTCAAACAGCGGCCAGGATTCTTCGGCAAGTTCACCGATTGTCTTATTGCTTATAATGGCAGCAATCCGGTCCCTGTATGGTGCCCATGTGTCGTGGATGATGCATGGGTTATCATTACCGCATTCGGAGAAACCAAAAACACAGCGATTCATAAGGTCATGGTCAGTCAGCAGATCCACAATATCTCTGCAGGGTAAAGAAAGGGTTGTGTCGGAAAGACCAAAACCGCCTCCGGGTCCGGTAACTGACTGGAGAAAATTCATTTTGCTTAAAATCTGCAGTACCTTAGCAAGGTAAGATGATGATAAATCAAGGCTGACAGCAAGTTCCTTTACTCCGAAATACCGGGTCTGCGGATGCCTGGCCATATAGACTATTGCTTTGAGGGCGTATTCTGTACCGCTGCTGAAGACCATGTTCCGGGAAATCCTGTCTCTTTAATTTAAAACATTACTGTATCAGGCAATCCTTTTTTTTACTTTACAGAGACTTTCCGAACTCTGATTTTCTTCATATTATGATTAAACGATATTCAAACCCTGAAATTGCAGCCATCTGGGAGCTCGAAAACAAATACCGTATCTGGCTGGATGTGGAAATTGCAGTCTGCGAAGCATGGAACAGACGCGGACAGATCCCTGATGAGGATCTTCGTATTATTAAGGAAAAAGCTGCCTTTGACGCAGAACGTATTGATGAAATAGAGAAAGAAGTACACCACGATGTTATCGCATTTCTTACTTCAGTAAAGGAACATGTTGGTCCCTCAGCCAGGTTTATTCATTTTGGGATGACAAGTTCGGACCTCGTTGACACAGCACAGAACATTCAGCTGAAGCAGTCGGCTGTGATTCTTAAAAATAGGCTTGAAAAAATTACGGATGTACTCCGCCGGAACGCACTGAAGTATAAAGACCAGGTAATGATCGGACGAACCCACGGAATTCACGGAGAGCCTGTTACTCTGGGGTTCAAATTTGCGCATATGTATGCGGAAATGCTTCGGAACAAAGAAAGACTTGAAGAAGCCGAAAGGCAGATTTCGGTCGGAGCTCTGAGTGGTGCCGTCGGAACTTTTTCCAATATTGATCCGGATGTAGAAGAAGAAGTCTGCCGCTCGCTGGGTCTCGAAAGCGATCTGATCACCACGCAGGTAATCAACCGGGATCGTCATGCACATTTTCTTGCAGTGCTTGGAATCATTGCAGGAGGTCTGGACCGGATCGCACAGGAAATCCGGCTGCTTCAGAAAAGCGAAGGCAGGGAAGTTGAAGAACCTTTTGCCAAAGGTCAGAAAGGATCGAGCGCCATGCCTCACAAACGTAATCCGGTAGTCTGTGAAAGAATCTGCGGGATTGCAAGAGTGATTCAGTCAAATGTTCAGACCGGATACAGAAACATGCCTCTCTGGCATGAGCGTGATATTTCGCATTCTTCTGCAGAAAGAATCATTCTGGCAGATTCAGTTATTGCACTCGAATATATAATGAGTAAAATGATTTATGTTCTTGAAAATATTCATGTGTATCCCGATGCAATGGAAAGGACAATGAATGTAACCCGCGGACTCATTTACAGCCAGAGACTGATGCTTGCGCTGATTGATGCCGGAATGGAAAGAGAGGAGGCCTATGCAGTGGTTCAGACCGCCAGCATGAAAGTCTGGGCAGATCAGAATTTAACACTGAAAGGGCTTGTTTCCGGTGATCCTCAGGTAAACTCCAGACTTACCGGAGATCAGCTGGATGAAATTTTCAGCGTCGATTACTATCTTAGAAATATTGATAAAATATATAAAAGGCTTGGGCTTATTTAAATATTTCTCAGACGAATAAGCAGAGCCGGCTCTGCCTGGGGGACCTTGCAGAAGGCCCCCCTTAAAGATCCCCCCGCTGCCTCGACGATGCGACCTCGTATCGCATAAGTCTCGGATGGAGCACGTCATCCATGGCGTGGTGCAGGAATATATAATAATAATTAATGAACATAACTTTTGAATCCGCGTCTCTGTATTGAAGATTAGAAAAATTTAGGGTCTCACGAAGCCCATCCTGGCTATCCTGTTAAAAAAATTCTGCGGGGATCAACGGCTGTCTGGCCAAACCACATTTTTTTCTTTTTGTCAAGCGAAAAAATCTGGCGCGAGAATCTAAGAAAAGCCTAATTAATAAACTGTGAAGCCATCCTGATATATCCTGCTTATCCTGTTAAAAAAAATTCTGGGTTAACAAGATGTGCAGGATGAGGCAGGATTGGTGTTGTAGGTAACGGAGACTCTATCCTGAAAAATCCTGCTTATCCTGTTAAACAAATAATTCTGGGTTAACAAGATGTGCAGGGTAGGGCAGGATTGGGTTTGTAGATAGCGGGGACTCTATCCTGATATATCCTGCTTATCCTGTTAAAAAAAAGTGTCCATCTGCAGCCCCATCTCTGTGTGAAATTTTAATCCGCGGAAAAAAATTCAGAAATTTCCGTTTTTTTTTCGCAATCTGATTTTTTTTTACCTGTAGAGAGTATGATGTATGACATAGCGCTGAAGAGCTTCATGGAAAGTTCAGGGGAGGTATTCATACGGGAAATACTGAAAGCAGATGTTGCCGGATTTGACGGTTTACAGGAACTGCCTCAGGAGACGGTATCTGTCCGGACCGCGGATTTTCCCTTAAGGGTAACGGATTCGCAGGGAAAGGTAACCATCCACCTGATTGAGTTTCAGACC
>CAZQKZ010000058.1:16899-18767 GCA_964594095.1 uncultured Leptospiraceae bacterium | reverse complement strand
GATTCGTCGCCCAAATTAAGACAATCGTTGCATCGTCATGCATAATCCGGGTTAGCAACCGCCGTCAACCAGCAGGTCACAACATAAAATATATTTGTAATTCAAAGGCTCTCCCTCCTCCTGAAGAGAGAGATACACATTTGCGCAAAATTCACTGTTCTTCATTCGTTCCATATCTGGCTCCTCCTCTCCTTTCGCCTGGTAGTACATGCCGTCCACATCACAACCGCAGAACAATAGCAAAGTCGAAACAGCACCCATTATTAAAAAATATTTCATATAATAATTCCTCCCTCTACTCCTGCTCCGCCTCTGCGGTAGACGAAGGCTCCGCAGATGGTTCGGGATCTGCAACCACAGAGTTCTTATCTTCTTCGGAAGCGCGAAGTCCTTTCTGGTCAATGAGACCGGAGACCTTTTCCAGGACCCGAAAGGAGACCTCAAGGAGGTCCTTCTTCTTCTCATTATAGACGGCGTCACTCTCCGGGGGCGTGTATTCGGTCTCTTCTTCGGAAGCAATATTGCCCGATTCTTCACACTCGGCCTTCAGTTCGTCCGCCTTCGCCGACATCTCGGCAAGGTCACTCGCGGAGTAGTCATCAGAGTATTTTTGCTCCAGGATCAAACCCTGCGTAACCGATGTAAGGTTCTGGATATTGTTTTCCAGTTGCAGAAGGTCGAATTCGACCTGATTTGCATCGAGCTTCTCCTCTAAAGCAATCATCGAATTTGTGAGGCCTTCTGAATCACCTGATTCTACGATCTTATGAACGTATTCGGTGGCTTCTTGTTCGTTTGTAGTGTAGAGAAACAGGGCGGAATCGATTGCACTCTCCTGATTTCCTGACAGGGCAAAGAAGCCAGCAGTGAGGGCAATGCCGGCAATGAAAAGGTAATTAAATGTTTGTAACATAGGTTTCCTCCAACACAGATTGTATAGGAGGGGGGAGAGGATTTTGTAAACTCTTTTTGTGGGAATGTAAAAAAAAATTTTTTCGGGCCAGGCCGGGCAGAGCCCGGAATGTCGAGTGGCGCACGGGAACCACCCCCACCCGCTTTCACAGAACGTTTTGGCAGGCCCAACGATCACCGTACTTAAAACTCTCGCTTCATACGGCTCCTGTCAATTCACCATTCCTGGAAAGTATCTGCTTTTCCAGTGCGGAAATAATTCCGGCGACTGTTGGGAGATACGATCCTAATGGTTTTGCCTCCTCATGAGGTCTCTTCCCGGTTTCCGGTTGCTCCTATTTGCTGACTGAATTGTTGTGATCCCTTCGCTCCACTCCCATTACAGAAGTTTCATCACTGTTACGAATCACTCCCCACAGCCCATACAGAGTCCATGCCACTTATATGCCGGTCTCCATGCGGACACTAAACGAACCCCCTCCGCACTTATCTCAGCTCCTTTTACCTGAATCTGATTCTCCACCTTTTCCTTAACATTCTCCACAATGACTCTTAATCAATGCAGCTTAAGGTGGTTTGAAATCAGCCTCTCTTACTCAGTTGCCATGGCACACTGAAAATATATAAGTTAAAAAAATGAAAAATGAACGTCCAATTCGCCCAGCGAATTGTTCAGATTATGGGCTTTTGCCTGCGGCAAAAGCGACAATTTTCATTGTGCACTCGGGATTTTTCCTGCAAATCGCGGGTGCGCCCACCCGGGCCTCCGGCTTTTTTCTTGTTTTTCTGAGCTTTGATCAGGATTCTGGTCAGGAAATATGAAATCCATTCTCTTTAAATTACTGAGAGTCACTCTGCTGCCTGCGGCACTTCTCAGTCTTCCCAACCCAGTAATTTCAGGACCCGTTATGACCTCAAGCACCTATGCCGAAAAAGATGTTCTGTCCCCTGTTCTG
>CAZQKZ010000058.1:4274-16840 GCA_964594095.1 uncultured Leptospiraceae bacterium | reverse complement strand
GAAGCGCTCCTACTCTCCAACGGTTTCTCTTTATATAAAATTTCTTGCGGGAGGAGCCGATGAAACCGAACAGACGGCGGGAATAGCCCACATGCTCGAACACATGCTGTTCAAAGGCACCCGCAAAGTCGGCACCACCGATTTTGAAAATGAAAAAAAATATATTGAAGTTATCAATGCCTGGGCTGTAAGGATGGATGAATGGCGCAGAAAGGAAGCTGCTCTGCGGGCCGAAGGAAATACTGAAGAGGCCGATGAAGCCGGACTGCAGGCAAGGCGATGGAAAGCGCGTATCGGAGCCATGAGCCAGAAAGCGCGCGATTTTATGATCATGGATGAGGATTCTTATCTTTATTCCCTTCACGGACAGAGGGGCTATAATGCCTATACCAGCCGTGACCTTACCAATTATCAGATTGAACTGCCGGTCAACCGTCTCGAAGTATGGGCACGGCTTGAATCTGACCGTTTTAAAAATCCGGTGCTCAGAGATTTTTACACTGAGAGAGACGTTGTTGCGGAAGAAAGGCGAATGCGTGTGGACAACGTCGCTTCGAGCCTGCTGATGGAAGGCTACATGAACGAAATATTTCAGGACCATCCGTATGGCCGTTCTCTGATCGGTAAAATGGAAAGCATTCAGTTTCTGAACCATGAAATGGCAGAAGATTTTTATAAAACTTATTATAACCCGGCCAATATGGTAATTGCTATGGTGGGCGATATTGATTTCGACCGGGAAGAGGCTCTGGTCCGGAAATATTTCAGCTCTATGCAGAGAATGCCCGAACCGCCGCGTCCCCTTGTAAAAGAACCGGAAAAGCGAATCGTTCGCTATGAACTTAAAAAAGAAGGAAGCCCGTATCAGCTGCTTGGCTGGTTTAAACCGGCCATGCCTCATCCGGACGACCTCCGGCTGGAAATTCTGGCAAGGGTTCTCGCAGGCAGACGCGACAGCCGACTGTTCCGTAAGCTTGTGGTTGAAGACCGCATCGTCAGTCAGATTGACGCTTATTCCTCCTACCCAGGCGAACGGTATTCCAATATGTTCCTGATCCTGACAGTTCCCGCACCGGGCCGCACCTACGAGGAAGCCGAAGCAGGAGTCATGGATGTGATATCAGACATACACAGGGATGGTATTACGGAAGATGAACTTGAGCGTGTACGTGCGGCACTTGAGTCAGAGATGATTTACAGCCTGCGCTCCAATTCCTCCCTGGCGAACAGACTCAGTTTTTACGAAATTGTGACCGGTGACTACAGAAGTATGTTCACTGTCTATAAAGAACTCGCAGATCTCACAGTTCAGGATATCCAGGATGTGGCAAGAAAGTACATCCGCCCGGAATTCATTATAACCGCAAGACTCCTTCCCCCGGATGAGGACACTAAAAAATGATTCAGAAATCCGTAATTTCCCTCAGTCTGCTGCTCTTTTTTATCCTGCATGGAAAATCAGACGCGCAGACTCCCCTTATACAGAACAGAAAAGGAATGGCCATGACAGAAACCGGGAATAACCGACGCACAATACTGGACGGAATCAGTATTCCTCCCCTCAGTATTAATGAACCGCCGCTGGTCGAAATAAAAACACAGGAAGGACCGCTGGTACTCATTGCACCGGACCACAGCCTGCCTTTTATCAGCATCAATATGCATTTCAGTCAGGGCACTGACAGTGAATCCACAGCAGAAGCAGGTACTCTCCAGGCACTGGTATCTATGCTCCAGCTGGGCGGAACAAAAAACCACTCTGCTGATGAAATCCAGGAAGAGCTTTCCAGACTGGGAGCCGTTCTTAAAATCGGATATTCCCACCATTCAGTGAATGCGGAAATTACCTTTCTGAAAAGAGATACCGAAAGAGTTACTGAACTTCTTCTCGAAATTCTTACCGCACCCAGAATGGAGGAAAGCCGCCTTGAAGTTATCAAAGACTCCATGAGAACGGAAATTCGTCAAAGAAACGACAATCCTTCTTCAGTTGCCCGCAGAAAAATTCAGGAAGTTCTTTATATAGGAAAAAGACAGGGTTATTCGGTTACAGCAGGCGATATTGACCGTATCAGCACCAGTGCTCTTCTGGCGGACCTGAAAAGCCGACTGAATCCTTCCGCACTGATTATTGGAATAAGCGGGGATGCAGACGAATCCATGGGAGCCGCTTTTGCCCGCAGAGCTGCGGATGCAATGCGGAGATTTACAGGCTCCACTGATTACAAAAAACCTGAAGTTTATACATATTCAGAATCCGCCGCGGCGGATCATCCTTACCGGGGAAAAATTGTCCTTGTGGAAACAGCTGCCCAGCAGGCGGTGATCTATGCCGCAGCGGATCTTCCGGAGCACAGCCATCCGGATTTTTTTGCACTGCAGACAGGAAATTACATTCTGGGCGGCGGTTCTTTTAACTCACGGCTTATGAAAGAAATCCGTGCGAAAAGAGGCCTTGCCTATTATGCATCCTCCGGAACCAGTTTTTCTGCTGATTACGGCCGGTTCACTGCTGCAAGCGGTACCCGGCTCGATAAAACGGCAGAAACCCTGTCACTGATGCTTTCCATTACAAAGGAGTTCAGCGAAACAGTCACGGAAGAAGAACTTTCTCTCGCAAAGGACGCCATTATCAATTCCATCGTCTTTCAGTTTGAGGACCCGGCCCGTTTCGTGGAAGGAGAAATCCGGTTCAGGCTGCACAGAATGCCTGAAAATTATCTGTCTATGTTTCCCGGCAGGATCCGGTCTCTCACTGTGGAAGATATTCAGAATGCCTGGAAAAGGCACCTCAGACCGGAAAATATTCTGATCGTTGTGGCAGGGCCCGCCTCTCTGAAAGAGGAACTGGAGAAAATCCGGCCTGTGGTCACAGTCGGACCGGAAACGCCGCTGCAGTAACAGAATGGACCTGAAAGAGTATTCTTACGGGGAGTTCCGCTTTAAGGGAATCTGCGAAGGCGGCATTGAGTCGGCTGTTGCCATCCCCTCCTGGAAAATGTCCGTCGATATAGGGCGGGGCCACCCGGCTCTGACGGACTGCCGCAGAATTCTCCTAACCCACGGACATCTGGATCATTCTTCCGGTATTGCCTACCACGCTTCCCAGAGGAGTTTAAAAAAACTGCCTCCCGCAGAAATCTTCTGCCCGGAAGAAATCAGTGATCCGCTCAGAAATATAATGGATCAGTGGTCGGTTATTGAAGGATTTCAGATCCCGGCCGTGATTATTCCCGTAAAACAAGGCGATGAATTTACAATAAATTCCAACCGTTATTTTAAAGCGCTGAAAGCGTGGCACAGAATTCCGGCGCTCGGGTATCATGTGTTTGAAAAACGAAACCGGCTGAAAAAAGAATTTCTCGGCCTTAGCGGGATTGCAATTGCAGAATTAAAAAAAAAACGCAGCGATCTCTTTGAAGAAATTCACATACCTCTGATCAGCTTCTCCGGGGATTCCCGGATTGAATTTGTACTGGAACAGGAAGAGGTCCGGAAGTCTGAAATTCTGTTTCTGGAATGCACTTATCTGGACTCAGAGCGTCCTGTCAGCAGGGCCCGGGAATGGGGACACACTCATCTTTTTGAAATCCGGGACAATGCAGAAGCTTTCTCAGAAATAAAAAAAATATACCTTACTCATATTTCACCCCGTTATTCAGCAAAAATGGTCCATTATGCGCTGAAAACCGTTCTTCCTGATTTTTTATATAAAAAAACTGTACCTTTTATGTACGGAGGCGCCTGAAATGGTATCTGAAGAAATTCTTAACAAAATTGCAGAAATTACTGCGAAGGATCCTGCCAGATCCGGTCTGCTGGCTGAACTGAAAAAAGATTTTCCGGACATGATTTTCCGGACAGATTCGGATGACAATATCACCGGAACTGAGCCTGTCCGCACCGGAGATGATTTTGCTCTGTATCTGATCGATACGGGGAATCACTGCCATACTCTTACCAGAGACCGGGAAGCCGCTTCCGGTGTGCTGATCGGCCTTTTCACAGAAGACTGAAAAATAAGATGTATTCCTGATTTCCTTTGGTTCCTTTGAGTCTCGAAGGAACCAGGGATATCACTCTGAATCCAAGGGAACGGGCATGGCTGCATACATCTTCTGTGATTCGGTTTCTGAGTGAGTCATCCGTCAGGATGCCTTTTTCAGTAAGGGCTCCTGCTTCAAACTGCGGTTTAATCAGCAGAAGACCGGCAGCCGTGCACCGGGTTTCTTTAAGAAATACAATCAGAGAATTCATAATTGTTTTTAAAGATATAAAAGACAAATCTGACACTATAAAAAGATCCGGCTTACCGGACCCGGAACTGTTCCTCCGCAGATCTTCCGGCAGAAACCATGACTCCTGAATATCCCTTGCATTCTTCCGTTCAAGGACCACGACAGCCGGATCCTTTCTTAAACTGTAGTCAAAAATTCCGTAAGCCACATCCACCGCGTAGATACGTAAGGCACCCTTTTCTTTAAGAACTTTAGAAAACCCGCCGTGAGAGGCACCGAGATCCACGCAGACCATACCTTCCGGAGAAAGAAGCGACCGGTCCTCATCGCTGAGATCCTCTGATGCAGAGAGATCTTCAAAAGCACCCAGCAATTTTTCGGCCGCCCGCGAAGGATATTTTCTGATACCGGGAATTGCACCTGCAGTGTCCGGAGGATTCTGTCCGAGGGGGCCCGGAATCTTACTGTTTGGTTTTTTCCGCCCCATTTTTTATTTTTTCCGGTTCAGTATGAATTCCGGAAGGGCGGTGAGGAAACCCCTTACAGTGCTGCGTACAGACTCCGCATATTCGGGCAGAATTCCCGTTTCGGTGAAAGAAGGCAGCTCGGTTTCTGCAGCAGCCAAAGCTGCTTTCTCCGCTGTTTCGGCAGCCAGTTTTCTGGTGGCTTCCATTCCGTACAGGGCCGGATAAGTCAGCTTTCCGGCAGCAGCGTCCTTACCTGCAGTTTTGCCAAGAGAGGTAAGATCGCCCTCCACATCCAGAATATCATCAGTGATCTGAAAAAGAAGTCCTGTCAGATCTCCGTAAAGCTGCACCTGAGCAGGATCAGGATAGCCTGCAAGAACGGCCCCCATCTCAGGTGCTGCCCGGAGAAGTGCACCTGTTTTATTTTTATGAATTCTTTTTAATAATTCAGTTTTCTGAGCATCACTGAGGCTATTCAGAAAACCGGATTCTTTTTCAGCCGTGATATCGAGTGTCTGACCGCATATCATCCCGCCGAGGCCTGCGGCTTTGGAGAGGATTTCAGTCAGTTTCCGGAATACTGTGTTATTTTTAACCTGAAGAAGAAGTTCAAAGGCCAGTGTGTTTAAAGCATCCCCTGCAAGGACTGCTTTCCATTCATTAAATTCCTTATGACAGGATTTGCGTCCCCTGCGGTAATCATCATTGTCCATTGAGGGAAGATCATCGTGGATAAGGGAATATGTGTGGACTGCTTCAATCGCAGCACCGGCAAAAAGAACTTCCCGGTAATAGGATTCACATTTGCGGGTTTCACTGTCCGGCAGGAGACCAGGGATGTAACCGGCAGTGACACTGAGCAGAACCGGACGGATTCTTTTTCCGCCGGCAAGGTAGGAATAAAGCAGAGGCTCTGTTATGGAACTGTCCGCTCTTTCTTTGATGTAACCGCTTACCTCGTTCCCGAGAAAGCGGTTCACATGCATGGATACGGATTCAATTACTTCAGGCGCAGAAACCCCCGTCATAGTTTCAGGAAACGAGCTCCCTTGCGCTGAAAAAGAAAGCAATTTCTGCAGCTGCATTTTCGGCAGAATCGGAACCATGAACAGCATTGGCTTCTTTGCTTTCTGCATACAGTTTGCGGATAGTGTTTGGCGCTGCCTGTGCAGGATCAGTGGCACCGATGAGATCACGCCATTTCATCACAGCACCAGGTGCTTCCAGAACTGCCACAACCACTGGTCCGGATGCCATATAGGTGCAGAGGTCATTATAAAAAGGACGCGCACTGTGCACTGCATAAAACTGCTTCGCATCTTCCAGACTGAGATGGAGCATTTTCAGACCCAGGATTCTGAAGTTTTCTTTTTCAATACGGGCCAGAATATCGCCTGCATGCCTGTTTTTTACAGCATCGGGCTTGAGAATAATAAAAGTTCTTTCCATAAAACTGAATTTATTCAGACCGATTTATTCGTCAAATGATTTAAATCCTGGTTGCAGGCTGAAACCATTTTACAGGAAATAGTACAGAAGTTAAAGCTCATGAGTGTTACCGCCGCAAGTGAAAAAAGTCCCCATCCGGGATCAGCCGATCAGAAGGCTTATGTTTCCTCCATGAAAATCACTTCGGAGGGACTTACTTTTTATACCCTGAAGGATTTTGATATTTTTCTGCGGGATTATAATCTCATGGGTCAGATCACTTTGAGCGAACCCATACTTGATAATAACGGAAACATACTTTATAAAGACCAGATTCCGGTCAAAGAATCAGTCATCAAGCGCCTTGAAGAAATGCCGGGTCAGTTTAAATCCCTTTTCAGGGTTCCGCTCAATCAGCAGCTCATCCGAAGTCTGGAGCGCTGGATCAGCTCCCGTGCTCTTCAGGAACTGAATCATAACCAGAACATGTTCATAGTCCGTCTTTACGAAAGCACCCGTCACCCTTATGCGAATTACATCCGCCATGCGCTTCACGGAAACACTTCCCTTACTCTTACATTATTTAAAGTATCCCGTGAAAAAAAGAAATTTTTTGATCACATTATTCAGCTGGCGCTGCTTACCCTCGGCATTCTCATTCAGAAAGGATACCGTATCCGCTATATCAACCGGAATGCATTTCTTGCTGGACTTGCCTCAGACCTTGCTCTCTCCTCCACTAATTTCTGGAAGGTGCCGCCTGATGATGATGCAGCCCGTAAGAATCTGGCTAAACAGTGCGCAGATCTTGCCGGCCGTTTTCGTCTGGCACCTGAGATAGTTTCCGCCATTGAACGTCATTTTGTGATCGCCGGAGAGCCGGTCCTGAACGAGCCTGTTATTGACAGCAGTCTGGTTTCGCTCAGCAATTCCTACTTCGATGAATTTCTCCATGAAGAAGGGCCGGAGGATGAAGGAGATGAAAAAGGCGGATCAGCCGATACCCGTCTGAACTCTGCCAGCGATGCTACCTACTCCCAGGCAAAGCTGCTGATTACGGAATCTCTGAAACTTGCTAAATATATAACAACAACCATCAGCCGCATTGAGGATAAGGATCATTATGCCGAGGAACTGGTTTATATGATTTCCTATAATGCAAGCAAAGGATATTTTCACAAAGATATAATCCTGCCGATTCTCAGACAGTTCCGCGAATTTGAGATTGAAGCCCGCAGAATCATGAAAATCGCCGAAATTGAAAATAAGTGCATTCATCCGCCCTCCGCCTGGGCGTACCCGAAGCCAAGGGCCAGCCAGGTTCTCTGCCGCTTAAATATGAATGAATGCCCGAAACTGGAAGCCGGGTGGGATATGCATGTAGTTTCCCGGCAGCAGGCTGTGGGCTGGATCGGTGCAAACCTTGAACCGGGAGTCTATTCCAAATGCAGTCTTGAATCCGAACTTGAGGGCCTTGAAAAAATGAAACTCGAAATCAAAGATAAGAATCTGCTGGGCAGTGATGAGAACAAAAAACCGGAACCGGTTCAGGAAACAGCACCAGTGACCGAAGAATCGTAAAATACTCAGCGGCGATCTTTGTTATGATTTATTCTGTTCAGAATATACAGAAACAGAAAAGAACCAAAGACAGCTGTAATCAGATTAACACGAAAAAGAAACCTGTCACCGATTTTAGGCTGCATAAGCCATGTGGCAATTCTGATAAACCAGGAATCAAAACTTGCCAGCATGCTGACCAGTACAGCACCAATGGTTCCTATGGCCACAGCTCCCCAGAATCCCCCCAGAAGTTCCTTTCTGCGAAAATGATAATAATAATAGGCGATCAGAAGCCCTGTAGAAAAATAGACCAGAAGGTCGAGTAAAATGTGCGGGTATAATTCCATATCAGTAAGCCATCCTGTTTTATAGAATCGGCTGTGAAAAGAAAAAAAATGACTTTAAAACGGAATTTTGCCAGGAAATAAGGAAAAAGATCAGAATCAAGGTGTATAACGTATGAATCAGCAGATAACAGGAGCAACCAGCGTGTACGGAATTGTTGGCTTTCCGGTCAGCCATTCTCTGAGTCCGGTCATCCATAACGCAGCATTTCAGTATCTGAAACTGAATGCAGTGTATGTGCCGTTTTCTCCGGAAAAAGCAGGCCCTTCCACTGCGAAATCCCTTCAGGAACTGGGTATTCAGGGTCTCTCTGTCACCATTCCCCATAAAAGCTGGGCCCGAAAAAACGCCGTTGAATGTGATGCTCTGACCGAACTGTGCGATGCC
Organism: uncultured Leptospiraceae bacterium; assembly: GCA_964594095.1. Lineage (GTDB taxonomy): Bacteria > Spirochaetota > Leptospiria > Leptospirales > Leptonemataceae > CAZQKZ01. The sequence goes on along the minus strand of CAZQKZ010000058.1, from coordinate 8,412 downwards.
GCCAATACTCTCACCCCGGTCTCAGGCGGCTGGAAGGCATGGAATACCGACGGTCCAGGTGCCCTTCAGGCTCTGAAAGATCACACAAAACTGCGCGGAAAAAGAATCCTGCTGATAGGTTACGGTGGTTCAGCCACGGCAATAGGCCATGCACTTCTTCTGGAAAGCGAAAGACCCTCTGCCCTGGTTGTTTACGGACGGTCCTTAAAAAAAGCATCGGCCTTCGCCGAAACCCTCAGGGAAAAACATTCTTCAGTCTCTAAAAACGCCATCATCAGGGCCACGGATCTGAGCGATCTTGCACCCGAAGATACCGATATCATCATCCACACAACTCCCCTTGGAATGCAGGGAGCCCCTCAGGAGCTTCCTTTACCGTCAGAGTTTCTGCGTAAATTTCATATTGTTTTTGATATAGTTTATGTTCCTGCCAGTACACCCCTGGTTAAAGCGGCACGAAAGGCAGGCGCCTCCGTTGTTCCGGGATACCTGATGCTTCTGTATCAGGCAGTCAGACAGTTTGAGCTTTTTACTGGTCAGAAAGCCCCGGTCCACCTTATGGAAAAAGAGCTTCTGAAGGCGCTGAAAAAGAGATCCTCAGACCATGAATGAAGCTTCTGCCCTGAAAGCTCTTGAAGAAGATCTGAACAGCAGGATCAATCCTGAAAAATCGAGAAAGTTCAGCGAAGAGCATTTTTTAAAAACAAGAGAGAAACTGCACAGCCTCGGCAGTCTGCCGGAATTTATATCTGATGCTGTGAGGATCTCGGTCGTTGGTACAAACGGAAAAGGATCTGTCGCATGGTATCTCAGCCTTGCTGCAGAAGAAGCCGCAGGTTCCGGCAATGCCGGTCTCTACACCAGTCCGCATCTGATTCATTTTACAGAAAGAATCCGCACCGGAGGGCGTTCTCTCTCTCCTGAGGAAGGACTTCTTCATCTCGAAGAGATACGGCGGATAACCGGAGACGAGCTGTACCATGATCTGAGTTATTTTGAAATCCTGACTCTGATGGCCATCCGTCAGTTTCGCAAGTCAGGCTGTCATACAGAGATTTATGAGGCCGGAATCGGCGGCAGGCTGGATGCAACCCGGATGGTAACTGCAGATTATGCCGTTCTTACTTCAGCAGGTCTGGATCATACAGAAATGTTAGGCAGTTCCTTTTCTGACATTCTCAGGGAAAAACTCGGTATTCTTACAGAAAAAGCAAAGACTCTTTTTATTATGCTGCCACCTCCGGACAGTATTCATTTTATGGATGCGGAAACTCTGAAAAATTCAGTTTATGATTACATATATTTAAATCATCTTAAAACAGAAACTTTTTTTTATCCTTACCAGGATGCAGGCTATCTTCACAGAAACGCCCTGTTTGCAGATGCGGTAATTTCCTCAGTTTACAGAACAGATTCAGTTTTTAATAAAATAAAAAACAGAAAACCTCCTGGCCGCTGCGAGATCGGTTATCTGGATATTCCTGGAAAAAACCTCCGGGTGATTTTTGACACAGCTCATAACCCGCAGGCAGCCGATCTTGTAATCAGAGAACTCAGAACCGGATTCCGCCTGAAACCGGAATCCACAGCCGTTATTGCTTATCTTACTGCAGACAGAAAACCGGAACTTCTCAAATCAGTTTTCAGCGATCACGGTATCAGCACTGTTTATTTTTTAAAAGAACTGGTTTCCGGGGAAGCTCTTGACTTTGCCGCAGCACTTCCGGAATCTATCACAGATCTTCTGTTTCTGGGCTCACACAGAACATACAGCATCTACAGGGATCTTACTGATAAAAGGAATAATATATGAATCTTAATCCCGAAATTTTTCTGAATCGCCGCCGCGGGTTTATGAGCCGGATGGAACCAGGATCAGTGGCTGTGTTTTTCTCAGCACCGCCCGCAAACAGGAGCCACGATGTGGATTACAGTTACCGGCAGGATTCCTATTTCTTTTATCTGACAGGATTCACCGAAGAAGAAAGTATACTTATTTTAACGAACGAAGAATCCTGTATTTACGTAAGGAAGCGCGATATTAAAAAAGAAACCTGGTACGGTTACCGTACAGGGGTAAAGGATGCCCCTGCCCTGCTGCTCACCGATAAATCCGCAGACACCGATGATTTCCGTAAAGATCTTCCGGAAATTCTTAAAAACAAAGATCATCTTTATTATTTTTTCGGTTCCTCAGCAGATAAGGACCGGATGATGATGGAGACTCTCTCTTCACTGCGAAGGAGGGTCCGCGCGGGAGACACAGCTCCGTCTCATCTGCATCATCCTGGTTTCATTCTCGATGAAATGAGGCTCTTCAAATCGCCTGAAGAAATCAGCCTGCTTCGCACTGCTGCACAGATCACCTCGGAAGCACATATAAAAGCTATTCAGGCAGCAAAACCCGGTATGTCTGAATATGAAATCGAAGCTCTGTTTCAGTATGAATTCCGCAGAAACGGAGGATGGGAGGCATATCCGTCTATCATTGCTTCGGGCAGACATGCATGCATTCTCCATTATATACACAACAACGATACACTTAAAAACGGGGATCTTGTACTGATGGATGCGGGGGCTGAATATGGTTATCAGTCCGCCGATATATCCAGAACATTCCCGGTCTCTCCTTCGTTTACTCCGGCACAGTATAAAATTTATACACTTGTCCTGGAAGCCCAGAAGCGGGCAATCGCTGCATGCAGACCCGGGGCCACACTCGAAGCTGTACATGAGACTGTGAATGATTTTTACCTGAATGCACTGACGGATCTTGGCTTTCTGAAAGGAAGCCCGGAAAAAATAAAAGAAGACAAACTTATTACTAATTTTTACATGCATAAAACCGGCCACTGGCTCGGAATGGATGTGCACGACCGGGGTGCCTATTACAAAAACAGAGAAAGCAGACCTCTTGAAAAAGGAATGGTTTTTACAGTGGAACCAGGGCTCTACATTTCTCCTCTTCTCGAAACTGACCCTGATCTTCCGCCGATCCCGCCTGAATTTCTGGGAATCGGAGTGCGCATTGAAGATGATGTGCTGATTACCGAAAAAGGATGCGAAGTGCTTACTGCTCAGTGCCCTAAGGAACCTGATGACATACTGGCGCTTCGCAGGTAATCCGGGGGCCCTGAATTGCTTGCTGAATTTCATCTGCCGTTTCAGATCTGGATTCCCTTTACGGATATTCTGATATCATCTGTATCCACTTACGGATTTTTTATATTTGCATCGATGGTGCTTTTCCGGTATGCCGCCTTAAACGAGATGAAACGTCTGAATCTCGACTGGAGAAAAACGGATAATATCGCAAGCCTTGCAGCCATCGGAGGATTCGCAGGCGGAAAAGCGGGCTTTGTTCTTGAGATTACACCGGACCTGCTTCGCGGAGAATCACCTGTTACTTTAACCGAGGCTGTGCTCTCTCCGGGCGGACTTGTGTTTTACGGAGGATTCAGCGGGGCTCTTCTTCTGATTTTTCTGTATCTGAAATTCACTGACCAGCCTGTCGTCCGTACATTCGATGCACTGATGCCTGCTGCTGCCCTTGCCTATGCTGCCGGGCGGATGGGCTGCATGGTCAGCGGGGACGGCTGCTACGGCCATGCATCGCACGTAAGCATCCCCCTTTTTACATATGTATCCGGTCCGCGCGCGATTCTTCCGACTTACGGAACAGAAGTCTGGAACACACCATTTATGGAGGCGCTTGTTTCATTTTCCCTTTTTCTTTACTGGAAATACAGTCCTGTACCTGAATCCGGCCAGACAGTAAGGCTTTGGTTATTCCTTGCGGTAAACGGCGGAATCAGGTTCTTAACAGAATTCTTAAGACTGAACGAACCTTTGATTGCGGTGCTTCCTCCTCCCGTGTATCCTGAGCATCCCGACCCGGGGGCACTGTTTCGTTACCATCACTGGTACGGTTTCACGCAAAGCCAGATTTTCGGAGCGGTGATTTCGCTTACCGGACTGACGATGCTCTGGGTGAACCGAGTTCGTCCAGATAGACCAGACGGGCAGCCTCCTGGTATCTGAGGTCATCTCTTCCGTACTGGAGTTCCACTGTCCTTAAAAGATGATAATTCCTTTTTTTACGAAGCGTCCTGAGAAAATCATCTGTTAAATCAGTACG
>CAZQKZ010000058.1:0-4257 GCA_964594095.1 uncultured Leptospiraceae bacterium | reverse complement strand
CTCTGCAGAGCTGTTCAGAATATGAGTCCAGGCAACAGTATAATAATAATGCAGAGGCCATTCTGTTTCCGTCTCCGGATACGATGCATACTTATCCAGAAAAGGAACAGACATATTCAGGTCCCCAAGATAAAAAAGATAAATAATATAATTTCGCAATACTGTTTTATGGAGTTCTGCAAAGGATTCCTGGGACCTGAACGCAGAATCTTCAATCCGGTCCAGGGACTGCAGCGACTGGTAATAGGCGGACGCAATCTCCCGGTGTGCTGAGCGGCGCAGACTGCGCCTCACCCGGAATACTGAATCAGTTCTGTCAATATCCTGCCACCATGCTGAATGGAGAATATGTCTGATCCTGTTCATCAGTTTTTTCTCTTCCTCTTCCAGCAGTTCAGTAAGTTCGCCCGCATGAAACAGATGACCTTCAGCCCTCCGAAACAGCGCTTCATTCAGGACTGACTTTCGGTCATCCGGATGGGGAACAGGAGAAGAAAGGCTTTTTTTCCAGGACTGAGGCTGTACTGTCCAGAGCGCTGCGGCAGGAGTAACTTCTTCCGGAGGAAGACCTGAGGGAGCAGGAAACAGCCCCGATGCAGATAAACTGATTATAATGATTCCAGTAATTTTCAGAATGTCCGGATACAATCGGTCTGCTTTCATGATACACATCCTCCTCCTGGTCTTATTCACCGGGAAAAGGAGGCATTTTAAAAAACTCATCGTTATCCGGGTGCATCGGCTTTTCGCTGAATTGTGGTTTCAGAGACGGAGGAGTCAGAGGGTCAGGGGTGAAGGAATCATCATACATTTTTTCAAGGTCTTTCTGGATTTCCGTTTTCACAGGCCTTGGCCTTCCTTCTTCATCCAGAAAAGCGGTAATATGTTCCAGTTTCGCCTCAACCCGCGCTGTGTGAAGATCAATAATCCGGTCATAATCCAGCCTCCCAGTAACTATCTCAAAACGTTCCGTTTCAAAGGTTCCCAGATCGAGTTCAAAGGGATATTCATGCGCTTTATGAGCAAGCTCCCTTGCCTTTTCCCAGTATTTACGGCTTTCCGCGTAATAGGTTCGTGCAATTAAAAATGAAATCTCAAGGTCATCTGCGAAGTCCAGATCATGAAAATACAGATGCCTTTTATCGTACATTGAACCAAGCCTCAGATGCATCCGCATAAGCAGCATGTAGGTATGCATCTGAAAAAGAAGTCTGTATTTATGGTATTCTTCCGGTGTTTTAATATGTGTTAAGGCATTCCGGGGGTGCCGGAATTTAACATCCAGACTTTTATAAAGATAAAACATTGATTCTTTTATATCATTCACACGGTATCCGTGCTTCAGACCGTAAGCAAGATAATAGTCTTCAGCGTGGCGCAGAACATGCTTATTCTGCTGAAAAGGAATCCAGTCGGAGAATTTTACCCACCTGCCCGTGCGGTCATAATAATAATTCAGACGCAGTTCTCCGGAAGGTTTCTGAGGATAATACAGATCCGGAACAGTAAGGCCCCTGGTTCCGCCGGAGGCAGAAAGGGAAAAACCCCCCGCAGCCAGAAGGAAAAGAAACAGCAGGTAAAATCCTCTGAGGGGTGGGATATGGATACAGCGCCGCTTCATCAGAATCAGTCTCTTTTCTGAACATCGGCGTCAGGCAGAAAAACTAAAGCCGTTTCCTTAACCGGTTTTTTACAATCGAAGTCTCAGATCGGGTCAGTATGAGCTGAGTGGCGGGCTTTTCGAAAAACGACTCTGTCGTAGCCGGTGAAGTTGATTATAATGGCAATGATCAGGGGCAGCATTGTGGAAACAAACCAGTGAAAACCCCACTGATCGAGGAAGAAAAAACCCACCTGCCGCAGAAAAATGGTGAAAAGAGTGATTACATGAAACTGAATCAGTTTTTTGAAATACCGGGAGCCGTCCCCTTTCCAGGTATAAAAATTATGCATATGAAAGGAAAATATAATGGAGACTTCATTTCCCAGGAGATGAGAAAGATTCCTCAGAAAATCCGAGTCCCCCCAGCCCATTATGCTTACAAAAAACCAGATTGCAGCAATATTTACAAAAAGAGTAAGAACTCCGGAGATTATATACCGGATAGTTGTGGAATCATGCCAGTTGTCTTTCAGATGGCGCAGTTTGTTGATTATGAGCTGCAATGGGGAACCTTGTAAACTGTCTTTTCCGTCAGATTATATACATCCGGAAAGAGTGTCAAACGTGAAACCGGCGCACACTCTCCCGAAGGCTTTCTGCAATTTTTTCGTTCTCCTGAGCATCTCTCGCAAGATCCCCGGAAGCCTGTGTGGTTTCCTGGCTGACCTGACTGATTTTATCAATTGCTTTATTGACCATATCCAGACTTTTTCTTTCTTCAGAGGTGCTGTTCTGAATCTCCAGAGCTTTCTGATTGATAGTTATGGCATCTCTCTGAACCACTGTGTTGATGCTGATCTGTTCTTTCATCAGGGAGTTGAGATCGTGAATTTTACCGGAAGTGGACCGGGTATCGTTCATAATTCCGGAAATCATATCAGTCGTACTGTCTACGTTTTCCACTCCGATTTTGACCTGAGATGTGTTTTCCTGAACGTGGGAATCAATCTCCTTAATGGATTCTGCAGTCTTAACAGCAAGACGGGAAATCTCTTCAGCCACGACTGCAAATCCACGTCCCGCCTCACCTGCCCGGGCAGCTTCAATGGAAGCATTCAGAGCCAGAAGGTCAACCTTTTCGGAAATGCCCCGGATAATCCCCACAACTTCAGTGATTTTATCTGCACTGGAGCGGATGGAATGCATAGATTCAGAAGTGCGTTTCAGAGCTGCTTCCCCGGAACGGGCCCTGTCTGCCGTGCTTTCTGCAAGCTTCATTACATCATTCTGCATTTCCGACATTTTCCGGGTAATCTCATCCCATTTCTGAAGATGAGAGACAAGTTCACTGATTCCGCCTGACTGCTGTCCGGCAAGCTCAGCGATATTTTCCAGAGTAGCGGAAATTTCCTCAATACTTGCACTCACATCAGAAATCTGAGTGTTCAGAGTATAATTGGATCGGTCAAATTTCTGGGAAAGGGCGGATATTTCCTTCGCAGAGGCTGAAACCGACTCTGACATAGAATAGGAATTTTTAATAATGTTTTCAATCGTGGAAATGAACAGATTAAAGGAAAATGCGATTTCTCCCAGCTCATCCCGTGAGGAAATCCTGAGTCTGGAGGCAAGATTGGCTTCGGGGGCATAGGCAAGAGAGGCAAGACTGTTCCGCAGTTCCACTATTGGTATACTGAAACTCCGGGAAAACAGAATCAGGTTAATAATAATGATACCAAGGGAAACTGTGGTAATCAGACTCATCCGGAACATCAGAATTGCAGAAAAATCTGCATCCTTTCCGTAAACAGTCTCGAGATAATAAATAAACAGAAGAAATACAAGAATCACGCCCACGGCATTCTGACCGATGATAATCATAATTTTTGTGGAAAAACCCATTGACCGGTATTCAGACTGAAAAGGAATGTCTGCTGCATACAGTGCCAGATTTCTGTAAAATCCGATAATGAAAGGACTGGCATAAATAAATATGAGCGGAATCCCGCTCAGCCAGCCTACAAAAAATGCCCGGATATCCATTTCAGAAAAAAGATCTGCCATCACCACCAGAGGACCTATGAATACATAAGAAATCAGTCCGAACAGGAAGAGAAGCTCTGTATCCCTGAAAGCCTTTCCGGCCTGTTCCATGATTTCATTTCCGCGGCCCTGAAGCTCATGGTGCCTGTCCATAATCCGGAGGTTCTTAATGAATAGTCTGTAAAGGAATCCGGTAAAGAGAGCTATGTATATGTAGATTGCCGGATGCAGAAGCATCCGCAAAATCATTTCCACTGTGAAGGATCCGGCCATGAAATTCAGCAGAAACCATGCCGGGGGCGGTATAAAAATGCTAAGAAAAAAATACAAAAGGGATTTTTTTCTGTATTTCTGGTATTCTGAATTCATAGGTCTACCCGGCAGTGTAATTGATTATCGGCTAAAAAAGCCTGAATGTAAACAGTTTCTATAATAAACAAACTGAATACAGATTCAGCATTAAAAAAATTACCTTTAGAAGATTTTTTATTTGACTCAGCGCACACCCTCCTCCATTATGGCTCATCCAAAGAGGATGTCTGGGGTAGTAGCTCAGTCGGTTAGAGTGCCGGTCTGTCACACCGGAGGTCGCGGGTTCAAGTCCCGTCTGC
>CAZQKZ010000057.1:0-18874 GCA_964594095.1 uncultured Leptospiraceae bacterium | reverse complement strand
CATAAATTCCGGAAGGGCCGCTGTACAGTCATTTTTTATGCATAATCCGGGCTAACGGATCCGGGAAGTCCACTCTTGTGGATGCAGTACTGACTCTGCTTGTTCCTTCGCACAGACGCAATTACAATCTGGCTGCAGGGACCGAAAAAAGAAAGAGGGACCGGACTGAAAGGACCTACGTGGAAGGCCATTACGGGAAGGGGGAAGCAGGCGAAGGCATTCTTAAAGTAAGGAAAAATCCGGAGGACTGCACCACTTATCTTCTTGCGGTATTTCACGACACAAAAACCAAAAAATATATCAGCGTCGCCCAGATATTCTGGATAGATTCCGGAGGAGAACTCAGGAAATTTTTCTGTCTTTCCTCACGGGAGCTTTCTGTTGAAAAAGATTTTATTAAGACCGGCAGGGTAATCCGTCAGCTGAGGGCTGATCTTAAGGCAGCGGATATTCAGGTATTTGACAATTTCCGGTCATATTCTGCAGAATTCAGGAACGCTGCAGGTCTTCAGTCTGAAAAGTCCATGGACCTTTTTAATCAGATTGTTACTATAAAATCCCTTGGTGTTCTGAATGAATTTGTCCGGGAGAATATGCTGGAATACCGGGATCGCACACAGATGATACTCGATCTGGATCGCAGCTTTTCGAACTTAACAGAAACATATGCAGAAATTATCAAAGCCAAGGAACAGATAAAGGTACTGGAACCAATACTTAAAAAAGCAGATGATCTGAAGGGCATTGAAAAGAAGCTGAATCAGACAGCAGAACTCAGAAGAATTCTGCCGTATTTTATTCAGAATATCAGAAAGGCAATTCTCTTAAAGGAGTCATCAGAACTGGACTGGAAAAAACAGACTGAAGAAGACAGGCTGAAAACTCTGATTGCAGAACTGGAGGCATCGCGCAATGAGGAAAGAGTGCTGTTTAATGCACTGGAAAATAATGATATAAAAAGAAGACTCGAAGATCTCATCCGCAACCTTCAGACTCTGGAAACTGAGCATGCAAGAAAAACAATAAACAGAACTAAATATGAAGAAATTGTTTTAAGTCTTCAGATTTCGACTGGCAACACTGAAACTGATTTTCAGGACACCTATAAAGAAGCTAAATCTCTTGAAGTTAAAAATTCCGAAATGCGCGAAAGACTCTCTTCGCAGAAAACACTCAAAGAAACAGAAAAACATTCTGTAAATCAGAAATTTATTAAAGTAAAAGAAGAACTTGAGCATCTGAAAAGTATAAAGAATCTTCTTCCGGCAGACCAGTCCCGGATGCGCATGATGATCTGTAAAGAGCTGAAGATTCCCGAAAAAGAACTGTATTATGCCTGCGAGCTGATTCAGGTAAAAGATTCCGAGAAAACATGGGCCGGAGCGATTGAAAGACTGCTGCACGGATTTGGCCTGCGCCTTCTTGTGCCCGAAAAACATTATAACAGAATTACAGATTATGTAAACAGCACCAGACTTAATGCGAAACTTGTATACTCAAGGATGATTCCTTTCAGAGAAAAGCTGACTCCGTTCGATAAAGATGAACTCTTTTATAAAATTGATATATTCCCTGAGGCTGCAAAGGAAATCCGCGATTGGATGGAATCCCAGCTGCTGAAGGAATACAGCTATATCTGCTGTGATATAGAACGTTTTAAAAAGGAGGAAAGAGCACTTACTAAGGAAGGTCTTATAAAGTCAGGCAGAATCCGTCACGAAAAAGATGACCGGCATTCCATAGATGATTCCAGAAATTATATCCTTGGCTGGAATAATATTAAGAAAATTCAGGCTCTTGAAAAGGAATTTGCGGAACTGGGATCGGGACTCTATAAGCTGGAAGCTGAAATCGCAGCCATTCGTGATGAAGAAAAGAAACTTGAAAAACAGAAAGAAAATCTGGTCAGGCTGTTTTCTTTTAATACATTCTCTGAAATCGATACAGAAAGTCCCGCATCGCAGATAGAAATCATAAAAAAACAGATTCAGGAACTGGAAGGTAAATCGGAGGAATATCAGAAACTAAAAAATCAGCATGATGAATGTCTGATTAAAACAAAGTCCATTGAAGCCAGAAAAGAAGCAGTCCAGAAAGAAATTTCTCAGATGGAATACAGGATCACTCAGATAGTTACAGAAATACAGGAGGCAGACCGGCGTCTCTCTGAAATTCAGCCGGAAGAACTGAAAGCGCAGGAAGCGCATCTGTCAGAGTTACTTCGGGCTAACATAAAGAAGGCCGGAGCAGAACGGCATGATCCTGAAAGTCTGAATATGGCAGCCCTCTATCTTCAGGAGTCAGAGCTCAGACGAAAACTGGAGAGCGACTATTTCGACGAGAATCGTAAAAAAGAGACAGCAGGAAAAGAGCTTGTAACGAGAATGAATAAGTTCACAGCAGCCTGGCCCGAAGATTCAAACAGGGAAGAGCTTGAACCGAGAACAGAGCTTGCCGAGGCATTCATAAAACTGAATGAAAGACTTCAGAAAGAAAGATTACCGGAGTCCGAGGGAAGGTTCCGCCTTATGATGAATGACAAGGTATCCAAGCAGATTCTGGAATTTAAAGCCGATCTGGAAGATGATGCCGATGAAATCAAAGAAAAAATCAGTGAACTGAATGAATCATTGAGATTCATAGATTATCAGAAAGATAAAACATATATTCAGCTTACTTTCAGCGAAACCAGAAACCGGGAAATCAACGGAGAAACAGGTTTCCGTCAGATGCTCAGGGACTGCATCCCTGATGTGGGCAACCCGGCAAAAAATGAAGAAAAATTCAGAAATATACAGACCCTGCTTTCACGGTTAAAATCTGAAAATGAAACAGACCGGTGGGCTAAACTGGTTACAGATGTAAGAAACTGGCTTGATTTTCAGGTTAAGGAAATCGATAAAGAAACATCTAAAGTAAAGGAAGTATATGATTCATCCGCCGGAAAATCAGGTGGACAGACTGTAAAACTTGCCTATACAATTATTGCTGCTGCAATTTATTATCAGTTCGGACTGTCTAAAAATCTGTGTTTCCGGTTCGTAATGATTGATGAGATGTTTAACAATCTGGATACGCAGAACTCCCGATTCGCCATGGACCTTTTTCAGAAACTGAAACTGCAGCTTCTTGTGGTGACACCTCTGGATCGTATTCGCGTGGTGGAACCATACATTTCATCGGCCCATCTGGTTACAAATAATGAGGACGGAAATCAGTCAAAAATATTCCCTGTTTCCAAAGAAAAGCTGAAAGAAGCACGTCATCAGAATTAACGGAAATCTTTTCCATGAAAAGCACAGAAGAGATATTCAAAAAAGCAACTAAACATTATCATGAATTTCTGAAGGCTGCAGCGGTTGAAAAAACCACTTCGGAAAAAGCGGAAATACCGGACGATGCCGTTAGTGAACACTCAGAAGGTCTGTTCCCTCTGAGGATTCCTCTTGGCAGATCGGATGCAGGAGAACTTCTGAAAGACAGCTCTCTCCTGAATGAGCATTCTGAGGCAGGGTATCGGGTCCTTTTTAAAGAACAGAACACCCGCAGATTCGGTGAGCAGACCCTTCCTTATGCTGTCGAATTTCCGGAACCGGCAGATCTTCTGCGCTACTTAAAAAAAGTTGATAAGTACAGAAATTTTACAAAAGACCTTGAATTTATATTAAAAGAGATTCCGGTACTTGCCGGATGGATCGCTGAGAACACCTCCGTTATAATTTCAGAGCATGGTAACTGGTCTGATCTTATGAAAGTATGCAGGTTTTTTTTAAGTAATCCCCGGCCGAATCTTTACATACGCGAGCTTCCGGTAGCTGTTCACACAAAATTTGTAGAAGAAAAAAAAGCTGTTATAAGGAAATTACTGGATTTTCTGATAGCGGATTTCATCCGGACAGAAGCAGCAGATTTTTATGAACGTTTTTACTTGAAATATCCTGAAGAACTGATTCGAATTCGTATACTGGATAAGAAAATCTCAGAAAAATACTTTTCCGGAATTCCGGATATCAGTCTGCCGGTTTCACAGTTTGCCGCGCTGAATATCCCGGAAATCCGATCTGCTCTGATAAGTGAAAATCTGCTTTGTTTTTTAACTATTCCGGAACTCCCTGATGCAGTGGCTGTCTTTGGCAAAGGCTTTGCTGTCCAGAGACTGCGAAGTGCCGCATGGCTTTCGAATCTTCGGATTCTTTACTGGGGCGATATTGATATTCAGGGATTTCAGATACTTTCGATGTTCCGAAGCAGTTTCAAATCTGTTCAGTCACTGATGATGGACATCCGGACTTACACTGAATTTCAGCAGTTCATCTGCGAAGGTACACCGGCCTCCATCCAGGAGCTGCCGCATCTGACTGAAGAGGAAAGCGCCATGCTTCAGATACTGATTCAGGCGGCACCGATAAACAGACTCGAACAGGAAAGGATTCCGCAAGGGTATGCTAATGAGAGAATAAAGGAAGTCCTGGGGTGATGAAGGATTCCATATCCGGAAGGATCCTGTATTTTTTTCCAGTGCAGTGCTTTTTATGTATGCATTATAATTGTTGTTGACTTAATCTTGGGGAGATAACAATGTTGAATTCGGCCGTTCTCGCAATCCGATTCAGGGAGTCCAGAGAATTAGAAAATCCTGTACAGTATAAAGAGTTAATAGAATCTGGAGTTATTACAGGACCAATTCAGAGTATACAGAGAGTCAAACAGGAGTCCCTGCTATGGATAAAAAAAAGAATCAATCTGCAGTAGTTTTTCTGCCGGTAAAACCCCGTTATGCTGAACAGATCATGGATGGGACAAAGAGAGTTGAGTTTCGAAAACGAATCTGGAAAAGCAATGTGGACACTGTAATCATTTATGCTTCCAGTCCCGTAAAGAGAATACTTGGATACATTAAAGTGTCAAAAGTGAAAGAAGGGACGCCCGATGAAATCTGGAAATCTTATTATCCTGTAGGTGGAATTTCGAAAGAAGATTTTAAAACATATTTTGCAGATCACAGAGGTGCAGTAGGAATCGAAATCGGATCAGTTCATCGGCTCGCCAGGCCCCTCCGGCCAGCGGATGCAGGGATTCATGGACCTATTCCACAAAGCTTTAAGTATGTGGACGGACTGGGTAAACTTGCCGGTTTTGAGCTTAAAAGCAGTGAGGTTATAAACGATAAATATTAAAGGGAGCTTTTGCTCAGATCCCACGGATTGAATTATATTTCAGTCCACATATGAATATAGGAACCAATGTGAATCTAACCGAAACCGAAATCCGCGAAGTGACCAGCCACATTCAAAAGACGTGAATCGGCGCGGGCAAAAAACTGAAATGCAAGAGTAAATGCTTGACTGAATTTGAACCGGTCTCAGAATCAAATTATGTCATCTGCAGAACGTCATATTGTTTCTATATCCGGGGGAAAAGACTCAACAGCTCTTGCAATCTTTCTTCGCAAACAGGAACCGGATCTTGATGTGGAGTATGTCTTCTGCGATACAGGGGAAGAATTACCCGAAACTTATGCTTATCTGGAAAAACTGGAAACCTATCTGGGGAAACCTATCGTATATCTGAAACCGAATAAATCATGGGAAGAGTATCTGGAATCATTTTCCGGTTATCTTCCTTCGGCATTGAACCGCTGGTGTACCGTGCAGCTTAAGATAGTTCCCTTTGAAAAATATGTTGGTGATGATCCTGTTGTAAGTTATATAGGAATCCGGGCCGATGAAGACAGAGAGGGCTATGTCTCCACGAAAACCAATATTCGGCCAAGGTATCCGTTTAAGGAATACGGTATAACCAAGGATGACGTAATGCGTATTCTTGATGAATCCGGTCTTGGATTACCAGCATATTATGAGTGGCGAACAAGGTCAGGTTGTTTTTTCTGTTTTTTCCAGCGTCGAAAAGAATGGCTGGGTCTTAAAGAACGTCACCCGGATTTATTTGAAAAAGCAAAGCGATATGAATCTCAGAACGGCGATGGTTCAAAACAGAATTTCACATGGATTCAGGGACAGACCTTGGAACAGGTGCTTGCTGACCGAGAAGGGATAATCCGGCGGCATGATCAATATGAAAAAAGAATCCGTGCTCAGAAACTGGCCGGAAGCACAAGATTACTTGATGTATTCAGTGATGAGCTGATTTTTGAGGAGGCTCTCAGCGAGGATGATGATTCAGAAGGTTGTCTGATCTGTCATATATAAGCATGAGTGCATCGAAGAATCTGTCTATATCAGATTCCGATGTATCAATTCCGGTGCTTATTCTTATGGAACTGCGGGCTGTTTGTCTGTCAATTCCCTGAATAACCAGATTTGCGTTGTAATCCCAAGTCCCTGAATTGCATGCGGCACCTGTAGAAACCGAAAAACCAAAGGAGTCTAAAGCAGCAGCGGTAACCGCAGCATCCAAATCATGCAAAGCAAGACTGATTGTGTTGGCAAGTCTTATATGATCTGTTCCGTTAATAATGAAACGATCGGGATGCAATTTCAGTTTTTCTTCAATCCTTTGACGGATTAATAGCTGTCTGTTAATAATTTCAGTTTCATTTTTAACAATAAAATTTACTGCTTCTGCGAATGCTGCAATGCCTGGAGTGTTTTCTGTGCCTGATCGCAGCCCGGATTCCTGACCGCCTCCGTTAAATAATGGCTTCAGTCTCCCTCTGTAGATAAGAGCTGCTGTGCCTTTCAGGCCATAAATCTTATGAGAAGATATAGTCAGCGATTTAGCATTAAGCTGTCTGTAATTTACCTTTATTTTTCCCAAAGTCTGTACGGTATCTGCATGCCACTCAGTATTATAATCAGTAACTAGCGAAGCAATATCCTCCACAGGATAGACAATTCCCGTTTCATTATTTGCTGTCTGAAGTATAAGTCTTTTGATACTCCTGCTTTTCAGGTTATCTTCAAGCCAGTTGAGATCCGGCTGGCCTTCAATGAAAGGCAGACTGAGTATTTCATGACCCTTTTTTTTAAGTTCCGGGATCTGTTTCAGAATGGAGGAATGTTCCGCAGGCGATATAATAATTGTATATCTTTCATCTGAATTTTTCAGATCCTCAAGTGCAAGATGATTTGATTCCGTGCCCGATGAAGTAAAGACAAGTTTGTATCTGTAATCGGCGCCAGTTAAACCAAGCAGATTCAGAATTTCATTTCTTGCCTGTTCCATAATTTCCCTGGCTTGTCTTCCGTGCCAATGTACAGACGATGGGTTTCCAAAGGCAAGGGCTGTTCTGCTGAAAACAGAGAGGGCCTCCTTCCGGACAGGGGTTGTCGCGTTATGATCAAGATAAACATTTTTCTGACTTTTCATAGAGCCTGTTTATAACAGTTTTTTTCGCAGCGGAGTCTATCGCTTGACACCGGATGTATACGGTGTCAGTTTAGCTGTTAAATGGCAAGCCAAATCGACCAAGGGAGGCAGCCTTAGACCGGCTTTTCTCTGCTCTGATGATCGGCTGCCCTTATCTGCACCCATTTTTGTTAATAAATAACAATGAATGTATTTCGCTATAAAACTGCTATCCTGAGACGAAAACTGTCGAAACCTGTGAAACTTGCCGCTGAGGACGGACTCCTTACTCCGGAAAGATCTTTTTTTGATTATGGCTGCGGAAGAGGTGAAGATCTGAGAATACTGAAGAAAAATAATTTTCAGGTAAGTGGATTTGATCCTCATTTTTATCCGGGAAAAAAACAGAAAGCATCCGTGGTGAATCTTGGCTATGTAATTAATGTCATTGAAAGCCCGGAAGAACGAAAAGAAGTGCTGAAGGATGCCTTTGACCTTGCTGACGATCTTCTGATTGTCTCTGTAATGCTCAGAAAAGAAGGTTCCCAAAGCGTTGAAACCGATGAAACTCCTTTTAATGACGGAATTATCACATCCTGGAATACATTTCAGAAATATTTTACCCATTCGGAAATAAAAGACTATATTATTAAAAACCTCACTCCGGGAGTCAGGGTAACCACGGCATCTCCCGGGGTTTACTATGTGTTTAAAAATCAGGACTATTATAATATATTTCTGAATGAAAGAATATCCGGTTCAGGCAGAAAGTTTATAAACGATATACGTGATTATGAGGATCAGGAATTAATTAAGACCTGGCTTGAAAAAGTCCAGTCTCTGGGAAGAATTCCGGCTGTATCTGAATACCCGCAGCTAAGCAGGATTATCCGTATATTTGGTTCAAAGAAAAACCTTATGGAAGCTTTTCGCTATGAACTGAATGAAGAAACATTCGAAGAAACTGTAAGCAGAAAAAAACAGGATCTCCTTTTAAAAATAGCGGAAACTATTATAGAAAAAGACGGCCGACATAAAGCAGCTGATTTCAGTGATGAAATCCGGACGGAAAGCAAAGCATTTTTCGGAAATCTTAAAAACAGTTCCGAAAAAGCTTTTGAAATGCTTCGGTCTTTAGCAGATAAAGAAAATTTAAGCCGCCTTATGGAAAAATCTGAAGCAGGGAAACTTCTTCCTGATGATCTTTATGTCCATAAGGATTCATTGAATTTTATTCCTGTTCTGCTTCGCCTGCATGTCCGCCTGGCTTTAAAAATTCTTCCCGACGATGTTCCTTATGATATTATTAAAATTGCAAGGAACAGCTGGCATATCACCTTTCTTGAATACCCTGATTTTTATACAGATCCGCATCCTGTTCTGAAAGGATCCATGAAGATCGAGCTTCATAAAAACAGGCTGTTTTATCGCGATTATTCAAAGTCAGAAAATCCCCCAATCCTGCACAGAAAAGATACTTTTCTTCATTCTGCGCATCCTTTGTTTGAGAAATTCAGTCAGCTGAGTATATCAGAGGAGGAAGCAGGTCTCCTGGGGAGTAACAATATTGGACATAAAATTCAATGGGAATTATTTCTGAAAGAGAAAGGCTGGTCCTTAGATGATCATACACTTAATAAAGTATAGTATTATTGCTGTTCATAGAATACATTTCATTCAGAAGTGTGGTTTCATCCTGCTTTTTTACCGTCAGAATATTCATTCCGGAAGAACGTGATAAGTGAAAAGTTTCAGCAAAAATCCCTTTTAATTCAGAATATTTCTGATATACATCTTCTGTATCGAGTCGGAATATACGGATAGGTGAGTAGGATACCTGCTGCAGTTTATCAATATCAAGTGAGGATGAATCCGGATAATTTGTATTTTTAAATATAAGTAAAATATAAAAAATAACTTCCGCGGGAATTTCTTTGCTGCTGTTTCTTATATAATATTTAAGATGTGAATTATAGGACAACTGATTCATAAACAGAAAAGGGGAGGGATAAAAGGGATCTTTTTTTAGATCATTGCAGTACATTCCTGTAAGAACACTGAATTCTTTAGAGAGGGATTTTTCAGAAACAGCCTTCCCGAACTGCTTTTCAAGATACAGGGACGCTTCCGATATCCATTGCTCTTTTGTAAAGCTTATAAACTTTGATTCTGAAAAAAACCATTTCCAGGCAGAAGGTCCCTGATCATTAGCTATGAGTCTGTAATGAACCAGCCAGTTTGTTACATCTGAATCCAATGCCGGGTCAAAAGTCCGGATTTGCCTGACCCAGTCTGCAGCTTCAGAGTTACCCGGATTGAGCATATCCGCCGCTTTGAGCCAATAATGGATGGATTTCACCATATTGATACCGACTCCGAGTTTATCAGTCGGATAATAGTCATCTTTTGTATGCTCGGATGGATGCTGCTTTCCCGATTCTAACTCCATTAAGCCTTTATAAAACCATCGTTCTCTGGGGTAAAATGTCTCGTGTCCACCGATTCTCAGCTGTAACTTCATAACTAAAACCTTTAAATACTAAGAAATTTCTTAGCCCGCTTGCCCCATTCCTGGCGGAACTCCTGTATCTTTTCTTTCTTGCCAGTGTCATCGAGTGTTTCATCTTCAAAGCAGGCCCATGCTTCGAGTACAAGTTTGAGTGCATCGCGCGAACGTTCCAGTCTTTCTGTCAGTTCTGCTTCAGACAGGTTGTGTAAATCCTGCTCAATTGTAAGATCGAGAAGTTTATCGTAAGCGGGATGCTGACTGTTTAAAACGATATGGATCACACCAGCGCGGGATTCAATAGAAAAGAATGCGTATGATTCCGATTGCTTAGAAATAAAAACATATTTTGAACCGCTCTTAATCACGGATTTTGCCATTTTTGTGGCATCCTCATCGTTCATCCCTTTCTCTTTGTAATTGGATTTAAGCATTTCGGTTTGCTTTTTGACAGAGAGCGATTTTGCTTCTTTATCGGACTGTGTTTCGATTCCTTCTTCCCGTCTGAATTCTTCCGTAGCTTTGGTTCCGATCATTTCCGGTGAATCGGCAGTAACCGATTCAGAGTTTCTTTTCGATCGGGTATTTTCTCTTTGCGATTTAATATGCTTTCGCATTTGGCTTAGGTTGCTTTTAATAACTTTTTTCAGTTCTTTAAAAGGAAGTCTGGGATCATCGAGAGATTCCATCTGTTCTTCTTTTTCACTGATTTCCTTAAATGATAATTCGGGTTCTTCCTCGAATTCTGCATCCAGCATATCGGAAAAATACCGTACATTCTGTTTATTGTTAGTCAGGCCGAAAAGCTCATCGAGTTCAGAAGAAAATTCAATTTCCACCCCCCACCAGCGTTCTGTAGGTTCATAGGAATTGCACCAGCTTGTATCGAGTTCGATTTCTCGATCGGCACGTACCACTGAGATTCCTTTATTTTTATCAGCATGCTTTCCATAGCCTTTGGAACCCGGGTCTGCTCCATCAGCTGTGTTTCGGGCTTCATCTTTTGAAACAGTAAAATGAAGTGTTACTGGATGCATTTTCCCCTGAAACCTTATATGATGGGTAACTGAATGACTTTCTCCGGAATGCTGAAATGGTTCAAACATGGCCTTATTATGAAATGGTTCCGGACAGGATGTTTCTTCCATAAGATAAATTGGGTCATTGGGCTTAATGATTTTATTTTCTGTTATATTTTCCGGATCATGCGAAACAAAGGAAATAAGCCGGATTTCTGCCTTTTTTTTATATATAAATTTACGGTACAATCTGCCGAGAAGTGCTTCTGAATTCTTGATCAGAGTTGAGGCCCTTTTCCACTGCAGCCGGTCAAGGTTGGACCATACTACCAATGTTCCGGATACATGATTTGCAAGATTTAATTTTATAATATTATCAGGAAGATTTTTTTGAACCGGTTCCGGAATAGCAGCCTGGTTTTTCGCCCGGATTTCATCTACATCAAGATAGGTATGAAAAACAGAGTCCGGCCCATCCTGCCAGGAATAGACTTCTACCCTGGTGCACTGGGAAATAGAGGAATTCGGAAGACCCATTCCGTATTTTCCGATTCCTTTCTGGAGATGCTGTTCGAGTCTCGTTCCGTTTCCGAACTGCAGCGACATACGCAAAACATCAGGAGTCATACCAGTACCGTTATCAAGTACATAGATTTTATCTAAAATATTCATTCTTTTTGTATGAATGATTTTTTCTTCACAGATGACTGTAATTTTCGATGCTTCCGCTTCAATAGAATTATCGATAAGTTCTGCGAGCGCATACGCTGCATTCTTGTAACCATTGTCTCTCATGGACTGTATGGCAAGGTGCATAGGAACGATTTCATGTGATGCTGTCATATTGAGTTCTCCTGATTATTTTTTGTAAAAATTATTCCAGTAAATGAAGGCATCGGAGATGGCTCCGAATCCTTTAAGCTTCGTATCTGTTACAGTAAAAACTTCGGCGCTGGCATTCCCTCCGGCTCTGGGTCCTCGAATGGCCCGACCAGCCATCTGCGAATAAAGAACCAGAGATTTCGTGGGTCGTCCGATTACAGCACAGCTTGTTTTCGGAGCATCAAATCCTGTGGTCAGCACACCAAAATTGCAGAGGATCATAGGTATATCTGAATCTGACTTAAAGGTTTCTATTATGGTTCGTCTTATTGTTTTTCCCGTTGCACCGCTCAGAAAGAAAGACTGGATGCCCAGGGTCAGAAGGGCATGTGAAATTGCCCGGGCATTATCCACAGAGGGGGCAAAATATATAATTCTTTTATGTTTTCTGCAAAGTTCTTCAATTTTATTTAATATGGCCAGATTTCTTTTTTCATCGGCTCCAATGGACTGAAGCAGCTGATCTGAAAAATCAAGTGCAGCAGCAGTGACAGAGAAAACTGCATCAGATTCAAAATCCGAGATTTCCTGAAATGTCGTACTGGCAAGATACCCGCTTTCTGTAAGATACTCCACCGGGTTTGAATAATCCGGAATTTCCATCTGAATTCGCTTTGCCTGAAAAAAGCGGGAAAGTTCCTGATTCGCACCCTCATCCTCATAGGATCTTCCTGGTGTGGCGGTCAGTCCAATCAAAGGTGTATCCCGAAGTGTCAGCCTTTCGAGAATCTCTTTGTAGGTTGGGGCGATTGCCTGATGAGCTTCATCCATAATAATCAGCTTCACATGATTAAGCAGTAGATTCTGAAGTTTAAGATCCCCGTTTCGTATAATGGCATTATAAATTTTATCCAGTCCGGCTACGATCAGAGCAGAATTTTCGGTTTCCTCCGGTGCATTGTAAGCTCCGAAGAAGCGGATTATTTCTGCCGGAAGACTGCCGTGTTTTGCCCAGGTGTTTCTGAACTCTTCAATCGCCTGTTCACAGAGTTCTTCACTGTAAGCAAGCCATAGAACCCATGCACCTGGATTCTGATTCAGAAACCGCATAATCAGATGCATCGAAGTTCTGGTCTTTCCCGCTCCTGTAGGCATATGGATAATCAGCCTTTTCCCTGGTTTCCCACTGAAAAGAAATTCTTCTGCTTTGGAAAGTATATCGATCTGATGGCGAAACAGCGGATACTCCGGTAGGACCATTTCTTTATCCTGTCTGATTTCGATTTCAGGAGCTTCGGGAGGTGACTCTGAAAAGAAAGAATATAGCTTTTTTTCTTTCTCGCTTCCTTTATGAAAATTCATTCTGTATAATGCATTATAAGGCTCGCTGCAGTCCCGTCCCTGAAGCAGTTTACAGAGTTCCTTTGCATCATCAGGTCTCAGAATCTCAAAGATAAGGTTGCGCGTTTTTTTATTTTCCAGAAGACCGCTTAATCCATAAGATTTTTTTATAGTTTCTTTCAGAGTCTGACCGTACTTAAAATCCGGATTTTTCATCCGGAGAAGGCGCACGGTTCCCGGACCAATCAGCTCCTCAAGCTGATTGTCGCCTGCACGAGAGAGTATTTGATCCAGAGTAGGCATGGGTGTTATGGTAAGTCGAGGTATCCTTTAATGTTATCCCAGACCAGTTCAGCCATCCGCTCCGCTCGTTTCTTAATAAGATCTGGTGTCCATTCTTCTACACTGGAAAGGGATTCCAGGTTCTGCAGGTAAGCCGAATTCAGTATTATTTCTTTGGTGGAATTTTTAAGAGAAGTTTTTATTTCATTGTTAAGATTTTCAATCCGATGCGCTGGATCTTTCTGCGACAGAGCATTGTATATTCTCTTTTTTTCCGTCCAGGATTTATTCCCAAGCATTGAGTTAATCTGTTTCGGGATTAATACCAGATTCCCAACTGAATGCATTGTATCCGGATGGAGGAGTTCAGGATTATAATCTGATTTCTTCTCTGGCCTCTGCGGAATAATATGTTCAATTGTTAGTAGATTGATTTTTTCAATCCAGTTTTCAATAATTAGCAATGGATGGGAATTTCCGGTTCCAGGCTTATCGAGGCCGGCTCCTTTTATATCAGTGATGGAATTATGGGCAGCAGCAGCCAGAAAAAACCGAAGCCAGATGTTTTTCCCCGGAGATGAATACTGAACTTTACTCACATGAGACTTGAAATTCTGTTTCTTAAGTCTGTCATCCGAATACTTATCCTTTAGTTTTTCAAGCAGCAATTGCTTAAGATCTTCTACAGAAGGCAGAGTATTTCTTTTTCTGCAAATGGTATCATTCATCAGACTTACATAAGCATTATCAATCCCTGCAGTCGATCCGCCACTCATCAGTCTCCATATAAATGAGAAGGTAAATGCGGCCTTAATAACAGAATTCAATTCTTTATAATAATTATTTTTATTATATAAGTAAGACTCATAATAACGCGCAAGCAATGGGATTACTATAGTATGTTTGGATTCTTTAAATACAGAAAGGGCAATTTTTGAAAAATCATCATATTTTCCCGAAAGATCCCTTGGATTTTTATCCCAGATTTCCTCATAGAATTCAGTCAGAATATCAAAGTTTTTCAGAAATTCATGTTTAGAAGCATGATCTTCGTGTTGTTTAAAAAGTTTGTTTAATAATGTTCTCTGGTCATTGGTGCTCTCGGTAACAGTTTCACCGTTTTGAAAGTAGAAAAATGATGTTAGATATTTTTTGGTGATCTTATGACGGTCTGCGCGGTCTTTTCCGTCTAAATATTTCGAAAAACGGTCCAAAAAACCTTTTTCAGATGAATTATTGTATGAAACCTGACTATGATTTTCTATTTCAAAATATTTAATAACAGTAGGCTTAAAGGTTTCAAATGCTGTTAGCTGATCCCCTGTGGAGTTCAGAGAGTCAAAGATATCGAATGCATAGGATTCTTTAGTGACCTCAATTTTCGTAAAAATAATCTTTTGCAGAATCGTGTTCAGAAGAATCAGAGACGAAACAGCAGTATATATCTGGCTTAATTCTTCTGAGCCAGATTCTTTAATTTTTTGAAGCTCCCCTAAATTAATTTTTAGTCTGGATTGATATTCTGAATTATTAATTAAACTCTGGATATTTTCTGCAATCCTGCCGGAAATACTATCTAATGAATCTATAATGGTATCCTGGATTCTGAGGATTGCCTCATCATTGATTTCCGCTTTATGGTCATTCTGAAGATTAAAAATGTAATTAGAAATCGGATGTTTATAAACTCCCGAAGTTGTTTTCTTCCATACATCGTTGGTATTTGCATAAATAATTTTGGGCAAATAGCAATTCGGACATTTGTCCGGAGGATTGATTATGGAATTATTTTTACAGAATATTGCATCTTTGCAGTTATTTATCGCTGAATTCAATTGATTTTTAAGTGAAGGGTAATCTTTGAATATATCAGTTCCTGAATACTCAACCAATCTTTTATAAATTTCACTAATAATAAAAAGAATTGTTGTGATTCGTTGCTGTCCATCTATCAGTATATGAACCACATCAGGAGATTCCAGATTGTCCAGATTATAGAGTTTTTGAAGATGAATATCAGGAGTTATCGACAGCAAAGCACCCACAAAAGCCGGATAGTCTGAATTCTCCTGCTGATTATTGGCCATTTCGATTGTTTCAAAGAATCGTTCCACATGTTTTTCAGTCCATGTATAAGGCCTTTGGTATTCAGGAATAAAAAAACCATTTACTTCCCCGAATAGTTTGTGTAAATGGATTGGATCTGCCTTCATATATGTATGATTATTCCCATTCATCGCACTAACTCCTGTATAAGTAATTCCCGTTCTTCTTTCGAAAAATTTCGCGCTGCTTTGAGGATTTGCTGAATTTTTAAATAATTCGCCTGTGTGGTATCTCCGCCCATAAGAGAAGCAATGTGAAGCTTTGCAAGTTCAGAAGTAAGTCTGAATTCATACTGCTTAATGGTCTCATCCTTCCAGTATCGGGGATGTGATCCGGTAAGTACAGATCCAATTGATTCAATCAGAACTGAATCGTCTTTGTAGGGAATCAGAAGCCGGTCGTTTAATTTAGCAAAGTCTGGATCCCTGACTTTTAATTCGTTGATTAATGATTCATTAGAGGAACGAAAATCGGCTATTGCATCTGTTAAGTTATTATAGCTTTTTTTAATGTAAGGAAATACAGCTTTCAGTGTTAAGGCGGAAATATCCAGAACTAACTGAAGATAAAAACTATCCGCTTCCTGTTTTAAAAAGATAATATTATCTATCAGAATACTGGTGTTTTCAGAATCTGCTTTTTCCCAGTCAAATGCAAAGATTTGCGGAATACTCTCAAACAGAAGATCCTGGGGATCACTTGCTGCTGCGATTGTACGGAGTAATGCATCGAGCTTTTCAGATCGTTTTGCAGAATTTTTTGTATACTCCGGGAGCTGGTTGTACCACATGAGAATGGCCAGGGTTGCTTCATAGATTTTGTTTTCGGAATCCGTTCTTGAAACTGAAGTTACTGATGGTTCAGAGGAACGAAATCCGGAAAAAACACCCGGATTCTTAAAGACTGTAATAATATCACCAATAAATTTATCCTTATTGACATCCTTTTTCAGTATTCTGATTCTGAATGAATCCGGATCAAGATGCAGTCTTTCGAAAGTATCTGAATTAATTTCTTTTTCATAACGTCCATTACAGTAAAGGGAATATGAATATCCACCCTCAGTAAGAACAGCCACAATATAGACCGGTATTATCTCTGAATAAAGTCCGAATGGTTCTTTAAGCAGTGTCCGATAGAGAAGTGAAAAACTATGCTTATCGGAATGTTTCAGCAGATATTCCTGGATTTTCTTAATTACTTTACCAGCCCCTGTGTCTGGACTGCCCGCTGTATCAATTGCTTTCCCGAAAAGGAATTTCCCGTTGCTGTAAAGGTTTTTAGAAGTGAACAATGCCCGAAATACAGCTATATCCGGTCCGTACCCTTTTTCCTTTGTTCCCAGAAATTCTGAACCTGAAAGGATATCACGAAGAATCTTTTTCCGGGCATTTCGGATATTCGGGCTGATGTTTTCCCTGTTAATAAGTTCAGAATTAACTTTTATAGTATCAGGAAATCTCTTTTTAAGAATTTGCGAGAGCAAACCATTCTCCCTATCTGCATTATCGTTGAAGCTGCTGTTAAAAGTGATATGGATTCCATCGGAATCAAAATGCTGTTTAAGAGCATCTTTCAGATGTAATGTTAAATCAGAAAGGTGAATCTGAAGATCTGTAAGAATAGCAGGATCTTTGCGAAGAAATTCTGCATTCTGACTAAGAGTTTTTGCCGCGCAGTATTTTTTTAGAATATCTGAATAAACGAACGATGAATTTGCTATTATAAAAATACAAAATGTAAGTTCTTTAGAATGCGCTGTTGCCTCAAGCAGGATTTTTGCAGTCTCGGAATCGGGGTTGCCAAGATAATAAATAATAATTCCGGAGGATCCGGTTAACCTGAATTCAGAATAGAGCTTTTTAAGAAAAGAAATAACAGCCGGGATGGGATCCGGCTTTACGGAATCATCTGATTTCCACAGATCATCGGTTGCTCGGAGTTCATTAATTACGGTCTCCTCGAGCAGGTAAACCGGCGTGTAAAACCTCGATGTAAAATATTCAGCATTGTAATTTTTTGCGTATATAGCTGCCGCGGCAAAATCTGTGAGTAATATCTGCTGCTGCATGCTGACAGTTACAGAAGAAGATTGCGTCTCCAGAATTTTCCTGATAGGTACAGAACTTCCGAAATGGACCGAATAATGGCCCGATGATTCTCTGAATATAATAAGATTTCTGTCAAGAAGCTCCTGAAGATACAAGTCCGTTTTCTTTAATGATAATCCGGTACATAGAGCAAGAATATCCCTGACCGGTGGGAGAATTCCTGCTGATTCTGTGATATCCAGAACAGTAAGAGTTTTAATAATTGCCGCCAGGTTCTCGTTGTTTCGAAGTTCATTTACAGCATTTCGTCCATGTATCCATTTGGCCAGTCTTCGGTCATCGAAGCTGAGTTTATCAATACGAGTGTCAAAAAAATCAAATAAATCTTTGATACGGACATCTGAATCTCTGTCCTGAATTACTTCGGAGATCCAGGAATAAAGCGTCCGCTGCCCCTGTCCGAAATGTGTATTCAGAAAAGGAATTGCAATTACTGCAGTTAAATCAAGGGGCCATGCAAGATTTCCAAGCTGAATAAGATCTGCTTCAGAATATGCAGAAAGAAGGGGAGAATGCTTTAAAATAAACTTTACTGATTCTCTGTGTTTTTTGATTCCCTGTTCCGGAGTTTTTCTGCCCTGGTAATGTCTGAAAAATGAAATCAACAGATTTAAAGTGTCAGTAAATTCCTCCTCATAGTGAATCTCAGTGAAGCGTCCTTCAATCTTCAGCCAGTCTTTGCGCCGATCCTCATTTATACCTGCTAAGTACTGGGAAATTCCTTTATGAAGCAGCAGAAGATGAATCACTTTAAATTTTTTAATCCGAATATTAAATTCAGCAAATTCCTGAATAAAATCGAGATCATCGGAAAAGTCACTGCTCTGACGTGACAGAAATCTGTTAAACTCATCATGAACAAGCAGTATTCCGGTGATACCTGCTTTGCTCAAAAACTGCAGAATATTACTGTAAATCTCAAAAAAATTTGTGTTTTTAAGGAGTTTGGCGGCAGCTTCTGCGTAATTATTTTTATCTGGAGGAGACGCCTGAAAAACAAGGTTATACAGTTGTCTGCAGGTTTCGTTATCAAGAAGACTTTCTGCAGATAAAAAAATGGATTCAATGATACTGACGCGAAGTGGTTTATCGTAGCCGACAACAGGAACGGGGAGCATACTATCGCTTGAATTCAGGTAGTCTTCGGTTTCCTTGATTACAGAAGATCCATGAGTCTGTTTCTTAAGCAGAGAAATAATGAAATCACGGTTATTATAGCCTTTGAACAGTAAAAAAGTCAAAAACAATGAAATATAGGATTTCCCGGAGCCAGGAGGCGCTGTCACTGCTCCCAGGCTGCCCCTTCCGTTTCCTGATTTCAAAGTCCTTAGCCCGGATTATGCATAAAAAATGACTGTACAGCGGCCCTTCCGGAATTT
>CAZQKZ010000056.1:19151-19523 GCA_964594095.1 uncultured Leptospiraceae bacterium | reverse complement strand
CCTCTTCCCCGCCTGCCGACTGATGGTCAATTTTCGTCTTCCGCTTCGCTTCAGGCGAAAATTTCCGAAATAATGCGCGCAAAAATTAATTTAGTAAAAATGTCAAGTAAAAAAATCGCGCGCGTAATAATTATACAAAGTAATATTCATTATCAATAAGCTCTTTTGACGCGCGAGGGAATCTAATGGAGCATCCGTGATTTGCAGGAAAAATCCCGGGTGCGCCATTAAAAAAAGTCCGCATAATTAAGCCAGGTTTCCGTTTGACAGATTTCGGGGATTCAGAATTGATGGCTATACTGACGCTGCCTTAGCTCAGCTGGTAGAGCAACTGACTTGTAATCAGTAGGTCGGGGGTTCGATTCCCTCCGG
>CAZQKZ010000056.1:0-19113 GCA_964594095.1 uncultured Leptospiraceae bacterium | reverse complement strand
AAGATGGCCGAGTGGCCAAAGGGAACAGACTGTAAATCTGTCGACAGTAGTCTACGGAGGTTCGAACCCTCCTCTGCCCAGATTTTTCTCTTCAATAGAATTTTTTTAACCTGAATCCTTAAAATTTAAGTATTTTCGGTCCGTTTCCTATCTGATAATAATCAGAGATTTCATTGTTTCAAAACACTTCCCTGAGTGAAAAATGGGCTTGCCATATTTCTTCCGGTTTTCATCATTTGCACCAGCAGACTTAAAAAAAAAGGAAAAAGTCAGCAGCTTTTTACGGTCAGTTCCGTAGGTGCCTATCAACCTAAAATCAGAGGAGAGTTATGGAAAAAGCGGCAAACGAAAGTAAAGTAAAAGATCTGATCATTCGCTTTGGCGGGGAAGGTGGTGAAGGAATCATCTCAGCCGGCGACATGGTGGCTCAGGCGGCCGCAAGGTCTGGTTTAGAGGTGTTAACCTTTAAAACATTCCCTGCTGAAATCCGCGGCGGTTACGCTATGTATCAGATCCGTTTCTCTAAGGATCCTATCCTTTCAGAGGGTGGTATCTTCAATGTAATGGTGGCTTTCAATAAAGAAGCTCTTGATAACAACAAGGCTTTACTGAAAGAAGGAACAGTTCTGGTTTATGACTTCCCGGGCGGGGACATCGAGGAAGAACAGAATATACCAGGAGTCGTTACCTATCCGATTCCGATGAGTGCCATTGCGCGTGATGAGCTGAATACCTACCGTTCCAAGAACATGGTTGCTCTGGGTGCAGTTTCTGAGCTTTTCAATATTGACATGAACAGTCTTCGGGGAACTGTTGAGTCTAAATTCGGAAAAAAAGGAGCCGATGTTGTTGAAGTAAACTTCAAAGCTCTTGATGCCGGAAAGAAATTTGTTCAGGAAAAACTGAAAAAATCAGATCCGTATCTGATGGATTCCGGTATTCCTAAGAACGATGTTATTATTATTTCGGGTAACGATGCTGTGGGTCTGGGAGCCCTTCTGGCCAAGGCAGAATTTTACAGTGCTTATCCTATTACTCCGGCCACTGAGGTTGCTTACTTTACTGCTAAGCACCTGCCAAAGCGTGGCGGTATTCTTGTTCAGGCAGAAGATGAAATTGCATCACTCGCTAACGTAATCGGTGCTTCTTTTGCAGGAAAAAAATCTTTTACAGCCACTTCCGGTCCTGGTCTTTCTCTGATGCAGGAACTGATCGGTATGGCATCTATGTCAGAAGTACCTATCGTCGTGGTGGATGTGCAGCGCGGCGGACCTTCTACAGGTCTTCCTACAAAGCATGAACAGTCAGACCTTCTTCTGGCTGCTTATTCATCTCACGGTGATGCTCCGAAAGTTGTACTTTCTGCAGAAGGGGTGGAGGATTGTGTTTATCTTACCATTGAAGCCTTCAATATTGCAGAAAAATATCAGGTTCCGGTGATCCTCCTTACGGATGGTTCCCTTGGTTTCCGGACAGCGTCCATGAAGACTCCTGATCCTTCCAAAATCAAACTGGTTACCCGTGAGCGTTACACTCCAGGTCAGGAGCGTTATCTGCGTTACAAACTGACTGAATCCGGTATTTCCCCCATGGCACTTCCCGGCGATCCGAATGCGGCTTATATTTCGACCGGTCTGGAGCATGCTGAGACTTCAGCACCACGCTACACCACGGATAACCGCAATAAAATGATGGATAAGCGTTTTAACAAGCTGAAGGATCTGGAAGATTTCTGCACTGTGACTGAATCCGACATTCAGGAAGGGGCAGAGCTCGGAATCATTGCCTGGGGTTCCACTATGGGAACGGTACGCGAAGCAGTGAAAATTGCCCGTGAGCAGGGTATTAAAGTCAGCGGAATGTATATGAAACTTGTATATCCTCTGCCGCAGAAAAAACTGAAAGAATTCCTCGGTAAGCACAAGAAGATTCTGATTCCTGAAGTAAACAAGCAGGGACAGCTTGCAAAACTCATCAGATCTGAATTCCCGGTAGAGCCGATCAGCTATACAATTTACGGCGGATTACCGTTCTTCCCAATGGATATTGTAAACAAAATTAAAGAGGTTAAGTAACATGACCGCAGTAACTACAGAAGCATTAACCTGGAAAGATTATAAAAGTGAAGTTCCCCCTACCTGGTGTTCCGGTTGCGGGGATTATGGTGTGCTGAATGCGGCATACAGAGCCTTTGCAGAACTCAAACTGGATCCTGAAAAAATGACTCTGGTTTCCGGTATCGGTTGTTCATCGCGTTTCCCTTATTTCGTTAAGGCTTACGGAATGCACACTGCTCATGGCCGTGCGCTCCCGGTTGCTGCAGGTGTGAAGCTTGCAAACCCGGAACTGGAAGTAGTGGTATTCGGTGGTGACGGAGATGGTTTCTCAATCGGTGGCGGTCATGTTCCTCATGTGGCCCGTAAAAACACAGACATCACTTATATAATGATGGACAATGCTATTTACGGTCTTACCAAAGGTCAGATTTCTCCTACAAGCGAAAAAGGCATGGTTACCAATACCACTCCTTACGGCGGACCAGATTATGCTCTGAACCCGGTAGCTTACATGCTGACCTATGGTGCTACTTTCGTGGCTCAGGCATACAGCTCTAAGCCTAAAATCCTTCAGGATCTTATCGAAAAGGCCATTCGACACAAAGGATTTTCTTTTATTAATGTAATAAGCCCGTGCCCTACATTTAATAAAGTAAATACTTTTGAATCTTATAAGGATAAGGTTGATGAACTTCCGGCTGACCATAACACTTCTGATCTCTCAAAGGCTCTTGCTCTTGCAGTCGAGTCCAAGAATCAGGGTCGTGTTCTCACAGGGCTTTTCTACCAGACAACCAAACCTACTCTGGTGGATAACGTTCGTCAGATTAATGTAGCAGCCAAAGCAGATCCGAATTTTGATGTAACCAAAGTTTACGACATTTACCGTCCGTAATCTGCCGGTTTAACACTGTAAAAGCAGAATCTTCCTTCGGGAGGATTCTGCTTTTTTTTATTTATTTTTACTGAAATAATTCACGTTATACAGGAGCATACACTATGAAAAATAATTTTAAATACATCGCAGCCGGAGTGATCATTGCCGGATCTCTTATATTTCTTCTTTTCGGGGGAGGAGAGTCCGGTAATGAGGATCAGGATGCCGCTGCAAACGAAGACAAAGCTCTGACCGCTCTTTTCGGAGGAGGCGGAGATACTGCAGGCGGATCCGCGACCGAAGGTAAATCTGTTTTTGAATCTGATTTTTTTAAAAATCATTCTTATGGACGCACCGGCGATGAAGGGGCTGTTCCCGGTCCTCAGGACAATGATATACTGGATCCTGTCAGCGAAGGGAACCCGATCAACCCGGCTACCGGAACTCCCTATACGGATTCTGTGATGAAGCAGTTTGAGGATCTGGCTGAAAAATTTCCCGGAAATTCCATTATTCCCCGCAGACTGACTGAGGAAGAAAAAGCTGCTCAGGAAGCTGACAGACAGAAATTATCACAGCTCGCGGCAGCTGTAAATAAAGGTGAAGCTTCTGCTGAAGATGTTAATTTCTACTATGATCAGCAGGCAAAACCCGTAAAAGACCGACTGGAGCTTCTGGATTATGTAATCGAAAAATCAGGTGCATCCATGCCGGAAGACATAAAAAAACGGTATGAGGAAGTGCGTGTGATGAACCGGACCCAGCTGGAAAACTATGAAAAAGCCCGGCAGGCCGCTCTCGCTGAATCGAACTGATTCAAACCTGAATCATGTAAACTAATTGCGGCGAAGGGCTTTTTCTTTACGGTTTTAAGATTTTTATTCTGGTCTGAATCAGGCTTTTAAGTTTATTTTCGAGAGCCGGGGGGCACTGCTCTTTTTTCAGATACTCAATTGCCTCAACCGTTGAACGAAAACTTTTCAGAAATACCCGGCAGTCCGGACAGTCTGCGAAATGACTGTCAAAACTTTTTTTGTCTCCTGGCTCGAGCTCATCGTCGATATAATCGGAAAGCATATCAATGTAATCAAAACAGTTCATAAAAAACCTCTGTCAGTTTTTAGCGGATTCCCAGTAATCGCTGAGTTTTGCCCGGAGAATGAGCCTTGCTCTGTGAAGCCTTGTCTTGACCGCTCCTGGATTCAGATTCACAATTTCAGCAATTTCCTTTACTGAAAGGTGCTCAATTTCCTTCATTACAAACAGTTCCCGGTACCCGTCAGGGAGGGATTCGATTGCTTTTTCCAGTATTTCCTGAAGCTCTTTACGAAGAACGGAGCCTTCTGTTGCGAAATTGATTTCCGTTCCTTTGTTTCTCAGCCAGCCCGGATCAATGGTTAGATGGGTTTCTTCTTCGAAGGTTACATTTTTTTGCTCAGTTTTCCGGATCCGGTTCAGAGCACCATTATAGGCTATCGCATAAATCCAGGTGGTCAGACGGGACTTACCCTGAAAAGTATGAATTTTATCAAAAACGGAAAGAAAAGTTTCCTGTACCACTTCTTCCGCCTCATCCGGATTTTTCGTTATCCGCATTGACAGATTATACACCCTGTCCTTGAAGGATTCAATCAGAAGATTAAACGCCTCGGGATCATAGGCTTTCAGTCTTTCCGTAAATTCGGGCTTATCGATCTGGGCTGCAGGTGATTCCATTCGTTTAACCGGATTTTGATTTATTCAGACTTGCCTGGAGCAGCTTACCGAAACTGGAAACTTCCTCTTTGGATGGCTGTGAGTCTGCATTCATGTTTTTCATGTAGGATTCATATTCCTCACGGGTCTCGGCATCTTTTACCTTTTCAGCGGAGAGGCTGATTTTTTCGTTCTCCCGGTCAATTTTCATAATCATGACCCGGACTTTCTGACCTTTCGGGAATGCTTTTTCAAGAGACTGTCCTTTGGGTACTCCTGATTCTGAGTTTGGTATGAGGCCGTTAAAATTATCCGGCAGTCTTACAAAGACCCCGAAATGCCGGACACTTTCGACCGTACCTTCAATGATATCGCCTGTGCTGAAAGGAAGCTGACCCTGCCAGGGGTTATTCTGAAGGGCTTTATAGGAGAGTGTGATTTTATCTTCTTTCCAGTCAAGGGCAGTGATTTTGCAGCGGATTGTCTGCCCGGAGGAAAGAATTTCAGAAGGATGTTTAATTTTTTTATAGGAGAGTTCGGAAGCAGGTATAAGCCCCTGAAGCCCCCCGATGTCCACAAACACCCCGAAATCCATTACAGATTCAACCTTGCCGGTCACCACATCCCCTTCGTTCAGATTCATCTGCATCTGGCTGCGAAGCTGGTCTTTTTCGATTTCCTTAAATTTTCTGCGGGAAAAAACGGTTTTAGAACCGCTGACTTCTGTTACTATAAACGGAAGCACAGATTTAAGTTCAGGTTCAGGCTGATCCATCTGAGAGGCCGGGCAGAATGCAGTGATTTCTCCGCATTCGATCTCGAATCCGCCTTTGTTTTTACCGGTGACTTTACCGTTCAGGGGAATCAGTTTTTCCATACAGACGGTGAGAATTTTTCGTGCTGCTTCCCCTTTCGGAACCGTGGAGAAAATGCTGTCCCCGTGATTTTTACTGAGAAAAAATACATCAATTTTTTCGCCAGGATTAACAGTAAGCGTGAATTCTGAGTCTTCCAGCTCTTTTTTTTCAACAAGGCCTGCCCCCGCCTGAGTATTAATGAAAATGAATTCCCTGCTGGTTTTTATATCAGTCACAGTTGCAGTGTAATGATCTCCGGGATGGAGAGCACTCTCTGCACTGAAGCTGTTTTCCAGCAGCTTTGCAAAATCGCTGTTCTGATTACCTTTAAATTTACCGATCTGTCTGCTTTTCATTATTCATTAACCTTTGAATTTAATTTGATTCGAATATTAGTTTTTAAATTTGACTTTCCCGTCTGCACCCAGTTCTTCGGGTGTAATGCCCAGCTCTTTCATGAGAAGTTCTCTCTGGTCGTAGATCCTCGAATCTGCACCGGCACAAACGTCTCCCGGAGGCATTTTTTTCATTTCGCCGTGAACCAGACCTGGGGCCATTCCGAGTCCGCCGCAGGGCCCGGATACAATGGTATCAGGTTTTTCCCCGTTACTGTCAGGGAAGGACGGAGGTGTGCGGCCGGATTCCTGGTATAGTCTTTTAAGGAAATAGCCCATTACAGGAGAAGCGATATGTCCGCCTGCCTGGCCTGCTCCCAGTGTGATGGATGAACGGTCATACCCAACCCAGTAGACAGTTGTGATTTCCGGATTGAATCCGGCGATCCATGCATCAGACCAGCTGGAAGTGGTTCCTGTTTTGGCGGCTGCCTCACCGCGGAAACCTGCTTTATCGCGTATACCAAGAGTGGCGGTACCGCCATTGACTACCGCTTTCATAATGTCTTTCAGAAGCCAGGCAACTCCGCGTTCTATGATCTGGATGGTTCCGTCTTTTGCCTTTGCTGCAAGGTTCTTTCTGACGGTCTGCTCAGTATTAAGAAGAACATTTCCGCTCTGGTCTGTTACATATTTAACTGCAAAGGGAATTACATCCTTTCCTTCATTGGCAATAATGGAAACACCGGTGGCAAGCTCCAGAGGAGTCACTTCCCCGGAACCCAGAGCCAGGGACGGACCAGGATGGAAGCGGTGCCGGTCGGGGATTTTCATTATCCGGGAAGCGAAGTCGATTACAGCATCGGGACCTGTTTTGTTATATGCATCAATCGCACAGGTATTCAGAGAACCGGCGAAAGCTCCCTTAAGGGGAACGATTCCTTTAAAACCTTCATCGTAATTACCGGGGGACCAGGAATCTCCTGCATCGTCCATTGTAAAAAACGGAGCATCATTGAGTCCTGTTGCAGTGGATAATCTCCTTTGTTCAAAGCCCGCACCGTAAACAAAAATCTTGAATGCACTGCCAGGCTGCCTTCGCGCCTGTACTGCCCGGTTGAACTGGTTTTTAATGGAAAACTCTGTTCCGCCGACCATAGAAGTTATATAACCGGTCCTGGGTTCAATGGATATAAACGCTCCCTGAACGCTGAGATTCTCTGCATAAGCCTGAGTGTCTTTGCGAAGAAATTCAAGCGCCACAGATTCATTTGCTGCAGGTACCAGTGCGGAAAGGAGTTCGGCTGCATCCAGCAGTCCGCCCTTATCGATTTCCTTGCGGAGCTGAGCCGCCG
Source organism: uncultured Leptospiraceae bacterium (assembly GCA_964594095.1). Taxonomy (GTDB): domain Bacteria; phylum Spirochaetota; class Leptospiria; order Leptospirales; family Leptonemataceae; genus CAZQKZ01. The sequence goes on along the minus strand of CAZQKZ010000056.1, from coordinate 11,937 downwards.
GACTCAGTCTCTGAATTTCCGGTGCGCCTACCGGCAGAATCATTGAGAGCTGGCTCATGACTCCGAAAAGACTGGTGTCCACGCCCATGGAACGTCCGCCTTTTGCATAGCTGGAACCTATGCGGTTGGCTTCTGCAAGTGCTTTGGCTACTTCTTCTTCCGCGATTTTCTGATGGGTCAGATCGAGTGTAGTGTAGACACGAAGTCCCATTGTATAAAGCCTGTCGGGGCCGATTTCTTCACTGGCTTCGAGAATCTGCCTTACGTACTCTGTGAAATACGGGGCCTGGTTTTCCCGGTTAGAGCGGAAAGAACGGGACGGGGAGGTAGTGACCACCTTCGCCCAGTATGTTTCCCAGAATTTTTCATGGATACTGTCCACCTGATCAGGCGGAACAAATCCGTTTTCTGCCATCAGAGAAAGCACAAGTTTATGGGCCTGCCTGCTGGCGGTGGGATTCCGGAACGGAGAATAATTCACTGGCGCACGGGGGAGCCTTGCAAGAACGGCCCCCTCAGGCAGAGAGAGATCTTCCACATTTTTATTGAAATAAATATTGGTCGCGCATGAAATTCCCATGCATCCGTGGCCAAGGTAGATCACATTGAAATACACTTCGAGGATTTCGCTTTTTGACATGTTTTCTTCGATCTGAAGAGCAAGAATGGTTTCTCTGAGTTTCTGATCGAAATGTCTTTCGCGGGTTCCCTCAGCATTCAGAAAGATCTGCTTGGCCAGCTGCTGCGTAAGAGTGGAGCCCCCCTGAACAATCTGCCCCCGCATGATATTCACTGCGGCCGCCCGGGCAATCCCTACAAAATCCAGACCGAAGTGGCGGAAAAAAGCATCATCCTCAACAGCCAGAAAGGCCTGGATCACATGGGCCGGAATTTTATTATAGGGAACAATTTCCTGACGGTGGCGGTAAAGCTCTGCAAATACTTTGCCGTTGCGGTCATAGAGTTTTGTAGGTGTGGAGGGGGTGTAGTTTGACAGCATTCCCAGCTGGCGGCCTATCCGGAGTTCACTTACAATATAGCCGAAAATCAGCCCGGCGGTCAGTGCTGCTATAAAAACAATATTAATCCAGGAATGGTAAATACGAGTGTGTTTGTGATCTTCCATGGCTGTGTTCCGTAAAAGTTTCTTGCAGGATAAAAGGCCCCTTGCTCTTTAAGTCTCCATGCGCTATACAAGGCAGACAGCCGAATTCCACTGGCCCCCTGTAACCCCTGCAGTCCGGTGGCTGCTTATAGTGTTTGGTACCGTTTTTGCGGCTGAAACACTCTTTTTTATGATTAGTCCGGACGCTGCTTTAAGCGCGTATGCCTTTTTATCCCTCAGTTTTGGGCAATATTTTCATCCCGTCCAAATTCTGACACATATTTTTTTAAGTCCTTCTCCTGGTCCGGGAGGAGTTTTAAATATTTTAATCAAAGGTCTGATCCTTTGGCAGTTCGGATCCGACCTGGAGCGGCTCTGGGGAACCGGCAGTTTCCTGAAATTTTTTGCCACAGGCCTTGCCGGTGGAGCACTGCTTTCTTTCGGGGTGAGCCTCATTTTTCTGCCTGATATAAGGGTGGCAGGTTTTGATGCGGGTCTTACTGCAATGCTGATTGCTTTTGCCATAATCTGGCCGGACAGACCGGTTTATTTTTTTGGAATATTCCCTATTACCATGAAATGGCTGGTGCTTATATTTCTGGCTATTCTCTTTCTTTCCGGTTCGGTAAACACCATGATCCTTCATTCCGGCGGGGCTCTGGGCGGTGCTCTGAGTCTTCTGTATTATGCACGATCCGGACGGATTTACTCCGGTTACCTAATGAAATCCTCTGCTCCTGGTCAGGAATCCGGTCTTGTGGCCTGGATCCGGAAAAAAATGAAAAAACGGAGACTCGAAAAAAAACAGTCCGTAATAAACGAAAGAATCAGTATGAAAGAGCAGGTGGATGCACTTCTCGAAAAAATTTCGAAAGAAGGAATGAATTCTCTTACCCGGAAAGAGAGGCAGTTTCTGGACAAAGCCTCCAAAGAATGGGACACTGCCGGCACCATCTCCCGGTTTCCGGAGGAAGATTAAATCATGAAGAAATTAAGTCCTTCACTCTCTTTAATTATCATAAGTATTCTGACAGTAACATCAGTTTTCTTAGGTTTACTGAACCATTTCAGAATTCAGGAGCTGGAACAGTCCGAAAGGCGCTTCCAGGAAGGACTTCGCAGCTGGCTTTCCGATACCCGGAAAGCGGATCGCGTGATTATTGAAAAATTCCCGATTTACAGTGATTATGTGAATCCGGAAATCATTAAATCCTTCCGGACCTATCTGCTTCCGTATCATCTTGAAGAGACTGTTAAATCGGGAATGCAGCGGATCACAGACGATGGAATGATTCCGGATCTTGCTGCGAAGGGGCTGCTCGTAAAACTGGATCAGACTGCAGAAACACCTTATTTTTTTTATAATGTACCTGAAAAATACAGGTATCTCACTCCGAAAGCCGCCGGTGCACTGAAGGCTGTTACCGACCGGATCTCCCAGAAACTCAGCGAAAAGGAAGGGGCTCCCGGGGTGAAGATTGCCATATCTTCTGCTTTGCGTCCGGGGAACTACCAGCAGAATCTGAAAGGCCGCAATGCAAACGCGGCTTCGGAATCGAGTCACAGTTTCGGAATCAGCTTTGATATTTTTTTCGATGAATACTACACTGTCTTTCCGGTTTACAGAGGTGAAACCTCAGAGGAAGGCAGGAAAACAGCCGATGAACTGCGAAAAAGAATCGGATTCCTTTCCGGTGCAGCCCTTGCCAGACAGTATCAGTCAGTGCTTTCTGAATCGCTTCTGGAGCTTCAGGAAGAAGGTCTGGTATATGTGATTATTGAACATAATCAGAGAGTGTATCATGTATCTGTGAGACACTGAAATCCGGCAAAGGCTGTTCAGACCGATCCGTTCAGCTATCTTTGATCCGCTTCGCTTCCAGAAGCAGCTTCACAGCTTTTTCAGGATCTCCGTTAAAGAGGTGCAGAAAGCTAAGGTCTACCATGTCCTTAAGATCTTCCTGAGTCGGAACAGTATCCGGTGAGCTCTTTTTTTTAGTCAGAAGTTCCTTAACTTTTGCGGTTCTGTCTTTGATTTTATCCTCAATATGCTCAAACAGAGCAGAGGCGTCTGCATCCTCGCTTTCCCTTGCCGCAGCCAGATGATCGCTGAAGCTTTTGTACCTGGGATCGGATTTTGTGAGCATTACATATTCTTTCGCACTTTCTTTCAGGTGGCCCAGTTTCAGATGAAGACCGGCCTTCAGGCCGGCCAGGGTTACGTCGGATTCGTTTCCGGGAAAGCTGGTGATCACTTTCAGTGCTTCTTCATATTTACCGGATTCGCTGAGAGAAAGGGCAAGACCTGTAACGGCTGGTCTGCTGTTTTTTTCAACAGTCAGTGCATTTTTAAAATAAATGGCTGCTTTTTCAAAGTTTTTATCGTGGCCGTAAATATAACCAAGAAGAATATGAGCACGGGTGAGTCTCTGGTTGATTTTCAGAGCGGAAATCAGATTTCTGCGGGCAGCCTCGTAATTTTTAAGACGAAAATAAGCACTTCCGAGGTTAAAAAAAGCAGCTTCCTCAGGCTTTGCTGCAATGGCCGCTTCGAAATGCTTTACAGCATCCTGATATCTGCCCTCTTCGGAGGCTTTAACACCAGCCTGGAAATCATTCAGTGAGCTGTTCATGTACAGAAATTATCGGTCGGAGTCGATGATTTCCATGGAAAAATCGAGAAGCCTGGTTTCCCCGGTAAGAAAACCCATGCTGACCTGAAGGGGACCCAGATCTTCAATTTCGTGAAGTCTGCTGGGACGCCAGCCACCGGAGACTTCAATCACAGGGCGGTCTTCTTCGGGGTAGGCATGAATCATTTTCAGAGCTTCCTGAATCATAGACCGGTCCATATTATCCAGCAGAACATAATCAGGCAGCAGCTCCAGAGCCTCTTTTAGCTGATCCAGAGTATCCACTTCGATTTCAAGGGGTACTTCCGGGTGAGCCTCCCTGGATTTGAGGATTGCAGGTCTGATTCCGCCTGCGGCTGCCACATGGTTGTCTTTAATGAGGATCATGTCGCTCAGGCTGATGCGGTGGTTAATTCCGCCTCCGCAGTAAACCGCATATTTGGCAAGACGGCGGTAACCTGGAAGTGTTTTCCGGGTGTCTACTATTTTAAGCTGACCGGCAATTTTCACAGCATCATTCACCCTTGTGGCGATTCCGCTCAAATACTGAAGAAAGTTAAGGATAATTCGTTCTGTACGCAGCAAAGCCCTTGTGGTTCCTTCAAGTTCAAGAATCCGGTCGCCCTTGGCGATTGGCTGTCCGTCCTTGAAGCGGGAATGAAACTGAATTTCACTGCCTGTCATTTCTTTATAGATGGTGATCAGATGCTGAACGAGCGGAAGTCCGCTCAGAACGCCGTCCTCCCGGGAGACAATAGTAGCCCGGGCACGGTCATCCGGTGCAAATATTGCTTCTGAGGTGACATCGCCTGCAGGAGCATCTTCAAGAAGGGCCAGTTTTATAAGCCCTGCACAATCTTCATAAGTCAGCTGACTGACGGGATTGGTGTAATGACCGTGTGTATGGCGGTGTGAATTGCGAAGAAGCATAATGTTTTCCTTTACAGAAGGGATACTGTATGATGTTAATGGTCTGATACACCCCGTATAAAAACAATTATAAAAAAGAGTTTCGGTTAAAAAATGCAGAAAACAGCACAGAAGTCCAAAGGTCATAAGTTCAAAGTGTTCGCCAAGTATGAACGGGGCGAGGTCACCATTGCAAAAATCAGAGAGTCTCTCATTCTCGAAATTACAGAACGGGGATACCATAAAACAAACGTCTGTGATCTTGTAAAAAGGGCCGGTCTCACACGCGGGGCTTTCTACAATTACTGGTCCTCACTGGATGAATGTATCATTGATCTTCTGAACCATATGGAAGATGAATCTCAGGGTCATATACCGGAATCCCTGCAGGAAAAAAAGCATATCTCTTTTACCGCAGAAAGTCTCCGGGTAATTATGACCCTGGTAATAAAAAAACAGTGGAAAGCCGGTTATCTGCTTCTGGCGCTTTTACAGGAAAAAGAGTTCAGCACTAAAGAGCTGCAGAAAAGGGTGCGGCAGTCATTCGAAAAGCATATCCGGTTCTGGTATGACCTGATCGAAGCTGATAAAAAAAACAAAATAATAAGTGAAACTGTTCCGGCCGATCTCACAGCCATGAGCATTACCAGTCATATCGGAAGCATTCTGCACCTTTCTGCCGTAAAGCTGCCCGAGTTTCAGGCCCGTCAGGAAGAAGCTCTGACTTATTACATTAATTCTCTGTTTACGGATTCAGTGCGAAAAAAAACCCGCTCCATTCTATTTATAAGGACTGATTCCGAAAGCCGGCTCGCCGGTTTCCGGGAATGAAAGCAGACCTTCCGGGAGTAATTCGGTCACTGCGGTTTTTTCTTCTGTTTCGCCTTTTCGGTTTATAATCCTCAGCTGCAGGGAAGTGCCGGGACTGTAGGACCGAATGGTATTCTTAAGACTCAGCTCACCACCCACAGGGAAGCTGTTCACATGAGTTATGATTTCGCCTTTCTGCAGACCTGCCTTATCAGCCGGGCTTCCCGGATAAATATTCACTATACGAACTCCCCGGGGATGATTACTGAAGAGTACTCCGAGATACGAAGGGCCTTTGTTTTCAGCATCTGCCGGCGGCTGTTCTGTGACTGAGGCATTCTGCGCGGAGCAGAAGCTAAAGGTGAAGATAATGATGAAAACTGTAACGCTGCGAGACAGAATTCTTAACGATTTTTTAACGGAGTTATGAATCATATTACAAAGCAGATGCAAATAATGCGGCAGAGACTACCGCATTAATCGCATTGCCTGAGTTTTTATACTGATTTCTTCTTGGCTGCTTTTTTTGCAGTTTTCTTAACGGCTTTTTTAGCAGTTTTCTTAGCTGCTTTCTTGGCCGCTTTTTTAGCTGTCTTTTTTACCGCAGCAGTTGGTCTGTCAGAAGCTTCTGCAGAAGGCTTGACCCATTTTTTTCTGTAAGCCTGGTCTGAAATCTGCTTTGACTTAAGGCCGAATTTTGCAGCGATATCGCCCGGTTCGTTACCGTTGCGGTATTCCTGCTCAATCTGCTGTTTCTGTTTTTCGTTGAGATCTGCCCAATTCATAATTTAAATTCTCCGCTCACTTGAAGTGACATAAGATTTTCCTTATGTAATTAACTCATCGGAGTAATGTCAATGTTTTTTTCAATTAATATATAAAATGAGTATTTTTTTTTCAAAAAAAGTGCGTAACCGGCGTTTCGCCGCTCTGAAATCTGGTAAACTGCTTGACGGTTTAGCTGTCTTTACAGTTTTTTAACGCGGCAGGGGGAATAACATGGCGTCACGTAAAGCGAAAGAGGAATGGGGAACAAGAATCGGGGTCATCTTCGCTGTAATGGGCAGCGCAATCGGTCTTGGAAACTTCCTTCGCTTCCCTGGGCTTGCTGCAAAATACGACGGAGGGACCTTCATGATCCCGTATTTCGCTGCAGTGCTTCTGCTTGGGCTGCCTATTGCCTGGATGGAATGGTCTGCAGGCCGTTATGCCGGTCTGAAAGGCTTTAACGCCACTCCGGGAATCTTCAAAGCCGTCTGGAATAACCCGGCATCCCCGTATTTGGGGGTATTCGGTATCATCGTACCGGTCGGGATCTATATGTATTACGTAATAATCGAGTCCTGGACTCTGTTTTATGCAGTTCAGTACCTCACAGGTTCCATTGAATCAGGCCAGCCGCCGGAATATTACGCCAGCCTTTTTACTTTCTATACCGGAACAGACGGAGATGGGAATCTGTTTTTCGGTAATTCGCCTGCACTCTGGTATCTCGCGGCGGCTTTTATCCTCAATTTTATAATAATATATCGCGGAATCAGTAAAGGAATCGAGGCAATTTCCAAAATCGCTATTCCGGTTCTGTTTATTAGCGCCTTCATAGTTCTGATAAGGGTTCTGACCCTCGGAACCCCTGACCCTGCCTATCCGGAAAGAAATATCTGGAATGCGCTGGGCTTTATGTGGAATCCCGCTCCGGATTTCCCTTCGATTCTTTCGGCTCTTTCCGATTCTCAGATGTGGCTGGAAGCAGCAGGCCAGGTGTTTTTCTCGCTGTCTGTGGGTTTTGGAATCATTATAACATATTCCAGTTATTTAAAGAAGAAAGATGATGTAGTGCTGTCCGGAACATCTTCTGCGGCGGGAAACATTTTTGCAGAAGTGGCTCTGGGCGGGATGATTACAATTCCTGCCGCGTTCCTGTTCCTCGGCGCAGCCGGTGCATCAGAAGCGTCAGCGGGAACCTTTCAGCTTGGTTTTATATCGCTTCCGATGGTGTTCAGCGGAATGCCTCTCGGGAATTTCATCGGATTCCTGTGGTTTTTTCTGCTCTTTCTGGCAGCTCTCACGAGCTCCATTTCCATGCTGCAGCCTGCCATTGCTTTTTTTGAGGAATCCCTCGGGGTAAGCCGCAGGGTGAGTGTTACGATGCTTGGCATAATTACGATAAGCGGGACTCTGTTTATTGCCTATTTCACAAAAGAGCAGAAAGCACTTGACACAATGGATTTCTGGATCGGGACTTTCTTTATATTCACACTGGCATTAATAGAAGTGGTTCTGTTTGCCTGGGTCATGGGAGCGGATCGAGTAATCCGGGAAGCGCAGCACGGCGCTCTAATGAAGCTTCCTCCCGGACTCAGTTTTGTACTGAAATACATCACACCACTGTATCTGATTCTGGTTTTTGGATTCTGGACCTATCAGAATGTGCCGGTATATGCTGCGAGGCTGGCGGAGGATCCCGTTACCCGGTTAACAGCGGGCTGGATCATCATTCTTTTCGTTTTTTTTCTGATCATGATCCGAAACGGAGTCCTTCGCTGGAAAAAGGAAAGTGAGGCAAAACGATGACTGCAGGCGGACTGATAATGATGACCATTTCTGTCACCAGTGTGACGGTATTTTTCGGCTGGACTCTTTATATGGTCCTGAAAAACAGGGAAGACAGTCGGAAGCTCCACTCCACCATGGATGAGACTCCGGATGCTGACGAGGATGACTGAATCATGAAACGAATTCTTCTGACAGCAGCTCTGCTGCTCTTTTCTGCTGCCACGGGCCTTTCCGGAGCTGTTCTCTTCTATATAAACCAGCCGGCAGGCGATGGCTCAGTCAAAACTGACTTTGAAGTGCCTCAGGGAGCTTCGAGTTACCGCACTGCGAAAAATCTGCTTGAGTCTGGTCTGATCCGAAGCGAATCGCTTTTTGTGAATTATCTTAAGCTGACCGGACGGGCCAGCGGAATCAAGGCAGGCATTTATGAACTGCACAGCGGCATGAGTACATCGCAGATTGCAGATATTCTCACGGCAGGGAAAGTGCGCATGACCACTTTCACCGTACCCGAGGGCTGGCATAACCGTCAGATCGCAGAAATGCTGGCCGCGAAGGGGCTGATTGGTTCCCCGGATGAGTTTCTGGAGCTGACACGGAGCCCGGAAGTCCTATCAAAATACGGAATTGCTGCTGAGAGCACCGAGGGATACCTTTTTCCGGATACCTACACAATCCCTCTGAAATATCCTGCTGCCCGCATCCAGGAGGCCATGCTGCGCAGATTTTTTCAGGTATTAAAGGAAGTGAATCCGGAAGCCGTTTCCGACCCCTTTGATCTTCAGAAAAAAGTAATACTTGCTTCTATAATAGAAAGGGAAGCAGCGAAGCCGGAAGAGCTCCCCGTCATGGCCGGGGTCTTTCTGAACCGGATGCAGAAAAAAATGAAGCTCGAATCCTGTGCCACGGTACAGTATCTGCTTCCGAAACCAAAACAGAAGCTGCTTGAAAAAGATCTTCTGATATCTTCCCCTTATAACACTTATTTAAACAAAGGTCTTCCCCCCGGGCCCATATCCAATCCTGGACGTGCGGCCATCGCTGCCGTTTATGCCCCTCAGGAAACTGACGCTTTGTTTTTTGTACTGAAACCGGATGGTTCCCATCATTTTGCAGCCACTTATAAAGATCACAATAATGCCAAGAAGATGTACCTCGATGGCCGCGAAGGTTATCAGGTGAGGCCGGACTGATGGGAACTTCAGGTAAAAAAAAGAGTCTCCTGGGATTTGAGTCTCTTCAGGAAAAACTTGCTCTTCTCGAAAAAGAATCCGCAAGGCTGCGAAAGGAGCTTCTGCTGCGAAAAAAGGCCCGCGAAGCATCCGGTCCTCTTGCGGATCTGAAATCCGGTATGAAGCAGCTGAAAAAAATGATCATCGCCTCCGAAACCGAGATGATGGAAACCAAGGAACTTCTTGACCGGCTGGAAAACAATTACAAACAGACCGAAAATGTTCTGGATCAGATAGAAATGAGAATGAGCATACTTGAAGAGGAGTTTCGTAAAAAGGAAGACACTTTCACCCCGGAAGAGCAGTATCTCCTGAAAAAAACAATGTCTGAGGAGCTTCAGTCCATGCTTGGTCAGATAAAGTCCATCCGTAAAAAACGGGAAGAGCTCGAAAAAAAAATTAACGGAAAAAAATAATCCCAGGAAAATTTATTCCCTGGTCCAGAGGCAAAGTCCCAAAAGAGCAATTCGCTGTCAGGACAGATTCTTAATAAAATAATCAGTCTGCCTGCGGAACTCTTCTTTTGTAAAAGACTGCCCTCCGGTCAGGCAGTGAAGAACAAGTCCCAGAAAAAAGGAACGGGTTACCGAGGCGTCTTTCCCCGGAAAAGCCTTCATCAGAATGCCGTCCATTTCGCCAGTCGCTTTTTTAACCATGTTTTGAAGCATTTTCGGCATAAGACCGGAAGCATCCGGGAACAGCATAGCAGACCAAAGCAGTCTGATCCGGGGACTTTCTTTTTTAATAAAACTGAAAAGCTGGTCTGTGATCCGTTCATCGGGATTCAGACTTTTTCCGGCTTCCAGAACTGCATTCAGATGATCTGAAAGAATCTCTTTCAGGATTAAATCCTTGGATCTGAAGTAAGAGTAGGGGAGACCTAAAGATGTACCAGACTCAGCAGCAATGTCCCGCATGGTAGCTGCGCTGTAACCTTTTTCCGAAAAAACCTTCAGTGCTGAGTTTTTAATATGTTCCCGCTGGGATAATTTTTCTTTCACAGCGTATATTACAGAAAAGGATTCCCGAAAAGCAACCAAAAACTCTTGACAGAACTGAACATATGTTCAAAATTGAACAAACGTTCAAAAAAGAGGCAGGATATGAGCAGCAGAAAATCAGAGTTATCTGAAGATAAAAAAAATTTCACCTTCGAAGGCGAAAAGATTCATTATAAAGATGAGGGAAGCGGTCCCGTTATCCTTTTTGTGCATGGAACTCCATCCTCTTCATTTGAATGGAGGATGGTCATTGAAAAGGTGAAATCACGTTTCCGGTGTATAGCTCCGGACCTGAGCGGTTTTGGTGAATCTGAAAAAACAGGAAACCGAAACTATCCGCTGACAAGACATTCCGAAATGCTTCAGGCTCTGATGGATTATCTTTCCGTGAGAGAGTTCTGGTTAACAGCTCATGATTTCGGGGGGCCCATCAGTATGAATGCTTTCGCAGAGAAGCCTGAAAGTATTAAAGGCATTCTTCTGCTCAATACCTGGCTTCTGGATCCTCGTGAAGACAAACATTTTGCAAAGGGGATCAGAATTCTGCGCAGCCCCATTACACCTTTTTTATATATGTATTTCAATTTTTCCGCATCCGTGCTTCTTCCGGCCGCATTTGCGCCAAAGTATAAACCTTCAGCGGAAGTTCTTCGTAAATACCGGTCCTTCTTTCCGGATGTAAAGTCCAGAGCCGGAACTCTGGCTTTCGCTAAAAACCTTCTTCACGATGGAGATTTTTTTAAAAAAGCAGGTCTCGCTGCCCGTAAGTTTACAGAAATAAAACCTGACCTTCCCGTGAGAATTCTCTGGGGAACAGGAGACCGGCTGCTTCCGCCGAGTCTGAAAGAACATTTAAAATACATTTTTCCTGCGGCCTCTCTCACCGAAAATGATTCCGGCCATTTTCCTGCTGAAGAAACTCCTGAAGATGTGATACGGGAGATCGGGATTCTCACAGGTACTGAAATCATGGAGAAATAAGAAAAAAAGATTTACGTTATTTGTGCATACAGTAAGAACTGCTCTGAACATTGTAATTTGGGGGCATGGGCGCAAAGAAGAGATCAAATGCCATGCACACTGGTGGAATTGTGATTGAATGCTATTTGAAGTATATGATATTGAAGTCTCATGGGGTCTCAAGTTTTGAAACATCCCAAATAAGCAATCCAGGGCATGATTTGTTGGGGGCCATAAAAAGGATTCGAAAAGTGTATGCGCACTTTAGCAGGAATCAGACTGTGATGCACTGGCTTGATTCCAAAATCCATCCTCCGGGTTTGGGTGAAGTGTTCACTGCCTCCCGGAAGCAAATCCTGTATAAGCCTATGTTGTCGATCCGCCGGGATTAATTGCATTCGTAAAAACCCCAAATGCAAACACCCCGTTTCAGTTCGCGGAAAAAATCGTAGCTGTACTTGGCCGGAATTATCTTCTATTCAGCTACCCGACAGTATCCAGATAATGAATCATTCAGAGTTCCTTAGCCAGTCTCTCAATATCTTCGATAGTCAGATCTGTGTAAGCAGCAATATCACTGAATTCCAGTTTGCCTGCTCGAATCATAGCCTTAGCAGTCTGACAGGCTTTTTGATACGCACCCTGTTCAATGCCTTGCTCGATACCCTGCTCAATGCCTCGTTCGATACCTTCCTGAACTATCATATCATAGACTGGCGATTCTATCATAA
>CAZQKZ010000055.1:12011-19837 GCA_964594095.1 uncultured Leptospiraceae bacterium | reverse complement strand
GCTTTAAATACGCAGAACTGAAAGTTGTCTGCATCTCGATATTAAATTTCCTTCCTGTACTATCGGTGGCCAGAATATCCAGAACAGAATTCTTATCTTCAATGGATTCGCCCGGCAGTTCCGGATTCAGAATTGTTACTGATTCAATACAGATATTTTCTGATTCCAGAAGGGAGCAGAGAAAATCCACCAGAAGAGCCGGATTTTCGGAGAAAAATTTCTTAAATGCATAGTCTACTGTAAGCTTCAGGCGGTGATTCGGTTTCAACGGCTTTACCTCCTGATTCTTACAGGTAAAAAAAAGACAGAATGCGCCCAAAAAAAGGGAATTTTCTGAATTTTTTTTCGCAGATCAAAGTTTGCCACAGAGAGCAATATTTTAATTGTTTTTAATTAAGTAATTATATCTATACTTACCTTTGCCGTCCTGAGCTGCAGCTCATGCGGTTTATTTATATTACTTGCCTTTGCAGTCGGGCCTGGGGCAGAGTGAATTCATGGAATTTGATCCGGTGCTTATTCAGTCAGTCCTTGCTGTAGAAAAAGCTGCTTTCAGTCAGGAAGACAGCTGGAACCAGTCACAGATTCAGGGGGAACTCGAAGCGGAAGACTCACTGATACTGGCAATCAGTCCTGATGGATCTGTTTTTGATACAGAGCCTTACCGTTTAAAATCAGGTCTTCCGGCCGCAGCAGGCTATATTGCAGCCCGGATTCTTCTTCCCGATAACACGATCGACATTCTGAGAGTAGCGGTTCTGCCGGATTTCCAGTGCCGCGGTTTCGGCAAAAAACTGCTGGAATCCGTTGAGTCTGAAGGATCTGTTTTTATGGATTTTCCTGTTTTCTGCCTTCTTGAAGTAAGCAGCAGAAATGAGTCTGCACTGCACCTTTATAAAAAACAAGGGTATGAAACACTGCACATCCGGAAAAAATATTATAAAGACGGGAGTGATGCCCTTATAATGAGAAAAACCCTTCTGAAATGAATTTGATCAAGCATTTTTCGGTTTCTTTCGAAGATGTAGCATGGCCATGCTTGTTTCCGAATTTATTGCAGCTTTTTCACTTGTTTTCTTTGGGGCGGGCACCATTGCGGTACATGTAATGACTGAAGGTACTCTGGGTACCATGGCAATCGGCATGGCCTTTGGTATGACTGTCTTTACCAATACATGGCTCTTTGGCAGAATCTCCGGAGCCCATGCAAATCCCGCTGTGAGTCTTGCTTTATATTTTCATCGGGACATTACTTTGTATCAGCTGATAAGTTATTCCATCATGCATCTGCTGGGTGCAACAGCAGCATCTTTTCTGATCATCTGGTTCATCAGTCCCGCAGGGACCGCAGCCGTTACTCTTCCGGCTGAGCATTTAAGCCCCGCTGCTGCATTCCTTCTGGAAATGCTCTTTACTATGGCTTTGATCGGGGTCATTCTGATGAATCCTCCGGCACTTGACAATGAGTCCTGGCTGGCACTCTCTCTTACTGTAGCCGGTGTTTACACTGTAATCACTGTTATGGGTGTGCATCTTACGGGAGCTTCGATGAATCCTGCAAGATCCATCGGACCTGCCCTTGTCAGTCTTGATTTTGAAAACCTCTGGATTTACATCACGGGACCTGCTGCCGGTGCGCTCTCCGCGGTAATTATAAAAAGATTCTTTTTTAAAGGATTTGTGTAAACACAGTTCTGTAACCACCGAACCAGGAATCTGTCTGAAGCAGTATGGATCAAAGCAGAACTAAAATCATTCTGATCGGGGGATTTCTCGGCGCAGGCAAAACAACCCTTATGACAGAAGCAGCAAAACGGCTTACTGCACAGGGCAGAACCGTAGGTCTTATCACCAATGATCAGGGACAGGGTCTTGTGGATACTGCACTTGTCCGCAGAATGAATTTTGCCGCAGATGAGGTCGCAGGCGGATGCTTCTGCTGCAACCTCGGGAACCTGATGGATTCCATTGACAGACTGATGACAGAAGTAAAACCCGAAATCATTCTGGCCGAACCTGTGGGAAGCTGCACAGATATAGTGAATGCGGTAATCCTTCCGCTGATGCTTCATAAAAGTGATGTTTTTGAAATCGCTCCTTATACTGTCCTTCATAATCCAGGCAGAAATCCGGAACTGTTCAGTGAAGATGTTCAGTATCTTTATAAAAAGCAGTTAGAAGAAGCTGATATCATAGCTGTATCCCGGAAAGACACACTTCCTGAACCAAAAGATGAATCTGCCGCTCTGATCCTTGAAAAACTTTATACTGATTTTCCTGGCCGCGAAGTAACGGTCATTTCCGCAAAAACAGGTGACGGAGTCGATAAATGGCTGCAGACTGTACTGACTCAGTCCTCAAAAGGAAACCGGCTGCTTTCTCTGGATTATGAAGTTTATACAGTTGCAGAAGCAGCTCTCGGATGGCTCAATCTGAAAGGAAAGCTGAAAGGAGAATCCGCATTTTCTCCTACGGGGTTTATTGTTACTCTGGTGCAGTCTCTCCAGGATGTTTTTGCCCGCAGAAAGGCAGAAATCGCTCATCTGAAAATTTATCTTTCGTCGGCTGAAAAACCGGAAAATCCACTGAAAGCAAGTCTGACTTCGGCAACCGGTATGCTGTCCTGGGATGAATGGTATTCCGGTCTGAAAGTCAAAGAAGCAGACTTTATTCTGAATATACGTGTTCCCCTTGACCCCATGGATCTGGAACTGCTGGTACGCAGCATCACAGAAAACACTGCAGAGGGTATGGACATCAGCGCAGAAATCACTGACTTCGAATGCTTCAGTCCGGCACCACCGGTAAAGCCGGATCCTGATCTGCAGAAAAAAATCCTGACCCGCTGATCTTTTATGCTTGAACTTCTGAGTCCTTCATCTACTGTATGACTGGATATTCATTTCAGGAGCCCGCATCATGAGAATCTACGAGAACAACTCCCTGGCATTCGGTAACACACCTTTAGTGAAGCTGAACCGGATGACGGCAGACTGCAAAGCAGAAATAGTAGTCAAAGTCGAAGGCAGAAACCCAGGGTACTCGGTGAAATGCCGGATCGGTGCAGCCATGATTCTCGATGCTGAACAAAAAGGCCTGCTTCGCCCTGGAATGGAAATCATTGAACCAACGTCCGGAAACACGGGTATAGCCCTGGCTTATGTGGCTGCGGCCAAAGGCTATAAACTTACCCTCTCCATGCCCGAGAGCATGAGTATGGAAAGGCGGAAAATTCTCCGGGCGTTTGGTGCCCACCTTATACTGACTGATTCCGCCAAAGGAATGAAAGGTGCTATAGACAAGGCTCTGGAATTTAAGGCAGCCAATCCCGATCACATTTACCTGCCGCAGCAGTTTGAAAATCCTTCGAATCCCCTTGTACATGAAAAAACCACGGGACCCGAAATTTACCGTGACACCGATGGTTCTGTGGATGCCGTTATTGCCGGTGTCGGCACCGGGGGGACTATTACAGGTATAGCCCGGTATCTGAAAGAAACAGTCAAAAAGAAATGCATGATTGTGGCTGTAGAGCCGGAATCCTCTCCCGTTCTGACTCAGGCCCTGAAGAACGAACCTCTTACTCCAGGCCCGCATATGATTCAGGGGATCGGTGCAGGCTTTGTCCCTCCCGTAATGGACCTGAAACTGATTGACCGCGTAGAGGCCATTTCCAATGATGAAGCCATCGAAATGGCATTGCGGCTGACCCGCGAAGAAGGCATTATTTCCGGTATCTCCAGCGGTGCGGCAGTTGCCGCTGCCCTGAGAATCGCGAAGCTCCCCGAAATGGCCGGGAAACGAATCGTGGCCATTCTACCTGACTCAGGGGAGCGCTATCTCAGCAGCATTCTGTTTAAGGACATTCTGGAAAACGGTTAAACTATGGAATTCACAGAAGCAGCAGGCAGAAGATTCATTCAGAACGGACCTGCTCTGAAAGAAAACCTGCTTCACGCGCTCCACCGGCTGCCCGAATCGTTACGGGAAGAATATCTTACCTCGGCAGAGAGATTCTCCGGTAATCAGACCACATTTATACGCTGGATGATGCACAATTACTGCCTTCATGCAGGTTTTCTGCAGGCAAGAATCGCACTTTCAGGAAACACTCTGTTTACATTCGGTGCTGAGATCGTTCCATGGGATTTATGGCTGACGGATGAGGCGGATTGTGTGCGTCAGAATATAACTCTGCCGGATCTTGCATGTCTGCGTATAAAACGTCCGCTTCCGGAACAGCAGGGAAGTATGGATTTCGACGGAATCCTCCCGGCAGTCTCCCGCGCTGCTGCGGAAAGCGTCCTCACAAGAGATGTTATACCTTTTTTAAGAAATTATTTTGCCTTTCAGCCCGCTGTAAAAGACAACCGTTACGAAGATCTTTTCACCCACAGCATAGAAGATAAAGTCCGGGAAATTATACGGCAGTCTGCGCTGCACGGAGGTTCTGTATGCCTTACACATCTGCGTTTTCAGGATACAAGCAGTTACTTTGATCTTATGGGGGAGCACAGAACTCTCGAAACCATCCACAGTATTTTCAGCCTCATCCGCAGTAAAATAAAAGAAAAAGACTCCGTATTCATTCTTTCACCGGTCTCCTTCCTGATTGTTTCTCCGGATTCTGACAGAAATTCTGTTACATCCAGATTTGCAGATGTGTATTTTTCACTTGGCAGTATTATTATAGATTACGATATAATCCAGTATACTCTAACAGAAGAGCCGGACACCTTTTTTCCCGTCTGGCAGGAATTAAGAATTTGAGCAGCAATACAAAAAACAGCAGTCTTTGGCAGGGAAGATCATCAGGTGAGGTCGATCCGGTTATGGTCCGGATGGGCCAGAGCATAGATCTTGATATTAAAATGTACCGGGAAGACATTGCCGGTTCCGAAGCACATGCCTCCATGCTTGCTTCGATCGGTATCCTTACTCAGGAGGAACTTCAGTCCATTCATCAGGGCCTTAAACAGATAAAAAAAGAAATTGAAAACGGCGAAATGGAACTCCGTTATGAACTCGAGGATATTCATACTCATATAGAAAACCGTCTGACTGAACTGATCGGCGAAGCCGGTAAAAAACTCCACACAGCCAGATCCAGAAATGATCAGGTAGCTGTGGATACTCATCTCAGTGTAATCCGGTCATCCCTGAGCGCTGCCCGGAATCTGACGGATCTCTGCGACGCACTTCTCAGACGTGCTCAGGAGTCCTCAGATACTGTCCTCCCTGGTTACACCCATCTTCAGGTGGCACAGCCGGTCCGCCTCAGTCATCATCTTCTTTCTCATTTCTGGGCTTTCTGCCGCGATGCGGAAAGGTTTCTGCGGACAGCCGAATATGCCCGAAAACTGCCGCTTGGCAGCGGGGCAATGGCGGGAGTCAATTATCCCACAGACCGCGAAATGCTTCGGCGTACCCTTGGCTTCACTTCCGTGTATCCCAACTCAATGGATGCTGTTTCTTCCAGGGACCATATACTTGAATTTCTGCACAGCTGTTCCGTTTTTGCTGTCCATGCCTCAAGAATCAGCGAAGAGATCATCCTCTGGAACAGCACTGAATTCGGTTTCATTGAACTTCCGGATTTCCTTACCACCGGTTCATCAATAATGCCTCAGAAAAAGAATCCGGACCTTGCAGAACTCAGCCGCGGTAAAACAGGGCGTCTCATAGGAAATCATATAAATTTATTAATAAACGTAAAAGGGCTGCCCCTCACATACAACAGGGATCTTCAGGAAGACAGATTCCCGCTTCTGGACAGTGCTGAGCAGATTCATATGATCACAGAAAGCCTTACTGCTATGGCAGAGCATATGAAGTTCCGCAAAGAAAAAATGCAGCGATCCCTTGAAGCCGGTTTTGCAACTGCCACAGATCTCGCTGATGCACTGGTGCAGAAAAAAGGAATTCCTTTCCGAGAGGCACACCATATAACAGGCAGACTTGTTGGTCTCTGTGCGGAAAAAGGCTTTTTTCTGAGCAGCGCTCCGCCGGAGCTCAGAAAAGAAGTTCATGAAGCACTTGCCGATGAATCTTTTTATCAGGCGGCGATTGACCTGAAAACAAGTGCCGATAAAAAAATCAGCTACGGAGGAACAGCACTTCACCGGCAGGAAGAACAGCTTCGTGAGGCTTCTGCGGCTCTTCAGACCCTTAATGAAGAACTTAATTCCGTTAAAGATTTATTTAATTTATAAGGTTTAAGCGTGAAAATCACTCTTGTGGACGAATATACCAGGATATTCAGTCTTTTCATGAAAGGAGGAAGCGAACGCGAACGCATCCAGATCCTTTCTGAACTGGAAAAGATTTCCGATGATACATCGGATGTAATGACTCAGTTTCTTGAAAACAACGGCAGTCCGCCTTATCCTAAATACTGGATAGCAGTGCTTCGGATTATAAAATTCAGCCTGAACCTCAAATCCGAACTTCTTTCGGGTTACGACGGTTTTGTAATAACTTATCAGAAACTGAATGCAGCATCGGATCTGACTCAGGATCAGTCGAGACTGCTGCATGAAACAGGTGAATTTCTTTATAATACAGATGAAATAACAGGGTTCCATGAACGCTGTATTGCTCACTGCCTTGAAGTGACCCATCAGTGCCTTCTGGAGGAATTCGGTGTTACCGAGACGAATCACACAATGTATTCTTTTGCTGTTTCCAGGGAGAACGGAGACAGAATCTATCCTCATATACATGAACTGTATCAGATCATTATAAGAATTCAGAAACAGATCCGGATTATGGAAGCACTGAACAGAATGATCCGTCTGATTGGCTGAAAATTTTACTGGCTGAATACTGCCGGAAAAACAAAATTAATTCCGAAAATATTACCATGCCGGAATATTTCCGGAGGCGGCGGACCAAAATTCTGTCCGGCCAGAGCGTTGATGCAGGCCTGATCCACTGCTGTCTGACCCAGACTGGCAGTAACCCTGACATCACGCACTCTTCCGTCCGGATCAAGAGAAAACAGCACCTGAACAGTCTGCGGTTTTACGGGCTGATTAATCACCGTACCTGCGTAGTCCCGGTAAGCGAAATTAAAACCAGGGGGCGAAAAAGAAGAACGGATCTGCCGGAGCATATTCTGAAAATAACGGAATCCCTGCAGCTCCTGCCGGGCAATGATCAGCCTTTGTGAGTCATCGTAATGAAGCAGGAAATCGTTACGAAATCTGTAATTTGCAGGAATTTTATAATCCGGGTCCGGTGAGGGAGCAGACTGTTCAGAAGCCCCGTCTTTCCCGTGAGCGGCTTTCTGAGTTTCCTGCGTCTTCACTATTCGCTGCAGCAGACCGTCTTTTTCGGGAAGGGTTTCCGTTTCCGCAGCTGTGAAAGCGGTGTGCGAATACTGGCGGGACCTGCCGCTGCGGGCTTCGACCGCGGACTGACTGCCCTGATCCCCGCCAGGAGAAATTCTCAGCTGATCATACGGAGTCAGAGTATGAAATCCTTTCTGCTCTGAAATTTTTCCTGATCCGCCTGAAGTTACATCACTCAGGGCCCGCTTTTCTTCGCGTACAGATTCGGTTACATCCGGCTGTTCCAGGAGAACCGGATAAAATTCCTCGCGAAACGCTTCCGCCGCTGTCTTTACTGAATAACTGCTTAAAAAAGATTTCTTTTCTGTAAATAAATATCCATATAATACAGAAAGTATTAAGAATACCGGTATACCTGCGGCTGTCAGCCTCAGAGTATCAGCATTTTCAGAACTGCCCTTGAAAAAGATCCTGTGCATTTTCCGCTCCTGCATTGCCGCTCCATGGCCGCTTCAGATGATCATAGGCCTTTTT
>CAZQKZ010000055.1:4861-12001 GCA_964594095.1 uncultured Leptospiraceae bacterium | reverse complement strand
GGCCATGCGTCCCTGCGGGGTTTTCTCCCACAGTCCGATCCGAAGCATATATGCTTCGTGATCTTCTTCAATGGTACGTTCCTCCTCATTCACAAGGGCCGCCAGAGTCCGAAGTCCGACAGGTCCTCCCTTATAACGGTCAATCATTATAAGAATCAGTTTCCGGTCCAGTTCAGTAAGGCCAAGCTCATCTATCCCCCACCTGAGCAGACAGTCAGATGCGAATTCCGCGGTAACCACAGACAGCTTTTCCACGGTGGCATAATCGCGGATCCGCCGCAGAAGTCTGTTTGCAGAACGGGGAGTCATCCGCGAGCGTACAGCCACTGCATACACTGCATCCTCTTCCATCGCCAGATTCAGAATAGAGGCACTGCGCCTTACAATTCCTGCCAGCTCTTCTGTGTCGTAAAATTCAAGTTTTAAATCTATTCCGAATCTGCCCTTGAGAGGGGAGCTGATACTCCCGGATTTTGTGGTGGCACCCACCAGAGTGAAAGGCTTCAGACTCAGCCGGATACTGCGGGCGCTGATCCCCTCGCCTACAATAAAATCAATGACCCCATCCTCCATGGCAGGATAAAGGATTTCTTCACATGCGGAACTCAGCCTGTGGATTTCGTCTATAAAAAGAATATCGCCTTCTTCAAGCAGAGTAAGAATTCTTGCGAGATCCCCTGGTTTGGTAATGGCAGGGGCACTGGTGGTGTGCAGCTTACTTTCCATTTCTGCTGCTATGATTCCGGAAAGGGTTGTTTTACCGAGACCTGGCGGACCGGAAAACAGAATATGATCAAGAGGCTCTTTGCGCATCCTTGCTGCCTGTATGGAGACAGACAGTTTTTCCCTGAGAGCTTTCTGACCTACAAACTGATTCAGTTTTCGCGGACGCAGAGGAGCATCTTCATCATTCGCGGGAATCATATAATTTTCAGAAGTGCCTCATGAACCCTTTCCGGCGAAATCAGGTCAATACAGTTACCTTTTTCGCACTGATCACAGTTATCATCGCAGTCATCAAGATTCTTTGATGGTTTCAGCACAGCGGCAGAAGTTTCTATGCTTGCCACTCTGGAATAGCTGTCAAGCATCAGACCCGGAGTGCCGGCCAGATGAGCCAGCCGGATCTCTTCGCCCCTTGCACCGACAACAAGCCGGGATTCGCGGATCAGTTTCATGAGTCCGGCTGAATCACAGTTCAGTTCATACCGGACTTCCGGCGCCCTTGAACGCAGATAAGAAACAAGAGAAGCATCCGTATGGGGGTAAACCGGCACCGTTACTTCAAGACCATCCTTTATGCAGAGGCGCAGCAGCCTTGCCGCATGGCTTACCGACCAGGCATGTGATGCCTGAGGATCATAAGGAAATACACTGACCAGAATATTTTTATTTTCTGATTTTTTAACTTTTTTAGAAACTGAGTGCAGCCCCTCTGCTTCCTGGAGGACCGGATACATATTCAGCCCTTTGCTGCGGATCTTCTCGAGTCCTTTCTGACTGCGGGGGTCTGTTATCCCTGTCAGTGCTGACCACCATTCCGGCCTGTCGCTGCCTATAACAGTCCTTGCTTTGTGCATAAGAGTAAGGTCACGGAACATTCCGGTGAACGGTAAGTAAATAACATCGGGCCGGATTCTCCGGGTAAGCCGGCGAAGACCTGCCTGGGGTTCCTTAATATGGACAAAGTCAAACTGCTGCAGTCCGCGGAACAGCAGTTCATGGGAAGAATCGATGATTACATGAATTTTAAATTCCGGGTGACGGGAGCGGATAAGATGCGCAGTGGAAATCACTTCGTTAATCACAGAAAGCCCTTCGGAGTCTGCTATAAACAGCATTCCTAATTCCTTTCTGCGCCGGAATATTCTGTTAAGTACTCCCTTTTGAACGGAGAGTGCTTCTGTTTCTTTGCTGATTCTGGCTGTGTTTGGTGTCATATATGATAAAAACCGGCGGCTCTTTTCTGATTTGCTGCTCGCTGAACTGCTTCAGATCCCTGGCAGACAGATGAACCATAGTTTCATTTTCGGTGGTTAGTCCGTAAGCCAGAAAGACTTTTTTATCTGAAGGGAGCAGCATCCGGAGCTCCTCAAGAACTTTTTTCAGTCTGTAGGGAGTATCATAAAAAGCAACCGGAATTTTTTCCTGAAGAATCTCTTTAAAAAAAATTATCCGCTGTGAGCTTTCCTGAGGAGGGAATCCCGCAAAAAGAAACCCGTGTCCTCCGATCCCGGAAGCAGCCAGTGCTGTAGTCAGAGCAGTGGGGCCTGGAATCACTTCAATCCGGATGTTTTTCCGGCTGAGGATGCGGATCAGCTGTTCCCCCGGATCACAGAAGGCAGGCATACCACTGTCAGATATCAGAACAGCATCTTCTGCTTTTTCCACCATTTCAGCAAGGCTGCTGAGCTCATGGTCATCGGTGTGTTCGTTCAGCAGAATATGCCTGTCGGCCGGAAAGGGAATTTCCCACTGACGGAAATACTTTGCCGCAGTTTTCCGGTCTTCGCAGATAAGGAGATCTGTTTTTTTAAATTTCTGAAGGGCGCGAAGAGTGATGTCCAGAGGATTGCCGATCGGCATCCCTACGATGGTAAGACTTCCTTTCGCTGACACGGAGAATCAGGGCTGAAATTCAGGGGAAACACTGACTCCCCTTCCGATAATGGTGAGACTGCCGTCATCAGAAACAGTCAGGGAATCTTCAAGAGCTTCTTTCTGGATTTTACCGGCTTCCGTGAGCCCGAACTGGAGAAAATCCTCAGGATTCATAGCCACATTCATATAACGGACTTCAAAATGCACATGGGGACCGGTAGAGCGACCTGTGTTACCGGAATAAGCAATGATCTGACCGCGGGTGACACGCTCCCCTTCTTTTACAAGGGTTGTGTTGTTATGAGCATACCAGGTCTCGAGTCCGTCATCATGACGTATGACCACCGCACGCCCGTAGTCTCCCATGGGTCCGGATTTATAGACTACACCGTCGGCAGAGGCAACGACCACTGTATTATGAGGTACAGGCATATCAAGACCGTTATGCATAGCGTTCCAGCGGCGGCCGTAACGGCTGGAATAGATGGGATCTTCCACCGGCCAGAGCATTTTGCGTTTGTCCATTGTATAAATACGACGGCCATTCCCTTTTGCAAGCAGAGTTGTGTAGTATTCTTCACTCATGGGGATAAAAAACGGAGCCCCTGGAGCTGGTTTTCCGCCGTTAGCGGCGTAAACATCTTCCATGGTTACACCGAACTTCTTTGCTGCAGAGGAAGGAGTATCTTTGCCAGGAACAAACCAAAGCCCTTTTACGCCCTTGTAAGTCTGGACATATTCGTTATCGACCGGAATTTCGATGTTATTTTCGTCAGATACAGGTCCCATTGAGTAGACGGAGGAAACGGAAAAAATAATAACAGCACTAACGAAAAATTTTCTCATGATAGCCACAATATTCCGCCCCCGGTATCTGACAAGTTCTTTTCTATTATTAGGATAAAAACGGGTCATTCTTTCAGATCCGGCCTGACCTTGCGGCCGTTTTTTCGCAGTTCAAAATGCAGGTGGGGTCCTGTGGATCTGCCGGTAGAGCCAACGTAACCGATCAGATCCCCTTTTTTTACTTCTGCCCCTTCTGTAACCCTGATTTCGGATAAATGCCCATACAAAGTTTCGTAACCGAATGAATGATCAATAACAACCAGTTTACCGTAACCACCTTTTTCACCTGAAAAAGCAATGTTACCGGACCGGCTGGCATAGACCGGAGTGCCGGAAGGAGCGGCAATGTCGATTCCGCCGTGAAAAACCATGCGCTTTGAAAAAGGGTCTCTGCGCATACCGAATCCGCTCGTCTGAATACCATCCTCCACCGGAAAGATAAAACCTTCTCCTCTGAAGAGAGACCGTTCCCCCGGACTCTTTTTTGCACCGGGCAGCAGAATGTATTCTTCGTTTGTCTGCGGATGAAGGAATAATATGGCAGATTCATCAGACTCAGTTTTCTCTGTCTGGTATTCTGATTTTTTAAGGAATAATCCTCTGATATTCGGAATGTACAGAATCTGACCCGCTTCCAGATCATTGGGATGAATGATTCCGTTCAGAGAGGATACTGTGTCCTCATCCTGAGAAAATCTGGCAAGAACAGGATAAAACCGGTCATTCTCCCTGATTCTGTATTTAAAAAACCTTAATTCTGCAGCGGGTTTCTTCTTTCTGCTGACTGAGCGCAGGTTCACCGCAATTTCCGTGCGAAGTTCTTTCAGGGGACCGGACTGAATATCCTTAAGGGAAGCGATTTCAGGTACATTGCTGTACAGCGCACCAAGGGGCAGCAGAATAATCAGGAGCAGCTTCCGGGAACTCATTGTATATATAATCGGAAAAAAATTTCTTCAGATTCAGACTTTTTCTGCTTTTAAGGGGATCTGCCAGTCCGAATATACGGATCGGGGGATTCCGTGACAGTCATTTTCATACTTCTGACCATACTCACCTCCCTGATTCTGCGGAGCCTGTTCAGCTCCCTTACCCCGGCAGGAACAGACCCTTTTTCCGCTCTGGTCTCTGACAGGCTTGCCTATTTTCTTATTTATTCTGTTCTGTCCGCTTTGCTTTTTCTGAAGCTTTATCCCCTGCTGATCCCGGCACACCTCCTTAAAAAGGAGATCAGCTTAACAGCGGTTTTCCGGGGTTTCTCGGAAAAAAAACTCCCGGTTTTTTACGGATTAGGAGC
Organism: uncultured Leptospiraceae bacterium; assembly: GCA_964594095.1. Lineage (GTDB taxonomy): Bacteria > Spirochaetota > Leptospiria > Leptospirales > Leptonemataceae > CAZQKZ01. Next base: position 7,257 of record CAZQKZ010000055.1, on the reverse strand, counting down.
AGGTATACTGTTCCTCCTGATGCTTCTGCTGTTCACGTCTCTCAGTACAAATGAGATTCCGGAAACCCAGCGATCCGCCTATGTAAACTTAATGAAATCCGATTCCCGGTTTCTTATTTTTGCAGGATTTCTGATTGTGTTTGTTACTCCCATCCTCGAAGAATTCCATTACAGATTTTTATTAAACTGGTTTCTGCTTCGGAGCAGTGTACCTGCCGCCCTGGCCATCCTGACTCAGGGTCTGCTCTTTGGTCTGGCGCATCCTCCCGCCGCCGCTGCCTTCCTTTCGTTACTTGGTATTCTTCTGGGTTTTCTTTCCTGGTATAAAGGAGTGACAGCCTCTGTTACTGCCCATTCTTTTTACAATGCCTCGGTTCTGATTCTAAGCCTTATGAAATAAAAATTCATGCTTCCCCCCGATTTATCCGAAACCAGTACTATGACAAAGACTCAATCCTTCACAGCTGTTTTCGCTGTAATCCTATCTGTTCTGCTTACTGATTGCAGCAGAGAAAAACCGGATCTGCTGGCTCCTGTGCCGGTCACAATGCTTAAATGGGGCAGCAGTCAGTCAGACGTTGAAACGCTTCACCAGAATACAGAATGGGTCGTAAGCCGTAAAGAGACGGACCAGCTGCAGTATCAGATCCGCATCCAGGCGGATGGGGATCAGTCCTCTCTTCTGAAGGACCTGCCGAACGATCCGCACACCGTAACCTGGTTTTTTAACGGAGATAAACTCGCGATCGTTCAGATTATCCGGAAGGATTCTGCCGAAAAACTGAAAGAATACCGGATAAAAGCTGAAAAAGAATACAATTTAAAGCAACCAGTCTGGGAGAGCGGCGAGAAAGTCTTTTCCGGAAATCAGGAGACTGAATCGGTTATTAAAGAGAATGTTTCTGTTTATGATTCCGGAGATCTGATTATTAAAACTGTCTATTCCGAGATTCAGGCAGACACAATTCCCGAAAAAATGAAGGCTGAAACAAAAAGTGTTTTTGCCGACCGGTTTGAAATTATGCTGTATTCTAAATCTCAGAATCAGGGACTTACGGCGGAAGCACTGGCGGATCTGGAAAAATAATCCTTGCTCTGCACACCCCGGAAATAAAACTAAGTCAAATCAGAATCTGATGCGCGCCTATAGCTCAATGGATAGAGCGCAGGTCTCCGGAACCTGAAATCGGGGTTCGAATCCCTGTAGGCGCACATTTCTGTTACGCTTAATTAATTGGTCCATAAGCCTTAATCCCGCAAAGGTCCCATCTCATAAATCACGATTCATCCGCAGAAATTCTATCCAGGCTTTTATGATGGGACGTTTCTCATCTCCGCTGCGATACGTTGCATGGAATGTAAGTTTACTGTTCAGTCTCTTAAGACGGAGTCCCCGTTCTTCGGCTTTGTGGTATTCGAGAAAAGAAAATGGAAAGAGCGACTCCCCCATTCCGGCGAGTACAGATGCATATAATGTATGTATTCCATTCATTTCATGATAGCGAATCCGTTCAATTTGATTCTCTTTCACGTAATTTTCAGCTCTTCGCCGGAACGAACAGCCTGGCTGGAGCACCAGGATCGTTTTTACTTCATCCTGGTTCCTTTCAGGTATACCGGCCATATAGAGCGTTTCTTCATACATCGGAAACGATAAGAAATGCGGAGAATCAGATACTTCAGCAGGAATTGCAAAGTCAATTTCTCCCGACTTTAATTTTTCCAGCTGTTTATCCGAATCCGCAGTCACCAGCCGAATCCGGACTTCGGGGTATTCCGATAAGAAGCGGCTCATTCGGTCTGCCAGGTATACGACGGCGGTCGATTCCATTGCTCCGATAGACAGAAGTCCCGAAACATTTGCCTGTTCTTTACCAAAAGAGCGGATCTCTTCGCTGAGACTGAGAAGCTGTTTTACTTTGATCAGCAATTCGGCCCCCTCCCTCGTCAGGTTCACACCTTCCCGTGAACGTATAAAAAGAGGAATACCGATCTCTCTTTCGAGATTTGTAATGGCGCGCGAGGCGTTCGATTGGGCCATAAACAGCAAACGCGCCCCTTCCGTAATGCTTCCTGCTTCAGCTACCGCTGCAAATATTCGCAGATTCTGTATATCCATAATTCAGATGGTTCCCATATAAACAATCGATTTGCTATATGTCAAACTTCATGGTAATATGAGATCATGAAAACAAATTTATGCCTGATTCTGATTGATATTCAAATGGATTATTTCTCAGGGGGTAGAATGGAACTCCATGAGCCGGAAGCGGCCGCGAAAAATGCAGCTGCACTTCTCCTTCATTTCCGCTCCTCCGGTTTGCCCATCATTCATATAAGAAATGAAGCAGTTCATCCGGGAGCCGGTTTCCTGGTTGCAGGAACACCTGGTACCG
>CAZQKZ010000055.1:0-4795 GCA_964594095.1 uncultured Leptospiraceae bacterium | reverse complement strand
CATAATTACGAAACATTTTCCCAACTCTTTTCGTGAGACCTCACTGCTGCATGAGCTGAAATCCGGAAATTACAGGAATCTTCTGATTTCGGGCATGATGACACACAACTGTGTAAGTTCAACAGTGCGGGCTGCCTGGGATTACGGATTTGAAATTACTCTGATCGAAGATGCTACTGCGACCCGTTTCTTAGAAACTCCCTCCGGTATAAAAATTGATGCAACGCTTGTTCAGAACGCACATATTGCATCGCTTACCCGTTTTTCAGAAGTTACCACAACAGACGATTTTATTCAGGAGAATTAAATGCCGCTTATATACATTGATATACATGAATCAATCCCCGAACAATCAAAAGTTGATTCGATTACCAGGAGTCTTCTGGAACTTGGAGAAAATATACTCCCCCGAAACAGGGAGAAAGCGATAGTGTTCTGGCGTTCCGGCATTGCTGCCTATCCGCAGAATATTTATAACTGCGGAGATATTCTTTCCGTCGAAGTGCTCATAACAGAAAAAAATGAACCTGAAGAAACATACAGCAAATTCATTGAGGAGGTCCGGAAACTCATCGGAGGAACGAATATTGTTTATATCCGAACTGTAACAAACGATCCCCGGAAATGGTTTTACGGCTGATGGTTATCATGGGCGGAGTGTTGGCTTACTTAGAGGGGATCCGAAGTGGCCAGCCGCGTCTTTTTTTTTAGTGATACCTAAGTGTGTGGTAATTGATGCTGTTTTCTTTGGTTGTTTTCATCCTGCGATTATAGCAGAATCCCGTAATTTGGGAAGATGCAGTTCGTTATACGGTTACCTTCTGAGCGCATGGGTTCCCATTTGAAGTATTTCGCTTATATCCGTAATACTATGTGTAATCCCATACCCCCATCTACCATACGAACCTTCTTCATATTCGTTCCACAATTACCAATTTATAAGCGGCCGGGTATTCTTCAGATATATCAAGAACCGATTCGTCGATTTCCCACCTACTTTTCTGCGGGTGCATCAGATTCGTTTTTTTTCATAGTTTTTTTCCGGAAATGTTGCATAGGTGCGACAATTTATAAATTCTACATCAGGCTTCCAGAAAAATGGGCATCTGGTTATACTCTCGTCCATTCAAGAGACGTCCATTTTTCTTTTTGTTTTTTCCGCCCCACTGCTTGAAAAAAAATGCCACGTCCTGCTCTTTACACTGGTGCAGGATTGATTCCACCCATGCCTTCTCCATGGGCCTTGCTTTCGGTCCACTTTCTCCCCCAACAATAGCCCAATCTACAGTCGAAAGGTTCATTTTTTCGATTGGAGACAACAAGGGTTCAAACGAGATAAACCGGGTACGGGCCGGACTATCCTGGAGATAGCAGATACGATCCATGTGTTTATTCGATTCAACAGTAACTCCAAGCCAGATGTTATGACTCCATTTTACTTTTGATTCGATTTCAGGAAGACGTTCCGGCCTCTTTGTTAAAACCTGAAATATATGGTGGGGATTTTCATTCATAACATGAAATATCTTTTTTATATAAGAATCCGAAATATCTTGATGGAAAATATCGCTCATGGAGTTTACAAAAACGACACGTGGCTTCTTCCAGCGGTATGGCTCTTCGAGAGAATCAGGATGAAGAATGACCTTAAATCCCTGTTTATATTTGGGAATTCCCATCCCTTTTAGCCGCTTCGCAAAGCTCTCAGCATAGCAGTTTTCGCACCCCTCCGATACCCGTGAACAACCGGTTACCGGATTCCATACATTCTGTGTCCATTCGATTGCTGTTGTTGCCATTCTATTTCCTCACCACCCAGACTAACTCTTCCTGTTTACTTAAATGAAAATCACGTTGCACTTTTTCAGATCGTTCAACACGAATCGAACCATCTTTTTCCCATTGTTTCAGGTATTCCGAAATATGTTTAACTGGTCTTCGCTCCTGAATAATTATATAATCATGAATATCAATATTGGAACGCCGCTGCTCAAGATACTTCAGAACTCTATCTGCAAATTCCTGTTGTCGATAGGGTGTGAATAAATCTCCAGCAGTGTCACTTCGAAATCCCTGGCCGAAATCCGGGTCATTTTTCCATTTCACCTCAATCATTTTCTCAAGCCCCTTTAGATTTGAAGTAAAAAAGTAAAGGGTATAAAGACGACCTTCGCCTGCATTAATTTGAAAATAATCCACATAAAGTTTTGATTTTGTGGAGATGGTACCTTCGAAAGCCCTGGCAATTTTTTGAATGAATTCTTCCTGTGTCTCTTTATTCGGTCTATCAATCCTGTCCTCCGGAACCTCTATATCCAGTTCTCTCATTAACCTGCGAATTTGCTCGCCACCCGTAAAGCTGGGATCATTCAGAGCCTTTTCGTGAAAGCGCCAGATCTGGTTTACCGGAACAAAGAGAATCATTTCGGCACCTGTTTCAACAATGGCTTGAATATGCCCAATGCGTGTATCTTTGTACCCCCAGGGGTCAATAAAGAGGAGTGCCTTTTCATTTCGTGGCATCCTTTGAAGGGACTCTTTGACCGAATCGAAGATTTCTTCAAACGGTTTTTCAGAGTAACTTATTTTCAGACGGTCGGGTAGTGGGGAAAGCTCTTCAACAAATGATCGGATTCTTTCAATCTTTTTTCTGCCAGACTCAAGTGTAGATTTACCCGGTTCGTTGATAAGGAAATCTACAGGGATACAAAGGTGCGGATAAGATGTGCAATGCTTCTGGATAGTTCGTACAATCTGTATAGGACTCCCCTCATCCTCACCATATTTTCCCTCCCCGGCAAAGAGATCGAAAATCTTAACTTTTGAAAAGACAGGCCGGCCTGCCGAATAGGAGTTGGATATTACTGCCAGAAATACTCCCAGGTAATCAGAAAGAAGTTTGATCTTTGCCCGGGAGTGTTCCAGGAGTCGGTTATTGTCGGACCCTCTATGGCTCATTGCTTTACTTTATCCCCCGCATTTGACATTTTTGCAGCACACGCAATCCATCACCCCTCCAGCCGCTTCTCGATTAAAAGCTCGTTGCCCCGGTCACCGATGACCTTGACGGTCGCACACCGATTGCGGGGTGGCCCAGGGTCTCGTGCCAGCAGGAGTAGGTATCGGTAAGCTTAGGGGATTCTGTCTTCTTTTTTGCCATGGTCTTTCTTCAGAGGTATTCTTGGTTCATTGATCAGATTTCTATAATTATAATATGCGGGTGTGACAGGAAAGCGTATTTTTTCGGGTTTCTGGGCAGAAAAGACAGTTTTTTTTTATCCAAAATTAAAAAACGGACCGTAATAGAGGCTCACCTTATCCCAACCAGTCGGGTGTGGTGAACGACGACTAACGAAATTAGGTTTCACAAAGGCAGCTCCGCTGGCTGTGTCCGAAACCGGGCGACTGGGAATTAAAAAGCAAAGCGGGACCGGCACCTTGTCGGGTTCTGGCTCATCATTCTGATGAGTCCGGGACGAGGCCAAGGCGGGTCCGATGTAGCCCGCTGCAGCAGTAAAAATGCAGTTAGTCGCCGTTTTTTTGATTATTAATTTGTGTGCAATTTTCATTTTTATAATCTAAAAAATATCGGAGTATATTGTTGGAAACGTAATTCATTGTAAGTAGAGACACAAAATAATTTTCAAAATATTTGTAATAGACTAAGTCTGTGGAATAAAAATCTTTAGCCGAATCAGATAGGTATTTCGAATAAGACGGAGATGAATGCAACAAAAAATATCTATAAAAACACATATTATATGTTTCTCCATTTGAAAGATCGTAGTTATTCATTCCGAAAAGTAAACTGTGTCCAAGGTCCTTGTTTTCAATTTCTATAATGGAATCTTTTATAAATATAGGTATTTTAGAATATTCAATATTTCGCATTAAGCTAATAAATTCTGAATTTTTATCTCTAATGCTTCTTAATGAACAATTATCTATGTTAATAGAAATTATTTTATCTATAGAGTATTTTATAACGCAGCCATTGTCTGAAAAGTAAGAATACTTGTAGTTCGACAATATTATTAAGGGGCTGTTAATGTTGTCCTGACGGAATTCCCCTTCCTTTTTTTTGTCAATCAATTCAGGTAGAGAAAATATCAAGTAATCAGATTTGTTATTTTTAAATAAATATATGTATGAAATACTGGGTAGATAATCTTCCAATTTAACCATGACTTTTGATTCAAATTCGGGCATTTCAGTTTTATCAGGAGATTTGCTTGAAATGGAGTAATTTCTTTTTACTGTGGAATATTTAAATGCGTGTAAAAATTCGTATCCCTGTATACCTCCAGAAATTTCAATTTCTTCTGCAGAAACCTGCAAAATGCTTAGTGAAAAAATCATTATTGAAAAAATCTTTTTCATCCTTTTCTCCAAAAATCGGCCATTTCGGCTAACACCAATTACCCGCACTCAAGTAAAATCTGAACCTGAATAAAATCTGAACTCAAGCAAATTGAACCTCCCTTCCCATTAAGTTTTATTCACAAAGAAAGTCAAACAAAAATGCGCACAAAATGCGGGAAATCGGGCGGATAGATATCTGAAATCAGGATCAGATTTTTCGGCCCGCCCTCACTCCGCGCAGATTATCCCATCATAATCATAGCACCAAGGTGTGACAGTTTTGCTTGACGGCGTGTTTTTTTTGTGCTACATGGCAAAAATCCGGCGGTTTTGGGGCGGAATAGCTCAAGGAATTTCTGGCCCTCCAACCAAGGGCCACCCTGAGGCTGTTGAAAAACAGAAAAAATTGGGATAATATTATACTAAATTTACC
>CAZQKZ010000054.1:0-20383 GCA_964594095.1 uncultured Leptospiraceae bacterium | reverse complement strand
GTGATACGGAAGATCCGTTTACAGTGATTCTGTCTGTGGGGAAGGCGACGGACACAGTCACATTATCAGAGGGCTGTGTTGCGAGCTGAACAGAGTATGAGTCTTCCGCTCCGCCTTCTGTAACTGCAGTGTTTCCACCTGATTCGGTGATGAGGACACCTGGTACATCGTTATCAGTGATGGTGACAGAAATGTCGGGCACAGCGATGGAATTATAATCGGAATCAGCTGATGAGACTGAGTGAGAGATGGTTGCAGTAATCGTACCGGAAGCAATGGAATCATCGACTGCAGCGACGGTGACTACTTTAGGTGTGGCATAATCAGTATCAGTAAAAGTAAGGGTCACCGGTGATACGGAAGATCCGTTTACAGTGATTCTGTCTGTGGGGAAGGCGACGGACACGGTCACATTATCAGTCGGCTGTGTATTCAGGTTTACGGTATAGGAGTCATCGGCCCCGCCTTCTGTAACGGTCATTGAATCATTGGTAAGCAGAAGGACTACTCCAGGGACTCCCGGATCAGGAACTACCGGTATTTGGCTTTCAGCCCGGGGCATAAACAGAACCCCGGCAAGGCTGCCTGCTTTTGCATTAAAATCAGCACAGCCGGCCAGAATCACCATGATTGCCGCTGTCACCAGTATCCGGCCGCTTTTATGCACCAGGGATTTCAGCATATCGTTCCTTCATACATTAGCTTCTGAGATCAATGTACTAAGACAATCGGATTAGTCGATTAAAAAATGACTAATTTAATAAAAAATTACTCAGTAAAAGTACGTACTGAAAAAGTAAATTTTATCCGTATTTCTACTGAATCGCCTGGTCTGGTTACTTCCAATGAGAAGACATAGCGGCCGCAATAGAATCCAGCGGCAGAAGCACATCAGCACAGCCTGCATTCCAGGCTTCCCCAGGCATCCCCCATACCACGGAAGACTCCTTGTCCTGCGCGATATTATAGCTTCCGGCCTCCTTCATTTCAATCATTCCGGCTTTGCCGTCGTCACCCATACCGGTAAGAATGACGCCCAGGGCATTTTTACCGGCATTCTTCGCAACAGAACGGAAAAGCACATCCACCGAAGGTCTGTGATGATTAATTACCGGACCGGACTTCACTTCCACATGGTAATGACCACCGCTGCGGGCCAGAGTCATATGATAATTGCCGGGAGCAATTAAGGCGCGGCCTGCGAGAACGCGGTCTCCGTTTTCTGCTTCTTTAACTTCGATTTCGCATATAGAATTCAGCCGCTTGGCAAAGGCTTCTGTGAATTTCTCGGGCATATGCTGCACAATGATTATTCCAGGTATGTCGGGTCTCAGGTTAGTGAGAATTGTTTCCAGAGCAATCGTTCCGCCAGTGGAAGCTCCTACAGCGATGATTTTGTCCGTAGTGCTGTAACCGGAATCCGATGCATGCAGATTTTTAAGAAGTTTGCCGGTGATTTTTTCCTTTACCTGGACAGTCGATGCAGCTTTCTGCTGGATCCGCGGTCGGGATATGCTTGCCGCCCGGATTGCAGTAAGAATTCTTTCAGCAGATTCATCGAGGAAGCTTCCTACTCCGATATAAGGTTTTGATATGATTTCCACTGCACCGAGACCCATCGCCTGGATTGCGGTTGCTGAACCTTCCTGTGTAATGGAGGAGCAGATAATCACAGGGGTAGGGTGTTCTTCCATCAGTTTTTTCAGGAAAGTAATCCCATCCATCCGCGGCATTTCAATATCGAGGATAATCACATCAGGCCATTCCCGGTCCATTTTTTCCATGGCAAAGATCGGATCAGATGCCACAGTAACATGTTCTATCCATTTTACGGAGGCCAGAATACGGGTAAACGCCTGCCGGACGGTTGCTGAATCATCAATAACAAGGACATTAATTTTCTGAGTTGAATTCATGATCGTCTCACTCCTGACCGGACAGTTTTATTTATTATAGTATGTTTTCTTCAGCCAGACTTCTCCGCTCCAAAGGTCGAAAAACAGTTTTCTGTGAACATTTTCACCCGTGTCTTCGCTTACTACTTTGATTCTGTATTCATGAAGGATGCGGTGGACTTCTTTTACGTTCCTTTTGCCTATACCATGCATTTTTTCTTCATCTTCGAGAAGATACCCTCCCCCGAATACTTTAGCCACATAATCCTGATGGCGTGTGCCGGATTTTCCGATATCGCGCAGGAAGAGCAGAAAGGCTTCCTCTGCATATTTTGCAGGGGTATGTTTTTCGGCACAGGGATCATCAGCCCAGCCAGGCAGCTGGATATGACACATACCACCGATTTTTTTCCGGGGATGCCACAGGCATATTGCCACACAGGAACCAAGCAGCGTCCGGATTCGGGTATCGGAATCTCCCCAGTAGTATTCCCCTGGCTGCAGGAAGATCTCTATCATAAATTCAGGTTCAGCGGTTTTCTGAGAAATACTGTTTTCGCTCATATAAAAATATCCGGATTATTTTTTCCTGTAAACGGACTGCTGGTGCCAGTGCAGCCCGGTTTTCATACCCGTAAGGGATTCTGAATGGCCGATGATCAGGAATCCTCCGGGTTTCAGCCGTTCTGCCAGTCTGGTAACAATATCAGCTTTGGTATTATTGTTAAAGTAAATCATTACATTACGCAGAAAAATAAAGTCAAAAGTGCCTTTTACTGTAAATGGTTCCAGAAGATTAGCCTGGCTGAACAGTATTTTCTTTTTAAGTGTTTCTGCAACCATAAAAAGACCTTCATTGCTCCGGATTCCTTTTTTGCAGAATTTTTTTAAAAAACTTTCGGGGATATGCGCAGCCCTCGCCATTGGGTATATACCGGTCTTTGCTGCTTCAATGACCCCCCGGCTTACATCAGTAGCCGGGATTTCCCAGGGAATTCTGTCCCCAAGTATTTCCTGAATCACCATGGCAGCACTGTAAGCTTCCTCACCCGAGGATGCAGCTGCCGCCCATAGCCGGAATTCTGTTAAATTATTTTTATTTTTAATGAGATGCTGCTGGAGAAAACGGAAATGTTCCGGTTCCCTGAAGAAATACGTTTCATGAGTTGTGAGCAGATCGATCATGATCTGCCGTTCATCTTCGTCGGTTCCCTGAGCCAGATAATCATAATATTCTTTATATGTTGAAAATCCGAAATTCCGCAGTCTTTTAAGAAGCCGTCCCCGGACCAGGGAACGCTTTGAGTCGTTCATATCGACTCCGGCCGTTCTGTAAATAAGATCCCGGAAAAGCCGGAATTCCTTATCGGAGATTTCCGGCATTCCCATTACAGCAAGGAAGGATGTGTCCTGCATTTTAAACGGCTGCTGCAGCCTGAAGGGACTGAAAATCCACCTGAGCCATATCAGCCAGCCGGTCATAGGAAAGCAGGTGGTCAATGTTAAGAAGGATTACAATTTTTCCGTCTATTTTTGCCATGCCGAGTATGAAATCCGTGCTGAGACCTGTGCCGAAGGAAGGGGGAGGTTCGATATCCCCGCTCTTCAGATCCACCACTTCATTTACACTGTCTACAAGAATTCCGGTGTATTCGGTATTCTGCTCTTCCTTTTCCGTGTTGGTATGCTCCACGATAATGATGCAGGTCCGCCTGGATATCTCTGTGGGTTTTCTGTTAAAGAGTTCCGAGAGATCCACGACCTGGACTACGCTTCCGCGAAGATTAATCACCCCGCGGATATAGTCCGGAACCATTGGCACTTTTGTAAGCCCGCTGAATTCCAGCAGTTCCTTTACTTTCAGTATTTCCACACCGAACAGAGATCCTTTCAGCTGGAAAGTGAGGATCTGCTGATCCGCTGCGGAATCTTTCTGTTTTTCAGAGATTGCTGTTTCGTTCATAATACAATCCTCCTGAAATCAGAATTTTGTGAAGTCTTCGCTTCCTTCCGGTCCGGTATCCTCAGTTCTGAGTGCAGACTGAGATGTGGCAGCTCTGCGGACAGCGGTGGTCTGTAAGGGTGACTTTTTAACTGCCGCTGTGACAGGTGCGTGATGTTTCACGGGGGTATGTGTTTTCACTGCAGTCCGCAGAAGGTTTTCTTTTACTTTAAAGAAGCTCATCAGTTTATTCAGCTGCTCTGCCTGACCGCTGGTTTCCTCTGCCGTCGCGGCAAGCTCTTCAGAAGCCGACGCGTTTGACTGGGTCAGCTGGTCCAGCTGGCTCATGGCTTTATTCACCTGAACTACTCCCACAGACTGTTCCTGCGAGGCAGCTGTGATTTCTTCCACAAGATCAGAGGTTTTTTTAATAGACGGAACAATTTCTTCAAGAAGTTTACCGGCCCGTTCCGAAAGCTGGACAGAATCCTTTGCCACCTGACCGATTTCCTGAGCAGCCACCTGGCTGCGTTCCGCAAGCTTGCGCACTTCTGCAGCCACTACGGCAAATCCTTTCCCATGTTCGCCTGCGCGGGCGGCTTCAATCGCGGCGTTCAGAGCCAGAAGATTCGTCTGATATGCGATGTCGTCAATGATGCTGATTTTATCGGCGATGCGGTTCATGGCTTCCACAGTGGCTTTTACTGCGTCTCCGCCTTCGCCTGCTTCTCGTGCAGCTTTGACAGCCATATTATTGGTAATTTTTGCGTTTTCTGTGTTCTGAGCAATCGTGGCTCCCATTTCTTCAAGGGATGAAGAAACTTCCTCCACGCTGGCAGACTGCTCGGAAGCAGACTGACTCATAGACTGAGCAGTAGAACTGAGTTCTTCGGCTGCACTGGAGAGTGAATCCGATGAACTGCGAACCTCTACAATAATCTGAGAGAGTTTGTCTACCATAGTTTTTATGGCAAAAAGCAGACTGGAGGTGTTTTTTTCATCGAGTCGGATTTCCTGAGCAAGGTCACCTTCTGAAACTCTCTGTGTAATCTGAACTACATACTGTGGTTCTCCGCCCAGCTGTTTCAGTGTACTTGAAATAATGAAAAGGCCCAGAAGTACTGCAATAATTACAGCAATAAGACCGGATAAAATCATCATGATCTGAGAAAACTGAACAGCACTCTGGGCTTTTTCTATTTCCTGACCCGCTACATCATTATTGATTTGTACTATTTTGGCAAGAGTAGCCTCAGATTTCGCAAAGGATTCTCTGGATTTTTCAAGCTGCTGATATAATCTGGCAAAAAGTGTTCTCTGGCCTTCTTCACCAAAATTCCGGCTAAGTTCATTATAGGTTTCACCCACAGCCGCATCATCTTTCTTCCAATCTTCAAATTCGGTAAGGAACTGCTTCCAGAGCACAGCTTCTTCCGGGGTCTGAGGCAGCGGTTCGTAGATTGCCCAGCCACGCTTCATATTTTCCCATGCTTTGTCCCGGAGTTTCAGGACATTTTCAAAATTCCGCTGTGCATTATAGTTATTTTCATAACTCAGACCGTAATAATTAGCCGAAGCTATAGCCGTCTGTGCTTCATTCATGATTCCCAGTCCGTCAATGGAGGGCAGCCGGACATTTCCGATTTCCTCGACCCCTGCACGACCGACAGTGATTCCGTAATTTCCGATTAATCCAAGGACAACCAGAGACAGGATACTCACTCCCAGCAGCATAAACAGTTTTACCTTTATTGTAAGTCCGTTTAACATAAATAAATCTCCTTATTTTAATTCATTTTTTTCCGCAATATTGATAAGTGCATGAACATCGAGGATGAGAGCCACTTCTCCGTTCCCAAGAATGGACGACCCGCTGATTCCATGCACCTTCCCAAAGAGTGATCCCAGAGGTTTGATGACCGACTGCATCTCTCCGAGGATCTCATCGACCACAAACCCAGCCTGGCGCGAACCCTGTTTTGCTATAACAGCAAACCTTCTGTGAATGCCCGGCTCAGACTGAACTTTAAACTGATCCTTCAGATCCACATACGGCGTGATTTCACCGTTGACCTGAAGAATTCTCTGATGATTTTCTTTTTCGGATTCATCAAATGAAACACACATATGCACCGTTTCCAGAGGAATTACATACCGTGTTTCTCCGACTCCTACAAGCAGACCGTCAATGGTGGCCAGTGTAAGAGGAAGCTTGATGCGAAAAGAGGTTCCTTTTTCGGGAACTGATTCTGCGTCCACCGTGCCGCTGAGTGCTTCAATATTGCGTTTGACCACATCGAGACCTACTCCTCTGCCCGATAGTTTTGTTACTCTGGATGCGGTGGAGAGTCCTGGTTCGAAGATGAGCTGCAGAATCTGGTGGTCGCTAATATTCTGATTTTTGTCTATAATTCCTTTTTCGATGGCTTTAGACAGAATTTTTTCCCGGTTCAGTCCGCCTCCGTCGTCACGAATTTCAATGATTATATCGCCTGCTTCATTGTGGGCTTCCAGCCATATGTTTCCGTTTGCAGGCTTGCCCCGGTTCTTTCTGGTTTCAGGGTCTTCGATTCCATGGTCAGCGGAATTGCGGATCAGGTGCATCAGAGGGTCCGTGATCTGCTCTATTACAGTTTTGTCGAGTTCTGTATCTTCGCCTTTAAGGTTCAGCTGAATATTTTTTCCGAGATCGCGGCTCATATCGTGCACGACTCTTTTAAAGCGGTTAAACACATCGCTTACCGGAACCATGCGCAGACGCAGGGTACTTTCCCGGATTTCTGTGATGATGCGTCCCAGCTGATACCCTGCTTCCATCATTTCAGAATTTTTATTATTTGCTGCAATCTGTCCGACTCTTGCTCCGGCCATTACCAGTTCACTGATCTGATTGATCAGCCGGTCGATGCGGTCTGCCTCAACCCGGAAGGATTTCGCTGCTGCGCTTCCCGTTTTCTGCTGTACAGCTGCTTTTTCTTCGGTCTTTTGTACTTGTGGTGAATCCGGCTGTACAGGTTCTGCAGTTACTCTGGTAAGGTTCAGGGTGCATTCCGTTTCGGCAAATTCAAAGCAGCTTATTATTTCTTCAGGGTTGGTATGTCCGTCACACACCACGTTAAAATCCAGATAACAGTGTTCCGGATTGAAGTCTTTTACGGAAGGAAAACGGTCCGTATTAATTTTTAAGTCTGAAATTTCGGATATTTTATTTAAATAACGGAACATCGGATAGGGGTCGAGTCCGTTAGCATACACAGTTTCACGGAATGAAACAGTAAGCAGATGATCCGGTAATTCTTCATCACCGGATTCCGTTATGGACGGAGTACCTTCCGAAACAGCAGGTTCCTGTTTCGTGAAACGGGAAAATGTAACTGCCGTCAGGGCTGCGATCAGCTTCTGTCCCTGCGCCTGAAGAGTATCATTTTTTAAATATTCATTATATTGAAAATTCAGCAGTTCTGTGATATAGTCTCTGCACTGCAGCAGAAGATCCGGCAGAGAGTCACTGAAAGGCAGTTCCCCACTGCGTACTTTGGAAAGTATGTTTTCTGCGGTGTGAGTGAATTCAGAAATATGCCGGAATCCGAACATTTCCGAAGTGCCTTTGATGGTGTGAAAGCTTCGGAACAGCGTGTTTACCTGCTCCGGGTCCTTTTCCATGGATTCACCGAGAGAAAGGAGAAGACTCTCCACCCCGGAAAGATGCTCGTTCATTTCCGAATAATAGGTGTCCAGTACTTCCTGTGTAAGATCGGTCTGATCTATCATTTTTTTACACCGTACCGGAATTTCAGCTGATCGCGGAATTCTTTGGGAATTTTAACCTTATCACGGAACCAGGAAGTGAGTCCGTACAGATCCATGATTCTGAGTACAGGCAGGGTGTGGCCCTGCATCCGGAATTCAGCTCCGGCATCGCCGGAATATTTTTTCAGTGCCATGAGAAGCTGAATGCCTGCTGTGTCAATTTCAGCTACATCGGATAGATCGGCAATAACCGTCCTGATTTCCGGGTCTCCGAGAACGGGTACAAAGTTTTTCCATATGACCGCAACATTCCTGATCAGGAGCTCTTCCGGCAGTTTTACTGTGATCTCGCCTTTTTCCATAAAGTTTTAGACAATTAGTTTCTCTATAGCTGCCAGCAGCTGCTTTGGTTCAAACGGCTTGGTCAGCCAGGCTTTTGCGCCGAGGGCCATACCTTCCATTTTACGGTCTTCCCCGCTTTCGGTAGTTAACATGATTATCGGAGTGAACTTATGCTCTTCTTTAGCTTTCAGGTGTTTTACGAACGTTAGTCCGTCCATATTCGGCATATTCAGGTCACAAACGATCAGGTTTATACCTCCGCCTTCTGCGGCAGTCAGTGCTTCCTTGCCATCCCCTGCCTCGGCCACTTCATAACCGGCTTTCTGAAGACTGATTTTAAGTACCTGCCTTAAAGATGCGGAATCATCCACAATAAGAATTTTTTTAGACATAAGACCTCCGTAAACTCATTTAATCCTTGTTTATGTTTTGCAAGTGCGGATTATGACATTATTCCTGACAGGAATCAAGGGCAACCAAAAAAAGCGCCGTTAAAAAAAATTCTGATGAAACTTCGGAATATTGAATTATGAAATATGAAAGTCTTGATCTTAAATTTAATGAAAATGTAAGCCGGAGTATGTCTTCCGTCAGCCTCATGCTTGACAACCAGGGGATTATTCTCTATTCAGACTCTGAGGCAGTTTCATTGTTTGGAAAATCCGCATCCGAATTGTGCGGAAGCAGTTTTAATGATCTGAATAAAGAAAATAAATTATTTTATATCATTGAAACAGAACTGTTTTATCTGCCGGAACTGCTGCACCCGCAGCAGTCAATTGTCAGCACTGCAACCGATCGTCTATATTTTTTATCTTTAAACGAAGTAATGTGTGCATCTTCCGGGAACAGTCAGTTTATTCTGAATATTCTCGATATAACAGAGCGCAGGCGTGATTTTAAAAACCTGTACCGGGGGCACAGAGCCGTCCGGATGATTGCGGAGCTCCGGAAAGCAATGCAGAATGTAACTGAAGAATATGATCTTTATAAACTGTCCTGTGATACTATAGTGAATGCAGGATACCGTATGGCCTGGATTGGTCTCATTACAGCAGAAAACGGGACTCGTGTTCTGCAGCCTGCAGCAAGCGCGGGATTCACCGGAGATTACCTTGAGAAAATAAAGATTGATCTGGATGATCCTGTTCTGTCTTCAGGTCCTTCCGGTCAGGCGGTTCAATCCTGTATGCCGGTGGTTATGCAGGATATACAAAAGGCCCCGGAGTTTGCTCCCTGGAGAGAGGCTGCCCTGCATCTTGGTTATAATTCTTCTGTTGCTGTTCCTATGAAATTTCCTGGAGGGGTCATCGGCACAGTAAATATTTATTCCGGAGAACGCCAGGGGTTTGATAATGAGGAAACAGAACTTCTTGAAACCCTTGTAAATGACATTGCCCAGACGACAGAACTGATCCGCATCAGGAAGCTTACGGAGTCTGTAGAAAAAGAAAAAAGAGCAATGCAGGACTATATGATCCGAATCCAGAAAATGGAAGCCATAGGAACGATGGCAGGAGGCATTGCTCACGATTTTAATAACCTTCTTAATATTATAAAGGGCTATACTCAGATTCTTCTGATGAAAGAAACTCCTTTTCGCGAAGACCTTAAGGAAATTGACAAAGCATCAAGACAGGCGGCGAATCTGACCAAACAGCTTCTTCTGTTAGGCCGGCAGAATGTAAGGGATCAGACGTTAATCAATATTAATAATATGCTTTCCAAGAATATAAATATGCTTGAAAGGCTTTATGGTAAGAACACTGAATTTATTATTTCTCTTGATGAGGATATCCCATCCACAGAAGGGAATGAAGGACAGCTGGAGCAGGTGATTCTGAATATCATGCTGAATGCACTGGATGCCCTCGAAAGTGGTATTTCTCCTGACAGGAAACTTTACATCAAAACCGGGCTTATTGATGTATCTAATTTTCTTTATATTCCGTTTTCAAGACCGGGGGAGTACATTCAGATCAGTATAGAGGATAATGGATGTGGTATACCCCATGAGGTTGTGGACCGGATTTTTGATCCTTTTTTCACAACCAAGGAAAACGGAAAAGGAACCGGCCTTGGACTTGCTGTGGCTCAGTCTGTGATTTCCACTCATAATGGCTGGATTAATGTTTACAGTGAGCCAAAGGAGGGAACCGTCTTTAAAATTTATCTGCCGGTAGCTTGCGCAGAACAGAAAAGAGAAGAGGCCGCTGAATCCGGATCCGACTTCGGATCAGTCAGGGGTTCAGGCACAGTAATGGTTATTGAAGATGATCCTTCTCTTCGCAATATGCTGTCCGGATTTCTGGAAGGGCAGGGGTTTAAAGTAATCCGGGCAGCAGGTGCAGAAGAGGCAGTCACTGTTTTCAGCAGCTGCCGGGATCGTATCAGAATAGTCATCTCGGATGTGGTCCTTAACGACGGAGATGGCATTTCAGTCAGTCATGTAATCAGAAAAGATGCACCTGAAATGCCGTTTATTTTTGTAAGTGGATATCATGAAGTAAAAAGCAGAATCTTTGATGATTCCTTCCGGAACCGGTTTATTCAGAAACCTTATGATCTGAATGTTCTTCTGCAGCTTGTACAAAAGACACTTTCGGATCACTGATTTTCATGATAGATATTATTGAATACCTCAGAGTGTTTCATGAAAATCTGAAGCAGATCAGGATCAAAATCATCCGGCGAAGTGCGTCCGTCTCCTTCTGACATGATTTTCATTACCTGTCCGTGAGGGATCGGTCCTTTGTAAGGCCTTCTGCTTCGCAGAGCATCGTACTGGTCAATCAGATGGGTAATACGTCCTTCCACAGGAATTAAATCTTTTTTAAGGCCATTCGGATAACCGGAACCGCTCCATCGTTCATGATGGGTCAGGGCAATCTTTTCAGCCATATTCAGAAGATCTGAATCGGAGCTTCCGAGAATTCTGCTTCCTATTAAAGTATGTTCTTTCATTGCCGACCATTCCGAAGGATCCAGGGGACCTTCTTTTCTGAGTATAGAATCGGGAATCCCTACTTTTCCGATATCATGCATTGTGGCTGCATAAGAAATATTATAATTAAATGCAGAATCCATCCCGGCCAGAGAGGCAAGTTCTGCTGCAAAGAGGCCGATACGGCGCACATGACTGGCTGTTTCTTCGTCTTTAAATTCGGCAGCAAGATTGAGTCTGAGAATGGTTTCTCTGTAGCTTCTGGAAAGATCTGCTATTGTTTTTTTTAGTTCTATATTTTTATTATAAAGTGATATCATCGACTCACTTACTTTAACGGACAGTCGTTCGTTATCCTGGATCAGAATATCCTGATAGGATTTCAGTTCAAGGGTATTCCTCAGCCGCAGACCCAGTTCCGCAAGATCTACAGGTTTCTGAATGAAATCCGCAGCACCTGATTCAATAGCCTTCAGTCGGATATCACGGTCATCATTACCAGTGATCATCAGAACAGGTATCCTGCAGGTCTCCGTATCGTTTTTGATTTTCTGCAGAAGTGTGATACCGTCAATACACGGCATCGAAATATCGAGAAGAATTACATCGGGTTTTTCGCGGAGAATAGATGCAGAGGCATCACAACCGTTCAGTGCATGCACGACCCGGTAACCTGATGATTGGAGGAAATGGGACAGCATCCGGATATTGCTTTCCTCATCATCGGCAAGAAATACAAGGGCATTCTGAGTCTGAAATCGTGGCAGCATAGGGTACTCTCCTCAGGTAAGATCAAGGGGCAGAAGGATCTGTGCCATAACACAGTCAGCTACATATTTTCCGGTGTGGTCTGTAACATTTTCTATGGAAAAGACCCCGCCATGTTTTGCGGCGATGAATTCCACAGCAGTCAGACCAAGGCCAAGCCCGAATTTTTCAATATCAATTGCTTCTTCCAGGGGCGGGCGGACACGGAAGAACGGTTCGGTCAGAATTTTCAGGGCTTCCGCAGGGATGGTCTCTTTAGGATTGACTTCGTTTTTTACACCAAAAGCGATATAGCCATGAGACTTATGAACAAAAACTCCAATTTCTGTTTCTTTTTTTGCATATTTTACCGCATTCAGAATAAGTTCCTCGACTGCATCACGTACCAGATCCTGGTTCACGGTGAAAAACAGTCTTTGTTCAAATTCCGGTAAAGAAATAAGGAGTGACCTTGACTGAGCATACCGATGAAGAGGGTTCAGATGTTTGGTCAGATATTTAACAAATTCAGCAACCTCTGTCCGTTCGACCCTGTGATCTTCGTTCATAAGTTTTACAATTTTTTCCATTCCCTCAATGGACTGCCTGGCCATCTGAGTGTTATCAAGCAGCAGACGAAAGAGCTCCTGATCCACCAGAACTTTTCCGGCTTCAGTGGGTGAGACTTCCTTTATTACATCTACAAGGGAGATTACAGATCCGATTCCCCCTCCCTGTGCAAGGGAAGTGCGAAGGTTATCGATCGTGAATTTTTCAGTGGAATCCCGTCCTGTTTTTTTTCTGGATTCCTTGTAAGTGAGCCATTCGAGCTGGTGACGCAGACGGGATGCAGACCGTTCTTCCAGATCTTTTTCCTGGTTACGAAAATAATACAGTTCTACTGCATTCAGGACTGATTTCTGAAACAGTCCGATTTCCACGGGTTTGACAATGTAATCCTGAATGCCCAGCTTCATTAAATCAATAACAGTGTCTGTGGAGTCAATTCCGGTACAAACGAGGATCATGGCATCGGGGTCAGTCTTTTTTATGAGCGGGATCAGCTGCTCTCCTCCGAGGCCCGGCATTTTCAGATCCAGAATAAATAATGAATAGTGCTTTCCGGACTCGATATTCTTACGGACAGCATTTCCATCGGTAACTGTTTCTGCAGTCATACCCATTTCGTTGCAGATCATTCTGAGCAGCCGCAGGGTATCTTCGTTATCATCCGCTATAAGGACAGGGTATTTGGGTACATGCTGCGGTTTAATCATAGGTGTGTGATTTTACCGTCTTACAGGAAATTCGGCAAGCAAAAAACCCGGTTAGTGTCAGATTTTAATGTTGTGTGACTGTGTGCCTGATTCCTGATATTGTTTTTTCCATTTCTTTGGCTTTAGCCTTCGTGGTTTGAGAAATTTTTCAATCAGATAATTCCCCAAAAAAAACAAAATAGACCTAATAAAGATAAAAAAAATGTTCTGTGTAAAAAAATTTTTTTGTTTGCAATCTTTCTACTGAATCGCCTGACCCAGTTTATGAAGGTTCCCCATAATCACAGCAAGAGCGGCGTCTCTCGAGGCTTCATCGCGGAAAGGGAGGAGCCTCTTATGTTCCAGACCTGTGAACAGAATTTCAATAGTGTTGTTTTCACCTTTGCGGATCGAAGCAACATGATCCAGATTCACAATTTCTTTTTCGCCGAGTTTCAGCCACATATAATTTCCCTCTGAATGCCGGGCCGTTATTAAATACGGCGGCAAAAAAATTTAATAGATCCATTGTGTCAGTCCGGGTTTTTCGCCCGGAAATCCGTCATAAATGCAGCAAGCTTTTCTGCTCCTGTAATTTCCATTGCATTGTAAACCGAGGCCCGGATTCCGCCAATGATTCTATGTCCTTTCAGACCCCACATGCCTTCCGCTTTCGCCTGAGCCACAAAATCCTTTTCCATGTCGGCATCTTTCAGAAACCATGTGATGTTCATCAGGGAACGATCTTCCTTCTGTACATGTCCCCGGTAAAAATCAGGATATTTGTCGATTATATTATAAATAATCTCTGCTTTTTTCCTGTTATGTGCATCCATCGCTGTCAGTCCGCCCTGATCCTTCAGCCATTCAAGAATCAGTTTAAACATATAAATCTGAAAAGTGGGGGGAGTGTTGAACATACTGTCGTTCTGACCAAAGGTACTGTAACGGAAAAGAGTAGGTGTGGTTTCTTTTTCCCGCTGATACATTTCCTTATCGATGATTACAACCGTAAGCCCGGACGGACCTGCATTTTTCTGGAGACCAGCGTATATAAGACCAATGTGATTCCAGTCTTCAGTCTTCATGGGAGCAGCCAGAAAGTCTGAGCTCATATCGATTACCAGTTTGTTAGAAGGGAATGCACCACCTGATGTGGGATCCGGAAGACTGTGAAACTGGCTTCCGTAAACAGTATTGTTGGAGGTAATATGCAGATAGGAAAGCTCCTCCTGAATGGAAAGAGTTTTTGGTATAAATGAATACTTTGCTTCTTCACTGCTGCCTGCTATGTGAACAGGAACCTGCTGGATTGCCGCCTGTTCTGCCGCTTTTTTAGCCCAGACCCCGGTTTTAATGTAACCGGCTTTCTTTCCAGGAACAGAGAGATTCATTGGTATGAGAGCAAACTGAGTCGAGGCTCCGCCCGTCATATACAGAATATCGAAACGTTCCGGGATCCCAAGGATTTCCCGCAGAAGTTTCATAGAGGAAAAATGAATCTCTTCAAAATCCGGCCAGCGATGGGACATCTCAATTACGGACATACCGGAATTGTTATAATTCAGAAATTCGGACTGGACTTTCTGCATCACAGAAAGGGGAAGGGTGGCCGGGCCTGCGGAAAAATTGACGGAACGACTGCTCATAGGGAATGAATTTCCCAGGGCCATCTCAAAGCAAGAAAAAAAGCAAATGGGTCCATGTCAATAACCCTAAACTGCAAAGAAAATTGGCACAGACTTGATTTGAAAGAAGCGGAGTCATTGATATTTTTCAATGCCAAGCGGAAAAATGAGTGGACGACATAGCGTGAACGGCGGTTTGATAGAGACGTGAGGTGAGGAAAATGGGAAGGACCCTTCTGGAAATAGAAAAGGATATAAAAGATCTGACGATTTCGGAAAAAGAATTACTTGCGGAGGGACTCCTTCTTGATATCAATCAGACTCCACGGGCAGAAGTAGATCGGTTACGTCACGAGCTTATCAAGCGACGTTCTTCTGATATTATCGAAGGCAGAGTTCAAGGCGTTGATGGTGACGCAGTAGTTGAAAAAATCAGAAAAAAGTTAAATGAAAAGAATTGAACTTCATCCGGAACCCGATATTACGAAAGGATATTGTTTACTACACTAAATGATTTTCCTTATTCTGTTTTTTACTTGAATCTGGAGAGAAGTGTCTTTGTTCTTGCTGTTATCCATGACAGGCGCCGACCCGGTTTCTGGCTTGATCGCCTGAAAGATACTCAGTTCGATTAACTCCACTTCAGTTTGCACGGGGAATCAGCTGAACAGCTTCTGTCCGCGATCAGTGCTTTCCTGCAGCAATCCGCTCAATTTCAGGAAAGGAGAGACCTGTGACTTCCGCAATAAACTGAAAATCCTGATTCTTTGCAATCATAGCCTGTGCCACTTTGCCCTCATTGGTTTAAGGGGGACCTTGCAGAAGGCCCCCCTTAAAGATCCCCCCGCTGCCCTCACTGCAAAATCATCCTGATTTTGACGTTCGGGAATGGGCTCCACCCTCCATGGCGGAGTAAGTGGGAATAGAAAACTTAAAGATCAGTTTCAAAGAAGAATCTGAAAACCGGAACTTTTGATATTTTTACTACGGTCACAGGTCAAAAGAGCCCGAGGAAATCTTAAAAAGTCTTAATAAATCTGCGTTCATCGGATTAATCTGCCTGTCGGCCTTACCATCGGCAGAGAAAGGAGGAAAAAACAATGTAAAGCAGAAAAACACATAGGCTGTAAACTTTGTGGTTGACATTTAATGCGGTTGTGCATAATGGCAAAAAATGACTCTTAGATAGATTCATTGTGACTTAGTCGATTAACTGCACTTCTAAGAGCTTTACTGGCTATGGGGGTAATCTATGCGGATCGTAAACACTTTTGCTGTTATAGCGATAATCAGTCATCTGTCATTTGCTGTTGTGGGTGATTCTGTTTCCATAAGCCAGCCAATGCCTGCGTATCAGGTCGGGCCCGACGGAACATTTTCCATAGAATATCCTCTTGAGATACTTCAGGGCACAGGGAATGCCACCCCTGCTGTAGCACTTAATTATTCATCAACCGCCGGTAACAGCATAGCAGGGAATGGGTGGAATCTGACCGGATTTCCGTATATCTCGCTGGATGCAGTGTCCGGAATAGAAATGGGCAGCAGCGATGATTTTTTTTCTGCACTTTCCGGCAGGCTTTTTTATAACACAGGGGACGGATACTACTATCCGCGAAAAGAAAGCCTTCACAGGTACACTGCTTCTTCTCAGATCTGCGGGCATACACCCTGTTCTTTCACAATGGAGGACGGCAGCGGTAACAAATATCTTTTCGGACAGAATCCGCAGTCAAGAATACTCCAGCCGGACGGGGTTTCTGTCAGATTCTGGCTGTTAAGTGAATTCAGGGACAGCAGCAATAACAGTTATCAAATTGACTATGAAACAGCCGGAAACCTGAAACGGCCCTGGGAAATTACTTATGCTGATCGAAATATTTATTTTTATTATGAAGCAAGGCCCGATAATGAAAGCGGGTACGGGCATTACAGTGTATTCGGAACTGATAAAAGACTGAGCAAGGTTGTATCTAAAGGAAAAAATACTGAAATCATTCACACCATTGTATACGGTACCGATTCTGCTTCGCGTTCCCGCCCGATTGCACTGAAAAAAGAAACTGCAAATCAGTTCGGGAGTATTAATTACAAAGATATAAATTTAGTCTATCAAAGCAAGACAGATCCGCACACACAGTCCGGCAGTGTAACTGTAAGCGGTCCTGAGGTAACACTGCGTTACCCGCTTTTCAACAGAGGTATCTGCACTGAATGTGAGACACTCTGTGCCTGCATTGCACTGGAACAATGCACTGCAGAGGGACCGATACCCTGCTGCCCGAACAAAGAAGAAGCGCAGTACAAATGCGCTGACTGTACATTTAATATTGCAGACTCCTGCAACAATGGATATCTGATCGGGTCAATGGCATTTATGCCTGGTGATCTGAACGGGGATGGTTCGGCAGACATATTCTGGCTGAGCGGAAGTCCGGGGGGCGTACATATCCGCTCTGTAAATCCGGAAAATGGTCAAAGTTATGCCAATTCCGCAAATATAAATTATGTCTATAATTCCTGGAGTTCGGCGGGTGATGTGAACGGGGATGGCCGGACGGATTATATGTTCAGTGACGGGAACAGGCTTTCTGTTATGTATTCCAGCGGATCCGGTTTTAATGCACCGGTACGGTATACCGGGGTAACGGTTCCTGACACCCTGACAGAATCGAATCCGGAAAAAAATGTGAAATCCAATTCCTGGGCTGCTGATATCAACGGCGACGGAAGAACAGATTTCATTACAGAAAACAGTTCCTCTGTAAAAGTTTATTTTTCGCAGGGCAATGGTTTTTCTGCTCCTGTCAATTTTGATGTGGGTGGATCGGTCATTGCGGATTTCGGAATGTTTCTTGATATGAACGGGGACGGATATCCGGATTTTGTAAGAATCGTAAACGGTTCCCCATCCATCCTTCTGAAAGTGAGTTATTCCCGCAAAGGGGAGGGTTTTCATACAATTGATTATTCATTGAATACTGGATCCATTCCTTCTGCAAACAAGGCTCTTTTTTCTGATTTTAACAATGACGGACTTCCAGATTTTGCCTATCTGTCCGGACAGACTCTGCATATGCGACTGTTTAACGGAAGCTCCTTTATATCAAAAACTTTTACTATTGCACATTCAGGGGCGGAGGGAATCCGAACCGGAGATCTGAACGGTGATGGCAGAACCGATCTTGTGTATTATCCGCCGGGAAGTTCCGAAACGAGAATTTATTACGGAAACGGCGCAGATACAGTATTTTCTGCAGGAAGCCCATTTACAGAAGGAGTTTCATTTACGCCGTATAAAAAAATACTGAGATCCGGCAGTTCCTTCTGTGATCCCTGGTGGAGAAAGTATGTCTGGTCTGAATGCGAAGACCCGGATCCGGAAGACCCGGGCGACGAAACAGTCCGTGACTGGGGTGTTTTTGATATCAACGGAGACGGCCGGGACGATCTGGTTGCATGGGATAAACAGGATGGTAAAGTATATTTTATAAAAAGCAAAGGACTGCCGGAAAATCTGATAACACAGATCCAGACTGATGCTGAAAATTCAGTAAGCATAAGTTACAGACCGGCAAAAGAGTTTCCTGATGCCGCTCTTACAGAAGATCGTGTGTATCCGTATCTGCCCGATGTTTCTCCAAAGATTCTGGTAAGCAGAACTGAATCCACCGAAGGCTACAGGCGCACACTGAACAATGCGGGAGAGCCCGTTTTTGAAATGAGACATTTTATAAAGAATTATGATTACGAAGACGGAAGAATCTATCTGACAATTCCCGAAGACCGGGAAGCTTTTGGTTTTAAAAGAGTAATATCCGAAGAAAACGGAATCCGGAATATCAGCCATTTTATGCATGACATAGGTTACGGAGGAAGGCTGAGCCGGAATGAGCAGTATGACAGAAACGGAACGCTCACGGCACAGAGCGAATCCTTTTACTTAAAGAAAACATCGGCCATCGGAACAACTCTGACTCTGGGTAAGAAAAACGTTAAAAAGACATACGATACAGACGGATCACTTCTGTATACTGAAACTGCGGAAGTGTTATCGCATGATTCTTACGGGAATCCCCTGTCTTCAATAAGCACTGCTGATGCCGCTGTAAAAACCGAAGTGAGCTATTATCCTGCAGGAAGCGGATATGCTGTATCGCTTCCGCAGCTGGTTACGGTGACTTCCGGTAATATCCTGTTATCAAAGAAAGCATTCGAATACAATGAAAGAGGTCTGGCAGTTGCGGAAAAAATCTGGCGGGACGATCTGAATACCTGGGCAGTAACAGAAAAAGAATATGATTCATACGGCAATGTGATCCGCGCCACGGATCCTGCCGGAGTAACTGTTTATTATAAATATGATTCAGATATTCATGCTTTTATGACTGAAACGTCCAATGCGCATGGTCATACTGTGAAATCAGAACCGGAAACCGATTACGGTCTGACTCTGAAAACCACAGATCAGAACGGAGCGGTGACTGAGGTCAGTTATGATTCTCTGCTTCGGAAAACCGGGGAGATTCATCCCGGATCCTCAGAATGGAATGTAAAATACATCTATAAAAACTCCGGAGATTCCAGAAATCAGTATACCGAGACCAGAGTCCGGGATGAATCCCCTGACGATGGCTATTCCTGGTCCCGCACTTTTACAGACGGTGCCGGAAATACTTACAGGACAGTCAGCGAAGGATTCACAGATCCGGAGACCGGTGAAAAAAGGCTTATCGAAGAAAGCAATGAATATGATTCCGAAGACAGACTTCTCCGTAAAGGAACAAAATATGTGACCGGAATCACACAGCCACTTTACACAGCTTTTGAATATGAAAACGGCCGGGGAAGACTTACCCGCACCGTTCTGCCTGACGGATCAGAGGTTTCCGTAACGTACAGCGGACTCACTGTCCATACCACAGACGGCCTCGGGCGCACCCGCAGTGTCACAAGGAACATTGCCGGAAAGCCTGTGCAGAAAACCGATC
This sequence comes from uncultured Leptospiraceae bacterium, assembly GCA_964594095.1. Classification (GTDB taxonomy): domain Bacteria; phylum Spirochaetota; class Leptospiria; order Leptospirales; family Leptonemataceae; genus CAZQKZ01. The sequence goes on along the minus strand of CAZQKZ010000054.1, from coordinate 888 downwards.
CTGCGGGAAACACATCCTGGTTCACCTACGATCCCCTGCAGCGGCTGACCGGAATCAAAGATCCGCTGAACGTCACAACTTCCATTACTTACAATACTGCCGGTCAGCGAATCACAGTCAATGATCCGGATTCCGGAAACACAGTATCCGCATACGATGCAGCCGGAAAGCTGATCAGCAAAAAGGACGGAAGGGGAGTCACCGTTAATTATCTTTATGATACAGCGGGCCGGCTTATTAAGACTGACCTGCCCGGTACAGCCGAAGATATAACTTATTATTATGATACAGCTGCAGACGGGAGCACTGTTCCCAACGCAATCGGAAGGATAACGGACATCACCGATGCCACAGGAATGACCGGATTCGGCTATGATGCAGCCGGAAGAATTACCGCGCAGAGAAAAGTCATTGACGGACAGATCTTCTCATTACTGCACGCCTATGACTCTGCCGGAAGGAAATCTGCTTTAACGTATCCGGACGGCTTTGAAATTCAGTATGCCTACAGCGAAAACGGGCAGTTACAGGAAGTCCTTGCCGATGGCTTTCCCATTGTGCAGTACACCGGTCCTTACGAAGGGAACAAAGTAAAACGCAGAACAGGAAACGGAGTGGAAACTGTAATCACTTATGATCCCGTGCACCAGCGACCGACCGAAGTTTATACGAAACTGGCAGATGAACGCATCACAGAATCACACGAGTACATCTATGATGCAGCCGGAAACATACTGAAAATCACTGACCGTGAAATCCCCACGTTCACTCAGGAATTCCAGTATGACATCCTCGACCGTCTGACTTATGCGAAAGGAATATACGGCGAGCGTTCTTACGAATACGACGCGGGAGGTCGCATGGTGAAAAAAGGAAGTTATACAATGC
>CAZQKZ010000053.1:14099-21669 GCA_964594095.1 uncultured Leptospiraceae bacterium | reverse complement strand
GGCAACGGATCCTGCTCCTGTTACCGCAGAAGGCCCGGCTGTATCAACAGTGACACTCACCAAGCCGGATGCAGAGCTCACATTACCGGCACCGTCTGTCTGTTTTACTGTAAAAGAATAACTTCCGGCCGAAAGAGTACCGCTGGTAAGAGTCACTGGCGAACTGGTACATTTCACTTCGCTTCCAGTGGCTGTGGTTCCGCCGTAATAAAGCTGGACATAAGAATCAGTTTCGCATGCAGCTGTAAAAGAAAGAGTAGTTGCATTGGTTAAATTATCTGTACTGGAAATCCCTGTATCGCTTCCTGCAGTAAGATCCAGACCGGTGGGTGCAGCGGGAGCCGAGGTATCGATGACAACTGTATAAGTACCCGACGCATCGCTCACGTTACCGGCAGCATCAGTCTGTTTCGCTGTGACAGTATATGAAGATCCGGCAGTAAGTGCATTTGACTCCAGAGTGATTGTTCCGCCGGAACAGGTTCCCGACACACCACTCGCTGCCCCGTTTACCCAGAGTTCCACAAGATCACCGGTTTCGCAGGCAATTGTAAAAGAAGGAGTGGTGTCCGCTGTGATGTTGTCGTCTGTTTTTCCTGTGTTACTTCCTGAATCAAGACCCGGAGTACCTGTGGCACCAGGTGCAGTGTTATCTACGGTAACTGTGGCACTGGGTCCGGCACCGGCATCGGTGTTGCCTGCGGTATCGGCAGACTTAGCAGCAGCTACTGAAATTGTGAAACTGCCGTCCCCGGTACACCCTGAAACAGATACATCGGGAGTTGTGGTGGAACCATCAGTAATTCCGACTGTACTGCAGCTGACCCCGGAATCTCCGGTGACTGTTATATCAGAAGCTGTCAGTGCAGGGCTGGGAGCCACTTCGTAAGTCAGAGTGAACTGAGTAGCATCGCCGGAATTCACAATAGTCTGCGTTGGGGCACCAATTGATACCGTGGGCGCAATGGTGTCTTTTGTGATGGGATTCGGATTTGCTGTGATTGTATTAGATGTGTTCCCTGCTGCATCCTGTAATACAACTGTAAGAGTCACAGCCCCGTCAGTAAGGCTGCTCAGATCAATTCTCTCGATTACCTGGGGGGATCCGGTCACAGTTCCTGATCCGGTTACTGTATTTCCGTTGGAGTCCGTGTAAGTATACGTATAGGTGGATCCGACCTCACCTGAATTTATAGTGAAACTGCCGGAATCATCATTTATGGAATTGATGTAATCCCCTGAATCAACAGTAAAATCCGCAGGCGGTGTTGTGTCATCTGGTTCCGGCGCTGGATCGGTTGTGCCCCCGCCGCTGTCACCCCCCAGAGGCAGGAGCATTAATCCTCCGCCTTTGTCGCCGCCACCCGATGCTGCGATTGCCGCAAGGATTGTAGCCGGCCACGCCACACAGGAGGCAGCTCCGGTTAAGGTCACTGAGCTTATGATCGTTATAATAAATGCTTTTTTCAGAGTCCGCCAAGGGTTCAGGAAGACGGATTTTTTAGTTCCAAAAGAGCTGAGAGTTTTAATACAGTATAGGGACGGAAAAAAAACAGTAAAAAAAAACCGAAAAGGCATATTTTTTTAGCATTTCCAGGTTTTTTAAGTATTTTTACTGAGTTGATCTGCGTAAAAATACTTAGAAAGAGACATAACGCAGAATATTGTCTCTTAAAAGACAATATTCCTTAATCTTTTTTCTGTGACAGGTAAATTCCGCTTTTACCGCTGAAGAAGAACGCAATATAACAAGCCAAAGTAAAATAAACAGAGTATGCTGAACCAAAGAGTTCTATTCCCATAACTGAACTTGCCAGAGGTGCATTTGTTGCTCCGGCAAACACTGCCAGCATTCCGATGGCAGCAAAGAGCGGGGCAGACTCATGAAAAAGCCCGGCCAGAATGTTTCCCAGGGAGGCTCCCGCATAAAAAAGCGGGGTTACTTCTCCTCCTTTGAAGCCGCTGGACAGAGTAACAGCTGTGAAAACAGTCTTCCAGAACCAGGCAAAAGGATCAGCCCCGCCTTCCTTAAACGAGCTGAGAATTGTTGTATGGGAAAGATCTGCTGAACTGACTCCGAGTCCGTTATAAGCAGTCGTGCCGGTTAAGTAGGTCAGTAAAATAATAAGGAGCCCGCCCGCAACAGGACGCATCCACCAGACAGGAAGGATCTTTCGGAAAGCCCGATTCAGAAAATGTGTCAATTCAGTAAATAGTACACTCAGGTATCCAAAAAGAACTGATGCAGCCATGGTTTTCAGAAGCAGCAAAGGTTCCGGATGGACACTGATTCCCTGGCCAACAGCAGGATACGGGGTATGGGTCACTCCCCAGGCAGTAACAGTCCAGTCACTCACCAAGGCTCCGGCTAATGCTGGAATTACGGAACTATAATTCAGATGGCCTCTTCGCAGAACCTCTAAAGAGAAAATGGCACCCGCAAGAGGTGTTCCAAAGACTCCCCCGAAACCGGCCGCGACACCGGTAATCAGAAGATCTCTTCGGACTGAAGAGTTTAATGATGGAAATAATTTCTGATAGCCACCTGCAAGACTTCCTCCAATCTGAACAGCAGTCCCTTCTCTGCCTGCAGAGCCGCCGAATAAATGTGTCAGCACAGTGGTGATCAGAATAACCGGGGCCATTCGGGCAGGCACACCAGCTCCCGGCTCGTGAATCTCATCGATTATCAGGTTGTTTCCTTTTTCGGAATCTTTACCCGCTGATCGGTATATATAGGCAATCAGTATTCCAGCTAAAGGGAGCAGCCAAAGCAGCCAGGGATTCTGGTGGCGAAGCTCCCCGGCTTTTTCCAGCAAAACGAGAAATAAAGCGCTGGCTGATCCCACCAGGATTCCCAAAGGAATTCCTAAGCCCGCGGTCCTTAAAAAATACCGATACGGCTCAAGCTTCGTTTTCATGAATCTTCATGCGAATGCCATCGATTACCTCCGTGCTCAGCCCGGTAATTTCAGAAATTTCTGAAATCTGCATTCCTTTGAGCAGCATTTTCTCAGCTGTCTCACAGGCCTTGAGAAAACTACCACGTTCAATACCCTGCTCGATGCCTTCCTGTAAAATCAGATCATAGACCGGTGACTGAATCATAATATCCCTCCTTCTTTTGATAAGTTCCAGAGATAACACGGGATCCCTTAACCCTGTAAGTATTGTTAAAATCGTAAGATTATCGGCTTTGTGTTCATCGCCGGAACTGTAAATCAGTCTTTCCGCATCATTCGTAAGGGAAAGCCCGCCTTCCATTAATGGAATAAAAGGAAGCATAACCCCTTTGTCAAGATATTCCCTTGCAGGCAGTTCCCAGATTTTACTGAAATCCCAGTCTGACTGAAATTCAATCAAATGAATCATCTCAAACCCGTTCCGGTCAATCACTTTAACCGGGAAATCTGTGGACCTGACCGAAACAGTTTCCTGCGGTAATTCCTCAATTCCGATAACCTCCTGAATATCCTCCTTTAAAAGTCGTCCCAAAACCCTCCTTGGTATTTGGGACAGCCTCTTAGAATTTCTCTTAAAAAATCCTTGCCTGAATAATCCAGAAAACTTTTAAGTGCTATATCGTAATGCATAGGAAACAACAGAAAATGCAAAACAAAGTGTCAAACAAAAAAACTAAATTGACGCTGGTATATCTGGCAGCTGCCGGATTTCTGCTCCTTGCGCCCCTTATTACGCAGGCTTCAGGAAAAAAAGTAAACCTGAAAGAAACCGCATCAGGTATCACATCGCCCATCACTCTTACACCATGGCCAGGCAGCAGGCACCTCCTTCTCATTGACCAGACCGGCTTTATTTACAGAATGAAACCGGAAGGCGGACTTGAATCAGGACCTTTTCTGGATATATCAAAGCGCATTGTGAATCTTCGCAGCGGTTTCGACGAACGGGGACTGCTGGGAATTGCAGTTCATCCTGATGCTGCAAATAATGGAAGATTTTATCTATATTACAGCTCTCCTCTCAGGAAAGGAGCCCCCGGAGACTGGGATCATACTTCGCGGGTTTCCGAATTCACCCTGAAGAAAAACCCGGACGGATCCTTCCTTCCCGGGGAAGCAGATCCCGATTCCGAAAAAATTATAATTGAAATTGATCAGCCCCAGTTTAACCACAACGGAGGGAGCATTGCATTCGGGCCGGACGGTTATCTGTACATTGCTACAGGCGATGGCGGCGGAGCTAATGACAGGGGACGGGGCCACCTGACGGAAGGAAACAGCCAGAGTCTGAGAACGCATCTTGGAAAAATACTCCGCATCGATGTAAACAGAAACGATTCTGCATCTCCTCTTAAGCGGAATTACAGCATACCAACCGATAACCCCTTCCTGAATGTAAAAGGGGCCCTTCCGGAAATCTATGCTTATGGTCTGCGCAATCCCTGGGGAATCTCCTTTGATACCGGTGGAAACCGTTCCCTTTTTTCAGCTGATGTGGGTCAGAATCTTTTTGAAGAAATAAATATAATTGAAAAAGGAAAAAATTACGGCTGGAATATTCGCGAAGGATTCAGCTGTTTCAGTCCGGGCTCACCGAATTCCCCGCCCGCCAAATGTTCCTCCATCGGGGCACGCGGAGACAGACTCACTCAGCCCATTCTGGATTACAAAAACTCTAAAATAAACACTGATGATCCTGGTGCATTCGGAGTCTCTGTAATAGGAGGTCATGTTTACCGGGGAAAATCAATCCCGTGGCTGCAGGGTAAATATATTTTCGGAGACTGGAGCGCCAGCCGTACCAGGGTGGCCGGCAGGCTTTTTTTCGCAGAACAGGAAAAAGCTCCGTCGGCTTCAGGAAGCAGTTCCGTCTCCCGCTGGAAAATAAACTTTCTGAATACAAAGGATTCCGGGGAAGGACTGATCCCGGCATTTGTACTGGGTTTTGGCCGCGACAGCGAAGGTGAGATTTATGTTATGACAACGAAGAATTCCGGACCCGACGGAAAAACAGGAAAAGTTTATAAACTTGTTCCATAGAAGCTGCGGATTTTCCGGTTCGGCAGAAACTTCTGATACAGAGCTCCCGAAATATTTACAATATTGATTCGCTGTTTTCAGAAGACTGTTTTTCAGGCACTAAAGAACTCCGGATCTGAGAATTTATTCAGATTTGCGGCAGAAATCACACTTACTTTTTCTGAAAGCTGATAGTCCTCTTCGCCGGGATAAATTACCCATAGTCTCTCGAGACCAAGATCCTGAATGGCGATCTGCATTGATTTAGTAAGTACCGGTGCGTCTGAGTATTTTACCTCGACTCCCCATCGTTTACCGGCTTTCAGCCAGAAGAGGTCCAGTTCCGTTCCCTGATAGGTTCTGTAAAAGAACACCTGATCACATGTTCTGCGAAGAACTGCCATAATCTGATTGATAACAAATCCTTCAAAAGAAGCTCCAAGCTTTGGATGAGTATCCAGCTGGGCTCCTGTCTCTATGGACTGAAGTGTATGAAAGATTCCGGTATCTGCTATGTAAAGTTTAGGCTGCTTTATCAGACGTTTTCCGGTATTTTCATGCCAGGGTTCAATTATATGCACCATGAAAGTGCCGCTCAGAATATCTGCATATTTTCTGACAGTCATATCGGAAATTCCGAAAGACCTGGCCATTTCACTGTAATTCAGCAGCTGACCGTGATAATGACTGAGCATGATCCAGAACCTTCGCAAAGTATTCGCGGGAATGGTTATGCCAAGCTGAGGAATGTCCCTCTCCAGAAATGTGGTGATATACTGCTCCCTCCAGATATACGATGACTCGTCATTGGCTGCCAGAAAGCTAAGGGGGAAAGATCCCCGAATCCATAATTTATGCCAATCCTCTGAATCAGGGATTTCAGCCATACTGAATCCGTTTACCTGGATAAACCGGATCCTTCCTGCAAGGGTTTCAGAACTCTGCTGAATCAGATCCCTGGAAGCTGAGCCCAGCACCAGAAACCTTGCTTTATTCTGCGGGCGATCCACCAGGTAACGGAGTAAAGGAAAAACATCGGGTTTCCGCTGGATTTCATCAATGATTACCGTACCATGCAGACCTTCCAGCAGAAGCTGCGGATTTTCAAACCGAACCAGATCCCGGGGATTTTCCAGATCAAAATAATGGTCTGCTCTGACTTCCCGGGCAATTGTAGTCTTTCCTACCTGCCTTGCCCCGAGCAAAGCAGCGACCGGGTAATCTTTTAAAGCATTATAGATCAGGGTGTGATACAATATTCTTTCCATGAATTCCCATATTAACATTATGATATTTCATGGAAAGCAAAAAAAACCGCCCCCGAAAACGGGGACGGCTGAAAAACGTTCTAATTTCCGGATGCTGGAGCAGCGTTGAGAACTGCCACGCATCGAAACCTTAGATTAAATTCACCTTATCGCCTGCTTCACCTTACTTAACGTAAGATAACTCGGATGCAGGGGTACGGCAGTCCATATCCGTTCCCCTGTTTCTGTGATCGGCAATCTCGGCGGAGGATCCTACCATACGACCGAAGAGGAACATTGTGAACACAATGTCTTTCATATCGTCTTCTTTGATCTTTCCGTCACGATAGTCTTTCCAGAAAAGCTCAAGAGAAATTGTGGCGATTACCGCATCGATGTTCACACAGAATACATTCGGAGTGGCTCCTTTCTGATGAAGCTTAACCACTAAATGATGATAGAACTCGAGGAACGGGTTTACAATTCCCTTTTTACCAAAAAGATCGCGTACAAATTCTTCGCGTGGATCCACATTGACCGGTTTTCCTTTGAACACAGGATGGTTAGTGCACGGAATTTTCCGGTAATCCATTTCGCCTTTCGCTTTTGCTTCTTTTTTATAAGCCACATATTCAGAAGACACTCGGTCAGCAAGATCACCCAGAACTTTTTCCCACTGATCTTTGCCTGCTCCGTAAGGATCTGTGTTGCCGAATTCCTTAATAAGGAATTCAACAGCTTCGTATCCGTTACCGCCATGAGCAAAACCTGTATTCATCATGAAACCGGCGAATGCGGTGGCTATGTGGTTTTTCGCCGATACGGATTCTTTCGCACCTTTGGCAGAAATCGTTCCCGGTCCGTTGGTTACAGTAAGGTTCAGAAGCGAATTGTATGCATACAGTTCGCCTTCGGTCGGCTTACGGGTAAACAGAACACGGAAGCATGTTTCCGCGAAATCGGTTGAGAGAACGCCGAGATCACTCAGGCTGTTCAGCGATTTCCAGAATTCATTGGACTCATGGCTTACTGCAGACGCTCCAACAATGGCTCCGTTTACAGCAAGATAAACTCCCAGATCTTCAGCATCTTTACGAGTGATGCGTTTTTCGGTCAGAGGTTTCCATACAAGACCCATAAGCACTGCAGCAATCAGAAGATGATGCGGATTTGCCCGATCTGCATTGCCTTTGTTTTTTTCGTTATACTGAGCTGCGAAACGTGTAAAGATGGTTTCATGGCTGCTGTCTGTCAGCTTTTTCTGCAGATTGGCAGCCAGCTTTTCATCCCGATCACTGATTCCTTTTTCAGCCGCAAATTCAGGGTTTGTACCGAGAATCT
>CAZQKZ010000053.1:0-14073 GCA_964594095.1 uncultured Leptospiraceae bacterium | reverse complement strand
ATCAGATCCGTGTTAATGTCAGTTTTTCTGCCGATTGCAACATAAAAAAGATCAATCAGTTTCGATGCATGAGACTGAAGTGCCTGATACATCGGATTGTTACCGGTAGTGAGAACACTGGCCCCGATATAAGCATTCGGGCTGGCTCCGTTTTTACGGCCCCGCACTGCGATGTCGATATTATGCGTGCCGACATGAGTGAAATAATTCAGAATCGGGTTAATGGCAGACAGATTTGCATCGTCAGGCATTACTTTAGTAACAGCAAATACGGAAACCGCTGCAAATGGATGCTTCACCAGATTCAGCAGACTTACATCGTGCAGATTTGTTACCTGGGACTTGGAATCCATGTAGGAAGCACCGGATTTATTCCTCATGCTTTCACGGATTAACTGGGCACCAACCTGTTTGTTTGCTTCTTCGATTTCTTTATCGTAAGGAGACATGGCCTTCACAGGCTGGAGAGCAAGTTTTTTAGGCAGAACGATTCCCATATCGTTTACGAACCATGGCTTAAGGCTCAGGTCGCCGATTGGCTGGAAATCAGGCTTATGCCCAAGAGAAGCCATTACAGCTGCAGTGGCAGCCGGAATATCCTGAATACTTGCAACGCGCACCCCCTTCGGAGATACTTTAGGGTTTTCAACATTAAATTCAGGAACACCGAAGTACTCATCGAACATCTGCTCTTTGGCTTCTGCATCGTCGCCTACACCGGCAATAGCACCCGCGTGACCAACAGAACGTGTGAGATACTTCTTCCAGCGGCCGGTTACCACTGCAATGATCGGCTTGGTGAATTTAAACAGACCTTCATTGATCCAGTCAATAGCCATTTTTTCGTAATATCCGCCCGGTTCAATGTAAACAACAACTGCTTTTGTGCGCGGATCGTTCTCGGCACAGTACAGAAATTCCGGAAGCGCGAAGTGAATATAAACATCTTTACCGGAGGAGAGAACTGTGCTCACACCAAACCCGGCAGTTTTCAGATATTCTGACATTGTTGTAGAGAAGTTACCGGAGTTTGAATAAATTGCAATGGATCCTTTGAGCAGCGATTCATGTGGTTTATCGCCCCCAAGTGCGCCACCTACACGAACCTGATCCCATGCATTGGCAACACCCAGAGTGTTTGCACCGATCACATCCACACCGCGCTGCTGAGCGCCGTAACGGATGTAGCGGGAATCCTTAACCGACATTTTTTCAGAGATAACAACAATCTGCTTAATATCGGGATTGATGGCACACATTTCGGAAACTGCGTGCGATACTGCAGAAGGAGGCAGGTAAATCACGCCGGTGTCGAACTTAATGCCTTTATCGATGACTTCCTTCACGCTTCCCCACACAGGAATATCACCAATAGGGGTTTCAAGCTTTGATCCGGAGCGGCCGTACTGAACGCCGGCCACAACATTTCCCTTACTGTAAGCATGCGAAACCGGAGTAACTTTGGAGCTTTCGCCTCCGAGAATGTTTACAATACAGACCTTTGTATCTTTATTTGCTAAATCTTCTAATGTTCTTGCTCCGACGTAATACGGAAAAGGACTTTTGTTTTCTCTTTGCATTGTTAACTCCTTATTTCGCTTTTTTATTCTCGATGATCCAGTCATCCAGTTCCAGGGTGTAGCGCAGAACACCTACCATCGAGCTGTCGAAGCCGAAGATCTTATAAGGAACCTGAAGGTTATCCATAGTATCACGGGCATAAACCATACCTTTCACAAGATTTGGTCCCCCGCGGCCGATCACCACCTGAATATCAGGATTGAGTTTTATATGCTCCTTCAGTGAATCGAAGATACCTTTGAATGTTACAAAAATATCGGTGTTGTTGGCCTTACCGCCGATAAGAAGCACGACGTTTGTTTTTTTAAGCCAGTGCTTAAAACAGATATCAGCAATAGCCTTCATTTTTTCGTAAGGCGGGTTCCCTCCGAAATCCGAGGAAATAATTGCTTTCTGGCCGATCACTTCAGTAGCTGCTGAGTTTGCACCGCCACCGAAAATAAACGGCAGAATAGTGCCATCCGGATTCAGTTCGGTAACATCCGACTGACCCTGATGCGTACGAAGCATATTCACTTCAGCTTCAAACGGGGTAATGTCTGTTGAAAAAATCTCCTGAGGATATCCGAGACGCTTGTAGGCCGGGTTATCCTGATCAAACCCTGCTTTGATATCGCAGGCAACAGGAAGCACACGACCGCCACTGAGCTTCTGAAGACGGAGCGGGTTAATTTCAAGAGTAGTGAGACCAAAGGTGTCGTAAGCAGTCCAGAGCTTAGGCAGATAAGCCACGAGTGTACTGATGAACTGCGGAGGACATCCAAGATCCGTAAGTGCGTTTAATATATGAAAAGATTTAATACCGGTGATCGGATTAAAAGTGATGATTTTCTTTCTGTCGGCAGGAACTTCCTCTACATCAACACCACCTTCAAGGATCAGAGTCATAACCGGCATACGATATTCTGTGGAAGCAGTGATGCTCACATATATTTCAGCATCTGATTCAATGAAACCTTCAAAGGTAACACCGTTTGACTGAACAGTGTGATTGCCTACAGTGTGTCTTGCAAAATAAAGGTCGCGCTTAGCGTCCATTGCTTCATGCACACTCTTCACAATGCGAACAAGACCGGCTTTTCCTTTTTTACCGATACCACCCATAAAGAATGGCTTCACCACACATCTTCCGCCGTGCTTGCTTATGAGATTGGAGACTTCTTCCATGGAGGCTTCTTCTGTAAGAGTGTCAGCCACTGGAAATTCAACCATTTCAAGAATTCTACGACCGTACTTCAATCCGGTTATCTGCATAAATCCCCCCGATCTATGGGTTTTTTTTGTAAAACAGCAGTCGTTAAAAAGAGGTCTGGTTATAAGAAAAGATTCAAAGAATACAAGAAACCGCCCGTCTGCCAGGAGAAGGTAGACATTTTCTGCGGGTTATCCTGGATCTGCTTTGACTTAGGATGTAACCGTAACTTTAACACTCTTTTGCAGCTTATCTGTTCCGAAAGCCGGAGCTGCTGTTTTTATATATAACTGCGGATTTTTCCGCAGCGAGATACCATTTTAAAAGTGCAATTTTTTTTTTCAATCAAATTATTTTTCAGGACTGAAAAAACAGATCAGGCAGGTGGTTTTCAGTCTCCCAGTCTGATGAGGCTTCTTTTATAAGGTCGTCGCGAAGAGCAGGCGGCTGAGTTTCGAAAGAAAGCTGAATTTTCCATTTAACAGGCTTACCAATCCCCTGTTCTTCGGGCAGAATGAACAGATATCCAAGCTTAAACAGGGTTATCCACCGGATCAGTCCGGCAGAGCTGCCTGCCCCGGTTTTTTCGAGTTCGTTCAGGCTTCTGTAAAAAGGTACAACCTGTTTATAAAACCAGTAAAGCGGAGAATGAATATCTCCCTCCGGAAAAATATCCTCCAGGTAACCAGGTAATATACTGAAGAGTTCCGGATGAATACCGTTTTTATCCTGACTTTGCCGCAGTCTGCCGATTCCGTTCCAGAGTGACCTGGTAAGCTGACGGGAAGGTTTCGTTTCCTCAGTCATCCCAAGCCACCGGGCCCAGGATTTTTTTTCCTGAAAACTAAGACTGTTAAGATGGTGAAGAAGATATTTTTTTTTAACAAATCCCGGATCTTCCAGAATCAGATCCAGGGCCTCCGAAATAACTCTTATATTTCCTTCTGCATCTTCCACTACATACGGCAGACTCATGAAGGACTGATACTCCGGTGTATCCCGAAACTGGTGCTTTTTAAGAATTCCGAACTGAGACAGAAGCTCCTCAAAATGAAGCCGCTCTCTTTCCCCAAAGGAGCTCACATAATGAGAAGGATGACCAAGGCGCCTCAGTTTAAGAGTCAGTGTTTTTTTTAAAGGATAATAATCATCACTTCTTTTTAATATGATGCCCAGCCGCTTCTGAATGCGCAGCTTTTCTGAATCGGGAAGATCAGAAAATCGTCTGGCAAGAGGATATCCCATCAGCCTATCCCCTTTGCCACATCACGCCGGAAAAAGATTCCGTGACTGACCGACTCCATTTTTTCTGCAAAGGCATACACCCGCTCACGCGCCTCCTGATGAGTTGCGCCGGTTGCCGTGATCCCCAGAACCCGGCCGCCATTACTCAGAAGATTTCCGTTTTCAGTTTTTGTGCCCGCATGAAATACCACAACGTCATCCGGCTCTTCCCTGCCGGTTGCAGCAGGCAGATCTCCAAGGGGGATATTCTTCTTACAGACATCCGGATAACCCTCCGCTGCAGCCACCAGAACCACAGCAGCACCTGGAAAAAACCGGAGAGGCCTTTTTTCCAGAGTTCCGGCCGCACACTTCTGCATAAGCTCAAACAAATCTTCATCAAGCAGGCGCATCAGTGCCTGAGTTTCCGGATCACCGAAACGTACATTAAATTCTACTACTTTGATTACGGGAGCATCCGGTGCGCCGGTTCGGTTGGCCTCGGAATCGGAGTATTCCGGAAGATCAATCATAAGACCGGCATACAGAAGACCTTTGTAGGGGTGCCCTTCTGTAATCATGCCGGAAATCACACGGTCGAGAACCTGCTCCTGAACAGTTTTCATTACGGAGGGGTCTTTCAGGATCTCAGGTACCGGGGTAAAAGCGCCCATACCGCCGGTATTCGGCCCCTGGTCATTATCAAAAACTCTTTTATAATCCCGGGCGGCAGCAAAAGGGACAGCAGTCTTTCCGTCGCACAAAGCAAACACGGAAGCTTCTTTTCCATATAAGAAATCTTCGATTACCACCAGTTTTCCCGAAGATCCGAATCGACCCCGGTCAAGGGCATCTCTGACTGCTTCTGCTGCTTCCGCCAGATCAGATGTGACGGTTACGCCTTTTCCTGCTGCAAGCCCGTCTGCTTTGATTACATACGGAGGTTTCCGGGTTTTCAGATACTCCTCTGCTTCCTCTGAATCTGTGAAAGAACGTGCATCGGCTGTAGGAATTCCATGACGAACCATAAATTCCTTTGAAAACTTTTTGGATCCCTCCAGACGGGCTGCATAACCGGAAGGACCAAATACCGGACAGATCCCGGCCAGGGCATCGGCAATCCCGTTTACGAGGGGCTGCTCGGGTCCAACCACAGTAAAATCATATTTATGAGTACAAATGAAATCTCTGATTACCGGGACAGATTCCGGGGAGGCAATATCGACTGACCTGCCTGCGGAATCGCTGAGTTCGATCCGATTAGCCGGAGGGATTCCAGCATTTCCGGGAAGAACATGGATGCTCGAGACGGAACTGCTCTGGGAAAGCTTCCAGAAAAGAGCATGTTCCCTGCCGCCAGAGCCGATCAGTAATACCTTCATACAGTTTATCAGATAGCCGATACGACATAATCCGGTCAAGAAAAAAAGAAACCTAATATCAGGTATTTGTATTTGATTGCAGAATGCCTTACACCTGAGAATTTGCCTTGCAGAATCAACTTAAGTTGCAATATTAATCCTGTGAAAGAACCGGTAACCGAAATCGCCCTGTTTATGCCCGAAATCCCCCAGAATACAGGCAACATTGCCCGCCTTATGGTCTGTACAGGAAGCCGGATGCATATAATAGGAAAACCCTCCTTTTCCCTGGATGAAGCAGCCGTGCGAAGGGCAGGTCTGGATTACTGGAATGAAGTTGATCTGAGGCTCCATGAAGACTGGGAAGCCTTTGAGGAGTATGCTGAATCCCGCAGAAAAGAAACAGGGAGGGCCCACAGAATCCTTCTGCTCACCAGATTTGCCTCATCCGTTTATTCCGATTATAAATACGACGGATCTGAGATTATGGTGTTTGGCAGGGAAACCAGTGGTCTTCCTGATTCAATCACTCAAAAATATAAAGAAAAAGATTCAGGCTGTCTTCTTCGCATTCCTGTGAATGAAAGATGCCGCTCACTGAATCTGGGAAACACGGTTACTATGCTGGTTTATGAATCACTCAGGCAAAGAAATTTCCCGGGTCAGATGCTGACCCTGAACCAGGAGGCTTAAAAAGAATGCGGATTCTGTCAGCAGCACTGGCAGCATTATTTCTGTTTTCCGCCTGCGCGAAAAAGAAAACCCAGAACCACGACTTCACACGTTTGTTTGAAGGCCGCTCCGGAACCATTGCTGTGCATGATCCGGAAACAGGTATCCTGCATATACATAATGCAGAAAGGGCCCGGGAACGTTTCAGTCCCTTTTCTACATTCAAGATTGCAAGTTCAGTGATTTTTCTCGAAGAAGGTTTACTGAAGAATCCGGACGAAGTTTATGAATGGGAAGATGAGGTTTATCCGCGTACAGGGTTCTGGCTGGATTCCTGGAATGGCCGCCATAATCTCAGAAGTGCCTTTAAACATTCTGTGGTGCCTTTTTACCGTAGCCTCGCCATGAAGGCCGGAGAAAAGGCAATCGGTCATTATATTAAAAAATTCAGTTATGGGAATCAGGACATATCCTCCGGACCGGACAGCTTCTGGCTTGGAGGGAGCCTTAGTATCTCCGCAGAAGAACAGGTGATTTTTATTGAAAATCTTTATTATAACCGCTATAAACTGAAACCGGAGACCATTGCATCTTTAAAAGAAATTATGGTGTATGAAACGGGAGAAGATTATATTCTGAGCGGAAAAACCGGCGCAGGCAGCCTGCCGGATCAGGAAAAGGCCATTGGCTGGTTTACCGGATACCTGAAATCCAGGGGAAAGGTCTGGTTTTTTTCTGTCAATATCGATGGTAAGGACTTCAAAGATGTTCTGCAGCCCAGAATCAATACAGCCAAAGCAGTCCTGAAAGAGCTGGGGGCTTACTGAAAGAAAACCTTTCTCATTCAGAAGCCGCGCCGGAACCCTTCATGGATTTCAGTACTGCATCTTCACTGACTTCATAGTCAATTGCATGCAGCTTAGGTTCATAGGGATTTCCCTGTTCATGGTTCTTAATAAATCCGGCCGAAAGCTGAAGCAGCTGCCGGAGCACAGGATCCATAGTTTCAGTAGGAACACCGTAGTATAAAAAGTTAATCGGAGTCAGGCCACCGAGGAGATGCAGCCTCACCGTTCGGAATTCGGACGTTTCTTCTGATTGTTTCAGCCGAACCGAAACACAGCTGCCCTGAATCACAGATGTCTGCGGGTCCCGTATGGGATCCACCTGTATTTCCGCGAAAAATCCCCCTATCCGGGGAGAATCCTGCTTCTGAAGACTCTGAAGATAGCCGGAAAGATCTGTGAATTCCGCTGTTTTAGTGGAGCCGCTTACGAAGAAAATATCACTGCATTCTGTGTTAAGTATTATTTTTTCTATAATATCGGATTTTATTATTGATTTACCAACCACCCCCAGAAAAATGTCGGTGGAAAAAAGAACTTTCTCAGGAATATCGTAAACTGAGGATGCATGAAGGTAATCAGGAAGAGTTCCAGAGGATTTTTCCCCGAAAACAATATCAACCCCCGATACTCTGTCCGGTGCAGTCCGGAAACGCAGGTGATCCATCAGATATTTACCGATGGCTCCGTAACACCCAAGCACAAGAATTCTCCGGTTAGAAAGAACCCGGCCCATTCCGTGGAGTATGCTTTCCACAGCATGAAGAATACTTACCGAAACCTCCCGGCTTTCCATGTCGCGTTTTAAATCTGAAACAGCGATACTGAAGGCAGGCCAGCGAAGACTTCCGAAATCCTTCTGTACCTCAAGCAGCCGGTCATAACCGTTCCGGGTGTGTTCCACAGTCCCGGGAAGAATCCGGCTCAGCCAGTCACCAAGTGCCTCACTGCTTTCTGAGTGCAGTACGGATCCCGGCTCGGGATGAATCGCAAAAAAATCAAGAGCTTCGCCAAGAGTACGCCCTTCCAGCGCCATTCGGTTCAGCAGAGGTGAAAGATAACCCCCGTCTTCAATGAGGAGGATTTTTCGTCCCTCTTCGCGGGCTCCCATTGCTTCCCGGAAAAACAGATGACCGGCAGTGATTTTCATTGCTTCGAAAAAAGGCAGCTTTCCTCTGTCAAGAGAGTCATCGAGATCCTTTGAATTTTTCAGGTGAGAATACTGGTTTGAAAGAACATAATACCCTTCCACAGAATCAGCAGATTCCAGGCGGGCCAGACCATGAAAACGAAATCTGTCTTCCGGAAGGGTCAGAAGGGTTTCGAGATAATCCGGAGGAACTGATCCGGCATATTTCACAAACAGAACATGCAGACGGGGAGTCCCCATATTCTCCAGGGCCTTAATTACAGCAAGAATCTCTGAAGTAATATGGTGAATCAGAAAAATCCGGTAATTCTGAAAACGATCCGGCTGACTCAGGCTCAGGTTCTTCACAAGGGGCATTCTGTCCAGATAACGCTCAATCCGGGGGTTTTCACGTTTTTCTTCAAGGGAAATATGAAGGGCTTTCCCTTTTCGCGACAAATCCATATAGGCAGTGTTTTCGCCTGAGATTATTTCAATTACGGAGCCTTCTTTTAATTTTTTTACAATATCCGAATCTTCCAGGGGAAGAACTGCTTTTTTCAGAAAGGAAATGACCGATTCTGAGTCAGAGCGAAGCAGCCAGCCCGAATGATCTGAAGGCCAGCGGAAAGTCAGGGATTCGCAGTGATCCAGTCCTGCACGGCGGATCTGAGTGAAGAAATCCTTCTGGTGAAAAATCTGCTCTGAATAAAGATTTCGCAGGTTTTCGCTTTCTCTTCGAATACCCAGATAGACAGTTTCCACAAAGCGGCTCAGACCGGAAAGATATGTCCTGCGGCTCAGATCATCAACCGTCAGATGGGGTATGGCATTCAGGTTCAGTCTGGAATCCCTGGCTTTTTCTATAGTAATTCTTAAAAAAGCGCCTTTTACATCCCTCTCTGCAAGGAAAAAATAATCGATCTCTTCCTGCTCAAAATGAAGATGAAAGGGAAACAGCAATGCGGGAGGATTTTTACCAGGCTCATTTCTCCACTGCCGAAACTGATTGTGATCTTTTCCGAATTGTTCAAGCACATCGGAACCGAAAAGCTCCGGGAAAAGAAGTCCTCCCCAGCGCGGTCTCTGAAGGGTTCCGAAAACAGAGAGCATCTGTTCCATGAATTCATTCCTGAATTTTGGAAATCCTGAAAGAACATCGGATCTGTAATAAACTGTTATGTGTTTAAGTCCCAGGGAAGCGAGTTCCGGAGTTATATCAGACAGAATACCTCGTTTGAGTACGATATCCCCGGCACCGCCCTGATGAATCTCAAGTAATTCATCCCCTATCATTCTGGAAGTTACTGATAAACCGGTAAAAATCTGAATCGGGCTAAGATCTATACTCCAGTGTCTGTCTGATTTCCGCCTAAGGGGCAGTCCGAGGGATGTTAGGATTTCCATGTCTGGTCTATGAGCTGCTTTGGGTCGGGAGAGGCAATTAAAAAATGGTTTGACATAAGCATTCAGTATTTTTACGTAATGCATTAACAAAAAAAGTACGTAGAAATACAAAAAAAAACGCAAAAAGTGAGTCTTCATGCTATGTTTTGCTTGCTTTTTTAGTCATATGTATAAAATTACTCTTAAGCAAGCAGTAAAGTGAGTGCAGAAAATTAAATTTTGTTAAGTGGGTGCAGAATGGACGAACACGTAAGATTAAGCAGCGTAGTTGAGAGACTCGCTCAGAGAGAAGGAATCAGCAAATCTGCTGTTGGGGACCGTCTGGGTTACAAATCCGGCCACTGGTTCATGATTCTTAGTGGAAAAAGAACTGTTACAGACAGACTTCTGATTTCCATGAAGTACGTATATGGTCTTAACATAGACTATGTAAAAAAGGGAACTTCGCCCATGCTGATCGATGACTATACGAACGGCTTAGGCGGGCGAAATTCCGAACTGATTGAAAAAATCACACTTGGTCTGAAAAAGCTGAATAAAGACGACCTCAACGAAATTCAGGAAACTGTCCAGTCAAAGATCGCCAAAAAAGGCAAATAATCAGCCAAGATCCTTTGTTTATAAATGAACCTGAACGAACCCTGGTCCGGTCCGTTCAGGTTTTTTTATGTACGGGATCCCATCTTACTTCCCTTTAATAATAACAATCAATAACTACTGATTTTTCATTTTCTTAATAAAAAACCAGGTTCCCTAAAAAAATCTTTGCTCAGCTTTTCAACCAAAAACCCTCAGGATTTAAACACTATTCCTGCGAGTTATGCACACGATATTACCAGCATGTGTACGGTTAGCAACTTTTTTTTCACAAATTAGAATTTTTTTTTCAGAAATGAGGCAGCTGATAGAGGAAATTCAGGATGGCCTCATCCCGATCATGATTTTCCGAAAGCACAAGCTCATAATGGTTCAGAGGATAGGATCTCAGTTCTGCAACCGGAATCTGGTTTTTCATGTTTTCCGCTGCTGTCAGGGGCAGAATCTGGTCCCCCGGCCGGAAATTATAGTGCTCTGCCCTGAGAATCAGTACAGGACAGTTCACAGCATAAAACGGAAAAGGTGCCCGTTGTTTGGCTTGCCGATAGGCGGTTAAGGGATTTTTCAGTATTTTCAGTGCAAATTTCCTGGGATCGGAATCCGCTCCAAGGGACTGCAGCTCGCTTTGTATAACAAAAGCAGGAATCCTGGAACAGACCCCTCCTTCACAATCCTCCAGATCAGTCAGCAGGAAACGTTCTGCTGCAGGCGTCCATTGTCTGATGATCGAAGTCTTTTTCACTTCGGCAAGAAAGGCTTCCCGGGAAGAAAATACCTTTCCAATCCGCTTCAGCGATGGCAGAATAGCAGCATAAATTTTCAGTCTCTGCCAGACAGTGAGGTTGGCGCCTCCGTCCAGAAGGATCAGAGCCGCTGTCCCGGATCGGAACCTTTTAGCGTATTCCAAGGCTATGCCAGCTCCAAAGGAATGGCCAATCAGTATAACAGGTTTGGGGTATTTCAGATGCTCAATCAGGTTCCGGAGATCATTTACATGCACATCAGTGCTGTACTCTGTGTGTGGTTTGAAGGAATCTCCCCTGCCCCTCAGGTCATAAGCAACAGTACTGAATCCGTGCCTGTGCAGAAATTCTGCTGTCTGTGTGAAGATATGCCGATTCGCTGTAAGACCATGGACGAAGACAACCAGATGCCCGCCGGAATGCAGATGAGTAAAGGCTATATGCGGGTGAGGCTGGACACCCGCTGTTTTTCCGGTTGTCTTCTTTTTAACTGTTTTCCGGGCTGCTTTCTTCTGCATCTTCATCCTCCCTGACCATCCTGTCCGGGGCTTCCATTCCCAGAAGCCCAAGACCGGTTTTCAGACATACTGCAACAGAGTCAAGTATGGTCAGCAGAACCGAAGCTGTTACAGGATCCTGATCGATGATCCGGTTTTCTTTAGGAGCATAAAACCGGGAAAGCGCCGAAGCAAGATTATAAAGGTATGTAATAACTCTGTGCGGTTCCAGTGAATCAGCCGCATCCCGGATTTCTTCGGGAAAACGGGCGGCCAGCCAGAGGAGTCTGCGTCTTTCCGGGGTAAAATCAAAGGAACTGACTGATTTGGCGAATTCTTCGGAATCAGGGTCACTGCCGAGCGGATAAAGACCTCTTTCGGCCGCTTTCGTAAAGATTGAGCGGATTCTCGCATGTGCATAAGCCACATAATAATAAGGATTTTTCTCGGAAGTATCCTTTGCTTCGGTCATATCAAAGTCCAGGTGGGACTCAAAAGACCTCATTACAAAAAAATACCGCGTTACATCGACAGGAATTTCATCGATCAGAGTATCCATAGTTATAAAACGACCGGTTCTTTTACTCATAACGACCGGCTTTCCGGCATCCAGCAGATTCACCTGCTGCGCTATGAGAACCCTGAAATTTTCAGGCTGATATCCCATTGCAGCCATGGCACCTTCAAGTCTTTTTATATAACCATGGTGGTCAGGGCCCCATATATTTATGATTTTAGAATAACCGCGGTCCATTTTGGTTTTATGGTAGGCAATATCGGCCAGCAGGTATGTTGGTCTTCCGTCATCGCGGATAATCACACGGTCCTTATCATCACCAAAATCCGTACTGCGGAACACAGTTTTGCCGCTCTCCGAAAAAGTATATTTATTTACGGCTTCAGCGGCCTTCATTACAGCTCCGCTTTCATGCAGGCTTCGCTCACTGTAAAAATTGTCGAATTTTACACGGAATCTTTCCAGGTCTTTTTTCTGAGTTTCCAGAAACCAGGCTGTGGCTTCCTTTCCGAATTTTTCTGCAGTTTCAGACAGTTCGGTTTCCAGATAAACAGTCAGGGCAGTGTCGGTCAGACTGCCCGCAGAAGGAAGACCGCTTCGCAGTTCGGGATTTCCGGAAACCGGTGCAACAGGAGGCGCGCTGGGCGCTTTAACAGTATTGCTGAGTGCTGCAGGAGATCCGGTGAGCCTTTTAAGGTTTGAAAGCATGGATTCAGGCAGTTTAACCGAAGGATCTTTTTTGATCACAGCTGCTGCCACATCCCGCAGATACTCTCCGTGGTAGCCCTCGGAAGGAAAAGGAATTCCCGGACCCGCAGGATAAGAGACGGAACCATCTTCATTTTTAACAGAAAAACGAAGAGAAATACCCTCAGATTCCAGATACCGGTACAGGCAGCTGAATCCGAGAAGCCTTACCTGGTTACCGTAATCGTTAACGTAGTATTCCCTGTGCACCCGGTGTCCGGCCGCCATCAGGAGGTTACACACACTGTCACCAAGTGCGGCTGCCCTTGCAGATACAACATTCAGCGGACCTGTGGGATTTGCAGACACAAATTCAAATACAATATTTTCAGGGTTGTCCCGCTTAGTGTGTCCGTAAGGCAGACCGTTTTCGCTGCTGCTTATTATGTTAAAAAATGCCCTTTCAGAAACCGTTAGATTAATGAACCCCGGACCGGCAATTTCCGCATTCCTGAACCATCTGCTGAAATCGCTTTGCTTCTGAATTACTTTAAGAATATGCTCCGCAGATTTACGGGGGTTTGCTAAAGCCGGATCTTCAGAGGACAGGAAATCCCTCCAGGATTTATCCATTGCAATAAGGCAGGCATAATCTCCGAATTTTTCATCACGGGCATATTCCAGCTTTACCTGAAGTGATTCAGGCAGTGACGGGTGCTCTTTTTTCAGAGAAGTAAAAATAAAACGGGCTGTTTTTTCCTTAAGCATATAAATTCCTTAGAATAGCCAGTTGAGCGGTTTATTCCGCTGCTGCCCACTTTTTTTTACGTTCAAATGCAGAATTATGCTTGCAGTGGCATTCTTCGGTTTAAAGACTTGTACATAAAAGGAGGTATATATGAAAATCACAAAGCTTTTTACAGGATTCATTCATACAGGTATGATCTTATCTGTCCTGCTCTGTTCTCCTCTTTCAGCTCAGGAAGATGCACGTTCCATCGTTAAGCGGATGGATGAAAAATTCAGGGGAAACACATCGGAAATCACAATGACCATCCGGATTGAAAGGCCCAGATTCACCAGAACCATGCAGATAGAGTCCTGGGACGATTCCGTAAAAGATAAAGCTTTTATAAGAATTCTGAAACCCGATAAAGACCGCGGAGTAACATTTCTGAAAATTGAAAAAAATCTCTGGCAGTTTGTCCCGTCCATTTCTCAGGAAATTAAAATTGAAGGGTCGCTGATGCAGGATTCCTGGATGGGCTCCGATTTTTCCAATGATGATCTCGTCCGGTCCACATCCGTAGTCGATGATTACAGCCATACTCTGCTGGAATCACCCTCTCCGGATCTCTACAGAATTTCCATGGTACCGAAACCTTCTGCTGCCGTAGTCTGGTCAAAAGTCATTGTGAATATCCGGAAAAGCGATCTGCTGCCCGCAAAACAGGAATACTATGACCACCTGAACCGGCTGAAGCGTGTTATGGAGTTTTCTGATTTTAAAGTTATGGGGGGCAGCATGCTTCCGGCCTCACCAGACAACAGGCCGGCCCATGGCAGGAGAGCGAAGAGCATCCGGCATGCATAGGATGGCATGTTGACTATCTTTAATGTA
>CAZQKZ010000052.1:15389-22143 GCA_964594095.1 uncultured Leptospiraceae bacterium | reverse complement strand
TTTCTTTTTCACTGAAAATATCACGGAAAGTTTTATCGTGGATTTTCTGCATATTTAAGATATAATATCCGGATTTCAGGGATTAAATCAAGCCGAAAAAAGCCGGCAGTTCAACCGGATGGATTGGCAGGTTCATCAGTATTTATTTAGAATATTTAAATATCGGTTAATTGTCATGAATGAGATTAAGCATTCTCTGAATCTGTTATCTTGTCGGTGTTCAGAAACCGATCGATATTCAGCGATCCATGGAAAATCCCAAGAATATCAATTTCTGTGGAGGATTTCATCAGATATGCAATTCGATAATGGCCATAAAGAAGGATCCTGATATTTCGATTATAGTGATTTTCGTAAATATGACCCATCTCCGGAAATGTCTTAAGAATCTGCACTTTTTCATAGATGCCTTTTACAGTTCTATAAGCCGCACTCTGGTTATCCCTGGCTATATATTCATAGATTTCATCCAGCCAGTGGAGAGACTCCTCTGTCCAGTTTATTGTTGCAATTTTTTAATTTTTTCGCCCACTTCCTCATTGGCTTGCGTGCGTCCAGAATCTGAATCCATTATACCCCTTACTATCATTTTTTCAAATGCAAGTTCCTTAAGGATTTCATCATAGGAACTGTCGTCAGGCTGATCATTTACTATTTCTATAATTCGCTCTTTTACAGTGGGCATGTAACACCTCATGATTGATTTTCATAGTTTATAGACAGGTTACCAGATCTTGCAATAATTTTCGATAAAAAAAATGGAAATATCTGTTTTTTGTATGCAGGCTCCTATCTCGCACAGGCAGGACTTGTCAAATCCCGTGCACCGTCCACGGCGATCCCACGATAGAATCTCCCGATTAAGGGAGATTCTGTCAGAGTGAGAAAGACATGCAGGAGAACTCAGGGAACAGCACAGGTACCGGGACTGACTGAAGATTTTCAGGAAGTTCGATTAGATCTTTAACATAAAATGACAGCTTTCTCAGAAAGTCGTAAGTATAGCAGCAGTTACAGATGCTGGAATCATTCCTTTAAAGCATCAGGGGAGCAGGTTTGACAGTCAAAGATCTGGAGGAATTCCCCGGGCTTGTAGTTTCTGCATTCAGTTTCTTATGGAGATTCAGTTGGAATTCCCCGCGCCGCTTTTTTCTGCTTGACAAATTTTCGAAAAGGTTTTCGCGCGCGTTCCTTCGGAATTTTCGGCTGCAGCGAAGCGAAAGACGAATATTGACTATTATCAGATTAATATAAAACAGTAATTATTAAGTGCACTGCGGGACAGATTAATTCTACATCCAGGTTCTGATTTCTGATTTTTCAAACCCTCAGTTTCTTATGATCATTCAGTAGGAATTGCCCGCGCCGGATTTTTTCTGCTTGACAGATTTACGATAAGGTTTTCGCGCGCGTTCCTTCGGAATTTTCGGCTGGAGCAAAGCGAAAGACGAAAATTGATCTCTTTTCAGAGAAAATATTCCGGAAAGTTATTATCAGAGATTCTATTAAACTGAAAAACCTCCTGCGGGATTACTGAAATTGTCCGGGGTTCGCAGAATCTTATGCAGTATTCATTGCAATTTTTCAGATGCTGTCCCGTTTCAAAGCACTGCGTATTTTCGCAGATATATCTCCGGCTCCCTGGTATACTATAACGTCATCCGGGTTCAGTTTGCTGATCAGGGATGCGAGAGATTCCGGGGAATCATCCTGAACAAGGGTGCATTTTCCGTTCAGAGTAAAACCGCCTGCAATGGATTTTTCAGATACCCCGGTCAGAGGGTCCTCTCCGGCAGAATAAACAGGGAGCAGAAATACATGATGGGCCTCCTCCAGTGACCAGGCGAATTCACGGGCAAGATCCCTGGTTCTTGTGTAACGATGAGGCTGAAACACGACGAAGAGTCTGCCTCCGGATTTAATCCTCCCTTTCAGCGCCCGGATGACTGCCGTAATTTCGGTTGGATGATGTCCGTAGTCATCGTAAACTTCCGTTCCGTTTATTTCTGCAATTTTTTCAATGCGGCGTTCCACTCCGGGAAATTCCTGCATAATTTTTACCATATGGCCGGTCAGTTTTCCGGTATCGGATATGTTTCCGGTAAAACCCGCAGGAAGAGGCAGATCTCCCCTGAGAACTGCTTCGCGAACACAGAGAATTGCTGCAGCAGCATTATGTGCGAAATGCCTTCCAGGAGTCTGCATAGTCAGATTGTATCCTTCGAGTTGAAGGGTATCTCCGTCCGAAGGAAAAAAAACAGATGATCCGTTTTCTGTATTATACATGATTTTTTCGGATGATCCTCTTCGGGTAATCAGACCCGAAAGAAATGGATCATCTCCGTTCAGCACAGTGACTTTGCCTGCATCGGCAAACTGTGCGAAGGCTTCTTTGAGATTACTGAAATCTCCGTAATAATCCAGATGATCTGCATCTGCGTTCAGTATGATTCTGTAATTGGCATGGGATCTGAGAAAGCTGCCGTCGGACTCATCAGTTTCAAACACAGCAGCCAGGCCCTCTCCCTTCCGGACTCCTCCCCCTTCCTGATGCTTCAGATACAAAGGACTTCCTCCTACAGCAATCAGCGGATCATAACCGCACTGCTGGAGAAGCCACCCGGTCATGGAAGATGTTGAGGTTTTTCCGTGGGTGCCTGCTATTCCGAATCGCACAGGAAAATTCTCTGTCAGAATATTTAAAAAGTCCATCCGGTGAAGCAGTCTGAATGATTTTTCCTGAGAGGATGCATTTTCTGCCGGGACAGTTCCGGCAGCTCTCTTTAATGCTTCAGCCTTTTCGGGGTGATCGTTCCGAATCGCAGTACTGTAAACCAAATAACCGGTTTCCGGCAGATTTTCGGCAGATGGTTTTTCAAAGATTTTTATACCAAGTTTCCGAAGCTCTTCAGCTTTCGCCTCACTCAGATTTTTATCGGTTCCGCTTACCCGGTATCCGTAAAGGGCTGCCAGCTTGGCAAGCGGCATCATTCCCGACCCGCCGATTCCTGTAAAATGCACATGTATCATTGATTCTCTCCTGTCAGAATCCGGGCTGCCCGGACTGCACCGTCGGTAACAGCAAGTTCAGTGATCGCTTTGCTCATTGACTCCCGTTCCTCCGGATTTTCTATAAGTTTTTTCAGAACATTTTCGAGGGCTGCCGGATCGGAATCTTTCTGATCCAGCACAACGGCTGCCCCTCTGGATTCGAAGTAGCGGGCATTCGCAAGCTGATGATTATCGGCCGCATAGGGATAAGGTACAAATACAGAAGGCAGGCCGAATACAGCAGCTTCCGTAATGATTCCCGCCCCTGCCCTGCTGATAAGCACATCCGCCTGAAGATACAGCTCCTGCACTGCAGTGTGGTATGCAAACAGTTTCAGCTCCGGATATTCGGATTCCGGAAATCCTGCCTGAAGCTTTTCAAGGTGCAGAGATCCGCACTGAAGCAGCCACCGGATTTTAAAACGGTTCTGACGGTGTTCTTTCTTTACAATTGAGAGCACCATTTCGTTAAGCTGACGGGCCCCCTGACTGCCGCCAAGGACAAGAACAGTAAAATCTTTCCTTTTCTTTTTCTTCTGTGCCGCTGCTTCTGTAAGCTTCTTCCGGATTTCCGGGCGGATCGGATTTCCTGTTACATGATTTTTTTTATCTTCAGAGAACCCTTCCAAGGCAGGGGGAAACGTCCAGAATACATGATCTGCAAAAGGCCGGAACCATCTTGTTACTTTTCCGGGCTGCACGTTCTGCTCAAAAAGGACAATTCGTTTCCGAAGCAGCAGGGCCGCCGTCAGAGCCGGAAGACAGGGATATCCGCCCATCGCGGCCACTGTGTCTGTTTCTGTGCTGCGGATCACAGACGCAGCTTTTATTAAGGCTGCTGTAAACCGCGGTATAAAGGTAACTGCACTGCGGATTCCTCCGGAAAGCGAAGGGGCATCATAGGAATATACTGCTGAACTGCCGTTAATAAGGTCATAATTATCTTTATTCTTATGCAGGGTCAGAAAATTCACAATCTGGCCGCATTCCCTCAGTTCTGCCGCAAGTGCTGTCCCTGGAGAGATATGACCACCTGTTCCGCCGGCTGTAACCAGAATGTTCCTTTTGTTTATTGTTGTATTGTTCATAGCATCAGTCCCCTGATTCGTCATCATCATCACTTCCGTCCAAAGCAGTATATCGCGTTGCATTCAGTATAAGTCCGGAAAAAATCATTGAGGCAATGAGAGATGAGCCGCCGTAACTGATAAACGGGAGACTCACTCCGGTAACGGGCATGAGGCCGGTAACTACAAAGAGATTCATGAAGGTCTGCACCAGAAGCATCGTCAGGGAAGCTGCACCGATCAGGAAAGGAAACGGTTCACGGACTCTTCTTAAATTATATACAGCAAGTCCGGCAAAGAGAAGAAACAGGAGAAGCAGAATATGAACTCCGATCCAGCCGTAATCCTCCGCAAGAAGCGCAAATATAAAATCGGTATGGCCAAAGGTAAGATAACGGTGCGCAAATCCGTGAGAAAGATCCGCCCCTGTCAGACCTCCTTCCTCAAACGCCCGGAATGCAGTGACCATCTGATAGCCGCCCTCGTGACGGTAACTGTAAGGGTCCAGCCATACCCGGAAACGGTCCAGGCGATAGCGGCGCAGAAATCCGAAAGCCATAATCACCGGCGTCAGCGATGCAATGATAACAGCGAGCCGCAGCATGGGAAAACCTGATAAATACAGAATGATCAGCAGCGCCCCTGCCACAGTAATAGTGGTGCCATACTGAGGCTGTAATACAATGAGAAGCAGAACAGTCACCATCAGCACGGCCGGCGGAATGAGCTTCACTGTGTAATATTCCTTTCGAAGGACATCGCCTTTGGTAAGCCAGTGGGCGAAATACAATGCCAGGGCCACTTTGGCAAACTCAGAAGGCTGAAAGCGAAACGGACCGATTACAAGCCAGCGCTGAAAACTCTCCCGTGAGGAAGACACACTGTCTCCGATTCCGGGAACAAACACGGCCCCCAGCATCAGAATCATAAATAACAGAAACGGAAGAGCTGCCCGGCGAAGCACACTTAGCGGAAGCCATGAAAAAAGAATCATCAGAATAAAACCGGCTGTGAACCAGATTAACTGACGGCTTACATAATAATCAGAGGTACCGAAATTCCGGACCGACACGAGAGACGAAGCCGGATGAAGAATCAGTAAACCGAATAAAGGCAGAGCCGCAGCAGCCGCAAAAAAAAGGAGATCCCTGCCCAGTGAATCCCTTCTCCAGCTCTGTCCGTTTCCGGTTTCAGCTGTGTTCTTTGCGAAATGCAGCAGTGATTTCACGGAAATGACGGCCCCGTTCAATGAAAGATTTATAAGCATCATACGAAGAACATCCAGGACTCAGAATTACTACAGGTTTTTTTTCGGATTCAGTCAGAGCCGCTTCCGCAGCGCGCCGAAAGGCCTCCTCCATTGTTATGTAACCCGCACTGATTCCCAGATGCTCCGCAATGATGCTCCTTGCTTCGCCAAAAGGATAAAACACAACATTTCCCGAGTATTTTTTCAGAGGCGAAAAATCTATTCCTTTGTACCGGCCTCCCAGAAGCAGATGAACCGGTCTTTCCCCCTGACTCTGCAGTGCCGATTCTATGGACTGCACTGTTGTTGCCTTACTGTCATTAATAAACTGAACTCCTTTAATTACTCCCAGATCCTCCATACGGCATTCGAGGGAGCTCATAGAAGAAAGAGTCTGTTTCAGCAGACTGAAGTCAGGTTCGATGCCGTTGCGGTTCAGTGTATCCTCATAGGCAATCAGAGCATACTGAAGGTTCATCAGATTATGAATTCCTTTAAGAGGAAATCCGCTGGTACTGATCACTTCGCGGTCCCGGAAGTAAATGTTTCCGTTTTTTACAGTAAATATATGCGAAGAAACTGACTCACTGTAAGGATAAGCGGAAATCTTCCGGACCATTTCTGATTTTGCAAGCTCTTCCTCATACCGGAATGCTTTTTCAAGAATCCACGGGGGAGCAATCAGTAAATCTGATCTGCCCTGCCGCATGGCAATTTTCAGCTTTGCCCCGAGATACTCTTCCAGACTTTCGTAACGGTCCATGTGATCTTCGGCCAGATTCAGAATCATGGCAATATGCGGTCTGAAGAAGGTGAGCGGTTCCAGCTGAAAACTGGAAAGCTCGGTAACAAGAACCGGAAGTGCTGCGTCTTTTACCGGATCAAAAACAAGATCTGAAAGAGGTTTTCCGTAATTTCCGCAGGGCACTGCTGTGATACCGGGTACTGAATCCAGAATGTGATAAGTTATATCAACTGTTGTGGATTTTCCGTCAGTTCCCGTGACCCCTATAATAAAAGGTTTAGTCTTCCATAATTTCTGTATTACATAATAGGCATAGTCGTTTTCACCGTATACAGGGATGTTTTTCCTGCGGGCCTCTGCGAAGACAGGGAGCTTCAGCGGAACCCCCGGGGCGGTAATAACAAAATCCAGCTGTACTTTTTCAATGAGTTCAGGGCCGTCTGCCGGACGGAGATCATGCAGTGTGTTTTCAAAAATCAGGAGATCCGGAGGAAGTTTCTCCCTGGTGCTTCTGTCTGAAAGAAAGACCTCAGCGCCAAGGCGCAGACAGAGTCTTGCGGCACTGAGACCGGACAGTCCCATAGCCCCAGTAATCAGAATTTTTTTTCCAGTGAGCATAACGATTACTGAATCCTTAAAGTT
>CAZQKZ010000052.1:3572-15379 GCA_964594095.1 uncultured Leptospiraceae bacterium | reverse complement strand
AATCAGACTGAGTATAATGCCGACCAGCCAGAAACGTATTACGACTCTTGTTTCCGGCCACCCGGAGAGTTCAAAATGATGATGGAGCGGAGCCATTTTGAAAATGCGCTTACGGGTCATTTTGAAATAACCCACCTGCAGAATCACGGATACGGCTTCCGCGACGAAGATTCCGCCTGCAATCACAAGCAGTACTTCTTTTTTAAGAATTACTGCCGACATACCAAGAGCACCACCCAGTGCCAGGGATCCGGTATCACCCATAAAAACCATTGCGGGTGAGGCATTGTACCAGAGAAAACCGATTCCTGCTCCGGTAAGGGCAGCCAGAAATACAGTAATTTCGTGAGCGTTTTCCACAACAGGAATATTGAGATAATTTGCAGCCCTTGGTGTTCCGGTCAGATACGCCAGAATTCCCATAGTAATCGCAACAATGGACACTGTACCTATCGCCAGTCCGTCCAGTCCGTCTGTAAGATTAACACCGTGCGATGTTCCCAGAATTACAATCATCCAGAATGGCAGAGCGATCACCGGAGTCAGATCAATGATCTGCCATTTTATGAACGGGATAAAAAGACCAGTCACTGAATAATCGATGGAGTTTCCTTTCGCAGGAGGAGGAGTAACAGAATAATAAGCTGTTACAAAAAAAAGGGCCACTCCTACAGTAAGAACCATTTTAGTGCGCGCATTCATTCCTCCTTTTTTTTTCAGAACCACTTTAGAATAATCATCGCGGAATCCGATGCCCCCAAGCATCAGAGTGGAGGCAAGGAGCAGCATGAAATGGGGATTCGTAAGCTTCCCGAACAGCAGACTGGAAATGGTCAGGGAAATCAGGATCAGAATTCCGCCCATGGTGGGAGTTCCTGCCTTGGACTGATGGCTCTGCGGTCCGTCGCTCCGGATAGTTTCCCTGAACTTCAGCCCCCGCAGCCAGTTTATGATTCTGTGTCCGAACAGAAAACTGACCGCCATCGCAGTAACCGCTGCCATCATAGCCCGGAAACTTACAAAACTGAAGAGGCGCAGAATACCAGGTGAATCCAGCTGACTGTATAGTAATTCAAACATTTCATTATTCCTTATTTTTTTTTATAATAGCATCACTGATCAGATCCATCCCGGCACTCCGTGAGCCCTTTACGAGAATACCGTCCAGTCTGTCTATAATTTCGTAGGATTGCTCCAGAAGCTCAAGCAGACTTTTTGCACTGTCCGCCCGGATTACGGCTGATTCCGGAGACCCTGCAGCGGTAAAAGCATCTGCCATAAGGGATGCATTCTCTTTGCCGCTGACTGCCAGATAGCTG
Organism: uncultured Leptospiraceae bacterium; assembly: GCA_964594095.1. GTDB lineage: Bacteria > Spirochaetota > Leptospiria > Leptospirales > Leptonemataceae > CAZQKZ01. Next base: position 14,060 of record CAZQKZ010000052.1, on the reverse strand, counting down.
TACCCAAGCTCTGCGGCCAGTTTTCCCACAGCTCTGTGGGCTGCCGGGCTGTGTTCCGGCCCAAGTTCCCCCATCTCTCCGGCAAAAAGAGCAAGTGTACCAGCCGGTAACAGACGCCTGAGACCCTGAACCGCTTCCAGAAAAGAAGATTCGTTTGCATTATAAGAATCATCTGCCAGATACAGAAATCCTTCCCCCTGCCTTTTCGGTAATTTGTGTATCTGAAACCGCCGGGGAGTGAAGGGCTTTACAAGGGAGGCATACCGGATCAGGTCCTCTCTGCTGAAACCGGCGTGTTCCAGAAGGAGCATAACAGCCAGCAGATTCGATGCCATAGGAACTGAATAATAGTGGGGATTCCGGATTTCCTGATTATGAAACCGGAACCGTATTCCGTCCGGACCCGCAGAGGCACCCTCAGCACTGAAATAGACAATACGCTTTTTATATTCAGAGACTTTCTGCAGGGCCAGATCAGCTCCGACTGCTGCTGACGGATAAAGAAGGATACCATCATTTTCAAGACCGCAGACAATTTCGAGCTTAGCCGCTGCAATCCCAAGTATATCTTTGAAAAATTCAATATGAGCAGGTGCGATGGAAGTGATCAGGGCATGATGAGGCCTTGCTGTTTCCGAAAGAAACTGAATTTCTCCCGCGTGATTCATTCCCATCTCAAGAATAATAAGCCTGTGCGAAGATTCTGCTTTCAGTAAAGAAAGAGGCAGGCCGATGTGATTATTCAGGTTGCCTTCGGTAGCCAGAACCTGGTCTGGCCCAAGGATTGCTCCGGCCAGGGAGGCTGCCATATCTTTAGCTGAAGTTTTTCCGTTTGAACCGGTAATGGCAAGTACGGGAGCGGTAAGACGGTTTCGGTGATACGACGCCAGTGACTGCAGTGCTTTCAGTCCGTCAATGACCCAGATCACAGGCACACTGAAATCTTCTTTGTGAATAAGACCTTTCTGAAGGGCCTGATGTTCCAGAATCAGCAGCCCGGCACCATTCGCGGCGGCAGAGGCGGCAAATGCGTTTCCGTCATTTTTATCTCCCCGCAGGGCGATGTATGCTGCACCTTTTACAGCTTTTCTGGAATCAGTTACAAAGCCGGTACATTCCGGTAAACCCTGGAAAACTGCATCCTGATGTTTCAGTGCCTCCCGGAAATCAGACTCAGCCCAGCGGAGCGTTGAACTCATGGGACATAATTTTTTTACTTGCCAAGGACTGCAAGCAACTCCTCAGAGTCAGAAAACTTTTCTGTGTGATCTTTGAATATCTGAACGGTTTCATGCCCTTTACCGGCAATCACCAGTGCTGCCGGAGGTTCCGATTCCAGCAGGATCCGGTAACCGGTATGTATAGCGCTGCGACGGTCAGGTATCCTCAGAATGGTTTTATTCACACCTGAAGTGATGCCGGATTCAATTTCATTAAGAATAGATTCAGGGTCTTCTGTACGGGGGTTATCATTTGTAAGGATGACTGTGTCCGCATGAGTTTCGGCAATGCCTCCCATCAGTGGCCTCTTTTTCCGGTCCCTGTCCCCTCCGCAGCCGAATACAGCAATACTGGATTTCACTCCGAGTCTTCGCACTTCCGAAAGGAGCTTCTCCAGCCCGTCCGGTGTGTGGGCATAATCCACCACTGCAAAGCGTCCTTCGCTTACAGGGATTACCTGAAATCTTCCTTCTGCAGAAATATAATCCTGAAAGATACCGGAACTGTTTACCGATGCTGTTCCGGAAAGCTGCAGTGCCAGAGATGCATTGATAAGGTTAAATCCCACCGGAACAGGAAGGTGCAGATCTGCAGGAGGATCTTTAAAAAAAGTCCAGTTTTTTTTCTGACTGTTTTCGGTTTCCAGACGTTTTCCGAACTCATCCCCTGTCCAGACAGTTATCTCTGCTCCCTGAGCATCGGCCTGTTTCAGAAACTGATATTTCGCCTGAAAATAATTCTCCATTGACTTATGATAATCCAGATGATCGAGAGTGAGGTTTGTAAAACCGGCGGCGCGAAACACACACCCTTCAATGCGGCCAAGTGAGACTGCTTCGGATGAAACTTCCATAATCACATGAGTCACGCCCGAATCCAGCATTTCGCGCAGTATCCTCTGCAGCTGATGCGCCCGGGGAGTGGTATATCCGGTTTTATAGCGGACTTCTTTTCCTGTTTTATAATTAATATATTCCACTCCAAGAGTACCGATGATACCGGACCGGATTCCGGTTTTTTCCCAGATGTGCCGGACCATGGAAGCGGTTGTGGTTTTTCCGTTGGTTCCTGTGATTCCTGCCACATACAAAGAGCGGGAAGGGTGACCATAAAACGCTGAAGCGACGTATCCTGCAACGAGGCTGAAATAAGTATCCTTTACCGAAATAAACTTCAGACTGCTGAGATGGTTTTTAAGACCTGATTCCAGAATATACTTAAAGGAAGATTCTGCAGCAAGAAAAACAGTCACACCTTTCTGAATGGCATCTTCAAGAAACCGTCCGTTTTCAGGCCCGGCAAGAAAAAAAACGGAAGGCCCGGCCTCCCTTGAATCATCGGTAATATTACTGAGCTGGGCGGAATCATCCCTGGGATTCACAAAGGATATAAAACCCGAAAGAGACTGTTGTGCGGTTTCTTCAGTCTCCTGAACGGCTTTAATAAGATCCTGAAAAGCAAAGGACATAGTCCTTATTCTTCTTCAACTGAAATATTCACAACCTTATTTTTTATGTAAAAGGGAATATGGCCGTATTTTCTCCAGTGCATTTTGTCCAGCGAATCTCCGGAAAGATTTCCCACTGCCTCACGCAGAGCTTCATTTTTTTTTAGAAGGGTTTCCATCTGATCCACAGCAATCCGAAGCTCACGCCGCAGAAGCGCAGACTCCACTCTCATACTGTTATAAATGAAAATCAGTGAATAGGGAATCACTAAAATAAAAAAAACGAAAAAAAGGCTTCTGTTCTGTGAAAAAAAAAGGATTAAATTTCCACCTAAGGAAGTCTTCATTCTGCTGAACCGGAATCATCCTCTCGGATGAAATTTAGTATGCGCTTCTTTAAGATGTTTTGAAGCAACATGAGTGTAAATCTGAGTGGTATTGATATCAATATGACCCAGCAGTTCCTGAACCACTCTGATATCCGCATTGTTTTCAATTAAATGTGTTGCGAAACTGTGACGGAATGTGTGGGGTGTTACAGTTTTAGTGATTTTAGTCCGGGAAAGATATTTTTTCAGAAGCCTCCAGACTGACTTGCGCGAAAGAAACTCACCTTTCTTACTAATAAACAGATAATCGCTGTGCCGGTTTTTCATAATATAATTCCGGGCATATTTCAGATACTCAGCTATGATTTTTTTAGCTTTTTCACCGAACGGAACCAGTCTTTCCCTTCCCCCTTTTCCGGCGACAGTGATCATCATATTCTCCATATCAATATCTTCCATTTTTATTCCGCAGGCTTCGGAAATCCTGAGTCCGCTGGAATACAGAAGTTCAAAGATTGCCTTGTCGCGAAGCTCATAGGGATCTGTTTCGTCAATGGAATCGAACAGACTGTTGATCTCCTCAATGGTCAGATAATCAGGAAGGCTTCTTTTCACTTCCGGAGTTTCAATGTTATCCACCGGGTTATCAGCCAGCTTCCTTTCTTCTTTAAGATATTTATAAAACTGCCGGAGTGCTGCCACAGACCTTGCCATGGAGCGGGAGGAAATCTTTTTTCGTTTCTGATCTTTCAGAAACAGAATTATATCATTATGACTGACGCTTACAAAGTCCTTCTGCGTCCTTGAAATGTAGGTCTGAAATTTTTTTATGTCGTATGTGTAGGAATAAACTGAATTTTCACTCAGACCTTTTTCCACCAGAAGATAATTCTGGAAATCCGTAATCATTTTAGCCTGTGACTGAGACAATGGAGCACCCTTCCGTAGTATCTTTGGGACCGGCAGCTGCACCGGCCTCATGATACATAATCGGATTAATTGTCTCTTTAACCCGGAAATTTTTTTCTGGTGCAGACATAAAGATTCAGTTTACCTGAGCTGCTTTAATATAATCGCTGTATTTCATATCAGATCCGAGTATATGATTTTTCAGCCACGTAACCAGAAAATCCAGAATCCTTAAGGAAAGTGCAATTTCCCCGTCCATGTAGCGGTTACGGTAATCTTCGGTAATTTTTAAGAAAGATTCGTGTTCTTTTCTGTGTTTATCTAATTCAGGATAACTGACAGATTCAAGAAATGCTTCCTCGTGGGAAAAGTGCACGTCTGCATATCTGATCAGTGCTTCGAAGATACTTCCCAGCTCTTCCTTTTCATGATAATGTTCGATTGCCGACACAAGAGAATTGAGTATCCGGAAAAGCTCCTGATGCTCCTCGTCGATCTTTTCCAGACCAAGACTGAAACGGCTGTTCCACTGAATTCCCGACATATAAGCACCCTTCTTTTTTTTTCTTAACCATACATTCTAATATACTGACATTGCAACCTTTTTTCTCAGCAATCTGAAAAATGATTAAAGCTTGCAAAGAAATCAGTCTGCACCGGAATGGATTCCAGTAAACCGTAAGGACACACCCAATGAGCGAAAAAAAAGAAAAAAAGAACGACCGGCCTGCACCTGAAGACCACCTGAAAGACATCGTTGCCCTGTGTAAGCGGCGCGGATTTGTTTACCCTGGTTCTGAAATCTACGGAGGACTTTCCAACACCTTCGATTATGGCCCTTACGGCGCCGAGCTTCTGCGTAATCTGAAAAATGAATGGTGGAAGGCATTTGTACATAAACATGAAAACGTAGTCGGTCTCGACAGCTCCATTCTGCTCCATCCAAGAGTCTGGGAAGCCAGCGGTCATGTTGGCTCGTTTAATGATCCGATGGTGGACTGCAAAGCCTGCAAAGCAAGAATCCGGGCAGACCATTACCTCGAAGAACGACTCGGGGACGCCGGGCGCAATCTGACTCTGGATCAGATGGCAAATATCTTTACCGAAAAGGCAGCGGAACTTACCTGCCCCTCCTGCGGTGCTGCTGGCCAGTTTACTTCCCCAAGGCAGTTCAACCTTATGTTTTCCACAAGAACCGGTGCCGCGGCAGGATCCGATATGGAAGTTTATCTGCGCCCCGAAACCGCACAGGGTATCTTTATAAACTTTAAAAATATTGCAGATACCTGCCGGGTGAAAATTCCTTTCGGAGTGGCTCAGATCGGAAAAAGCTTCCGGAATGAGATTGTGGCCCGTCAGTTTGTTTTCCGCACCCGCGAGTTCGAACAGATGGAAATGGAATTTTTCTGTGCCCCCGGCACTCAGAAAGACTGGTTTACCTACTGGGTTGATTTCTGCACTGACTGGCTGCATAAACTCGGTATCCGCGGGGAAAATCTCCGGGTAAGGGCCCATGACCCCGAAGAACTCAGCTTCTACTCAGAAGGCACTTCCGACATCGAATATAAGTTCCCGTTCGGATGGGGCGAATTGTGGGGAATTGCATCACGCACCAATTACGACTTAAACCGCCATGCTGAATTTTCCAGAAAGAATCTGGAGTATTTCGATCAGGAAAAAAACGAAAAGTACATACCTTACGTAGTGGAACCTGCTCTCGGACTCAACAGACTTTTTCTCGCAGTGCTTTCCGATGCTTATTATGTGGAAAACGAAGGCGATAAAGAGCAGAGAACTGTTCTGAAACTTCACCCGAAACTGGCACCTGTAAAAGTGGGGATCTTTCCCCTTCAGAAAAAGGACGGGCTTGCAGAAATTGCCCGCGAAATTTATGACGAGCTTTCCATGCTTTTCCCCTGTGAATACGATACCTCCGGCTCTATCGGTAAGCGGTATTACCGACAGGATGAACTGGGAACTCCTTTCTGTGTCACCGTGGATTACGACACCAAAGAAAACGGTACCGTGACTGTTCGCCACAGAGATGAAACAACCCAGGAGCGTATTTCCAAAGATCAGCTGGTTGCTTTCTTTACCGATAAAATCCTGCGGGCAAAATAATCATTCCTCAGGTTCCGGGATTCCGCCTGGCCCTTTCTCTGAATACTCATAGAGCAAGGGCCCAGCTGGTCCTGTATTGCTGCCAGACTCCCTTCCGCGAATACAGTGCTTTCTGTGGTTTAGAAATCTCTGTGTGAAACCATTCAGATTGTAAGAGTCTCGCCTTCCACGGCCAGCAGAATCTGCATTTCGGAAGATGCATTCCTTTCTTTATGATATTTTAAAGTATCTTCATAAAGAGAATAAATTGCATTGTCCAGATGAGCCGGTTCATGGTGTGTAAGAGCCAGTTTTTTGAGATTCCATGCCAGGCCGCATTCCACAGCCGCCCGGTTAGAAGTGTGTCCCCAGCCTACTTTGGAGCTGGCTTCTTCCTCGGAATACTGACCGTCCAGAAGGACGAGGTCTGCCCCGTAAAAGAAATCCCTGTAATCCTCAATTTTCGCCTCAAGTCTTTCCCCCACAAATTCTGTATCGGTGGCCATAATGAACGTGCGGCCGCCGGCTTCGATTTTGTAAGCAATGCAGATTCCCGGATGGATGAGCTCAGATGTGGTGATTTTAAAGGGACCAATATGGAAGGAATCCCCCGGATTAAAGGTAATAAATTCTTTTTTGGAAGCCATGTATCCCAGGGAAATAGGAAAAAACTCAAATCGCTGCTGCACCTGAAACCGTTCTTCACAGTCCCAGAGAGCAGAATAAAAACGTATTGTATTTGCGGGGTTGTAAGCCGGAGCAAAAAAAGGCCAGCCCTGGATATGATCCCAGTGGGTATGGGTCATGAGGATATGCAGGTCCCCTGAAAACTTCTGCATTGCCAGCCGGTACCCGAGTTTCCGGGCTCCTGTTCCCATATCGATTACCAGACGGTGTTCTCCTTCCGTAACCTCCACGCAGGTGGACTCCCCTCCGATAATTTTCTGAAGATCCGGAGGCAGATGGCCGAAGACTTCCTGAGAATCTGCTTCGGGGGAGCTTTGCCATTCCTGCTTTGCAGCTTCAAGAACGCGAAGCACTCTGTTCCTGTATTCTCCGGAATCCATCGGAGTAGGCAGTGAACCCCGGACTCCCCATAATCTGATTTCCATAATGACCCCTGAATAAATGAATTGCTGTAATCAGCCCGATTCTGAATTCTGATTCTGAATCAGTAAAATGTCACACTCATCCTTACCATTATCGGAAAACATATACCGCAAAATGAAAGAGATTGCACTGCAGACACGTTCTGTACACAGTCACCGTTTTGTGATAAGGCCCGGATCAGAAACCGGCAGCGGACCGGAAGGCCCGGTATTACGGCAGATCCATCCGGAATCTTTGTTTTCCGAACCTACTGTACATAACCCCGAAATGTCCGTCAATAAATTAAGCAATATTTTCAGAATACTGGAACTGGGGAGCGGCTGGGGAGAATTCTGTGCAGAATGGATGAAGCTACATCCGGATCATCAGTATCTTGCCCTTGAAATCAAAGCGGACCGTATAAAAAATCTCGTAAAAAAACTGGAGCAGCAGGGAACTGAAAATGTACGGATCCTCCCTGTGAACTTTAACTGGTTCCTGACTGAGCTGTTTTCCCCCGCTTCGTTTGATCTCATAATAGTCAATTTTCCTGATCCCTGGCCGAAAAAAAGGCACTGGAAGCACAGACTGGTACAGCCTGGTTTTCCCGAAAAAACAGCCCGTCTGCTGAAACCCGAAGGAAGAATCTACCTTGCCACTGATTACGGACCCTATGCAAGGAAAATGATCTCTGTTTTCAGAAATTCTCCGATATTTAAAAATGAATACGACTGGCCCCATTATGTGAGAAGCCGGCCGGAGGGTTTTCCCTCTACTAAATTTGAGACAATCCATACTTCCATGGGTAAAAGACCCTATTATATGAGCTGGAGGCTGCTCCCCGATGAGTCACAGAATCCGAAAATCTGATATAGCTTCTCTGATTTCTCAGAATCAGGAAATGCGCCGCCTGCTTGAAGAATGGCCCAGCCGGGAGATTATGACTGATTTTGAAAAAGAGTGGAACAATAAAAGAACAGCATTTTTAGAACAGAATGAGCCAGTCCATATACCGGACGATACACCGGCACCGGAAGCAGCTGAGCCGAATGAGTGAACGCTTTCTGAACATAAGAATCGCTCTGATTTTTACCGGAGCGGGATTTCTGTCCCTTTGGTCCGAATCAGCCGGATTCTGGAGTCTGAATCTTGCCAACCGGTCCTGGCTGCCTTATTCGCTGTTTTTCACAGCAGCCGTTTCCCTGATTTACCCTGGACTGAAAGAAAACGCCCGTATCCGACACAGGTCTCTGCAGCTGAAGGAATGGCTCGGCCGCTTTCACTGGGTAGGGTCGGGTGCCGGAATCTACCGGTCTTTATTCCTGTATCTCTTTATTTTTCTCGCTTCATTTACCGTATTCTGGAATCTTCGGATGCAGTATTTCAGGCACCCTCCGTTAGGAATGGGAGACAGTCTGCACCTTCTGGACCATGTTCCGGTGTTCGCTCATTTTTTTGGTTACCTGAGCAGTATCGATGAAATCCTTTCTCTTTGGCTGTATTCTGCGTTTTATCTTCTGCTTCAGAGCCTTTCACCATATGCAGATGTGAGGCATTCCTACTGGATTTTAAGTTCCTTTGCAGGTGCTGCTTATGCGGTAACGGCATTTTACGCAGCCAGGATCGCTTATAAAAAAATGTCTGCAGTCCTTAAAAAAAATACCTTTTTTTACGCGGCTGCTTCCCTTCTCTTTTTCACGCCGGCCATTCAGATCTATGCAGGATATATAGAAAATTATATATTTACAGTTTATTTAATATCTGTGATTACCACAGCCTCCGCAGTTTATCTGGATTCTGCGGAGTTCAGCATCCGGAAATCACAGTTGTTTCTTCTTTTTACAGGGTTTTTATCAGGTCTCGCAGCTTCGTTCCATCTGGTAGCCGGGTTTCTTGCCCCTGCGCTGATTCTGCTTGTCTGGATTCTGACATCCGAAGCAGGGTCAGATTTCCGGTCCCGCAGCAGATTATTCCTGAAACTGAGTCTGCCTGCAGCAGCTGCCGGAACTGCTGTACTCGCATCCGTTTACCTCACATTTCTTTTTCTGGTACCTGCCCCGGTGGATCCAGGAGAATCCTTTGCTTTCAGACCCGCATTGTATCCGTTCCGTAAGCTGATTTCCATTACCCATCTGATGCAGTTCCTGAATCTGATGATTATCGCCTCACCTGGATTTATATTTCTTTTTTTACTGAATATAAGAACCCCGCTCCGGTTTTTCGCGAAGCTCAGTCCGCGAAATCACGGAGATTACTTTATCCTGACAGCAGCGGCATCACTTTTATTTCATTCCTTTATATGGAATCCGATGATCGGATTTCCTGCTGACTGGGATCTTTTTTCTCTCTGGTGGTTTCCGCTGAATTATTATCTGCTGCGCAGGCTCCCGGATCTGCTTTTACTCCCTCACCGGTCCGTACAGGAAGCTGATCCCCAGGGCACAATCACTGCTTTTATGAGCCTTTTTTCTTCTCTGATTGCCTTCAGCTGGGTGCATTCGCATTCACTCAGTGATCCGGAAAGTATTAAAAATTTCAAAGATTCACAGGTCAGGACGGAAATAGTTTCTGAATACTTCGGATACAGTGCGGCGGAAAGAAAATTCAGCGAAAAATCTCTGATACACAGAATACCGACCGTTGCACGCAGAAAGCTGTTTGTGAAAGCAAAGCTTTTTGAAATCAGAGCTTCCTTTGAAATTTCAGATTACCTGAATGCTCATCCCGAAAGTACCGATTCGCTGCATCTGAGGGAACTTTCGGATCAGCTTGCCGATGCCTTAATCCGGCTGGCAGAAATCATGCAGAAGGAAGAGAATGAATACAGAAAGGAATTCCCTCTGCTGTGGAGAGAACTTACAGAAATTAATAAATCAATAACAGAAATACTGCACAAAAACTGACGTTCAGGAATCAGGCAGGCAATATTCCGGTTCCAGTGCTGCCGAAACCGCCCTCTCCCCTGTGAGAAGGATCGAGGTCTCCGGCAGAGGAAACCTCTTCCCAGATAAAATCATACACTTTTTCAAGAAGCAGCTGGCAGATTCTGTCCCCGTGGTTTATTGTGAATGTTTCCGTTCCGGTATTCGCCAGAATCACTTTCAGCTCTCCGCGGTAATCAGAATCTATAGTGGCCGGAGTGTTTACAAGAGTGATTCCGTTTTTCAGCGCAAGTCCTGACCGGGGGCGAAGACTGATGCAGTAGCCTGCCGGAATTTCAAAATAGAGTCCGGTTGGCACTGCCGTCCGCTGGCCAGGCCGCAGAATCAGAGAAGGAGTATCGTGCGGCATCCAGGCATGTACATCCAGACCGGCTGCCCCGGGTGTGGAACGCTCAGGAAGCCTCGCACCGGGAGCAGTATAGATCCTGACTTTCAGCTGATTACCGAAAGA
>CAZQKZ010000052.1:0-3562 GCA_964594095.1 uncultured Leptospiraceae bacterium | reverse complement strand
TCTGACCTCAGCGACGGTTATTCCTGCCGCCGCCGCCACCTGGACCACCACGGCGGGGAGGTCTGCCTCCACCTGTGAAAGTGGACATATCAAAATCCTTATGAGCAAGATCAATCCGTCCTGTACGATCCACATCAAGCACGATGCATTCTACTGAATCACCTTCTTTCACAATATCATGCGGATCGTTCACCCGGACAGAAGCCATTTTGGAGATATGCATCAGGCCTTCTTTACCCGGACTGATTTCAATAATCGCTCCGAAATCCGCCACTCGTTTCACAATTCCGGTGTAACGGGTTCCTGGTTCGATTTCATGGAAAATATCATTTACCATCTGCATGGCAATCTCATTGGACTTCTTATTGGATGAGGATATGGTAACGGTTCCGTTATCTTCTACATTCAGCTCTGCACCTGATTTTTCGATAATCGCACGAATTACTTTACCGCCTGGGCCAATCAGCTCACCAATGCGGTCCGGGTCAATTTTCATGGTAAGGATGCGAGGTGCATTTTCAGCCACTGCATCACGAGGAGCGGTGATCGCTGCATTCATTTTACCAAGAATATGCATCCTACCTTTTTCAGCAGCTTCCAGAGCTTTATCGAGAATTTCAATGCTTACACCATAAAGCTTGATATCAAGCTGGAATGCGGTTATTCCTTTTTCTGTTCCCGCAACCTTGAAATCCATATCGCCGAAATGATCCTCAATGCCTGCTATATCGGACAGAACTTTAAAATCTTTTCCGTTTTCGTGCATAATCAGACCCATGGCAATTCCGGAAACCGCCCCGGACACAGGAACGCCTGCAGCCATCATGGAAAGCGAACCGGAACAGACCGAAGCCATTGAGGAGGATCCGTTAGACTCAAGAATTTCTGAAACTACGCGGACAGTGTATGGAAATTTTTCAGAGGAAGGCACTACATATTTCAGTGCTCTTTCAGCGAGATTTCCGTGACCAATTTCGCGCCGGCCCGGACCGGAAGCCCGTTTCACCTCACCTGTAGAAAAGGGAGGGAAATTATAATGGAGCATAAAATGCTTTGTCTGCTGACCAGCGAGATTCTCATAACGCTGATAATCATTGGCAGTCCCGAGCGTTACAACACCGAGTGACTGCGTCTGACCGCGTGTAAATACGGCTGATCCGTGGACCCCTGGGAGCACATCCAGTTCCACTGTGATTTCCCGGATTTCATCGGGTTTTCTGCCGTCATACCGAACTCCGTCCTCAAAAAGACGGTTGCGCACCACGTCGCCTTCCAGCTCGTGGAGCAGCTCTTTAATGAATTTTGCATCTTTATCGAAATCTTTATTTTCTTTAAGATATTCTTCTTTATAGAATTCCAGAGCTTCTTTATAGACAGAATCAATTTCCTCTGCCCGTCTGGCTTTATCGGAGTTCTTATTGGCTGCAGACATTTTCGAACGGAAGTTGTCCCAGATAGACTTTTTCAGTTCCGGCGGAATAACACGAAGTTTGACCTCACGCTTAACAACTCCTGCCTTAGCAGCCAGATCCTTCTGCGGCTGAAGCTTCTGCTTAATATTTTCATGTGCAAATGCAATGGCTTCCACGATTTCCTGCCGAGTGTATTCCTGAGCCCCTCCTTCAATCATGGTGATAGCTTCTGCGGATCCGGATACCACAAGTTCCAGATCGCTTTTTTTTAGCTGGCTCTGGCTTGGATCAGCAATGAATTTTCCATCAACCCGGCCGACTACTACTCCGGCAATCGGTCCGTTAAAAGGAATGTCAGAGACCATAAGGGCGGCACTCGATGCAGTAACCACATGTCCTTCCACAGTGACTTCGTCGTCAGCAGAAAGAACCGTTACCAGGAGCTGAACTTCAGCCATATAGCCTTCCGGAAACAGTGGGCGAATAGGTCGGTCGATAATGCGGGAAATCAGTGTTTCATGCTCTGCCGGACGGTTTTCTCTTTTAAAGTAACCGCCCGGAACACGTCCCACTGCATAAATTTTTTCACGGTAATCAACGGTAAGAGGAAAGAAATCCTGCCCTTCTTTTGCTTCTTTTTCGGCACAGACCGTAACCAGAAGTACCAGATTTCCGGATCTGTAAACAACAGATCCATGAGCCTGCTTAGCCCATTTCCCCGTTTCCATGGATACACGAGTATCCCCGTACGAAAATTCCGTTAGATGTGACATAAATATACCTGCTTCAGGGAAAAATTAGGCGAGTAAGGGACGAGATCCGGACAGCGAAGGCTTACAGCCGGGATTTCGTGTTACTTACGTAGGCCTAAAGTGCTGATCAGGTCTTTGTACTGGGCCGGATTTCTGGATTTCATGTATTCCAGGAGCTTGCGGCGACGCCCAACAAGCTTTAGTAACCCCCGGCGGGAGTGGTGGTCCTTTGAATGCGTTTTAAAATGCTCGGTCAGTTCCTTGATTCTGGCAGTGAGGAGTGCAACCTGCACCTCTGTAGAGCCGGTGTCCTTGTCGTGGCGTTTATGCTCTGATATAATCGTCTTTTTTTCAGTGGTCGTAATCATAACCTTGCTTCTTTCTCTCGTTCTATTATTCGCTTCAGACAAGGAAAATTTCCGGCAGGTCCTGTGTATAGCTTTTTTTCTGGTATTAGCAAGAAAATTTCAGGCCCCGGAACAGGGAATTTCTGCCAGATCCGCTACCTCAGTAATCAAATTTAAGAAGCTTTCCCCAAAAAACCTCTTAATATTAAGGGGAAAAGTTGGGGTCTACAGATTCATCTACTTAAACCATTACTAATACTTATATTTAATATTCCCACCTGCTCCACCACAGGCCGCAGTTGGACGCAGATTTTGGTTTTCAAATCGCGCGCCTTCCTTCGGAAATTTTCGGATAAAGCGAAGCGGAAAATGAAAAACAGACTGAATTTTTTATTTGCAGCTATTAATTAATAAATTACGATTTAATCCGGCAGTAGGCCGGAGAAAAACCCTGACGTTCCAAACAAGGCCGTTTGGAGGATCATAGGGGGCCTTCTATAAGGTCCCCCTTAAACCAGATTCTCCACTTCTGATACCGTTAGCTCTGTTACTTCAGCAATCTCCTCGATACTGAGCTTCCCTTTGCGAAGAAGGGCCCGGGCTGTTGCGATTCGAGCCTGGGAGCTCCCTGATTGTATTCCTTTTTCGATACCCTGAACTAAACCTTTTTCGATACCATGCTCCATGCCCTGCACTAAACCCTTCTCAATACCCTTTTCAAAGCCAATATTCTCAATCATCGCATAGACTGGTGATTCTTCTAACATATCCCTCCTCCTTTTCAGTAAAATGTCGGCTAAACTCCTGTTCTTCAAACCTGTAAGTATTGTCAGTATCGCCAGATCATCAGACCGGTGTTCTGAAGCGGATTCATAAATCTTCTGCTCGGCCTCCAGAACAAGATCGGTCCCCCCATCCATCAGTGGTATCATCGGAAGCAGAATCCCTTTGTCAAGATATTCCGATGCCCTGAATTCCCACAGCTTCACAAGATTGAATTTAAAAGAAAACCGGTCGTCTGAATAGGTCCCTCGGGCCCTGCCTGATTTAT
>CAZQKZ010000051.1:9657-22330 GCA_964594095.1 uncultured Leptospiraceae bacterium | reverse complement strand
ATCTTCCTCTTGCAGATATTGAGAGACTGGCCGACGAAGTAAAAAAGGAAACCCACGGGTAAAGGGTCATTTCTGTTATCACGACCAATCACGCCCTCCTTGGCGTGGTGCAGGAATATATAATAATATTAATAATTAATGAACATAACTTTTGAATCCGCAGCTGTGTATTGAAGATTGAAAAATTTAGAGTCTCACGAAGCCCATCCTGGCTATCCTGTTAAAAAATTCTGCGGGGATCAGAGGCGATCTGGCCAATGCACATTTTATTCTTTTTGTCAAGCAAAAAAATCGCGCGCGGGAATAACTGGGATGCACAATGTAAAATGTAAAAAATAAGAATGATTTTAGTTTTTACAGTGGGAAAAGCTGCTGAAAAAGAACCAATACGGGGAATTCGCTGAGCGAATAGGTCATTCATTTTCAATTCCTGCCTGCTGCCTGCAATTAGCGGGCAGGCCCGAATAACGGGCGAGGGGAATCCAAACAGGCTATGCTCAAACAAACCATTCCGGCTGTTCTGTAAGCTTCAGAATCTGAATAAATTTCCCGGTTGACAGAGATTGCCGCAGGTATCAATGTAACTGAATGAAACGATTACTGCCTTCTGTATTTCTCTTTCTTTCCGCTCTGATTCCTGTTTCACAGTTACCGGCCCGGACGGGAGATTTCAGTTACTCCAATGATTATTATGGTGTGCAGGTCCTCCCGGCTGATGACTGGATGATAGGATCTGACAGGGAAACAGTTCCCGATTCTCTTAAGAGCATTATGCCGGAAGCCAAAGACCCGGATGTTTCACCTCTTTTTCTTGGGCAGCTTAAAAACGGAGTATTTTTTGTCAGATTTCTCACTGAAGAATCGGACATCAGCATTGAGGATTATTTTCGCCTTTTTGAGCATGTAATTCATAAAGAAAAAATGGTTATGGAAAGTGCGGAGTTTTCTGAAAAGAACAACGCAATGGTGTGGGTCTATTCCGGACGTAAGAATGGGGCCCATATCCGGTTCAGGGATTACCTTACCTGGTCAGACGGAGCATTTCTGCGGATCAGCTTCTGGAGCCTCTCGTCTCTGTCCGGTAAATACAGGTCGGCAGCGGATGATCTGGCTGCCAAAGTCCGGGTTTCGGATAACTACGGGAAGCAGAGCTTTCCGTTTCGTGAACTTGATTCAGATCTGAAAAAGCTCACACTGAATCCGGAAATCAAAGCAGAGGCCAATGTGCCGGATGCAGCCGGAAAGCCCGGGGCACCATTCTATACAATTCAGGGAAAACGAAACAGGGTATTCATTCTTGGTTCTGTTCATGTTGGAAAACCGGAGTTTTACCCCTTTCCTGATTATATTGAAAAATCTTTTGCTGAATCGGAGAATCTTGCTGTGGAAGCTGATATTCGCAAAGTGCAGGATCCGGAGATTGCTGAAAAAATCAGATCCGTTTCCCTCCTTGAGGAAAACCAGACCCTTGATAAAGTGATTTCCCAAAGTTTATATACAAAAATTGACTCAATTCTGAAAGATTACGGCCTTTCAATAGAAAAATTTCAGCGGTTCAGACCCTGGATCATTGCTGTCACCCTCAGTCGTCTATCTGCCGCATCGGAAGGATATCTCAGTGAAGAGGGTGCTGACCGCTATTTTCTTAATGCTTCTGCCGGAAAAAAAGTGATCGAACTCGAGGGGGCTTTGGAACAGATCAGATTCCTGAGCGAACTTGATAATGAACCCTACCTTGCTTATAATGTAATGATGCATAAGACTGCCGGTTACCGGTTAAATAAAATGATGAAAGCCTGGAGGAGCGGGGATGCGGAGGGAGTTCTTGCACAGGCTTTCCCTGACCCGGAGCTGTTATCAGGAGATGAAAAGAATATCCATAAAAAACTGATTACTGACCGGAATATTATAATGGCAAAGAAAATTGAGGGTTTTCTGGATCAGGAAGAGGATTATTTCATAGTAATCGGGGCGGCGCACATCGGTGGTAAGGGGGGAGTGATAGAGCTTCTTAGGTCTGAAGGTTTCAATCCGGTCCATTATAAAGGAGAACCACCTGGCGAATCCTGAAAAAAATCTTGTAAGCAGATATCCCGTTTCGGAAATAAGCCATGCTGCTCATCGATACAGAAGTTAAGTCCAGCGGGATTCACGGACTCGGGTGCTTTACCCGCGAAAGAATCAGAAAGGGGGATGTTGTCTGGAGATTTGATTCCAGGATTGACCTTTTAATCCCGGAAAATGAATTAAAAAACTATCCTGAACCTATTCAGAAGTTTTTCAGAATGTACTGTTATGCTGAATTTCAGGAAGGGGTGAAGTATATGGTCCTCTGTGCTGATAATTCAAGGCATATGAATCATTCAGACACCCCTAATCTTGGTGAGGCGGGGGAAAAAAACGAGCTGAACATAGCTCTCCGGGATATTGAGCCAGGTGAGGAACTCACAGTGGATTACCGCCTTTTTGACGCAGATTCCTCTGTTAAGTTTAATCATTAGAAGTCATCCCAAAACGTCTTCTTAATCCGCTGGCAAAAAAAAACAAAAATTTCAGAAAAATTTCCAGGAAATCACAAATTAGTATTGATTCGGTTTTTGGCCGTTCGATTTCCCGCTTATAAATAAGATTCTGAACGAATCATACAAGGAGTAGGACTTAAGTCACTTTATGATCGAAAAAAAAATCAATCCGTTCGGGGAATACGGCATTTACGCTGTTACTCATATTCCTGCGGGCACAGTTCTGTTCAGCTATTCCGAATGGATGGAGGATGCCGATCACGGCTGGGAAATTCTCACCACAGAGCAGGTTGCTGCACTGGATCCGGTTTCCAGATCCGTCTTTCTGAAATTCAGTTATGACGTAGACTTCGGAAAGATCATCGGTACATTTGATCATTCCTTTGCCAGACATGAATCCAATTTCATGAATCATTCCTGCAGTCCCAATATGGCCTACGACCATGGAGACAGCATCATTGCATGGCGGGATATTGAAGCCGGTGAAGAACTGACGATTGATTACGGTACATTTATAGTGAATGTGGACCAGGACTTCATCTGCCGCTGCGGTTCTGCAGGCTGCCGGGGACGGATTACCCGGGAAGACTGGAAAATTCTCGCTCCTGTTTACGGCCACCATTTTCCCGGTTTCATTGTACCTGAAGTAAGCAGAATCCTTCAGACCCAGTCCCTTACCGGATGAATTACTTTTTACCTCCGGGACGGAAAAAGCCTTTTCAGATCGGACCGGGGGTTGTATACTGCAAAAAAAAAGGAGATTTCCATGAAATTCAGAAACGTTCTCTTTTCCATGGCAGCTGCCACAGTGCTTCTTTTCAGTGTTTCCTGCGGGGATTCCTCTGATAAAGAACATGCTCACTCCCATGATTCTGACAGCCTTGAAGGACCAGGCACAAAAATCACTAAAATCTCAGAAATAGAGGCTATTTTTGATCTCCAGACAATGGAAGATCACAAAACCATGATGAAGCTGATGAAGCTTTCTATGTCTCATGATCCGGCTTCTACTCATGCAGTTCTTCTGACTCTCACAGACGAAGGAGGTCATTTACTGAAGGATGCCTCTGTAACTTTCCGCATCAGGGCCCCGAACGGCACTGTTACCGAAAAAAATGCCTCCGTTATGTCAGGAGAAGGAATGGTGCATTATGCAGCGGACTCAGCTTTCACCGAAAGCGGGGAGTATTCAGTAACCGGAATCGTATCTCATCCTGAAATCAAAGGAGAAGGAACAGTAGTATTCACCCTGCCTCTTCCCTGAATGGAATTCCGGGCCGGGGATTTGTTTTCTCAGCCCGGAAATTTCTCTTGCTTTTTTAAAATCTTTGGTTCTTCCTGTTATTTATGGCAAAACTTTTTCTGGCAGCCGGGGCCCTTCTTGCGGGATTCTCTGTAGTTACAGGTGCTTTCGGAGCTCATATAATGCGGGGAAAATTCAGCGACTATGCAATGGAAGTATTTGAAAAAGCAGTCAGATACGAAATGTACCATGCGATCGGACTGATTCTGATTGGAATACTGTATCTGCTTCGGGACCATTCTCTGATTGACGGAAATGCTTTTTACCTTAAAACCGCCGGTATCCTGATGCTTACCGGAATTCTGTTTTTTTCGGGAAGTCTTTATATACTGGGTTTTACCGGTATCCGTATGCTTGGCGCAGTCACTCCGATTGGGGGCACAGCTTTCATTGCAGGCTGGGTGTTTCTGGCCCTGTTTGCTTTCTCTCTGAAAGCAGGCTGATTTTTTGCTTTCCCTCTGGAGTGCATCCGGTGAATCTGACGAAGCATGAACTCGGGCAGCAGTTCCTTATTTAAAAATATTTTTTTTATTACAGGTCTGATTTTTTCAGCTGCCGGAGCAGTTCTTGCGGGTCTGCTGATCTGTAAGCATGTATTTCCTGAGCTTTGTGCCGAAGGCAGCCTGGGTTGTGGTGTAGGCGGAACTGACGGCTGTGCTAATCTGGGAAAAAGTGATTTCTCAAAAGTTTTCGGCATTCCCCTTGCCATTCCCGGATTCATCTATTATATTTTCGTTTTTCTGCTTTTTCTCGAAGGATACCGGCAGAAAAGCGGTCCGGTCCGAAACCAGGTTCTTTATATACTCGCAGGGCTTGCAGCCTTCGGGGTTATCATGGATGGTATACTCGGGTATCTGAACTTTTTTATTCTGCCGGTTCCCTGTATGCTTTGTGCTTACAGTTATCTGGCCACATCTGGATTGGCGGTTTCCGCTTTAGTCCTCTATTTTTCAGAAAAAAAGCCGGCTGCGTCTCTTTGAGCCGGTCAGCTGTACTCATACAGTCAGGAGGTTATACAATGGAAGGTGGTATGAAAAAAATTCTTATGCTTCTGGGCATTGCCATCGGTATCACTGCCGGGGTTCTGGTCTTATTCCGGGTCGCCGGGAACGGGAACAATCAGGAGAACGGAAATGGTGAGAAGGCTGCTGTAAGCTATATACCTGTTGTTTCAGAAGAAGAAGCGGAAACAATTCTGTTTGATTTTAAATCTCTGAAAAAGCAGGGTCTTAGTACAGATGGTATCGCTTCTGTCGGTGAGTCCGGAGCTTACATTGAAATCCATAAATTTGCTGATTTTATGTGCCCTCACTGCCGGACTTCCACGGTGCTTCTGGAAGAAGCAGTAAAACGCTGGCCGGGAAGAATCCGCATTTACTACCGTCATTTTCCGCTTGACGGAACCTGTAATCCGCTGGTCGGAAGAAAGGATCCGGAGGCTCTTCGCTGTAACGGTGCCCAGGCTGCTCTGTGTGCTCCCGACCAGAATCTCCTGAAAGAAATCTACCATGGTATTTTCGATTTTCAGCTTACAGGAACCCCGATATCACCGGAAAATCTGGAAAAGCTCGCTGTATCTAAAGGAGCCAACTGGAGTGCAATGCTGCAGTGTATGGGTTCTGCAGAAACATCCCGCAAACTACAGAGAGATATAAAAGATGCGGAGAAACTGAATATTCAGGCGACTCCGACTCTTGTGGTGCAGGATGTACTGCAGCCTTCCGGTTCTCCTCCTCGGGAGGCATTCCTTCATTTACTCGATTCACTTGTAATTGAAAAAGAAGGTCCTTCTGCCAGGGAAGAACTGAAAAAACGACTGGAAGCCGGTAACTAATTCAGAAAAAGCAGGTATTTATGCGCATAGAGGGTGATTTAAACGGAAGCGGGCAGAAACACGCAGTAGTAGTGGCCCGCTTCAATGATTTCATTACAGAAAGACTGCTGCAGGGAGCACTGGATACTTTTCGGCGTCACGGAGTGGATGAGTCTTCTGTAACAGTGGTATGGGTTCCTGGTGCATTTGAGATCGGCGGAACGGCAAAAAAGCTCGCTAAAAGCGGCAAATTCGATGCAATTACATGCCTCGGTGCTGTGATCAGGGGGGCCACCTCTCATTACGACTTCGTAGCCGGGCAGACAGCCTCTGCCGTAACCAGAGCCTCTCTCGACACCGACATTCCGGTGATTTTCGGAGTTCTTACTACCGATACCATTGAGCAGGCAATTGAAAGAGCAGGGACTAAAGCCGGGAACAAGGGTTCTGAGGCCGCAGTCACTTCCATCGAGATGGCTTCTCTCTATAAAAAAATATGACCGAAGAAAATATTCCGCCCCGGGTTCCTGGGCGGACCAGACACAGAAAAAGCAAAAGCGGTCTGGCCAAAAAGCACATCAACTCCCATGTAAGAGAAGTGGCTATGCAGGCTCTGTATCAGATTCATCTGATCAGCACACCGGTTCAGGAAGTGCTGAGACTCCGGTGGCTGAATGAACCTATGCCTGCTGCGGCCCATAATTATTGCCTTGAGCTGATTGAAGGAGTAGCCGATCATTGGGATGATATCGAAGAGGTCATCCGGTCTCTGTCCGATAAGGATATCACACAGATTTCCAGTGTGGTTCTGTCCATACTCAGAATCGGGGTCTACGAAATGATGGCAAAAGAAACAGATAAAAGGATTGTGATTGACGATCTTCTGAATCTTACCCGACAGTATGACGGAGAGGAGTCTGTGGCATTCGTGAATGGTATTCTTGATCGTCTTGACAGGGAGCGGATGCAGATGAAAGAAAGATGAAACAAGAACCCGGAACAAGACTGCTGTTTGATGAAGAATCTGAGGATCAGCCCCTGAATTTCAGGGACGACACTCCGGAATTAACAAAACAACCCCGCTCCCGTGCCTTCCTTTATGCTGTAATCTCAGGAATTCTGCTTCTTCTTCTTACTGCCGGAGCAGGCACACTCTGGTATTTTTATTCCCGATCTCCTTCCGTTCCTTCGCTTTTCGAGGGAGGCACGGACCCTGATGCAGCACTTCGCACTGCTGATGAGGCAAGAATCAGGTCCTCTTATTACACACCGGCGGGTGCATATTCAAAGGAACTGCTGCGGATCATCGAACTTTATAAATCTCAGGACCGCGAACGGGCAAAGAGGGAATTTGAAAACTTTGTGAATTCTCCTGCTGAAGATAAAGAAAAAGCAGTGGCCCTTGTGTATCTCGGAATCATGGCAATGGAGACTGAGCGTTATCCGCTCGCCAAGCACAATCTCTTAAGAGCCCTTCGTTATGACAGTGAATCAGTGGCCGCCTATGCCAATCTGGCCATCGCGGAACGGATGCTTGGTAATATTAAAGAAGCCCGTGAATATGCACTTCGCGCCAGGGAGCTGTCTCCATCAGATCCCGTTGTAAGTCTTCTTCTTGGTAATTTACTCGCTGAAAATCAGGACATTGAAGGGGCTATAAGCGCCTACAGGGAAGGTATTCTGACAGGAGAAGAAGATCCTGCACTGTATTACAACCTTGCCCTTACACTGGTACGGTCCGAAAAATATGAAGAAGCTGTCCGTGAGTTTTCGCGTGCGATTGCAGCTGCCCCGACCGGACCGCTTGCAGCGGCTTCCCATGCCCACCTGGGTCAGATTTATTTCAGCAAAGGCAATGCGGAGATGGCAGCCGATCACCTGAACAGGGCAGTCGCTCTGGCACCGGATAACGGTAAATATTATTATAATCTCGGAGTTATATACAGCAGACTGAACCGGAATCAGGAAGCAGTCCGGAGTTTTCACAAAGCTATGGAAACCGGTAAAGCTGACGGACCGCTGTTTCATGCGCTTGCCAAAGCTTTCACCAGTCTGAAGCAGCCGAACCTTGCAGTGGCGGCTCTTCGCAGGGCTGTTTACATGAACCCTGAGGATTACAATGCATACATGATGCTGGGAGATCTGTATCATAAAGAGAAGGATCTGATTCAGGCGGCGGCATCCTATAAAAAAGCGGCTGAGCTCACACCGGGTGATTCAGTGAACCGGGACAGTCTTCTGAAACTCGGAAGTGTGTATATGGACATGGAACGTTTCGGAGATGCAGCATCCGCCTACCGGAAAGTGCTGGACACATATCCCGAAAATCCCGAAGCTCTGTTTGGTCTTGGTTATGCTTACAGAAAATCCGGGATGACCGATAAAGCAGTGGCTGTATGGAAATCGGCACTGAGCGCCTCTGCGGCGGACCGGGATGGTTTTCAGCTGGACCGGAAGGACGAACGGATGATCCGCATGGCTGCAGCATCTTTATACAGAAGCGAAGGAGCTTATGATCTTGCTCTCCGGGAATATAATTTTATAATTTCAAGAAATAAAGAAGAGCCGGTTATCGAAAAGGATGCAGAGCTTTATTCCGAAATTGCAGCAGTGTATCAGAGTCTTCGTGAATACGGTAAAAGTGCAGTGTATCTGGAAAAGGTACTCGACTGGACCTCAGACCCTGAGCTCAGATTCCGCACTTATAAATCCCTGGCTCTTGCCTATCAGGAAACAGGGGCGACCCGCGATAATGAAAAAGCAAGAACCTATGCTGCTCAGGCACAGTCCATAAAACCATCTGATCAGGATACTGCTGTTATCCGGGCAGGGATTCTGCTGAAAACATCCTCACTCACTGACCGGGAAAAGGCTATTGAGCTTCTTAAGGCTGTGACTGCATCGGATACAGATCCGGTAACTGCTTCAAAGGCCTATAATCTTCTGGGTCTTGCCTATTATCAGAACGGAGAATATGCCAGAGCGCTGCGTGCCTTTGATTATTCTGTTCAGCTTGATCCTTCCAATTCCAAAGCGTATGAAAATCAGAGAATTGCTGCAGCGGCTCACGAGAGGAGTCTGACCCGATGAAAGGAAAGATTTTTATATTATTTATATTTTTAACAGGTATGTGGAACGGCCTGCAGGCAGACTCTGTAACTGCTTACAGTAAAGAACAGCTGCAGTCCATGCTTCGCCAGGGTGGACCTGCAAGAACTGAAGCTGTGCGTTATATACACAGAAACCGTACAGAGCCTCTGATCAGGGGAACTCTGGGTCTGCTTAAAACAGGCAGTGAAGAGGACCAGAGGGCGGTAATACGATCTCTTCGTGAATACGGAACTGAACTGGAAACTTACATTCCTGACTGGTACACCGTAATTGATCTTTATATGACGGAGCAGGTGCCTCCGGACATTCTTCTGGAATGCATTGATCTTGCCGGATTCTGGAAAGAACACCGACTGATTCCTGCTCTCAGCAGAATGGCTGTGCATCCTTCTACTGAAATCAGGAATGCAGCTTTCCGGGTAACGGCCCGTTTCCAGAATGATGCTGTGATCCCTTCCGTGCTCCGGCTCCTTAATTCAGTAAGACCTGTGGAAAGGATTTACGGACTGGAAGCAGCCCTTGCTGTGGATGATCCAAGGATTCATCCCTTTGTGATCAGGCTCCTGGATGATTCAGATACTACAGTCCAGATTTATGCGGTGCGCACAGTTGCTTCGATGGCTAAGAATGATCACCTGCAGAATCTGGCGGTCAGACTTTACAGGCCTGAATCCCATCCCGATGTAAGAGAAACAGTGATCCGTACCATTTCAGACCAGGGATGGAGGAAATTCGCTTCAATTGTGGTAAAAGGGGTTTCCGATCCGTCTGCAAAAGTCAGAGCTGCTGCAATTGAAACTATTGCAGGATTCGGAGATACCAGGGGGGCCCTGAATATATCAGCCCAGCTTATGCATGAGACAGATCCGGAGCTGAAATTTCTCGGACTGAATGCGCTGGTCCGTCTGGACAGAAGCGGGGGCGGAGATGGTATAGCTTATTTAATAAGAAATGAACATGATCCCCGCATCAGAATCCGGGCAGTGGCAGCAGCGCGTATTCTGAACGATAAAAATACTGTAAAACCTGTAACAGAGGCACTCCTCGATGATCCGTCTTCGGCAGTCAGACTTGAAGCGGCTTATTCGCTTGGAAGCATGCTTGACCGTAACACCGCTGCTGCTCTTCTGACAGCAATTAAAAATGATAAAGAATTAATTGAAATACGTTCGGCTGCTATGGTTTCCTATGTTAACGCTGAAGGAAGAAAAAGTGCACCGGATCTGCTTGCGATAATCAGTGCTGATCAGTCCTCTATGCTTTACCGGCAGTGGGAAGCGGTACCAGGATCATGAGCAGTCAGGAGAACGGAGAATCAGCGGTTCCCGAAGAAGAAAGCACCGCGAAACCAGCAGAAAGCAGGGCTTTGCGTTCCTTAACCACCGGTGAGGAACAGATTCTTTCCAGTGAGGCAAGTCTGCATGGTCGTGAACTTGCAAAAAAAGCAGAACTGAAAAGAATCCGGAAAGCGGGTGTGCGTCATGAAGGCCGGAAGGTCATTACAGACGATGTTAAAATACTTAAATCAATTGCTGAACTTCCTGATGAACCGGAGGATCCGGTTAACTTTTACAGGGAACCGGTCCGGATTGAATACTATATTCCTAAGGAGTCCAGATTTGCAGTGGAAACAAGACATCTTTTTATTCCGCTGATTGACCCTGAACCCAAAGAGGAATACGAACTTCTGAAGCGGCATATTTCAGAGGATCGCTTCTTCGATCTGATCCGGGTGATGGATGAAGAACCCAGGTACATTACAGAGATACTGGACAGTTATAATACTCTGCTTCCCATTTATGAATCTCTTTCCCGTTATATACGGGATGCCGAGGAAAACCCTGAATCGTATAAAAGTGCATTCTATCTGGTGGAGACTCTGTCTGAATATGAACCGACCATGGCAGCCCTCGAACTGCTTGGTCCCTTTATGGCCTGGAATCTGAACTGGCTGGTAAGAGCTCTGAACAGAAACGGTGTGGATTTCGCTGCTTCCGATAAAACTGTATCTTATTTTATTAAACAAAGAAATATATTTAATGACGAACATCAGATCCCATATGATGAGCGGTTTGAGGTTCTGGCTGCCCTCTTCTATGAGCAGGCTTTCCCGAACAGAGGAATGGAGTTCGGAGAGGAGGACTTTTTCTATGATATTTTTGAAAAACGGAAAATCTGAAATTATGTACGGAGATAAGAGAATGAGAAAAGAACTGACGGAGTTCTTAGATACATCAGATACATTTGAAGTAAGGGGCACACGGATTCTTCTGGAATACTTTTATGCAAATGAAAAATTCAGGGAATTCAGAAACAGTCCGAAAAAAGGTGTCAGTGTTTTCGGGAGTGCCCGGATTAAAGAGGATGATATTGTATACCAGGAAACCCGCAGACTTGGAAAGCTTCTCTATGAAGCCGGATACGCAGTAGTGACCGGTGCATCCGGGGGAGTGATGGAAGCAGCAAACCGCGGTGCGAGTGAAGCCATTCTCAGCGAAATCCGTAAAAAAAGCAGAGATAAAAACCGAACCGAGGAGTCCATAAGGCACTCTGCTGAATACAAGAGGCTGATTCAGGATGCTTCTATCGGTCTTAAAATAAATCTTCCTTTTGAAAAAGAAACCAATCCCTATCTTGGTACCTCGGTGAGTTTCCATTACTTTGCCATCCGTAAACTTTATTTTGCCATGATGAGCGAAGCCTTTATCCGCTGCGAAGGTGGATGGGGAACGCGCGATGAATTCTGGGAAGTGGCTACACTGGTTCAGACAGGAAAAACTCCTCTGATGCCTATTATTACAATGTCCCGGGACCACTCTTTACTCAGTACCGACATCGAAAAGAATATTGAAAAAGGTTATATAAGTGAGATGGACAGGTATCTGATTGATATGACTGATTCGCCTGAGAAAGCGGTTCATATTTTAAATGAATTTTATAAGAACCTGGTCTCTATTAAATACGGCAGAGACTGGGAAATCAGTCTGCTGGTAAAAAAACCAGTATCCAGGAAAAACCGTCAGATGATGCTGAATTATATGAAAAAATATCCGGATGTTTTTTCGGAACTGCTGTTCTCAAGTGATCGTGTGGCCGTACGCGGATTCACATTCCGTTCTTTCGGACATCTTCGCAGACTGGTGAATGCACTGAATGGAACAGAGGAATTCTGAGTTTTTCGCTGACCTTCACTGCCATCTGTACGGTGCTCTTCGATTTGAAGATCTGCTGTGGCTCTATAACAGAAAGAAACCCCGATATCAGATCTGGACAGAATCATTAAAAATGAACCGGAAAGTTCTGACATCTGGATCTGAAATTGACAGAATTTTTTCATTCGTCACCCATCCGCGGGAAAGGGAAAAACTGCTGAAAGATTATTATTATCTGGAAAGCCCGGAAAACTTTGATCTTTTTCAGAGCCGGTTTGATCTTATTATAGCTTTGTCTCATACAGATCCGGAGGAACTGGAATACATAGCCGATTCTGTTATCAGGTTTTCTGATACAGATTATTCAGAATACAGAATGTTTCTTCCTCCCCGTTACAATGAAAAAGAATTTAAAGACCGGCTCCACGCTCTTACGGGAGTTTTTAAATTTTTCAGTAAATCCGCAGGTCTTGCGCTCTCCCTTCCAAGGCAGGAGGAGGAAGCACTGCTGCTGTATTCATGGATCCTTAATTATACAGAAAAGAATCCTGAAAGAGCAGAATGCATTACCGGAATCGATATATCCGGAAAAGAGGAGGGGAGCCCTCCGTCGTCCCTTTCCGGTTTTCTGAAGCAGTTCAAAGAAGATCGCTCTGCGGGCAGGCACAGTCTGAATTTAATGTATCATGCAGGTGAATCCTTTAATGATAAAACTCCGGAGAGTGCTGTGCGCTGGATTTATGAAGCGGCCCTGGCCGGTGCAGACAGAATC
>CAZQKZ010000051.1:0-9647 GCA_964594095.1 uncultured Leptospiraceae bacterium | reverse complement strand
GGCACTGGGTATGAATCCTGATATTTTTTTAAATACTGAAAGAAAAGAGAATGATTCTGAAAGGAAGGCGCAGCTGCAGTTTGAAAAGGAGCACAGGGAATTTCTAAAGAGGTTTGGATATTCTGCCATAACATCACAATCAGACACAGAGACCATTCTTTATACGCAGCAGCGGGCTGATAATCTGAGGGCAGTCCAGGAATTTACAATTTCTGAACTGAAGAAACTTGGGACCGTAATCGAAAGCTGCCCGACCTCGAATCTTCTGATTGCGGGACTGGGTACCGCCGCAGATCATCCGCTTAGACGTTTTACAGAAAGGGGCCTTCGGACGGTAATCGGATCAGATGACCCTGGAATCCTGAAGACCAGTCTGAAAAAAGAATTCAGTATAATTCAGAAATGGGATGGAATCACTCCGGAAATCACATGGAAACTGAAAAAAGAAGCGGCTTCATTAGTAAAGAATATATTATAAAATGCTGCGGGGTATCTGAATGCAGGAACTGAGTATAAATATACGGACTGCCGAACTGAATGATCTTAAGGATTTAATAATACTCCTGCAGATACTTTTTTCGCAGGAAGAGGAGTTCACACCGGATCAGGAACGGCAGCAGAATGGTCTGCTGATGATTCTCAGGAATCCGGACATTGGCCGGATCTTTGTTGCTGTCAGGGACGGCACCATTATAGGGATGGTCAGTATTCTTTTTACAGTAAGCACAGCCCTTGGCGGAAGAGTCGGGATTCTGGAAGATATGATTATTCATCCGGATTTTCGCAGTCTGGGGGCAGGCAGGCGGCTTCTGCATACTGCGCTTGCTGAAGCAAAGGAGGCCGGATGCCTTCGTATCACCCTTCTGACTGATTCTGATAACCCCGCAGCCCGGGCTTTTTACACCCGCTCGGGTTTTAAAGAATCTTCTATGACGGTATTTCGTAAATTAAATTTATGAAAATTGAATTTGCCCGGATTATTCTGTGAACAGAACTGACCCTGTATTCCGGGGACTCAGTCTCCTGAATTAAAACCACCGGAAAAATCCCCAGCTCTGACTATCGGGAGGAGGATGGTTCTGAAAGAATTCCGCTGCCCCCGGATTGGGCAGGCAGCGAAAACGCCTTGAGCTTATTCTTTTTCGATATACTTACCTTTACCGCGGGCGACAATTTTTCCGATGGAGTTTTCAATTTCCGCACGGTTTTCAATAATGCGACGGTTTTTCTTTACAAACCAACCCCGCAGATGCAGTTCTTCCCCTGTGTTTGCAGGCTGCAGATACCGGATTGTGAGTTCCCCGGTGACTGAATCGAAGTTCATGGCTTCGTTAATACGGGACATGGTTTCATCGAGAATAACCGAAAGGATTCCCGGGTGCACATTTCCGTCAATTCCCTGAAACTTTACAGGGCACTTGTAAGAACCATAGACTGTTTTTGTATCTTCATCAAATGTGAGCTGAAGCTGCAGTCCGTCTGTGTTATCCTGGCCGGAGCCAAAGCTGAGATTGCCGTGTGTGGCTGACATATTGGCATTATACACGGTCAATCCTTTAATTTGTCAAGTAAATTTTTTCGGTTTCCTGCAGCTTCAGGTGTAAAAAAAACGCAAATCCGGGGATTCTGCAGAGAAATGCCGAAAATATTAACAGAGGAAATCTGCAGATATGTCAGAACAGGAGAGACTGCGTTTAAAAAGAAGCGGCGGACCGGGAAGTCCTGGTACGACTCAGTCCGAATGGATGCAGAAATTCCGGGAAAAAACACAGACAGTTCCGCCTTCACCCGCTGCTCCGCAGACAGAACCCGAATCCAAAGAACCCTCACCGGTTAAAAAACCCGTTCTGAAAGAAATCCGTCCCTCAGATCCCCCTCTTACGATCAGTGAGGCTGATTCCTGGATTTCGAATCAGAAAAAAGAAGAAAAAAAAACAGAACCGCTGCCGCCTGTTCCTGCAGATAAGGTTTACAATATAGAACTCATCATTTATACTGTGTCCGGTCATAAATATTCCGCAAGGCTGAATTTCAAAGATGATGTAGCGAGGGGGGCTCTCAGTGAGGAAGATGCGAAAACCCTTATTGCAAAAACGGAAAATGACCTGAAAAACAGGACGTTTCAGCGTCCCATTACATATTCCGAAAAAAAAGGAGCCGGTGCCGCAGTGGAGTATATTTTTAATCCCGATAACGTGGAATGCATCACCATCACCAGACTTTTCTGATCACAGGCAGAGTTAGGCTTTCATGAGAAAAATCCAGCATATCATCGAATACATACTTTTAAGATTTCTGCTTTTTATCTTCAATTCTCTGCCCTATGAATCCGGTCTGAAATTCAGCGGTGCCGTGGTGCTTGGAATCGGACACCTGGTTGGCGGATCCTATAAACGGCGTCTACGGGAAACCCTCCGGTTCGCTTTTCCTGAAAACACACCGGAAAGGAATGAAGAAATCATCAGAAACACATTTCGTTCCGTTGGTTATCTTGCCTTTGAATTTGCAAGATTTGGAATGGCGGACAGGAACTGGTTTGATAAATACTGTGAAATTGAAGAATCTTCCTTCAAAGCCATGAAAAAGGCTCATGAAGCCGGTAATGGTATGATTCTTATTGCGGCTCACCTCGGGAACTGGGAGATTCTGAATCATGTTCTGATTGAACGGCTTGGCCTTGATTTCAATGTCTACGCTGCTCCGCAGTCTAATCCTTATGCAGATAATTTCGTATTCCGTTCCCGCGAGAAAACCGGTATTAAACTGATCCTTCCCTCCGCTTCCGGAATACAGGCAGTGCGGGCACTGAAACGGGGAGGAACCCTGGGCCTTGTATCTGATCAGAATGCCCGGGGGCACGGTCTCTTTATACCATTTATGAACCGTCCTGCTTCCATTTTTCAGGGACCGGCCTCATTTGCATATAACAGTGGTTCGCCTTCTTTTTTTATAACGGCTCTGCGGACCGGGAACGGTCACTTCCGGATTGAGGCAGTACCGGTAGGAACCATCGAAAAGGATAAAGTTAATGATCCGGAACAGGCTATGGCTGATTTTACCCTTCGCTGGGTGGATCTTCTGGAAAAATATGTAAGGAAGTATCCTGATCAGTATTTCTGGCTTCATAACCGCTGGAAAACTAAAACCGGACCCGGCCAGAAAATTCTGGAAAGAAAGGAATCCGGTCTGAATCCTCTGTAACTGCTCCGTTAAAAGGATCGACAAAAGGGACCGTTTGTATTATTCTGGAAACAAATGAAATCTCCGGTAACACAGGCTCTCGTTCTCATCAATCTTCTCGTATTTCTGGGTGTGGAACTGTTTTTTGGTTTTACCGGCGATCAGTCAGCATTCCATGATTTTGTATTTCGTTACGGTCTTGTGCCGGCAGAATTCTGGGCCGGTGCCTGGTGGCAGCCAATCACGTCTATGTTTCTGCACGGGGGAATGCTGCATGTGATGGTTAATATGCTTGCTCTCTGGAGTCTGGGCACCCCGATTGAACGTACGGTCACTTCCTACCGGTTCCTCTGGCTGTATATGGTTTCCGGCTTTACAAGTGCACTCTTTGTTTTTCTTTTCCAGCCTGATCTTGGTCAGCCGACTGTGGGTGCCTCCGGGGCTGTTTTCGGACTGCTGGGATCGCTTGCCGTTTTTTTTCCTAATTCCATGCTGCTTGTTTTTTTTATTCCAATGAGGGCAAGGACTGCGGCTGTTGTCTTTGGTCTTCTTTCTCTGATTTTTATATTTTTTGATAATATAACGAATATTTCTCACCTTGGTCATCTGGGCGGACTTGTGGGCGGAGTGCTTTATTCAAAATTTGCCCTTGGACTGCGTATAGGTCGCGGCAGTCTTTATGAATTTTCGGGTATGCGCCCTCCTGAATCCGATCCCGAAGATGATCCGCTGCGCGATTTTGCAGAAAGGCTCCGGCGGAATTCAGATATTTACGGGCAGAACCGCGGACAGAGAACAGTTATCAATCCTTTTGGACGGCGTGAGAAAATAATTAATCCTCTGCCCGAAGAGAAAGAACCGGAACCACATTCTGATTCCGGTGAGGTCAGAATTTATTTTGATCCGCAGACCGGCCGCTTTTATACCAAGTGAAAGTTTTTTCATTTATTTTAGGATTGAAGGGCTTCATCAATCGTCTTATAAATCTCAAATACTGAAGATAGTTTAGTGATTTCCATAAGATTCTCCACATCGCTGTTAAGGGATGCAAAGACCATCCGGCCCTTTAAATAGTCAATTTTTTTAAATATATTCAGAAAAAGTCCCAGTGCTGCTGAGTTTATAAACGGAACTTTTTTCATATCGACAATGAATTTGGGGGCGGTATTCGGCTTAATGTATTTTTCCATTTTCTCAGCCAGATCATATTCATCTCCGGATTTGATGGCCCCTTCGATCTTAAGTATAGTGACTTCGTCTTTTGTGGTGATTTTGATCTTCATTATTTAATGCTGAAACTGATTATTTTTTGGTTTTCAGCCCATATGCTGTAATTCCCTTCTGATAAAGTATCAAGCGGGAGACAGTTCCGGTGCCGGACTTTAAAGTGTTTCATACACTGCCCGTTCATGTAAAGTGAAATATCTGTTTCCCGGTTTTTTTTTAATGCCGTTTCCAGAAACAGATAAAAAGCAGATCGGCATGTCCGGAACTCGGAAGTCATTGCATAAGCTTCCCCGCCGGCTTTTATAATGCTGACGCTGCTTCCGGCCAGAATACCGAACCGTACATTGGTAAGACTGACGGATTCTGAGGAATGTCCGGGTGTTTCAGCACAGAATTCCCTGCGGGTCCGGGTTCTTCTTTCGACAAGTACTGTCAGCTCCTTTTCCACTTTCTGTATTCTTTTACTGAGGGTACCCTGGGGAATGCCTAATAAATCTGAAAGATTGCGTGCGTTGACAATCTTTCTTTTCCGAAGCACCCGGGAACGAAGCAGATTTTTTCGGGACTTCAGTCTGCTTTTTTTCTCGGGGTCCCTTAAAAAGCTGGTGGTGATTGCGGTCAGGTTGTCCAGATTTCTGTTTATCTGGATTTTTTCGGTCTCTTTTCTTTTCTGGTAATCCTCCCAGAAAAGCTCAAAAGCAGTCAGGTTTCCGGTCGTCTGCACCAGATACTGGGTGTCTGCCGCTGTGAGCGGAATACCGTGGGTGAGCCGGTAGGGGGCTGATTTGCTGGCCGGAAGCACTTCAAGGCAGTCCAGAATCAGAGAGTAACGGTAAAAATTTTCGGGTTCCATTGACTGAAACAGATTATAAAAGTTTCTTGTATATTCGCTCTCAACGGTGATCCCTGCAGCCATTGTATGCTTATAGACTGCAGGCAGGTCTTCATTCAGGTTGATTGCAGTGGTGTGGTCAGGGTAGGATGCATAGTAAGGGGGCTCCGCAACCAGAATCTCAGAGAGAGTTTTTCTTTTGCGGTTCCTTAAGTAATTCCGGAAATCATTTTTTATATAAACTGCATAGAATTTTGAAAAGGAAATATACCGGTAATTCCTGTATTTTAATAGACACTGATCAAGTCTGATCAGAAAATGCAGAAAATAATCCCTGTTAAAATCCGTATCCTGCAGAGAAACCTGGTTTATAATCCGATCAGTTTCTGCATAAGCAGCCTGTATAAAGGGAGCCGAATCACCGGTAGTGAAAAAATGCTCCACATAAGGAAGAAGGTAATCTGAATGGCTTAACTCTGTTTTCATACGGCCATTGTCAGAAACATAGAGGATTAAATAAAATAACAATTAAACGGGTCAGAAAGAAAAATAACAGACTTATATGTATTTGCTCCATTTTGGCGCAAAAACCACAGAGAAGGACAATATGCTGCTTGAATTTACAAAAATGGAAGCCACAGGCAATGATTACATTTACTTTGATTTTACCGGGCGGGATCTTCCCTCCTGTTTTCTGCCTGATTTCATACAGAAAATTTCTGATCGCCGAACCGGAATCGGAGGGGATGGTGCCGTAGCGATCCTGACCTCGGGAAAAGGGGCCACAGCACTGATGAGGATGTGGAATGCTGACGGAAGTGAATCTGCCATCTGCGGAAATGCTCTGCGCAGTGTGGCTTATTTCCTTTTTAAAAAAGACGGTAACAGGGAATTTTACATTGAGTCAGGTGCAGGGCTTCATAAGGTCCGGATGATCAATGAGTCCGGGGACGGAGAAGGAATCATTGAAGTAGATATGGGAAATCCGGTGTTTACCTCTGCCAGGGTTCCGGTAATCCCGGAAAAAATCGGTATTCAGGCTGATCCTGCCGTTCCTCTGCTGATGGCCGAAGCTGACTTCGGTCACTATGGCAAATACAGAATCAGTACAGTGTCTATGGGGAATCCTCATTGCGTAATTTTTACCGAAGATGCGGATACTGCTCCTGTGGAGGAGCTGGGTGCCTATATCGAAAGTCATCCCGCGTTTCCGGAGCGGACGAATGTGGAATTCGTAAGTATC
Source organism: uncultured Leptospiraceae bacterium (assembly GCA_964594095.1). Lineage (GTDB taxonomy): Bacteria > Spirochaetota > Leptospiria > Leptospirales > Leptonemataceae > CAZQKZ01. Next base: position 3,165 of record CAZQKZ010000051.1, on the reverse strand, counting down.
AATCCTGACGGAACTCTCAGGCAGCGGACGTATGAGCGGGGTTCCGGAGAGACTCTTTCCTGCGGAACAGGGGCCTGTGCCGTGCTTGCTGTTTCCGCAGCACTTGGAAAGGGGCCTTCGCGCAATAAAATCCATCTGAAAGGAGGAACCCTGGAGCTCGACTGGACAGGTTCCTTCGATAAACCTGGGGTTATGTTTCTAAGGGGCCCTGCCAGATTTGTTTTTACCGGAAGAATCGAATGCAGCTAAGCAGCTATGCAAAGTGAGTTTCCGGAAATTCAGCCTGCTGCGGGTGCTCTGGTATCTCAGCTGGGAAGTGCAAAGCACATTTTCACAAAATTTCTTTCAGCGAATGATCTGGGTCTGACCAATTCCCATCAGTCCGGCATTTATATGCCTGCAGCAGTCTGGCCTCTGTTTCTGGAGCGGCCTGGGGAAGACGGGGAAAATCTCGAAAGAGATGCGGTGATACACTGGCTGAACGGCTACCGAACAGCTTCGTCTTTTAAATGGTACGGTAAATCAAAATTCAAAAGTGAATACAGGCTTACTAAAATCAGGCCGGTTTTCAAAGGAAATGAAGATGCCTTTCTCGGGTCTCTCCTGATTCTCTTTGGTGAATACGGACATCTGAAAGGTCTGATTGTACATACCGAAGAGGAAATGGACTTAATCTTCGACTTTCTGGGAATAGGGCCGGAATCCACCGGTCAGATGTACCGGGCTGATCCTGAGGAGTTTCTTGAAAGGAAAATTTCAGAAATGATTTCTGAGGATATCAGCAGTTTCCCTGATACGGATACTCTGGCAGGTCTGGCAAGGGAACTGCACCGCAGATGCTGTGAAATTGAGGTCCGTCCTTCCGGCCGCAGGCTGAGCAGTCCCCTGAAAGATCCCGATGCTGCTGTGATCGATTTCGTTATGCTTGAATACAGAATCTTTCAGTATATAGAAAGAATACTTTACAGTAAGTATCTGAAAAGTGCTTTTACGGATCTTGAGGAACTTCTGAGTGTCTCTCTCGAAATTCAGAATCGCAGAAAAAGCCGGGCAGGCCGCTCCCTGGAACTTCATCTGAATTATATTTTTAAAATATACAATCTTCCGTTTACTTACGGCGGACTGACGGAAGATAAAAAACGACCTGATTTTATTTTTCCCGGGGAAGTGCAGTATAAAGATGCCTGGTTTCCCGATGAGCGGCTTTTTTTACTGGGAGCAAAAACAACCTGCAAAGACCGCTGGAGGCAGGTTCTGAGCGAAGGATCCAGGGCTGCCCGAAAGTATTTATTTACCCTCCAGCAGGGAATTTCAGGAGCTCAGCTTTATGAAATGGAACAGGCAGGACTGACTCCGGTGATACCGGAAGAGTACCACAGCCGGCTGCGGGAGGAAGACCGTTCCCGGGTTTTAACCCTTTCCCGGTTTATAGATATGGTTTTAGATGCAAACGGCCGGGAACTGAACCTTTTTAATCAAATCTGATTTTCTTTTCCAGTAGTTTACGGCTGCCTTCCCGTGCGGCAGTGTCCACCTCGGCTTTGGTAATCGGGATAGCATACAGAAAATTCACAGGATACTGATCATCCACAGTAATATCTTCGGGGGCTTTGAATTCATCTTCGCTGTACATACCAGTCAGCAGATAATCGAGATGATCGTCCTGGACTCCGGTGATGAATGTGTGACCATGGTGAATAAACCTCATGTTGGCCCAGGGAAATGACGCCAGGGTTCCAAGGGCATTAGGTACATCTTCGCGTATCCGGTCATAGCGGGTTATAACCTCAATCCGTACATGATTCTGAGCATCGGGAAGCACAAGTTCCGCACCAGGAAGATTCTGGTAAGACATTCCTAAAGTGGCATAGTATACATTCTTAGGATCGGTAGCAAATTCCACAACAGCAAGCGGCGGAAAGGGATGACCTGAAACAGCAAAGTAACGCGAATGCGGACCATAGGCTTTTTCGTAGTGAGCAAGCAGACGGTCCCTGAAGGCAGCCCATGTTTCAGACCGGGAACGGCTTTCCCAGTGGGCTTCGTTTTCTTTAACCCGTTTCAGAAGACCGGAAAAATCAGCAGGGAAGGGAAGAGTGCCCATATCTTTCGCAGAGGCTTCTTTTGCATAACCGTAAATACCATCTTCACCGGACCAGGGAGGGAGGATGGCCTCAAGTTCATCCCTGATAAAAAGGGCTACTCCGGTCCCTTCCTGAAACCAGACAATCCGGGCCTCTTCGGGTTTCACGGTTCTTTTACCCTGCGGATGGCGGCATGCATCTTTACGAAGCAGAGGGGCCCTGCCTATGCGAAGAGATTCTTTGTCTGTTTCCGCCGGAGCTTCCAGCAGATTCCTGATCCAGAGGGCTTTGGGTGTAATTGTGGCATCGCGCACCGGGTTCATATAAAGGTAAACCGTACGGCCGTCATCTTCAAGAGTTGCGAGCATAGTGCCATAAGGGTTTTCACTGCGGATAATTACTTTGGATTCAGCGGGGGTTTCTTCTTTGGGTATATGAATCTCTGCTTCGGTTATAAGGTGATTTCCATTATTACTGTTTCCCATTCTGCAACTCCTGATTATTCTGCCAGAATCTGAAAAGCAGTCGCCAAAGCCAAGCAGATTCTGCCGGGTTAAGGGGGACCTTGACCGCAAAGATCTCCCTGTGACCCTCCAAACGGCCTTGTTTGGAAGAGCCGGGTTTTTCTCCGGCCTACTGCCGGATTAAATCGTAATTTATTAATTAATAGCTGTAAATAAACAATTCAGTCTAATTTTCGTTTTCCGCTTTGCTTCATCCGAAAATTTGCGAAGGAAGACGCGTGAAAAATATTTATATAAATTTGTCAAGCGGAAAAAATCGGGCGCGCGAATCTAAAAAAAGCCAAATTAAAAAAATTTGAAGCTATCCTGAAAAATCCTGCCCATCCTGTTAGGAAATGATTCTGGGTTAACAAGATGGGACAGGATTGGTGTTGTAAATAGCGGAGACTCTATCCTGATATATCCTGCATATCCTGTTAAAAAAATAATTCTGGGTTAACAAGATATGCAGGATGGGACAGGATTGGTGTTGTAGATAGCAGAAACTCTATCCTGATATATCCTGAACCGTACCGGAAATAGTGGACACCCCGTGAGGGTAATCTTATAACAAGAGG
>CAZQKZ010000050.1:0-22813 GCA_964594095.1 uncultured Leptospiraceae bacterium | reverse complement strand
TCCGGCCCAGGTCCAGGATTTCTGCAAAGTCAATGGGTATAATTGATCGCTTACGAACCAGGAGGTTCGTCAGACTGTTCATCTCATCATTAACAATCCGGCTGATACTTTCGGAGGACGCTGCGATCTCTTCCATTGTAGCTGAGATTTCCTCCATTGTGGCGGCTTCAGACTGAACGCTGTTCGCAAACTGGTCGATCGCAGCTGTGATTTCCTCTGATGCGGCCGCCTGGGAATCCGCAACCGATTTCACTGAAGCAACGACTTTCTGCAGACGCTCCACAAATATATTAAAATGTTCAGATATTTCTGCAAGATCTGCATCAGCCGGCCGGTTGAGTCTGCGGGTAAGATCCGCCCTGCCCGCACTGATATCGGTTAACCGGACATTCAGAGCCTTCACTGGTACCGTTATGCTCCTGGATATAAAAAAAACAAGAATCAGTACCGCTGCCACAAGACTGGCCATAATTCCCAGCAGGGTAATCTGATTCAGGCGAAAACCGGAAATCCTGATTTCGAGCAGACGGATCAGACTCTTTACGGTTACCTTATAGAAATTATCGGATTCAGTAAGAAGTTCCTCTGCTGTCTGATTCACATTTTCAGAATTAACCGGTTTTGCCTGCAGAGAATTCAGAAATGCCCCGGTTTTTACATTAAGATCAGTAAATGCAGTTTCCAGTTCATCCTTAAGACTGCTGTTATTTTCATAGGCAACATCCAAAGAACGACGAAGTGCATTTCTCATCTGAAGAAGGGTCTCATACTGGAAAAAAAGAAGGGTTTCCTCTCTTTCTGTTATTCTGCCATCCTCCGCGGCAGACCTGACTGTGAACCGGGCTTCATCTGTTTTGAGCAGAAACTGGGTCATGCGAAGTGTGACGATATCCATCAGGTAATAACTGTCAAGATCCGGATCAAGAATCAGATTAGAAGTATCACCAACCCGGCTGTTGAGCTGGTCGAGCTTTTTTGCATATTCAGCAGGCGAACTGTTTTGTCCGGAAGCATATTGTTCCAATTCTGACCATAATTCATGAGTTTTTAAAGTATCACCGAACTCTGCCTGCCTTTCGTATAATTCTTTCAGCGCAGAATTGTTTTCTTTTTCCGGAACTTTTTCATTTTTCAGAGTCTGAACCATTACTGCAAACACAGGCAGATTATAAAGGGAGCCATCGATTTCCTTTGAGCCGAAGTCAATCGCCTTCTCGGCTTCCGAAAAAAATGAGAACATCATAATTGGATAAGGCAGTGCCATCAGTACTGTAAGTATAATAATTTTAGTTTTTATCCGCAGACTGAAAAATTGATTCATGGATGGGTACCTTTCTATACTGTTCCGGGGGTTTAATTATATATATCGGTATATTCTCCCTGTCAGAAGTAAATAGTGCATTATTACTGAGTGTCAATATAAATTTTATCCATAGGAAAATAAACTGTCCAAAATACTGTCCATATCCAATGGAAATCGAAGAAATCAGCATAAAAAAAGCTTGCAATATTCACCTCTGAATTGAAAATCTAACTGTCCAGAATGCCGTCCATAATTCATGAAATATCTCCCTTAATGCCCGAAGACCGGGTGTCCGGTCATCTCCATGAGCTGGCAGCGGTTTTACTGAAAGAAAGCCGGGATTTTGGTTACTTTGAGTCTGTTACTGAACCCCTTCGATCGCAACTTCGCTTTATGAATTCATTTTATACCAATGTTATAGAAGGGCAGCATACCCGGCCAAGGGATATGGAGAGGGCTTTTTTAAAAAAATTTGATTCTAATGAAAAAACGGCTAAGCTGCAAAGACTTGCCATCGCTCATCTTGAAACCGAAGAAGAACTTGAAAATGATCCGACGGACCCCTATTCTCCGGAAGCCATTCAGAACATCCACAGAAAACTGTACCAGAGGCTGCCGGAATCAGATTGCAGAACTGACGAAGGGGATTCCATTATTCCGGGAGAATTCAGAACCAAAGATGTCAATGTTGGGCGTCATCTGGCTCCGGCTCACGGTCTGCTGTCTGAATATCTGGCCTGCTGGAGTAATGGATACAACAGGCTTCCTATGGGGGAAAAAAGTCTGATAGGCATTGCAGCGTCGCACCATCGTCTTGCTTGGATCCATCCATTCCGGGATGGAAACGGAAGGGTGGCCCGGCTTCATTCGAATCTTTTATTGAATCGCAGCGGATATACCGGAGGAATCTGGTCAGTAATGCGCGGGTTTGCCAGGAACCGGGATGATTACTACAGATATCTGGATCTGGCCGATGCGCCCCGCAAAGGTGATCTGGACGGCAGAGGGAATCTTTCTCAGGAGGAGCTGGTTCGGTTTATCGGGTTTTTTCTGGAGACATGTATAGACCAGGCCCGCTTTATGAAAGAAATGCTTCGCATGCCTCGTTTTAAAAACGGTTTGCTCGAACTGCTTCTGCATCTTCAGGCACACCCATGGCAGATTGGTTCAGAAAAATCTCTTATTAAAACGGAGGGACTGGAAGCACTTCATTATACTGCGATCACGGGAAAAACGGATCGCGGAAAGTTTGTGGCGATGACAGGTCTTGGCGAACGAAGTGGACGTCGCATGCTTGCCACTCTGCTGGATTACGGAATCCTGAAATCAGAGAGTTCGCGGGCTCCGGTGGTGTTTACTATCCCTATGAAATCACTTCGTTTTCTTTTTCCGAGACTCTGGCCAGAAGCAGAGGCTGATTTTGATTAACAGTACAATATAAAAGGAAGTTAAGTATGTTTGAAACAATAAACCCACGTAAACTTGATAAAAATATAATAGAAATGATCGACCCTCAGGGAGTGATTCTGATGGCAGGAGATGCTGAAAAAGCGAATCCCATGACTGTGAGCTGGGGTCATTTCGGAGTGATGTGGAACCGGCCAGTGTTCATTGTTCACGTAAGGCCGACCCGTCATACTTACTCTTTAATGGAGACAGCAGACGATTTTACCCTTAACGTCTTCGGACCGGAGCGGTCCGATGTGCTGGAAGTTTCAGGAAGAAAAAGCGGCAGGGATACTGATAAAATCAAAGAACTTGGTCTGACTCTTTTCGCCTCTGAAAAAATCAGAACACCGGGCCTTGCAGAGGCTGAGATGATTATTGAATGCAGGATTATTTATAAAGACAGCATAAAGCCGGAGAAGTTCACCGATCCGTCACTTGAAAGACTGTATCCAAAAAAAGATTATCATATCAGCTACTGGGGAGAGATTTCCGCTGTAAAGAAAAAGCGAAATCATTAATACAGAGTCATTTTTACGCAGAGGGCCGGAAGGAACTGTACTGGTATAATACTCTGAGTATGCCTGGATGTGTTTAAAGCTGAAGTCTATTGTTAAAAAATACGAATAGTAATTATCAGCCTTGATGCGTCCTGTTCAGCCCCTGTTATTTCCCTTACCAGTTCTGTTTCTTTTTGGCTGCAATAAGACGGGTGAAGTCGTTTATATTAGCAACAACGATTCTGTTCGCAAACAATTCGATTTTTCCGCCCTTCGCAAATGTCTGAAGCGTTTTCTGAACTTCCTGTACAGGTTGTCCTGCCCAGTTAGCTACATCATCAACAGTTACATTAAAAATCATCTGCTGCAGGTTTCCGTAGTTCGGATCCTTTTCTGCCAGCATAAGAAACACATCTGCAATTTTCGACTGAATATCGTCAAGCAGCAGAATCTGAAGCCTTCGCTTTGCATCATAGATTCTTTTGGAGAATATTACGAGTAACTTAAATGCCAGCTGCGGATGGCCATTGATCAGAGTTTCGAAGTTATCTCTGTTGAACTGCAGAGCTTTTACCCGGTCAATGGCAATCGCCGAAGCACTGCGCGGCTCCTGTTCCAGAATAGCCATTTCTCCGAGTATATCTCCTTTGGAAAGTACATCGAGGGTTTTCTGGGAATTGCCAATGGTCTTGATGATTTTAACCTGACCATCCTGAATAAAATAAAAATCAGTTCCTGGTTCATACTCACAAAAAAGAATCTGACCAGGTTCAAAAACCTTTCCGAATTTATCAAACAGCGAATCAGGTAACAGCATTTTCAGTGATCTCCGCGGGGCTTACTGAGCGCTCATCTTTGCAAGGCGGGCTCTGGCCTCCTGTGTGATTTTATCAGGGGGGGGCATGGTTGCCACTTTATGAAGAAGCTGACGTGCCCTGTCAGGCTGTTTCTGCGCTTCGGCTATGATGGCCAGCTGATAAATGCTTTCCTTTACATGCTCCCCGGTAGGAAACTTTTTTAAATATCCTGAGAAAGTGGCGGATGCATCAGCCAGTTTCGCCATTTTCATTTCGACTTTGCCTTTTTCAAAGTGAGCCTGTGCAAATGCATCGTTATCAGCCTGATTATTCAGAGTTTTCCAGGCTGTGCACTGGTTCAGTATCTGCAGAGCTTCAGGGAACTTTTTCTGATCGGAAAGAGCAATCGCATTTTTAAGCCGGTCCTGAAGAGACCCGCCGGCTGCAGGGGCTGCTGAACCCACACTGCCGGATGAACCGCTTTTTGCGGCAGTGGATCCTGGAATATTAATAACAGGCCCGCTGAAATTCCCGGAAAGTGTTTCCAGAGCAGGATATCCAATGGGATAGATATGGTTTTTCCGGGCAAGCTCACAAAGCTCCATTGCCCGGGAGAGAAAAGGGCTTTGAGGATAAATTTCCATAAATTTGCGGAATGCATAGACCGCATGGTCATACTGACCTGATTTAAAAAAGGCTTCGGCCACATTAAGCAATTCATATGCCGGGTCCCGGGAAGCGCCCGCTTTCAGAAGATCCCGCACCTGACGGTGTATATTCCTGAGCTGCTTAGAGAAGACCCGCAGCATTTTCAGAACGAGCCTGGTGTTTTTAAGCACAAAAGCTTCAAATTCAGAGCTTTTGAATGCAATCAGGATAGTTTTACCGATTACCTGGGCTGTTTCTTCCCGCGGATATTTCCCGATAGCCGATTTAACACCGAAAAACTCCCCTGCCTGGACTTCCTCTTTTATTTCTTCACCGGAATCAACTGCGGTGGAAGTAAGAATGACCCGCCCCTGCTGGAGTACATAGACATCTTCTCCTATATCGCCCTGAAAGTAAACGATGGAACCTGGTGTGTATGATCGGTTTATTGGCATAGCTTTGCTCAGACTGCAGGCAGAAAATCCAGCGGATCCCCGGAAGGTATCCGGTATTTCAGTGAATCCAGCAGCTGCTTCAGTCCTTTATATATAATTTTCGGCTTCCCATTTACAATTATTTGATCGTACTCAGTTTCTGTCATATCAAAAAATGTCTGCAGCATTATATTACCGTAAACAGGTTTTCCCCGGTGGGTCAGCAGATATATGTCTTCGGGCCTTGCTTCCACAAGACAGTCATAAGGGCTTTCCGGGTAGGGTCCTTCCAGAACCAGGAGATCTGCCCGCAATCCTTCCATTATAAATCCTCTGTCATCCAGCTGAAATGCTTTGGAAGCATTTGTGGTAACCATATGAAACAATGTTTCTGAACTCAGTTTTTCTCCGAATGACTGCTGATAATACTGCCTTGCTGTCCGCAGTTCGGAAAACAGATCCCTGCTTCCGGTCATGGAGGAATCGGTTCCGATGCAGATGTTTATACCCTGTTCCAGAACTTCATGAACGGGCATTGTGGTTTTATAAATGTTCAGATTGGCTGAAGGACACCATACCAGTGAGGTGCCTTTTTCTGCAATCAGGGCCAGGTCTGCGCTGTTTAAGGCCAGTCCGTGGACCAGGACGGTATGCTCATCCAGTCCGTCTTCTTCAGCAAGTTTTCGGAGAGATGCTTTGCTTTCCGGATCAAATCCCTCTGCAATATGGGTGATAAACGGAATTCCTTCGTTTCTGGCCCTCGCAAGTTCTTTCCTGAGACTTTCTCCCCATCCCAGAGTATAAGTACAGACCGAATGAGCAATACCGAATTCCTCCAGCAGAGATATCGGCAGTATATCCTGATACGGTCTTCTTACAAAATCAGGAATGTGATCCACTACGGTGGTGGTTCCGGAAAGAATATTTTTATAAGTTCCGAGTAAATACAGTTCGTGCAGGTCAAGCAGCATTCTTTCCCGGAAAATATCTGAACTTTTCAGTTCATTATCCCAGGCCAGCCAGTTCAGATACGGAGCATTCTTTCCATTAAAAGTCCGGTACGTAGCCATCAGAGTATCGTGGCTGTTGATCAGGGCAGGATACACCGGCAGACCATGCAGATTCAGAACAGGTATATCTTTTTCAGACTGACCAGGTTCGAGGATAGATTCAATGATCCCACCGGACACAAGTATGCCGGAAGCAATTTCCGGTCCTCCGGGTGTAATCAGGGTTGCGTTCGTTATCTGCCAGTCCATTGGAATCTGTTTTTATTTTCGGATTTTAAACTGTCAGTTTTCAGTAACGAGAGTCATTTTTTATCAGGAGGGAAATCCCTGAGAGGATTCTGCAGAGAGGCACGAGCCAGGGACCCTGGAATTTCTGCTTGACACTGACTATTAAAACAGCTAAATTTCCGGTATGGGATCTGTGCTGAAAACAGAGTTTCTTCCTCATTACACCTACGAGGACTACGTCCAATGGGATGGACGATGGGAAATTATATACGGGGTGCCATATGCCATGAGTCCGCAGCCTTCCTTTGATCACCAGGAAATCAGCCATAGAATTGCCGCTTCTTTAGGTACAGCTCTCAGAATTCAAAGTACCTTCCGGGCTGTTCTGCCTGTGGACTGGGAAATCTCCCCCGATACAGTGGTCCAGCCCGATAATCTTGTGGTAAAGGGAAAGCCTGCAGGCGCAAAGCTCACCGAAGCACCGGTCATCATCTTTGAAGTTCTTTCTCCGTCCACAGAAACCAAAGACCGGAATCTGAAATACCAGCTCTATCAGGATGCCGGAGTGAAATATTATATTATGGTTGATCCCGTTAACAGCAAAGCAGAAATTCACACTCTGGGTGAAACAAAATATATATTAGAAAAAGTAATTTCTAAGGCTGATTCAGATTCTGTTTTTATATTCCTGCTGGATGATTTCAGGCTGGTTTTGGATTTTCAGGAAATCTGGCTTTGATTCAGGAGGCAGATAATGGGGTGCCGGTGCATTATCCGGGCCTTTTTTTTCTTGCCGGATGAACCCGGTTTCAGATTAGTAGATTAATATGGCAAACGTATATTATGATGATTCCTGTAATCTCTCTCTTTTAAAAGACAAAACCATAGCCGTTTTAGGTTACGGCAGCCAGGGCCATGCTCAGGCCCAGAACATGAGGGATTCTGGTCTTAAAGTGATCATTGGTCTTCGACCAGGTTCTAAATCCGAGCCCATAGCTAAGCAAGACGGCTTTGAGGTTTATTCTCCTTCCGATGCATGTGCAAAAGCAGATATCATTCAGATTCTGGCTCCCGATACACAGCAGGCTAAAATCTACGAAGAAGCCATCAAGCCTAACCTGAAGCCGGGTAAAGCCCTGGTGTTTTCTCATGGCTTTAACATCCATTATGATTTAATCAAACCTCCTGCCGACATCGATGTTTATATGGTAGCTCCCAAAGGCCCTGGTCACCTGGTTCGCCGGGTTTACCGTGAAGGCGGTGGTGTACCTGCGCTGATCGCGGTTTATCAGGATGCAACCGGTCAGGCACGGGATCGTGCTCTGGCTCATGCTTCCGGAGTGGGTGGCGGACGCGCCGGAATTCTGGAAACAACTTTCAAAGATGAGACCGAAACGGACCTTTTTGGTGAGCAGGTTGTACTCTGTGGCGGTCTGACTCAGCTGATTATGTCCGGATTCGAGACTCTGACTGAAGCCGGCTACGATCCTGATATCGCGTACTTTGAGTGTCTCCATGAAGTTAAGCTCATCACCGACCTGATTTATGAAGGTGGTATCGCCAAAATGCGTGACTCCATTTCCGATACAGCAGAATGGGGCGATCTGATCACTGGTCCGCGGATCATTGATGCAGGGGCCAAGGCGCGCATGAAGGAAGTTCTGGAAGACATTCAGAAAGACAAAGGTGCCCGTTTTGCAAAACGCTGGGTTGAAGAAACTAACAACGGATATCCGGAATTTGAAAAACTCCGCCAGAAAGGACTGAATCATCCTATCGAAGCAGTTGGTAAAAAACTGCGCGGAATGATGAAGTTCCTTGGAAACAAGAAGTAAATATTTCTTCAGGTCAGGGCCTTAAACCAAAGGCCCTGATTTCCTTTTACGGAAACCATTTTCATTATTTTCCTCCTTCCATCGTTTAAAGATTCAAAACTGAATTAAATCCTGAAAAAAAAACTTGACATACTGGCTAATATTATTAGCTTAATAAAAAGCTAACAGCATTAGCCTGAGAGGAGAGAAAAATGAAAATAATCAGATTCCTGCCAATACTGATTCCTGGCATTTTTGCAGGATGCAAGGAAATTCAGACGGAAACCAGAATCAGTGCACCTCCGGAAATTATATGGGAATACATTAAAAATACAGACAATTATTCCTCTTGGAATCCTTTTCTGAGATTTAATGAAGGATCACTTAAAACCGGAAATCATATTAAAATTACTGTTTCTCCTCCTGATTCACAGCCGATGAGCTTTGAACCCGTTATTCAGGATTATAAGGAGGACAGCACAAACCGCGAATACATCCTGGTCTGGAGGGGAAACCTTCTACTGCCTGGAATTTTCACAGGAGATCATTCCATCCGCCTGAAGGGTATCAGCGAAACAGAATCTGTTTTTGTTCACAGTGAAAAGTTTTTCGGAGTTCTGGTTCCGTTTGTAAACCTTGAAAATACAGAAAAGGGCTTTGAGCAGATGAATGAAAAACTGAAACAGATAAGTGAGGAATCATGGCAGGCAAAGGCATCAGTCGGGAAATAATTTTTCAGAAGGCTTATTCATATTCGATAGAATCAGGTGTCGATTCCCTCGATGTAAAAAGTCTGGCATCATCTCTGGGAATCAGAGCTCCCAGTCTGTATAAGCATGTCTCCTCACTGGATGAAATAAAAGAAAACGTATCGATTCTTGCCTTAAAAAAACTGGCAGAAGAGATCCGAACTGCTGCTGCTTCCCTGAAGGGAGAAAAAGCCTTTGCTGAGGTCTGTCATGCCTACCGCAGATACGCACTAAATCATCCGGGCCATTACCGAAGTTTAATTAAATCTCATCTTTATCGAAGCGAAGAATACAAGGCTGCGGGTGATGATGTCATGAAACTGATCACAGAGCTTATTTTTCCGGCGGCATTCAGCCCGCAGACAGGTATCGACCATCTGCGGATGATCCGGAGTGCTCTGCACGGGTTTACAGATCTGGAAATTTCCGGAGGTTTTGGTTATTCAGAAAAATCTTATAAAAGCTTTGCTTTTCTGATTAAAAATTTGTATAAAATACTGCACTGAATCAGCCCGTTTTCTCCCGTGCACACCAGGAATTGTGACCTGGTCTTGAACTCTTCTGAAAACACCGCTCATCCTGAAACTGACACCGCTCAAAAAAACGGCAGGGCGAAGGCAGTGAATCATAAGAAAAGGCAGAAGGCACTGATCCTCCAATGGCATTCAGTTTGCCGCGATGATTCAGATTCCTTGATGGCAGCGCATCGAATAATGCTTTGGTATAAGGGTGGCACGGTTCCTCAAACACATCCTTCACCCGGCCCTCTTCCACAACCTGACCGGCATAAAGCACTGACATACTGTGTCCGACTCTGCTAACCACTCCAAGATCATGAGTAATCAGCAGAATGGCTGTACCTGTTTCTTTCTGAAGATCGCTCATTAAAGACAGAATCTGCGCCTGAATAGTTACGTCGAGAGCTGTAGTAGGTTCATCTGCAATAATCACAGATGGTCTGCGTGCCAGAGCTATCGCAATGACAATCCGCTGGCGCATTCCGCCGGAAAGCTCATGCGGATATTTATTAAAAACAATTTCGGGTTCCTTCAGGCCGGTCATGGCAATCAGCTCCACGGCCCGTTTACGGATTGCATCAGAAGAAGCACTTTCTCTGCTGCCCAGCTGCAGGGCCCTTGCCGGATCCTGCCGTATGGTTTCTGTGATCTGATGCCCTGCACGCATGACCGGATTGAGTGCGGTCATAGGTTCCTGGAACACCATGGAGATTCCTGATCCGCGGATTTGCCGCATTTCAGAGGGCGGTAATTCAAGAAGGTTTTTTCCGTCAAAAAGAACTTTACCGGAAGGAATTCTTGCGGAATGCTTCGGGAGCAGACCCATAATGGCAAGTGCTGTAACTGATTTGCCGCATCCGGATTCGCCCACAAGAACATGCGTTTCGCCTTCTTTTACCCGGAAGCTGATGCCATCCACTGCCTTAGCTGTTCCGGCTTCGGCCTGAAAATAAACTTTAAGATTATCGACTTCCAAAGCAGTTCTTTCTGAATTCATTTTGAGCCTCCTTTGAGCCTGGGGTCCAGCGCATCGCGCAGTGCATCGCCGAATATATTCAGTGCAAGCACCAGAGGCAGAATTCCTGCGAAAGAACTGGCTGCAAAGACCCACCAGATCGGCGGAGTTCTGGTCAGTTCCTTCTGTGCTTCCGTAAGCATGACTCCCCAGGACGCGGTTCCCGGTTCCACACCGATACCAATAAACGTAAGAACGCTTTCCGCAAGTATTACAGACGATGTAGACAGTGTGAAAGTAATAATTATAAGGTACTGAAGATTCGGTACCAGATGTCTGTACAGAATCCTGTGCACCGGCACACCGACTGCCTTTGCAGCCGTTATATAGTCCATATTTTTAAGTTTAAGAGTTTCGCCCCTGATTAATCGTGCAAGATCCACCCAGGACGTGATTCCGATGGCGATGATAATCCAGAAAAGGCCTCTCCCGAATACCATTAAAAAAGCTATAACAAAAAGAAGCCAGGGAATACTTGCAATAGTTGTATAAAGCCACTGAACCAGATCGTCCACCCATCCTCCGAAGTAACCTGCCATAACGCCGAAGGCAATTCCGAGAGGAAAGCTGATCAGTACAACGCCAAAAGCAAGCTTCAGAGCCGTTCCGCTTCCTTTAAGAAGAAGATAAAAAACGTCATATCCGTTTACATCAGTGCCCAGGATATGCACCCCTTTCACCGCGTTTACCGGATCATTTTTATCGAAGGGAATACCGGTAATGTATTCCGCGAAAGGCGCAGAATAAGTTCTTTCCTGGGGAACTGACGAAAACATCAGGTCCATCAGACTCGGATCGGTGATTTTTTCAGCAGAGGGAATCATGATCTGATCCAGGAAGCCTGTCAGAAAAAACAAGGAAACCACTATAAAAGATATTTTAACTCTTTTTTTACGAAACAGATCCCGGAGCGCATCTTTCAGATAGCTTTTTGTGCGAAGCTGATACAGTGACCAGACAAGCAGGACCGCTCCTGCCGTCCAGACCAGATTCCAGAAAATTACAGAAATCATTTCAGCACCACCCTTGGATCCGCGAGAGTATAGGAAATATCGGTCAGAAGACTTCCCAGCATGTAAAGAAAGGATCCCATGTATACAAGAACCTTGATCACCTGAAAATCCTGACTTGTAATGGCGGAATACAGCATATCCCCCATTCCTGGAATTCCAAAAAACTGCTCAAGCAGGAGTGAGCCTGTAATCAGAAAGGGAAGGGCCATTACCACGGAGGTAAGAATCGGAATCAGCGAATTCGGAAGAACATGTTTCAGAAGCACATCCGTTTCCGGAATTCCTTTGGCCCTGGCAGTGCGGACATAATCCTGCTCCATCTGCTCCAGAAAAACTGTCCGGTAAAAACGGATCTGTCCGCCGATTCCGGAAAGCACTGCGATAATGATCGGCAGCAGTGTATGATTATAAATCGGAACAAGTTTCAGTATTTTACCGAACATGAAATTCGCAGCAATCAGATATACCGGAAGAGCAATACTCATCATAAGGACTGTAATAAAAACGACAGTTATATCCGTTACGGACTCCCTGTAATAAGCAGTGAAGAGCGCAGTCAGAATACTCAGAATGACTGTAATCACGAAGGCGGGGCCCATAATGGAAAGCGAAGGACCGATTCTGCTCAGAATCGCTTCTCCCACCGGCTGTCTGTTTTTATCGACACCCAGCCTGAATAAAAACATATCGCCCATAGCCATGAAGAACTGAGAATGAAATATACTCTGGTCGGCAAGCTCGGGGTGAACCTGACCATCCGCCCGGATGATTTCTGCATCGGAAGGCAGATTAAAAAAGCGCGGCAGATGATAGTTATTGTTACGGATCCATGACTGCAGCACCGGTTCCGGCGCCTGAGGCATGTGCACCCTCGCTATAGCCATAGGATCCCTCAGATGAAAAAGGGAAAAAGTAATCAGAAAAACTCCGATCCAGATCGGAACTGTGTAAAGAATTCTTCTGAGTATATATGCTGCCATAATGAGATCTCCTGAATTTTATAAAATATTTCAGCTTCCGATATTTCTGTACTGCCTGACCGCCGCTGCAATGCCTGCTGCCAATGAAAGGAATACAGCGCCCAGCAGGATATAAGCCCACACAGGAGGAGTATTCCACTTCTTTGTAAGACTGCTGCGCAGTTCCGGATCTGTATCTCTGTATTTCAGCTGATTAGTGTTAATCGGATGCGTGCGAAGAGGCGTTACCCACTGATGAGAGAGTCCGAAGGTAACCGGATGAAACAGGAACACCACATGGGCATCCTGAGCAGTGATTTCGTTCATTCTTCGCAGCAGAACCTGCCGCTCCGGACCTGGTTCCATACTCCGTATTCTCCGGTAGAGTTCATCGAATTCCGGATTCTGATAACTGTTTTCATTGTATGTACTGTTTACATTCGGTCCGTAAAAAAGCTGAAAGAAATTCTGCGGGTCCGGATAGTCTGCGTGCCAGCCGCCGTGAATCATCTGAAAATTTTTCTGATTCTTTTTTTCGAGTACGGTGGGCCAGTCGACCTCTTCGATGCGAAGATCAATATTGATTTTTGCAAGCTGATCGGTGTAAAACCGGTAAAGACTTGCAGCCTGAGGAGAGGCCACCATAGTCAGCGTGATTCTGAGCGGCCTGCCGGTAGCCGGGTCAATCCCGCCCGGATAGCCAGCTTTCACAAGGAGCCTTTCTGCTTCTTTGAGATCGTAGCGTGAATAAGGATTCCGGAAATCCTCCTCGTAACCTTCAATTCCAGGTGGTATGATCCCGTGAGCAGGAAGACCCCTTCCGTTATTAAAACGGGCAATGATTTCATCACGGTCGACGGCAAGAGACACAGCTCTGCGAAGATGGACATTGTTTTTAAAGAGGGGATCTTTTAAATTAAAATACCACCAGTAAGTTGATACATCAATATCTTTATCGAGGCGGATACCAAGGCTGCGGTAGTGATCTGACAGACCCTGATCCTGAATCACCTGATCAAAAACTTCGCGCGGTATTCCTGCCCGGTCGAGATACCCCTGCTCAAAAAGGGTCCAGATGGTAGGTCCTGCCTGAACATTATACATATGAACTTCATCAACCAGCGGAAGCTGCTTACCGGCAGGAGCAAGGAGTCCTTCGGCTTCGTCGCCGGGCATTCCTTCTGTCGGGAAGAAGTCATCTTTTCGGTAATTGGGATTCTTCGCGAGAACCACTCTGTAATTCTGTTTCCATTCCTTTATATAGAACGGGCCGCTGGCAACCGGTTTACGGTCATAAACCGGCCTGCCGTTATGACCGTCATAATAGAGGTAGCATTCCAGCGGAACCGGGCTTCCTATAGTTAAAGAGAAAAAATAAATAATCTGCGGAAAATTATCAGTAAGAACGAGCTTCAGAGAATAGTCATCTGTTTTAATGAGACCTTCCATGTCGCTCAGAAATGCCTGCCGAAGTTTCTCTTTTCCGGCACCGGACTCAGGTACTTTTCTTCCCACTTCCGGATCACTGCGAGCCTTATCAAGCTTTGCGGAATAGTCGTCAAAACCCACCACTTTCCCGGTAAGAAGAGGATAGCCGAAAGGGTCAGCAGCTGTATCGGCAGCTCTTTTGACAGAAAGCATGATATCATCGATTTTTATTTCACGGCCCTTTCCTCCTGGAAAGCATTCATCGTCCGCATACCGGAGACCTTTTTTAATGCTGAAGGAAAAAACCGGCCTTTCTGTTCCGTTAAAATCTTCATACGCTACATGAGGCATATCTGTAGCCATGGAAGGAATGAGCTGCAGAGGTCTTTTCAGATAATGGTATTCAAATGGAGTATCGTGAATATTTGAGGCAACAGCATTCGATGCAGTATCGCCCACCCGGGAGGGATCAAGAGTCCGGATATCGCCGCCGGAGGCAGTTATGAAAACCTTGCCTTCGGGTAAATCACCGAACGGATTATTGCTGCATCCGGTAAGAAGGAATGCCAGAATCATGGCAGCGGCTGGTCTGATCATGGTATATGTATCAGGAAAACAGCTGAGAATGTCAAGATTTTACAGATGATTCCCGGGAAAATTGGCTGATACACCCGGGGAACGCTAATGAGATTCACAGGCAAACCGATACTTATAAATATGAATTTACTCAGAATCGCTGCAGTTTTCATTTCGATAATATTTCTGGCTGCTGACTGCAGTTCCCAGGACGCAAGGGAAAGGCGGGTCAGCGTGAATGACGGTGTCGGCATTGTCCAGGAAGCTGAAGAACACCTTGGGATTCCTTATAAACCCGGCGGCACGACTCCGGCCGGATTTGACTGCTCAGGATTTGTTCAGTATATTTACGGAAAAAGCGGCATTTCCCTTCCCAGACAGGCCGATGAACAGTTTAATTCACTGGACCCTGTTCAGGTTCCAAGACCCGGAGACCTGGTTTTTTTCAGTATAAACGGTGATAAAATTGACCATGTGGGAATTTACACAGGAAATTATAAATTTATACACTCGCCGAGCAGCGGCAAAACTGTGAGCCACGCAGATATCCGGATCAATTACTGGAAACAGAGGTTTGCCGGGGCAAGAACTCCGTTCCTCGACTGAATTACTTTTTCATTAACCTTGTGATTCCGTCCCAGTCTTCTTCGGGCGGATTTTCCAGGTATTTACGGCACCGGTTAATGTATATTTTTGCAAGAGGATCTGTGGGACAGATTTCCCTTGCCTTTGCAAAATTTTCAATGGCCTGACTGAAATCCCGCTTTCTGTAAAGATTCACACCGGACAGAATGTAAACCTGACTCTCATCCTTCTGAGCAATGATTTCCGGAGGATTAAAATCATACAGTTCATAAATAGTTGTTGGAATTGACTGACCTTTTACAACGACTGTATCCACATACCGGATTTTATGCCTGCTTTTTTCTTCTGCAATCCCGTAAGTTTCTCCTGTGAAAAGAACCGGCAGCTGGTATAGGGTAGTAAGACTTTCCAGCCTCGAAGAAAGATTCACAGTGCTGCCGATTACAGTAGTATCAAGGCGCGAAGAGCTTCCGATGGTGCCCAGAATCACATTACCGGTCGCAATACCGATACCCATTTCCACTGTGGAAAGTCCCTGAGCAGTTCTCTGCATATTGTATTCGGCAAGACGCCTTCGCATTAAAACAGCGGCCTGAAGGATATTGTCCGCTGAATTACCCTGTTCTGTATCGACAAAGAGGGCCATAATTCCGTCGCCGACGAATTTATCAACAAACCCCCCCTGTTCTTTGATGGCAGGCTCCATGATCTGCATATAACCATTCAGAAACTGGAGGTTTTCCTCAGGAGTAAGACTTTCGCTTATGGTAGTGAAGCTCCGGATATCGCAGAATAGAATGGACATTCTGTTTGTGTTACTGTCGCCCATTACAATATCGACTGCTGATTTTTTTCCCAGAATTTCAAGGAACTGATTCGGGACAAACCGCACAAAAGCCTGATTCTGGCGTTCGAGGTTCTCCGCATAGGATTTGATTTCGCTGACCATATCGTTAAAAGTATGGGCAAGCTCCTGCATTTCGTCACGCGATGTTACTTCGATATTAGTATCAAAATCGCGTCGCCGCACTCTTTCCGCGCCAAGCTTAAGCTGATTCAGAGGGCGGGTAAGAAAACTCGCCAGCACAACAGCAACACCGATGGAAAAGAAAGCGGCCACAAGAACCAGGGCAATATAAAGGTAAAAGACCCAGTTAATCATATTGAATTCGCTGTCTGCACGCATGTCGAGGCCGATCACAGCGATGACTTTGCCCGTTTCGTCTTTTACAGGAGCATATGCAGAAAGAAAAACTCCGAAAGAGTCTTCTGTATATTCAGGGTCAGAAGTGATTTTACCGGTGAAAGCTTCCTTTAAAGCAGGATATTCAGAAATATTATAGAGGGTACCGGCTGCCGTAGGTTCTTCATCTTCGTCGATCTGACCATTCTGATTATAGTCAAATTCACTGTAGTCCGCATCTGCAATGAACTTAACGACATTCAGATCCGGATCCTCCGGAATGGGGGCAAGAATGTATGCATACCGGATCAGCTGATTTGTATCCCCGGAGGCCGGCATCTGCTCCAGAAGGCCTTTAGCCGGATAACCGGTTTTGGTTCCTTCTTTGATTTTTCTCAGTAACTGGACCAGCGACTGGAACTCAGGTAAGCTGTGGATTTCTTCTATTTTCGCTTCGTCCAGAAACTCTCCGAATTCTCCCGCTTCGGCAGGCATTGCATCTTTCAGCGCCTGTCCATCCGAAGTAAGCGCATCAATGGCTTTAACATACGCAGCATTGCGGTCATCCATGAATACAAGGCTGGTCCGGGCAACATCCTCAAGCCGGTGGCTCATCTGTTCCCATACAGTGTCACGGATTTTTGTATAAAAGTAGAACAATGAGGACCCGGATATCAGCACTGAGAGAAACCCGGCCCCCAGACCCAGTTTTGCGCGGAATGAAAGCAATACCATAAGGAAGAATTCTACGGGGGCGTTGGATGTAAAGAAAAATTACAACAGTATTTCCGAAATATATATATTGGACTGCCGGCTGTAAGTTTTTACTTTTTGCAGCTGAGTCTGGTAAACCGATATCCCTTGCGCAAAAAGAACACCACTTTGTCAGGTTCGGACTCATCATTGAGATGGGTCCGGGGCGAGGCCGAGCAAGGGCGGCTTTGCCGTCCCGAAGCGCAGCAATAAATCGGCATTTAGGCGCCGTGGTGTTTTCCCTTCTTTTTTTGATATTCTTCGAATCCAAGGGTCTTAAGTTTTGTAATCCCTTTCAGTCGAATAAAATCATTATCGTAAGTCACTAGATATAGATTATTTGAAATCGCAATCTGCGCTATAATAGCATCTACCGTAGCGAGGGCTATTCCTTTTTTTGAAACAGTGTTTCTTAATTTTGCAGCTTCAATATGATCAGATCTACTCGGGGAAATAAAATTGAAGTACTTAAATTGCTCCTCTATTTTTGAAAAAACGGCTGGGTTTTTTATTCCGGTTAAGATTTCCTGCAGAATAATTCCAGTTACAAAAATGTCTTCTTCATTCTGGAGAATTTCGAACAAAAATGTCTCTTTTGATTCTGTATCTTTGTTCTTTCTTCTTAAAGCTTCTGACCAGACTGAAGTATCAATTAAAAGTCTCATTTTCTGTGGCCTACGATCTTTTCTTATTTCTTGATTTCTTATAATCAAAGCCGGAATCATATTCTACAGAATTGAAAAGATCAATTATACCTTTTTGCTTGTGCCGTTTAATGAATTCATCGAGTGCCAAATTTACAGTTTCTCTCTTTGTTTTTAGGCCACTCACTGTACAAGCTTCTTCCAGCAGGTCGGTATCGATATTAAGATTTGTTGCCATGGTAATCCCCTTTTTGATTAATTTACACATTCGATTGTGTAAAAACAAGTCTTTTTTTGGGGTTGGTGGTTTGTGAAAATATATATAATGGGTTTGGCTTAAAGGTAAATTTTTTGTCGGAATCTGGTTTTTCTTCTTTTGTAGGGCTTTCTTTAAAACTGGAAATTTCTAAGTCATTTCGCACAACGAAAATATTTTTACCGAAGTTGGCCAGCCTTTGGCTGGACAATTTGTCGCAGCCCTTGCCCCGCCGGCAACCCATAATCTCTCCCCAAATTGTTGCCGGACTTTCGGGGCCGGAGCGAAGCGGAGAGGGCAAGCCCAAGCAAGGGTCCGCAGCGCAGTGGGTAAAATTTAGTTATGCGAAGGTTGCGACTACCTCTTCTTAGGTTTATCTAGTACTCTAAGATAACCAGATTTAGAATATTTTATAATTTTCTCATCAAATGTTACAAGAGTCGCATCATGGATTCTTCCGGAAGCCACAATCAATTGATCTGCTGGATCTCCATGAAAATCACCAGGCAGGGATGTGCTTTCAATTGCTATTTCCGATGTAATAGGAACAACAGAAATTCCAGGAGCAGATAGTGCCTGTTTAAACCAATCATTCGTATTTTCGGAAACAATAATTCGACCTCTTTGGATCAACATAGCTGTTTCCCAGAGGCTTATAGCGGAAATACAGAGGTCACTAGTTTTGGAAGCTTTTTCAATGGTCGGTAAAAAACCCGATTTTTTTAGTTTATCCTCGCCATTAAGTAGCCAAACCCATGTATGTGTGTCCAATATAAACACTATTTAGCCGCTTCCCATTCGATATCAATGGATTCAATAAGATCATCCGCTAATTGAGCTTTCTTGCCTAAGAAGCCAAATAATGGCTTTTCTGGGGTCTCAGAAATAGGAACAAGTTTAGCTACTGCCTTACCGTGCTTTGTAATAATGACTTCTTCATGTGACAGGTTTACATGATCCATCAAACTTAGACATTTAGCTTTAAATTCGGCTGCCGGCATCTTCATTGGTTTCACCAGTGGTCATAATAGACTGGTCATAAAATAAAATCAAGAAGAAAATTGTTTTCCAGAAAAGGGAATTTCAGTTTCTATTTACAACTGGCAGACTAACAATACTTACCGTATGCTGCACGGCGGGAGCCGGCACTCGTCTGATACTTTGAATTACACGCAGGTGGGCCACCTGGGCTACGCCGATCCATATAGCGAGAACCTTCACATAGGCATCCGGCTTTCGAGGACCCCGTGATCCCAGACCAGGGGCTGTATGTAACCTTTTAGATTTTTTGCCTTTGCCGCGAAGCTGGCTAAAGGCAGGATGCTGGTGAAATTGTTTCTGGACCATGAAGAAAAGAAGGGGTTGCGCTGTGCGCAATGTAGAGCCAAGGCGGGTCCGAAGTGGCCCGCCGCAGCGGTAAAAATGCAGTTATCTGCAGTAACGCTCTTCATTTGCTTAAGCACTTACTAAACTAATTCAATATCAAACTCAGAAACAACTATATCCCCCGCTTCAGATGTTTCAACAACGTATTGTAATCCGGACTCAGGGCTTTTAACTGAAACGATAGTTCCATTTATTCCTTTGTTTGGCCCTTTTTTTATCATCACCGAATCATTATACAAAAATCTATACAAAGAATCTCTGGATGTAAGATAAAATGATGATGTACGATTATCAGGTTTTTTCCACTCTAATTTTAAATCCCGATATGCAATGTATCTGTCTCCGGCGTTTGTTTTCATTATAATTGATATATAATCATTTACAAAAGTAGTACATTCGAGAGGTTGGGTATTGAATTCATAATCCAGAATACAAGGCTTCCCAGAAAATGGAATTGCCAACACTTTATAGCACACTACATCAATAAAAGTGAGATATGCTAATTCAAATTCATTTTTTTCCCAATTAATTGGGCAGTCAATTTGGAAAGTGAGAGAACTATCCTCGGCATTTTCTAAAACGCTGTGAATCGTTACATCGTGAAGATATAAGTCTTGTATTTTCCTAAAAACGTCTTGTGTTATTGCGTATAACGATAAGGATTTCACGACGGCCAGCTTCGCTGGCTGTGGTTGAGCCCGCGCGGCTTTTGCCGCATAGCCAGGCGAGACCCAAGCTCGCAACGACAGTGAAGGGCGCAGCGTGAATTTGATAGTTATGCGAAGGGTGCGTCATATTTATATTATTTTTTTAGGGGAGTATAAATTCAGTATTTGGATTGACCTCAATATTTCATTTTGAATTTTTAAATTTGATTGTTTTATGTAATCGTTAATTTCTCCAATTTCATTTGGGCCAATTAGTGATATATTATTTTTTTGAAGGAAATCTGTTTCTGCTTCCATACTTTTTTTCGAATTAGCAAAAGCCACTACCTTTTCTATTTTTCGACCATCCGCAACAAGCCAACTATAAGCATTTACTTCACTTAAATAATTTATAGTTCTCGAAAAAAATTCTTGCAAGTTATCGAATTTATCATCTTTTTTGCTCGAGATAGATCCAATTTTATCATCCAAGTTAGATGTTACACTAACAATTACAGTTGTATTGCCGTTAATCGCAAGGAGATCAATGTCTTGATATCCGCGTTGCTGTTTGCCGGCTTGAAAAACCCAGAACCATTTTCCTGTAGACGTGATATATCCTTTGGTTTGATAATATAATTCAACCAGAGCTTCAAACGCATCATTAGGTTTTGAATCCACCACGGGTATATTTTGAATTTCCATATGTGTTTTTTCCTACTTATTTTTTGCAAAGTTTAGCACATTTCGCCTAACGTAAACTTTTTCGCGAAGGCCAGCTCCGCTGGCTTTGTCCGAAGCCGGGCGACCGAATGGGAGCATACCCGGCGAGGACCAAGGACGACCGAACGGGAGGACGCAGCGCGAAAAAAAAGTTATGCGCAGGAACTGATAGCTAAATTAGTCATTTCCATAGTCGTCATAAAATACCCGTTCACGTTCTTTGCTTTCAATAAATTCTTCTGGAATTGTTGTATATTGAATTTCTTGGGAACCAACCAAGTGAAGGTCACAAGTGAAGCAATAAAATTCTTCCGTAGAATAAGTTATTTCAATGTATTCTGTATACGGATCTTCTGGATCTTGATCCTCTGAGACTTTAGTTTCATATTCTGAACCACCAATGATGCCCATAGCTTTACACGATGGGCATTCTTCTCTTTGGTAATCATCAAGGTATAATGTAAATTTGTCAAAATGATTCCAGTAGGGATATTTTTTAGACTCCTCTAAAACCTTTTGGCGTTCTTCCTCTTTTTTGTATTTTGACTGAAAGTCTTCAAGCGCATGTTCAATTTTAGTTCGAACAATCATCTCCAGAGCTTTTGCCGCATCTTCCAACAATTGTTTTGTATTCAATGTTTGATCTGGATTTAACCAATCTTCAAGTTCTTTGTTTTGCATTAGAAGCATTGTATGTACAGCGTACCAAAATTTAGCTTCCCACAATTCAGGCGGCATCCCTGAAAATGGTGATTCTCCAGAATGTATTTCAGAGTTCCGCCGTAGTGCCAGTTGTTCACAAAATTTTTGAATTCTTTTATCGAACGATTTGGATATATGCGATAACCTTTCAAATAAAGTCTTTGCAGTAATTGTTTTTACATCTGGGGATATTGGATGACCGCATGCCGAAAAAAGTGATTGATAATGCGTGGGATCAGCAATCAGAGCTGGGTGAATATTGCTTAATGTTGACTTGCCCAGCAATTCTAATGCTAAAGATGCCCATAGTTGATATTCGTCCAAAAATCCGGCATGTTTAGCTCTTAATCCTCTATTCATGTAAAGAATGGATTTTGAAAATAGGCTATCCGTATTTAATGCTGGACTTGAAGAATTGTTCATTTTACTATAATCCTATGCAATTCACGGTTAGAATAATCTTTTGAAATATGATGTGGTAAACTTCTTCCGTGTAATAAATTCCAATTGTTAATTATCAAGATGCTGTCTTTTTT
The DNA here is from genome assembly GCA_964594095.1 of uncultured Leptospiraceae bacterium. Taxonomy (GTDB): domain Bacteria; phylum Spirochaetota; class Leptospiria; order Leptospirales; family Leptonemataceae; genus CAZQKZ01. Next base: position 960 of record CAZQKZ010000050.1, on the reverse strand, counting down.
CCATTCAATTTCTACTTTTTCAATCTTAGAAAAATATTCAGACAATGCTTCCAGCGTTTCCTTGGACTTGTTATCTGTTGGATACATACAACCGGGGTCGTATCTAAAAAATTTATTTTGATTAGATAAAATCGAAGAAAAAAAAGAATTTTTTCCATTCCTAAATAGAAATACAGCATACTTTAATAAAACAAGTAAATCTTCAGGAAAATCTACTTCACGCCAATCGAGTAATACTGTTTTTCGGCCACAGATTCCGGGATTTTTACAACCTAAAACAATATAATTACCAGGAATTAGCCAGTGAGCTGTATCACAATGAAGTGGAAACTCATCGAGTCCGAATAAATGACTCAAAGATTGAGGATGACTTGATGCGGCAGACGTGGGCTTAATTATTTCAATAGTCTTTGATTTTACACGAACACCCATAGGCATTCCTAATTTATGAGATATCTGCACTAAATAATTGTCTAAATCGGAATCCTGAGAATGGAATAGAACCCACCCTTTATCATTCAATTCAGAAAACACAAAATCATCTTTTTGGGATTCAAATTTCATCGTTTCAATATAAACTCATATTTCAGTTCTTGCGCATAACTCATATTATACGAACTTGCCCTTTCTATATGAAATAAACCCCCGAAATTCGGGGATTATGCGAAGTTCTGTTGTAGACTCAAATATCATCCAAGTAACCCCTGATTTTTTCGAGTTTCTGAACACTACCATAAACATAAATCTCCGTTGCCTCAGATGGCTGATTGCAACCTTGTCCTTACCATTAAGTTATATTCACAAAGAAAGTCAATCAAAATGCGCACAAAATGAGGAAAATTGCGAGGATAGATGCTTGAAATCAGAATCAGGTTTTCGGGCCGCCCTCACTCCGCGCAGATTATCCCATTATAATCATAGCACAAGCCTGTGACAGTTTTACTTGACGGCTGAATTTTT
>CAZQKZ010000049.1:0-23436 GCA_964594095.1 uncultured Leptospiraceae bacterium | reverse complement strand
AATCGTTGCATCGTCATGCATAATCCGGGTTAGTACATTAAGGATAATCTCACTGCCTCGTTTTGAAATATAGAAATGCCTGAGTATCTCTTCCGGATTCCTGAGATCAAGACGCAGATGCACTGAGGGCAGAGTCTCTGCTGGTTCAGCCGTTTTTAATGAAGTTTTCTTTTTGCTTACCATACAGCAACACCGTATATATACGGTTTTAATACCGTTTGTAAACGGTGGCTTTTTCTGGTCAACTGTGTTAATACAATAATCTGTGAAAAAGGTTACAGAAACCGCACGAATTATCGGGCAAAGAATCCGGGAATTGCGCAGACAAAGGCTGCTGACACAGGAAAAATTAGCCGAATTATCGGGCATTGATTCAAAGCATATTCAGCTCATGGAAGGCAGCAGGCCATCCAATCCAAGGATAGATACAATCATCAGTATCTGCAGAGCATTGAATATCAGCCTGAATGATTTTTTCTCTGAATCGATAGAAAAAAAACTTGAATCAATATCATCCTCCGGGATCGATTCTGAAAAATATTTAAGAATTGATGACTCTTTGAAAGGAAATACAATCCGGTTTCGTTCCGATTCAGGGTATGAAGAGATTCGGCCATCTAAAGATTTCCTGAAGTTTTTATCCGGAAGGGAGATTATCCTTGAAGATAAATGGATTTTTTGTTTATATACCGAAAATCCTGTAAACCGGGGGCAGCTGGATATATTATTTAAAAATTTATATAAATCATATATAGATGCCAGGCCAGAGGAGATCCATGCTTTATGGGATATGGTAAAAAAAGCAAAAATATATCTGGACAGAGAGTTTGCTCCGGATTGGTATGATATTCGCTTTGCACTTGAAGGGAGAGGGAAAAAAGCAGAATCATACTTTGTAATTAGTGTTATTCCTGCATTTAACGAAAATCAGAGCTGAATTCAGCATTCATAGTATGCTTCCAAACGATTATGATCCGGATACTTATAAGTATTATAATATAAATGCTGCATCATACTGCAGTGATAAAAAAGATCTGCTGACACAGACAGCGCACAGAGTTCTGAACGTCCTGAGGAATACAGAATCCCTTCTGCTTGATTATGGATGCGGGTGCGGGCATGATCTGCATTTTTTTATGAAAAACGGTTTACAGTGCTATGGTTATGAACCGATACCCGGGCTTTTGTCTGAAGCTGAGAAATACTATCCGGATTTAAAGGGCAGGGTAACAGACAATCCCGGAAAACCCGGATTTATACGATGCAATCCTTTGCAGTGCTGTATTGCACCATATTCCTGAAGAGAGTCTGTTCAATGTGGTATTCAGGATCAGGTCTCGACTGAAAAAAAACGGAATTCTCTATATCTCTGTCCCTTCTCCCCATCAGGTGGAGACCCCGCCGGCCACGGATCCAAGGTACATGCAGTTTCGTGACCCACTGGAATATAAGCTTATTTTTCGCCGTCTTGGTTTTACATTTACAGCTGAATCCCTGGATGATGACAGCATCGGCCGACCGGATCGCAAATGGATTACACTGGTTTTCCGTTATTCCGATTCAGGTAAGCTCCTGCCACTGGACCAGATTGAATCTATAATTAATAAAGATAAAAAAAATACGACATATAAGCTGGCACTACTGCGCTCGCTTGCTGATATTGCCGGTAATTACTATAACAGTGTAAAAATAATTCATGATTATTCGGAAAATATATCATTTGCTGCAATCCCTGTCGATTTAATTACTGAAAAATGGATTCGTTATTACTGGCCATTTATGACTTCAGATCATGATTCCGATATCTGGATCAGAATGGGAATTAACCAGAAAAATGAAAAATCTGTTAAAAGCGATATGGCTTTTCGCAGAAGTCTTACTAAAGTAAAAAATTACTATAATTCAGGGAGAGGAAAATATCCGGCATATTTACGAGACAGCATTGAAGTCAGAAATTCCTCTGCTGTTTCTCCTGATATAAAAAAACTGCTTTTACAGCTGAAAAAGGAAGTTTCTAAGGCACTTATCAATGGCCCTGTTCAGTATATAACCAATCAGAATGAAGATCAGCTGTTCCGGGTGTATCAAATTAATAACAATGTTCCTTTTCTGCGAATCCCGGCTGGCATCTGGGAAGAGTTTGCAGCAATGTCTCACTGGATAAGGGATTCCCTTCTCCTGCGATGGGCTGAGATGATAATTGAGTTTAATAAAAAGGCAGTATCACCAGGGAAGATTTATGAAATTTTATATGAAGATCTCATGCCGGAGAGGGATACTGCTGCCGTCAGGAGCTTCTTTGAAAAATATATTCAGGATGGTTTCGCATTGCATTGTGTATGGAGTGGCAAAAAAATTTCCGGGGACTTTTCCGTGGATCATGCAATCCCTTTCTCTCTCTGGAGAAATAATGATATATGGAATCTGCTTCCGGCTGACACCGGTGTTAATTTAAAAAAATCTGATAAACTTCCGGAATACAGTTTTCTTGCTAAAAAGAAAGACAGCATCATATCTGTCTGGGAAATCCTGAATGATCATTTTCCGGGAAGGTTTCTGGAAGAAGCCGGGAATCTTGCCGGAAGAGATCTAACGATTCAGAACAATAACTGGCAGAATATTTTGTTCGGAGTTTTCACTGAGGCCATTGAATCCACAGCATCACTGCGCAAAACCGACCGCTGGTCTCTGTAATTATTTATCAGCTTTTCGGGATATCCTGATAGCCACAGGACACTCCTCCTGTATCTGCGGCGGGAATCCTTCCGAAATAAGTGTCATGGTTTGGGCTGGTGGAAAAAAACTGAAGGGGATGGAGAAAGGCTCTGCCATAACACTTGGGTAAGGAATTCGGCGGGATTTTTTTATATAGCTTTTTTGTTTCAGAATTTCCCAGGAGTAAATCGGCTTTTCCCGATTTTTATAAAATGGTCATTGAGTTCCTCATCAAACTGGGCAATAGATTTCAGTTCAGAAAACGGAATAAGCATTTCGATTAACGATTCAATTCCGTTTATATTTTTCAGATAATTTGTATCATATACAACGCAGGATGGTTTTTTAAGATCCCTGCGTCCACTCCATACCGGGGCAATAGAGATGATTCGAAACTCATCATCTGAGTCAGTGGGGATATCCCTTAAAAAACCAATATAATACCGATCCGATGAGGTTGATATAACGACTAGTTGGCCGAGAAGTTTATATAATTCCGTTATAAAATCATCACCTTTGTTATAAATCGAAACAGAGATTAACCAATCAATAATTCTTGCTACATACATAGTCAGGGATTTTGCAGATAAAAAAAATACAAATGACCAGATTACTAAGGGTAGCAGATAGGCCCAATTACTGTTTATTTTAAACTTTTGTATAGATCGGATAGAATTAACGAATAAAAAACCAGGAATAATAAAAAGAGCAATCGTCAGATTCTGCATCCTGAAAATTACCTGTCCGTATTTTTTTTCGATGTATCCAGAGATTTAAGGTAATCCAGGGTGGTTCTGTTTATTTCAACGGTTTTCTTCAGGTCAACCGTATTTAATGACCCCCTTGTTGTCACAAGTGGATTCACCCCGTATTTTGATACGTATTCTTTGAGTTCTTTAGCTGTTTTAATCATCGGAAAGCCTCACACTTCATTAATTTCCCAAAGCAGAATCAGATGAATTTCGTATTCAGTCCCAACCTGCTCCTAATGTGATTAAACTATGGTTTATTCCGCCTTATGTCAATTAAAACCCGAATTTTAGGTTAATATATTTAATTTTGCAGGGGGATATGATAAAGAGAAGAATTCCGCAACGCCTTACTTTTTATCAGGAAACTGCATCTGTTTATGCAGAATCACAGCAAGAATGGCTCCGATCACAGGCGCTGCGGTATAAATCCATAATGTTTCCAAAGCTGCTCCGCCTGCAAACAGCGCCGGGGCCAGAGACCTTGCAGGATTCATTGATGCTCCGGTCAGCGGTCCTGCAAACATCGCTTCGGCGGCAACAGTCATTCCTATAGCGATACCGGCCATCAGCCCCTGTTCTCTTGATCCGGATGCGACATGAATAATTACATACATTAGTATAAATGTAAGAACTGTTTCCAGTAAAAAAGACTGCGCTGTTCCGACGGTGGGGAGGGTTGCCCCCATTCCGGTTTCATAAGGAAAAATAAGTTTCCATAATCCGGATGCAGTCAATGCTCCTGCGTATTGTGCAGCTAAATACGGGGGAACATCTTTCCAGAGAAACCGCCTGGAAACTGCAAAGCCGATGGTGACTGCCGGATTGATATGCGCACCCGAATGTTCTCCAACAGAGTAAATGACGGCAATCACAGCCATTCCGAATACCAGAGCAATGCCCGGATGAGTCACTGCACCACCGGAAAAATGATTTGCTATGATTGCACCGGTGCCTGCAAAGACAAGGATAAAAGTGCCGGTAAATTCAGAAATAAGGCGTGCTGTCATTATTATTCTCCGTTCCTTAAAAAGTATGAAAAGGAAGAAGCATGAAAGTTACAGAAATGCCGCGTTCAGATTCTTGCTGCGAGCAGATTTGCAGCTTCACCGATTTCGTATTTATCCATGTCTATTATAAAATTTGAATATTTTTCGTAAACAGGAAGACGGTTTTTCAGTATTTCCCGGTAGGGGCCCTTGAGATCCGGACGGTTATGATCCCCGGGAACAATTTTATTAACAAGAAAATCGACAGATCTTTTTAAATAAATTATATAAGAGCTTTCCTGAAGAAGTTCAAGTTTGCGCTGAGACAGTGGTTCTTCCCCTGTGGAAGGGTCTGCCGCTTCAAAGAGAATCCCGCCTCCGCAGTCGATTATAATCCCGCTCATGGGTGCGATTTTACTGAGCACAGAGTGTTCCTGGTCACGAAAACTCTGCCAGCCGTCACGCGCTACAATCTTTTCTATAGTAAGACCCCCGGCCTCGTAGCAGATCAGAGTATCCGTAGAAAAAGCAACTTTTCCGGACAGCTTGGAATACTTTCTGGCAAGCTTGGATTTGCCGGCACCACGGGCGCCAATGAGCGCTATATTTCGTTTAGGAAGAACAGGCGTCATAGTCTGATGTTCACCATAATAAGCAGTTACATTACACGCATGTCCATCATATGTTCGAGAAGATCCGGGAGTTCACCGTAAAGCTCAGCAAGATCCCCGTCCGTAAGTCCCAGGTTCTTAATCGCGAAAGGCGAAAGCTCTTCACTGAGTCCGCCGATATCGACCCCGATCCCGCTGGCGAGAGTTACCACATTGGCCACATGGACAATGGAACACAGCTCCGGATTCAGTTTTGCTTTTTCCGGATGATAGGAGTATGCGGCAGCTTCAATGAGCTCATTCGGAAACTTCCAGCGTTTCAGAAGATGGCCACCGATTTCGGACTGAGTGTATCCAAGAAAACTTTTTTCAATATCGGAAAACCGTGCCTCTGGATTTTTTTCCATTTCCATCATCACAAGACGCTGAACTTTTTTAAAAAAACCGGCCATTACGATTTTGCCGACATCATGGAAAAGACCCGCTGTGAATGCAACATCGGGCTTGGTTTTCAGTTTTTTCTTTTTAGCAATCCGGGATGCGAGTTCAGCCACCATAAGGCTGTGGTCCCACATGGAGTTTGCCTCTACTTTATACCCTTCGAGATCCTGTTTAAGAATTCCCTGTGAGGCGGCGATGACGACTATATCCTTAACTGTATTGAGTCCCAGGGTAACGATGGCTTCCTGGACGGAACGAATCTGACGTGTGGGACTGAAATAAGCAGAGTTGGAAAGTTTTATGATGGCTGCTGTGATAGCCGGATCCCGGGTGATTTCGTCTGCAAGATTTTTAATATCCACATCCGGATCATAAGCCATTGAAATGGCACGGTTAGCCACTGCAGGGAACGCAGGGAGATGCGCTGCATCTGTAAGATAATTTTCGATTTCGGCTTTGTATTGCTGGCGGAGATCTGTCATACTGATTATACCTGTTATACTTTATAAACGAAACGCTCTTTTCCGTTGACGCGCAGATGAATGCGTCCGTCATCCATATAGACCGATATAGTCCGGCCCGCAGATCCGCCGGTATCTTCGAATACGACCGGTATATTAAGGGCAGTCAGGGTTTCCTTGGCCACTCTTACGTTTTCATTTCCAATGTTCTGTAAGAAGCTGGAATGGATGGATTCGAACATTGAGGCACCACCGAAGATACGTGCTGAAAAATCACCTGGTACCGCATTGAGTTCCTTGCAGATTTCAGCTACCAGACCCTCAATAGCCGGTTTTGCGTACTTTCCCCGGTTTACGATTTTACCCGTAGGGGCCTCGCCAAGAAGAATGTGCGCAAGACCTCCTGCTTTTTTCTGCTGTGAATAGAGCACTATGCCCACGCAGGAGCCGAGGGTTGTGCGCAGCACATCCGGAGCACGACAGATTTTCCATTCTGCCACTCCTACATTGATCAGTCTGCCTTTGGTCGTTGCTTCCAGGGTTCTTTCCTCTGTTCAGAATATGATCCAACTATAAAAAAACCGCAGATTTATTGCAAGTGATTCTTTAAAAAAAGTGGTGAGGGAAGTGCGATCCATGGAATCTGGAAAAACAGAGGCATCAGGATCAATCATGGCACAGTCAGCAAAAAAGAAAGCAACCGGAAAAAAAGAAATCATTAATAATGATAAAAAAAAGTCTGCGGGGGCTTCTGTAAAAAAGAGCCGGATTCCTGCTGCTGAATCTGAAGTAAAAGGTCCCCATACGGAGCTGCTGATTGGCGGAGCCCGCGTTCTGATAGTGGGAACAGCACATGTTTCGCCCCAGTCTCTTGAAGATGTAAAGAATGCCTATAAGGCATTCCGGCCCGATGCCGTCTGTGTGGAACTGTGTCAGCCGCGTTACGAAACTGTTCGCAATCCGGACCGGTGGAAAAACCTGGACCTTGGAAAAGTAATCAAGGAAAAAAAGCTGGGTCTCCTTGCTGCCTCTTTAATTCTCTCGGCTTTCCAGAAGAAAATCGGTGACACAACAGGAATGAAACCAGGTCAGGAAATGATTACAGCCTGTGATCTTGCAGAAGCTGACGGGAAGGATCTGGCACTGGTCGATCGTGAGATCCGGATTACTCTTTCCCGTGCCTGGGGTAAAATCAGCCTGTGGAACAAAATGTGGCTGGGGAGCAATCTCTTTGCCGGTCTTCTTGTAAAAGAGGAAGTGTCTCCCGAAGAGATTGAACGTCTGAAAAATGAGGATGTACTGACGGATCTTTTTTCAAACCTGCCCGAAAAATACAGCATCGTTAAAAAGGTTATAGTAGATGAAAGAGACCAGTTCCTTGCTGAGAATATCAGGCGTACAGCGGTGCTTGCAAGGTCCAAAGGTGAGGAAAGGATTCTTGCAGTTGTAGGTGCAGGCCATCTGAAAGGTATTGAGGAAACTTTAAAAAAGCAGATTTCTGTGGATCTCGAAGCACTGAATGAAATTCCTCCGAAAAACAACCTGCGGACAATTCTTTTCTGGGTGGCTTTTTCGGTAATTATCGGGGCACTCAGTATGTATGTGGGGACAGGCGGAGCAGAGGCAGCCATGAACAGTCTTACCGCATGGATTCTTGGCCGCAGTCTTGGTTCAGGAATTGGTGCCCTGATCGCAGGTGCCCACCCGCTCACGATTCTTGTGACAATGATTGTTGCTCCTGTTTCGGTATTCATACCGGGATCCAGACTCTGGATGTTCTCTGCCATGACGGAACTGTGGCTGAAAAAACCAAGGGTGGAGGATTTTGAAAATATTGCAACGGATACTGATTCATTCCGTTCTTTTCTGCACAGTCTTTATAATAACCGGGTTCTGAAACTTTTCTTCATTATCAGTATGGTTTCTTTGGGTCTGACTCTTGGAAACATTCATTTCTGGAATACCGTAATCAGCGGAATTATCAGGAATTTTTAAAGGTTAAAGTCGGCATTTTCATGCCTGCCCGGATATGATTGTGATGTTAAACACTTTTCCGTCAGGTTGAATCTGCAGGAGTATATCATCGGTGTCACAGGGGTATGCTATACTGATTTCTATGAAGGCCATTTCTTTAATTCTGGGTATATTTATTGTTCTCCAGGGAGTCAGTGCCGCTCCGGTGATCGGCTCGGACTGCACTCTGAAGGGAAAAAAGCTCTGGGGTAAGGTTAAGATTGTGACTTTCGGGGAGCATCTGAAAGTTAAACCGGTTGATTTTGGGGAAAATCTGAAAGTGCGTTTTCGTGATTTTAGTCCGGGAAAATGCGGTCAGTGGCAGATTGTATCGTTCGGTGAGGATTTGAAAATCCGATTTGTTGACTACGGCGAGGATCTGAAAATCAGAATTGTGGAATACGGTGAAGGGCTTCGTTGAGGGCTTTCTGCGCTGATGCGGATTAATGAGACATAATCCTTATTATAGGAAGTAAATTTTGATGGGATTTTTCTGAAAATCTGGTGCATTCGGCTTTTTTTTTACCTGAGTAAGTATGAACTCAGTAAACGCTTCTGGATCTGGTAAATTATCCCAGTCTACACTTCTGGTGGGAATTCATTTCCTTAATGGTTTTCTGCTGCCACGGTCAATAAAGGGTAAGCGCATGGCTGTATATCTGCATCGGCTTCTGGCTGATCCGGAGCTTGAGGTTAAGCTGAAATGGCTTAAGTCTGATAAATGGAAAAAGCAGTATCAGGCTCCTGGGCAGGGTCTTGTCCCGGTTTATTTTTACCCCGATGAGTGCGACTGGGCAAAGCTTGGGATGATTTCTTATGCGACAGGTTTTTCCCGTTGTTTTATTTTTATTTATCTGATGATGCTGGACTTTGGGCTGCTGAAATTGCCAAATGACAGAACTATAGGATACAAGCCATCTAAAAAACTCAATTCCCAAACGATGTGTCTGATTATTCTGGACGCAAGTGCCCGGAAACTAAAAAGAAGCCTCCGGACACAGACAAACACCTAGTTTCAAAGAAGAACTTTCTCAATACCTTCTTTCATAACGCTCTTCAGAAATTTCTGTTTCCAGTCCTTACCGTAATTTTTCTCAGCAAGTTCCTGAACAATGAAGACCACATCCAGTCCTGTATCTGGTTTATACCTTGAAAGACCCTGAACACAGGCCGGACAGGAAGTAATCAGCTTTACATTGCCGTTTTTCGCCTTATCGGCTCCTGTCAGTTTTTCAATTCCCTTATGAAGAACCTGCTGTTTTTTAAATTTAACCTGATTCGAAATATCAGGACGCGAAACAGCCAGAGTCCCGGCTTCCCCGCAGCAGCGTCCGGATGTCTCTACTTTGGCATTGGTAATGAATTTAGCTACATCCAGCGGCTTCAGAGTTTTCATAGGAGAATGACAGGGATCATGATAAAGATACTTAGTATCTCCCCCTGATGCAATCCTGACCCCTTTCATCATTATGTACTCATGGATATCCAGCAGCTTCGATTCAGGGAAAATTCCGCCAAAGTCGTAAGTCATAAGCTGATCCATACAGGTTCCGCAGGATACTAATACTGTCTTAATATCAAGATAATTAAGAGTATTGGCAATCCTGTGAAAAAGCACCCGGTTATCGGTGCTCATTTTTTCCGCAAGCTCCCGGTCTCCTGCTGATCTTTGCGGGTAACCGCAGCACAGATAATCAGGAGGTATGATGACCCTGACACCCATCTCATAAAGAACCGCAAGACTGGCAAGCCCCACATCCGTATAAAGCCTTTCGGATCCGCAGCCCGGAAAATAGAATACTGCATCAGAATCGTCCGTGACTTTCCGGGGATTCCTGATAATCGGAACAAGCTCGGGATTATCAAGGCCCAGAATACTTCGCATATCGGATCCTGTCAGCGGCGGAAGAGGTTTTTTAACTGAGTGGATGATCCTGTCTTTAAAAGCAAGAGAGTGTGTAGTCAGTCCTGGAGGATGACTGCTGTCGGCAAGACCTGCTGAGTTTCTCCAGATACGGCTTGCAAGTCTCTGCGATGCAAAGGCCGGTTTAAGGATTAAAGAACGCATCAGTTTAACACGGAACGGACTCTTAATATTCAGAAATGCCATAGCCCCCTGAGATACCGGATGAGAGCGTTTCTGACCATGATGCTTCAGAATACTCCTCATATGCATGGTGACTTCGCCGAAGTCAATATCCACCGGGCACGGAGTGAAGCATTTATGGCAGACCGTGCAGTGATCCGCCACATCATTCATCTCATCAAAATGATGAATGGAGATTCCGCGGCGGGTCTGTTCTTCGTAAAGGAATGCCTCAATAATCAGACCGGTAGCAAGGATCTTGTTTCGCGGGGAATACAGCAGATTCGCTGCAGGGACATGAGTGCTGCATTTGATCTTGCATTTCCCGCAGCGAAGACAGTTTTTAATACTTTCGTTCAGATCCCCGAGTTCACTGCGCTCCAGCAGAAGTGCTTCCTGCTCCAGAAGACGAAGCGAAGGGGTATAAGCAAAATCAAGGCCTGATCCGCTCATCAGCTTGCCTTTGTTGAAAAATCCCTCAGGGTCCACTTTGTTTTTGTAGGCTTCAAATTCCTCAATAATATGCTTATCAAGATATTTGATTTTAGTGATTCCTATTCCGTGCTCTCCTGAAATCACACCCCCGAGAGACTTGGCAAGCTCCATGATCCGGTCAACGATCACATGAGCTTCATTAAGCATATGGTAATCATTTGAGTTCACCGGAATATTAGTATGGACGTTCCCGTCCCCCGCATGCATATGCAGACCTACAAAGAGCCTGGAGGAACGGATTTCAGCGTGAATTTTATCAAATTTTATACGAACAGCTTCCAGCCGGTTGCCTTCGAAGATTTCCTTCAGTGGTCTTTCAATTTCCCGGCGGTAGGATATTCTGACTTCTCTTCTCTGCAGAAGCCGGAAAACAGTATCATCTTCCCCTATTCTGTCAATCAGATCCTTATCAAAAAGATGAGCATGGTCCATAGCCCGGCTGTCCATATGGGCCATAAGTCCGGTCCAGTGTTCACGTTTCTCTTTGAGGTGCCTGAGTGCTCTTTCAATTTTTGAAGCAAATATATTTTTACTTTCTTCGCTGACCTCATAATCCTTGGTCATATAGAGTTCAGGAATCTCTCCTGATAAATATTTAATAACGGCATCGATCATCCGGACTTTATTAGAGGTTGAAAGTTCAATGTTCATCCTCTCGATACCGGTATTGTATTCATTCAGTCTTTCAAGAGGAATTACCACGTCTTCGTTGACTTTGAATGCATTGGTGTGAGCCGCGATGGCTGCTGTTCTGCTTCGGTCTTTCCAGAAATTTCGGCGCGCTTCCGGGGTTACAGCAATAAAACCTTCTCCGCCCCTTTTAACAGCCATCTGCACAACCGCATCTGTAACCTCGCGCAGCTTATCTTCGCTGTCGGAACCGATATCAGACAGCAGGATCATCTTCGGCCGCTCACTGCGGTTTGTCTTGGTGGTGTATTTCACAGCCCGGATATAGCGTTCATCCAGATGCTCGAGTCCGAGGAGAACAACATCGGGATCTTTATCGAGTGCATTTTTAACTTCTACAATCGCAGGAACAGCAAGACTTAAATCAGAACCGAAAAATTCAAGACATACAGTCCGTATAAACTTCGGTGAAGGATGCAGCAGAAAAACCGCAGAGGTTATAATACCGTCACAGCCTTCCTTCTGCACTCCAGGGAGTCCTCCCAGAGTCTTATCGGTTACATCCTTGCCCAGGCCAATTTTCCGGAATTTACTGCCGGGCATGGTAATTTCTTCGGAGGACACCACGGTTTTACCGTCAGCTTCATACTTCGTGACCCGGAATTTCACGGTTTCCTGATCGTGTATTTTTCCTAAGTTATGTCCGATTCTTTCGGTAACCGTCCACAGACAGTCCGGAGTAACCATTTTCCAGCTCACAAGATTGTCAAGGGCGGTTCCCCAGGCCACTGCTTTTTTTCCGCCCGCATTCATGGAAATATTTCCGCCGATGGTTGATGCTGTATTAGAGGTAGGATCCACAGCGAAGATAAGATCCTGCTCTTCCGCTGCATCAGTCACAGATTTGGTGATGACCCCTGCCTCTGTAAAAATTGTATGAACTTCCTGAGATACTCCGGATATGGCTGTTTTAGTTACAGGACCAGTCTTCAGAAGTTTTTCGGTATTGATAATGGCAGTGTTCGGATAAAGAGGAACGGCACTCCCGGTGTATCCGGTTCCGCCCCCCCTTGGGATAATGGTAAGTCCAAGTTCGATACAGGCTTTAACTATACGGATTACTTCATCTTCCGTATCAGGATTAATAACCACGAACGGATATTCCACCCTCCAGTCCGTAGCGTCAGTAACATGGGACACTCTGGCTGTACCGCTGAAATCAATATTATTTGTATTCGTAATGCTTTTCAGCCGGGATGTTACCTGGCTGCGCAGTTTTCTCTGCCGGGAATACCAGTTTTCAAATTCCCGGACTGATTCTCTGGCTTTGGTAACCAGACCGATTGCCAGCTCATTTCCGTCAGCACGTTCCAGAATCTGATCAAGCCGGTGATGCAGCGCATGAGACAAGGACCTCCAGCGCTTTATATTGGAGAAGAGATCATCCTGGACAATCGGATTCCGGCTGACTACCCAGATGTCCCCAAGAACCTCAAAAAGCATTCTGGCGGACCTTCCGGTCTTCCGGGTGGATCTCAGCTGATTCAGTATATACCAGGATTCTTCTCCCAGAAATTTAATTACGATTTCACGATCGGAAAAGGAAGTATAATTGTAAGGAATTTCCCGGATCCGGGCTGTCTGAGTGTCTTGCATCGGGGGTTGTCTCCGTTACCAAGGATGTAAAAAAAGGGCTGGAAGTCAAATCAGTTATCTTATGATTTTTTTTGCCAAAACTCCCGGTCAGACAGAAAGTTAACCTTGCAAAAGTCGATACTAAATATAACAAGGACACAGACATGCTAAAGGAAGAACTCACAGCACCCAGGATGGAAATTGCAGTAGACGATCAGAAAATGAACGCAGTTCTGCGTTTACGGGGTCGCTACAGCCCTGATATCAGCTTTGAGTCAGTCACGGAGCTTCTGAATGATTACGGGATCACTTACGGAGTGGATTCCTCTGCCATCCACCGCATAGTTGACCTTTTCCAGAAAAACGGATCCACTGAATCCACGGATCTCAGCGAAACGATTGCACGCGGCCTTCCTGTTAAGCAGGGTGAAAACGGACGCATTGAAATTCTCGTCGAAAACCCCACTCAGGTAGTTATTGACGAGGATGGCCGTGCAGACTACCGGAATGTTGAAAAATACCGGACTGTGGAAGCCGACCAGGTGGTTATGAAGCTCTTCCCGGCAACGGAAGGCACATCAGGCATCAATATTTACAATGAGCCGGTTCCTGCTGACCCGGTTGAAAATCCCCGGATTGAAATCGGACGGGGTATTAAAAGAATTCCTAATACTTTTGAATATGCTGCTGCCATCAAAGGCATTTTCATTCATACCGATAAAATCATCGATGTAAACGCAGTTCTGGAAATCCAGGGGAATGTTGGACTTGAAAGCGGCAATGTCAACTACGATGGCAGTGTCAGAATTTACGGGAATATTGAAAGGGGCTCATCAGTAATGGCGGCAGGCGACGTAGAAGTCGGCGGTCTTATAGAATCGGGCGAAATTAAGACCGGCGGAAGTCTTCTGGTCCGCAAAGGGATCAATGCCCGAAGGGAAAACACCATCGAAATTGAGGGTGATTTAAAGGCTGTATTTATTGATAACAGTCTCCTTACCGTCCATGGAAATATCAACGTGGAAAAATCCATTGTCGGTTCCGGAATTATCTGTTTTTCTGATATTTATCTGAACGGAAGGGCCAGCACCATCAGCGGCGGAGAATTCACAGCCTTTGGATCTGTGACAGCTGACATCATCGGAAACCGCAACGAAACTCCTACAAAAATAGTCCTCGGAGAACACTATCAGAATCAGGTTCTGCTTGATCTTTTTGTAAAAGAAAAGGAGCACCTGGAAAAGGATTATGAAAAAGTATCCGAGATGATCGCCAAAATAAAGAATTTTGTGCAGCGGTCCAGAGGTAATGTACCTGCCGATAAAAAAGCTGAATTCCGTCTGGTATTTCAGAAATACAAACAGCTTCTTGATAAAAACAAACACCTCGAAGAAAAAATCGCCTATTACCGCGCCAACCGTTATAATAAAAGCGAAGTTAAACTTACAGCAAGAGATACACTCTTCCCAGGAGTGGAAATTCACTATCGTGGTTATGTAGAGAAAATCCGGGCGCCGCAGACAAAGTGCGTTCTTCGTTTTATTCCGGGCATGGAAAAGCCCAAAATTGAAGCATACGTTCCGTCAAAAAAATAAAATCGACCTGCAGGATCCTATATGAAGTTCCTTTTTTGTGCTGGTTCTGTCAGCCTAAACTTAAAGCACTAATTTCTGATTGACTTTTTTTCTTAAGGCGGTATAGTTCCCCTATAATGGATAACCTGAAAAAAATTACAGCCATGGAAATGGTGAAGCTGCCGGAATTCCCTCTGGATGAATTTCAGAAGGCAACTCTGGAGAACCTGCACATTGAGTTTTTTCTGCGCAGGTGCCGGGCCATCATTACACCGGGGAATCAGATTATCACCACCGGCGATCATCACGATTCCGAAATAGAGGATCTTAAGATCCTGATTGCGGAGCATAAGGAACTTCTGCCTAAGCTCCGGATGAACATTATATACAATCTGACTCATTATTCTGCTCTGCTCGAAACTAATTCCTATTTTATTTCTCTGAATCAGAATCTGCTGATTGCGCGATTTGTTGCTCATCCGGAGGATGAGGACCTCTTTGTAGTTAAAATTTACACTTTAATGCGGGATGATCTCCCCGAACGTTACTTTGATAAAATGTATCTGGGCCGGGATGTTTTTTCCCTTAAAACCCTTCGGCGTCCCCATTTCGGACTTCGCGATATGCGTGACTCTCTTGCAGAACAGATTGAAAAAGTCCGGGAACGAATGAAAGCCATCCTGTCCGAAAAGACCGATATCTATCCCTTCCCCCAGTTCGATGAAGATAATCCGACAATTTATAATGAACTGGACGTAGAATACCTCGAGGAAGTGGAAGACACAATCTCAGAGTTTTATGAAAAGGCCACAGAACTCATGAGCGCGTACCCGGAAGACATCACTTCCGGATCTCTGGAGGTAACAGCTCTTACTGAAATCAATCATGCTTTCCGCGAGCTGAAGCACATCCTTCAGGATATTGATGTAAGTCTTCGTGAAGCAGAAAAATATCTTTTCGAAAAAGATAAAACCCACCCCGTACGTTATATAATCAAATTCCGTAAAGATATAACCAACTATATTAATTTTATTATGGCCAAAGTCAACGGCCGTATCAGCGACTCAATAAACAAAATCTGGATATAAAAAAGGAGACAGTCAGAATGGCACAGAGCGAATCAACGAAAGTACTTTCCGCAATGAAAAAAGCGGGTAAACCGGTGCGGCCGGGAGAACTTGCTGAAAGTCTGGGTATGGACAGCAAGGAAATTACTAAAATCATCAATGAGCTGAAAAAAGAAGGGAAAGTGATTTCACCTAAGCGCTGTTTCTATGAACCGGCCTGAATTTCAGCCATTTCCTAATTAAGTAAAAGATCAGACAACAAAGGTAAACAATGCACGCAGAACTGAAATGGAACAATAATATGAATTTCACGGCCACAGCACCAAGCGGCCATCCGGTTTTAATGGATGCTGCTGAAGCTGTTGGCGGAAATGGCCTTGGCCCCCTCCCCAAAGAACTTCTCCTGAAGTCACTGACCGGCTGTACTGCTATGGATGTTATCTCAATCCTCCGGAAAATGCAGGTTCTTCCCGACACATTCCGCATTGAAGCTGACGCCGAAGTTTCCTCTGAGCACCCAAAGGTATTCACGAAAATCCATCTGAAGTATATTTATTCAGGCAGCACACCGGAAGATAAAATCAAAAGGGCTGTGGAACTTTCTCAGGAGCAGTACTGTTCCGTTTCTGCAATGCTGAAAAAAGCTGTGCCGATTACTTACGAGATCGTGAAAGAAGGCTGATATGAGCTCCTTCATTCTTGATCCGCGAAGCAGGGTGGGCATATCATTTGTCGATGAACAGCATGCGAAACTTATTGATATCATGGAAGAAATCCGGATTGCATCCAATTCCGGTAAAACCAGGCAGGTGATGGCGCAGGTTCTCCATGACCTTGTTGAGTATACCCGCACTCATTTCGTGGATGAAGAAAAACTGATGGAAGAAAACGGATATCCGTATCTTGCTCATCACAAAGAACTTCATTCACTTTTTGTCGAAACAGTTACCAAAGCTGTCAAGGATTATCTGGCAGGCAAATCCATGCCTGCCAATACTCTCCGGGTTCTTCTGTATGACTGGCTCATGGAGCACATTCGTAACGAAGATAAAAAAATGGCCGAGCATATTAAAGCCAGGAATCCGGATATTTCCTGATTCCCGGCCGACCGGAACAATCTTATGAAAACAATATCAATATTCAGAAAATTACTTCTTCTGTTAATTTTACTGTCGGTTACAGTCCTTGGAGCTCAGCCGGCAGGTAAAAATAAAAAACAGCAGGAACCGGAGCTCCCCCCTCTGCAGTCCATGCAGAAATATTTATCGGATTCAGGATTTGAATGCGAAATCAAACGGGAAAATGATGAGGATTTTCTTGGCTGTCATACTGAGTCCCTGGACAAGCCGGACTTCAGACTCCATTCGTGGAGCGGCGGATTCCGTGTATTTACATATTACTTAACAAAAGAAGGAGTCACTCCGCAGTCCGAGGAACTTCGCGGGCTTGTGAATGCACTGAATGAAAATGCAGTCATTACAAGGTATTATATCGATGAAGATGCTGACGTGGCTGCTGAATTCTGGTATCCTTTCCCTGATTTCCGGGCAGAAGTTTTCCGGGCTATGACCGAAGCTTTTTACGCTGACTGGAATACTTCCGTTGAGGAATTTCAGGATGCTTTCCGCCGCCTTCTGAATACCGGCGATTCAGAAAACGACGAAACAGACACCTGAATTACTTACTTATTATTCGACTGAAAAATATCTGGCCTGCGGATGAGTAAACACAAGCGCTGATACGCTGGCCTCCGGATCCATGGAGAAGCCTTCTGTCAGCTTCACACCGAAATCCGATGGCAGATCCAGAGCGGCAAAAAGCTTTTCCTGATCGGCAAGATCAGGACAGGCAGGGTATCCGAAAGAGAATCTTGCTCCCTGATACTTCATGGAGAAAAGTTCCTGTGCACTGAATGCCCTCTCATCAGGTACTCCCATTTCAGATCTCATTCTGCGATGCACTACTTCTGCGAAACCTTCTGCACTTTCCAGTGCAAGAGCTGAAAGAGCATGAGATCTCAGATAGCTTCCCTTATCTTTCAGGTCCGCCGCAGTTTCCCTGGCACCGATCCCTGTGGTCACAACAAAGAGACCGATTGTATCTGCGGGCTGACCGGTATTTCCTCCGAAACCCAAAGGCGCCGCGAAATCAGAAAGACAAAGCTCCCAGCCTTTCTTCTGTCTCTGAAAATGAAACCGGGTTAATTCCCTGCCTGATTCACTGAAAAGAATCAGATCATCCCCGTCTGATGCCGCTTTAAACAGTTTATAATAACCATCTAATTTCAGAGTTCGGTTCTGCAGCACTTCAGACTGCAGTGAATCCATCAGAGCTTTCAGTTCCATGAATTTCGGATCCTGGTTTTTTTCCGCTTCTTTGGTATTTCCCCGGAATCCAAGATGCTTTTTATAGAGCATACCAGGGTTAACATACTTAAAGACTTCCGCAAAAAGGGACTGGTCACTGAGCCGCACTCCTCTGAATGCATCTGCTGCATTCTCAGGAGGAAGCACCGGTTTGCCGCCAGGACCCCAGTCATAAGTTATTATCATTTTTTCGCGTCCGATCCCTGCTTCAGTACGGTCAGAGCCTTCGGAATCATTTTCACCTGTTCCCTTTCCGGCTTCGGTGTCTTCTTCCTGGGTCCAGAGCCTGCTCCAGTTGCGAAGCATTTCTTCCCGGTAGCGGTCATCGGTAATCCGGTTCATGATATCGAGACCGTTCATTGCATCTTTTGAGTAAATTACTGATCCTTCGTAAACAGGCTGAATTTTTTTTCTTACGAACTTCTCGGAAAGAGCAGCTCCGCCCACCAGAATCGGCACATGAATACCGCGCGAAGACAGATATTCGGCAGTGAGTACCATCTGCTCGGCGGATTTCACCAGGAGACCGGAAAGACCAATCGCATACGGTTTATGCTCAAGACATGCTTTTTCAATGTCTTCCGCCGGAACTTTGATCCCGAGATTGATCACTTCATAACCGTTGTTAGATAATATAATTTCTACAAGATTTTTTCCGATGTCATGAACATCCCCTTTTACAGTTGCGAGCAGAAATTTTGCTCTTACCGAAGTTTCGGATTTTTCCATGAATTTTTCAAGATGCCGCACTGCAGCTTTCATTACTTCGGCACTCTGCAGAACCTCTGCCACAATAAGCTGATTCGCATTGAACAGCCTTCCTACCTCTGCCATTCCTGCCATCAGAGGACCGTTGATGATTTCTATAGGCTTTTTTGTTTTCAGAACTTCATTCAGATCGTCAGTCAGTCCGCTTACAGAACCTTCCAGTACATTCATGGAAAGCCGTTCCTCGGGGGAAAGATGGCTTTTATCTGAGGAGCCCTTTGCCACAGATGATTTTTTATTTTTATAAAATGACGCAAACGACGCCAGGGCCGAATCATAGCTCTCTTTAGTGTGAAACAGAAGTTCCTCAGCAAGCTTTCTTTCGTTTTCCGGGATATCTTCATATTCCAGATATTTTTCCGCATTCACAATGGCAAGATCCAGCCCCGCCTGAACATTATAATGAATAAACACGGAATTCAGGATTTCCCTTCCGGCAGCCGGCAGACCAAAACTCACATTGGAAACTCCGAGGATGGTCCTGCACTCAGGGAAACGCTCCTTAATAAGCCTTACTCCTTCGATGGTTTCCTGTGCGGAACCGATGTAATCAGCATCGCCGGTACCAACCGGGAACACAAGCGGATCAAATATAATATCACGGGGATCAATTTTATATTTATTCACAAGCAGATCATAACTTTTTTCTGCGATTTCAAGTTTTCTTTTTCTCGTAACACCCATCCCATGCTGCGGATCATTGTCAATCGTTCCCACAACAAGTGCAAAGCCGAACTGATGATACAGCGGAGCGACTTCCGCGAAACGGTCCTCTCCGTTTTCCAGGTTAACTGAGTTATACAGAAGTTTCCCCTGGCTCTGTGTAAGTGCATATTCGAGAACCGGTGTACTGGTTGAATCGATCATCACCGGTGCCTTAATCTTTTTCATAAGAAGCGGAAGAAATGCCTTCATATCAGAAAGCTCATCACGGTCCGGATTCTGAAGACACACATCAATGATGTGCGCACCTGACTTCACCTGTGCCCTTGCGATATCGGTGGCTTCTTCCAGATTTCCTGATTCAATCAGATCGCGGAATTTTTTTGAACCAAGTGAATTGCTGCGTTCTCCCACAAGATATGGTCTTTTGGAATCGTCCAGTTCGAGGTAATCAATTCCGCTTACCCTTGTGACATGGTGACTCTGCTCTGACCTGGGCTTTTTGGTTCTTGCCATCTGTTTAATGGCTTTGATGTGATCCGGTGTTGTACCGCAGCAACCGCCGACTATATTCAGCCAGCCGTTATCGCAGAATTCGCCTAACTGGTCTGCAAGACTTTTTGGTGTTTCGTTATACTTACCGTCTTCATCGGGCATACCTGCATTCGGGTAAACACTTATAAATGAATCCGCAGTCTGATGCAGGCGACGAACATGATCTTTCATGAAATCAGGTCCGGTTCCGCAGTTCATACCAACCGATAATGGTTTAAAATGTTCAAGAGATGCCACAAGGGATTCCACACCCTGACCGGCAAGCATAGTCCCCATAGGCTCAATGGTGCCGGAAACCATATAAGGTATATTGACACCGGATTCTTCGCGCAGCTTCAGAAGCGCAATAAGGGCTGCTTTCAGGTTAAGAGTATCCTGCGCCGTTTCCAGAAGAAATATATCAACACCGCCATCCTGGAGGCCGCGGGCCTGAATCAGAAAATTTTCAATAAGCTCTTCAAAGGTTACTCCTCCGGTCAGGGACACGGATTTAGTGGTAGGCCCCATGGAACCGGCAACAAAGCGAGGCTCTTCCGGTGTGTCGAATTCGTCGGCTGCCTGTCTGGCCAGCTCAGCTGCTTTTCTTGACAGCTCATAGGCTTTGTGACCAAGTCCGTATTCATCCAGAACCAGCGGAGTGGAACCGAAGGAGTTGGTTTCTATAATATCGGCACCGGATTCAAGATATATCCTGTGCACTTTCAGTATAATGTCGGGTCTTGTTTCCACAAGAATTTCGTTGCATCCGTAGTATTCAGCACCTCCGAAATCCTCCTCAGTAAGATTTTCTCTCTGAAGCATTGTACCAGTTGCCCCGTCAAGGACCAGGATGCTTTTTTTCATAAGATTTCTGATGAATTCTTCAGTGTACTTCGGCATAATTTTTCCGGCGGGAGATCATCTGCAGATGTTCCCTTTTGTTAAATGTTAATAGTATTGATATTTATAAGGTTAATAAGGCCCTCCGGCCTGCTCTGAAAGCAGTCCGGAGGGTCAGGGAGCGGCATGAGATGGTCCCATGCTGCTGCACTGATCAGTATCTGTACGCTTCGGGCTTGAACGGACCATCCACCGGTACTCCGATGTAATCAGCCTGCTCTTTTGTAAGTTTTGTAAGCTTCGCACCGATCTTTTTCAGATGCAGTTCTGCTACTTTTTCATCAAGTTTTTTAGGAAGAACGTAAACGCCTACCGGATACTTGCCTTTGTTTGTGTATAATTCAATCTGAGCAAGAACCTGATTGGAGAAACTGCTGGACATTACAAAGCTGGGGTGACCAGTTCCGTTTCCAAGGTTTACCAGGCGTCCGTCGGACAGAAGAATAATGCTGTGTCCGTCCGGGAAAGTATACTTATCGACCTGCGGTTTAATGTTTGTGGCTTTGATTCCAGGAAATTTCTTGAGTGCATCAACCTGGATCTCAACATCAAAATGGCCGATGTTCGAAACAATCGCTCCGTCTTTCATTTTCTTCATATGTTCGATCGTGATAATATCTTTATTACCTGTGGTGGTTACAAAAATATCAGCTTTATCACAGAAATCATCAACGGTCACAACCTCATAGCCTTCCATCGCTGCCTGGAGAGCACAGATCGGATCCACTTCGGAAATCAGTACGCGGCAGGAAAGAGCACGAAGTGACTGAGCAGATCCCTTGCCTACATCCCCAAAACCGGCCACAAGAGCCACTTTACCGGCCATCATCACGTCAGTCGCCCGCTTAATGGAATCCACAAGAGATTCCCGGCATCCGTAAACGTTATCAAATTTACTTTTAGTTACCGAATCGTTCACATTAAAAGCAGGGATTTTCAGCTTTCCTTCTTTCATCATTTTATGAAGATTATGAACACCTGTGGTTGTTTCTTCACTCACCCCAATGATGTTTTTCAGAAGATCGGGGTGTTTTTCATGAACATAATTAGTGAGGTCTCCGCCATCGTCGAGGATCATGTTTGGTCCCCCGTCGAATTCCAGAGTTTTCTCAATACACCACCAGTATTCTTCTTCGGTCATTCCCTTCCATGCGAAAACAGGGATACCTTTCTCTGCGATAGCTGCGGCTGCATTATCCTGAGTGGAATAAATATTGCAGCTGGACCAGCGGACTTCAGCCCCTAAAGCGATCAGAGTCTCAATAAGAACCGCAGTCTGGATCGTCATATGCAGAGATCCTGCAATTTTAGCACCCTTCAGAGGCTGCTTTGGGCCATATTCTTCGCGAATCGCCATAAGACCGGGCATTTCCGCTTCTGCAAGAATGATTTCTTCGCGTCCCCAGCGGGCAAGACTCATGTCCTTTACTTTAAAATCCTGATTTGACATTTTTTTCTCCTTAAATTTTTACTTACTGTTAAAATGTACGTAAGGCATCAGACAGCTTTCGCTGTTATGAAAAGACATTCGAGGTTTCCCCTGCCTTTCCCTTTGCTTTCTTTTATAATCTGAAAACCGCTCTTTTTCATCATAGCAGTCAGCCTGGCTTTGGGGAATCCAAGCCAGAAATCCGCGAAATATGCATGCATATCTCTTTCCTGATGTTCATTGAGCTCTGCAACAATAAGAGTTCCTCCAGCCACCATAGCCCGTCGGATCTCGGAAAGTGCTGTTTCCGGTTCCGGCAGATGATGGAGCACCATAGAGGCTATCACAGCATCAGCTTCTTTATCACGCACCGGCAGATGTTCCGCTGAGCCGACTCTGAATTCCACTTTGGTTTTGCCGGAGCTGTCTTTCATGGATTCTTTAGCAATTTCCAGCATACGGGGACTCTGATCCACACAGATTAAATGTTTTGTTTTTTTAGCGGCTTCTTTAGCTAAGGCCCCGGTCCCGCTGCCTACATCAATAACCGTTTTAGCGGCCGGGGGCAGCATACTGAGAATTTCTTTTCGGTAGAAGGAAGCATCCACATAGCGGCTCTGGAGACTGTCCTGTTCAGATCCGTAGGACTGAAAATGTTCAACCGAAAGATTTTTCCTTGTTTTAAGAATTTCTTTTACTTTCTCCAGATCTTCATGCTGGTATTTTGTGAGGATCAGGGCTGCTTCTCTGCCAGAGCTGTCTTCCTGCGAAAGCCGGGCAGGCTCAAGATGAAAACTGCGAAGTATTTCTATCAGCTGAGGATTCTCATCAATATCGGACCGGAACTGATAATAAACCCGAATGCCCTGACGAATTCCTTCAATAAGGCCGGCATCTGACAGGATTTTCAGGTGCCGGGAAATTCGGCTCTGGCCCATATCGAGTATTTCGAGCACTTCGTTTACATGCAGCGGACCGTTCTGGAGTATTTTCAGAATTCTCAGTCTGGTCTGATCGCTCATTGCTTTTATTAATGCAAGTGTATTCATTGATTCTCCAAGTAAGATCAGGTTTTCAGCATATCAAGATATCCTGATATATGACCATTTTAATCTCCTGAAATCTTCTGTCAAGTCCGATTTGTGAGTATTAAGGGATACGAATTATTCTTTGTAAGAAAAGAATTACCATCAGATACAATGAAAAAACCATAGTGATTGTTTTATCATATTCACAAAAACCAAACAGATTCCAATTAAAAATGATACTCCAGAGAGATTCCGGCACCCTGCTCACGGATTCCCTGGTAG
>CAZQKZ010000048.1:0-23438 GCA_964594095.1 uncultured Leptospiraceae bacterium | reverse complement strand
CAGAGAAGAAGGTCGTGAAGAAGGGGCCTATCAGAAAGCCTGCCAGACTGCGAAGGCAATGATCCGGGCAGGGAAACTTGAATTCAGTGAAATTGCTGCTTATACCGATCTTACTCCTGAGGATATTGAGAGACTCACTCAGGAAAATCAGTAGTGCAGGGTGACGTTTGACTCACATTTACTGGGTTCCCTATGCCCCTCAAAACAGCCGACCTGGTTTGCAGTGGGCTATTGCTGATTTATGGGGGACCTTGCAGATTGGCAGCGGGGCATTTCTGTGCCGGCGCATCCCTCCAAGGCCGACCCCGGCCAGAGTCGCGCCCTCCTTGGCGCTCCTGCCAATACTCCAGGGATTGCCAATGTAAATTATAATATATCGGGATATTTCTTTATAAAAGGGTCCCCCCGCTGCCCTCATTACAAAATCCTCCTGATTTTGACGTTCGGGATTGGGCTCCGCCCTCCAATGCGGGGCAGACGGGAATAATAAATATAATTATATGTATAAAAGAAAAATATTATAATAGTAATATTTTGCCAGGTATGTATTCTGCAGGCTGTCTGGCCAAAGCACCCTTTATCTTTTTGTTAAGCGAAAATAACGAGCGCGCGGAATCCATGGGCGTAACCGCTGAAAACAGGAAATTTATGCAGATCTCAGATTCAGTTCTGTACTAAAAAAGGCTTGACAATTTTCTGCAACAGAGAATCAATCTCATTATCGCTATTCGGTTAAAAGAGTATGAAGTCCGCAATGTCGTAAAAGAGGGAATATGAGCATAATAAAAACACTGAAATCCAGGTCCTGGTTGATTGGCTGGTAACACTCGGGATCCTTGTAAAAGCCTTTGTGTCAGGGCGAACAGAGAAATCTGCTGACGGAAGAACAGCGGTTATTCTGACGGATTCCGAGAGGAACCTGGTTCTGGAAGAGATGAGAGCTCTCCTGAATGCAGTTCATGAAATCCATAAAGGACTTTCTGTGAATGACAGAGAGGGGGCTGCAAAAGCTTCAGAGGCAGTAGGTATGCATGCAGTAAATCAGCTTGCCGAAAAAGAAGCCAGTATTCTGCTGAAACTGCCAGTTCCAATGAAAACCCTCGGGGTAAGTACTCATCAGGAATTTGACCGGTTTGCAGATCTTCTGCGAAATCCTGAAAGCAGTAAGGAAGATCTTTTAAAGGGTCTGGCTGAACTTACGGAACGATGCATTATCTGTCATAATCAGTATAAAATTGTATCTGAATGACCATGTGCCAGGAAGCTTTCATCTGAACCGGATTTTACTTTGCAGATACCGGAGCTGCTCATATCCTGGTTCCGGTGAAAGCACTTATTCAGGTCAGGGAAATCTTTAAATCTTACGGAAGCAGAACAGTACTTTCTGATGTAACTGTAAGCTTTCTTGAAAAACAGAAAATCGGTGTCATCGGACGCAACGGAGCCGGTAAATCCACTCTTATGCGGATCATTCTCGGCGAAGAGGAAGCTGACAGCGGTGAAATCATTAAAAGCCGCGATCTCAGGCTCAGTTACCTTGAACAGAAAGATCCTTTTCTGGACGGCGAGACAGTGATGCATTTTCTGATCCGCTACAGCAAACAGGAAGAATGGACCTGCGGCCGGATGGCTGCCAGATTTCAGCTTCGCGGTGAACTTCTTGAATCTCCTGTAAAAAAGCTTCCGGGTGGTTTCCAGATGAGGGTGAAGCTGGCTGCGATGCTTCTCAGGGAGCCGGAGTTTATACTGCTCGATGAACCGACCAACTATCTGGATTTAAAAACACTGCTGATGCTCGAAAATCTTCTGATAGACTTTCCAGGAGGATTTCTGCTGATTTCTCATGACCGGGAATTTCTGAAAAGAACCTGTGATCACACACTGGAGGTGGATCAGGGGGGTGTCACACTGTTCCCTGGTAATGTGGAGGATTATCTTGAATACCGGGAGGAAATGCTTGCACAGAAAATCGCTTTCAATAAAAATATCGAAGCCCAGCAGAAGGCAATTCAGTCCTTCGTTGACAGGTTTCGTGCTAAAGCATCCAAGGCCACTCTGGTGCAGAGCCGGGTAAAACAGCTCGAAAAACTCGAAAAAATTGAAATTATAAATCCCATGAAAACCGCTTCGATCCGTATACCGGATACCGAAGCGAAAAAGGGCTGGTCCCTTGAGGTAAAAGATCTCTCGATCGGCTACAGAAAACCGGATACAGACGGGGATTCATATCATGTGGTTGCTTCGGGTATCAGTTTCGCAGCTCCCCGCACCAGTCGTATTGCAATTCTTGGCGAAAACGGACAGGGAAAAACCACACTTCTGAAAACTCTGATGGGTGATCTTGAAAAAATCTCCGGCGAAATAAAGCCCGGAAAAGATGTGCGTATGGCCTGTTATGCACAGCATGTTTTCGGATCGGTTCCCGATACGGACACAGATGTTTTTACTTATCTGGAACAGAATTGCGGCATGTATGCCGGACGCCAGGAAATTCTTGATATGGCAGGGAGTTTTCTGTTTCAGGGAGATGATGTAAAAAAACCATTAAGAGTTCTGTCCGGAGGAGAGCGGGCAAGGCTGATTCTCGCATCCATATTCCTGGGAAGATACAATGTTATACTGCTGGATGAGCCTACCAACCATCTGGATTTTGAGACTGTGGAAGCCCTGGCCTGGGCTCTGAAAAATTTTAATGGAACAGTCCTTTTTGTGAGTCACGACCGGACTTTCATTAATATTGTAGCCACGGAAATCCTTGAAGTCAGCGGCGGACGGGTTCTTCATTATCCGGGTACTTTTGAGGAGTATGTATTTGCTCTTGAAAAAAGACTGAATGAATCCGGAGAGGCTGCTTCAGACAGGAAAGGAGCCTCTGTAAAGAAGGAAGGCCCGGCTGATTCTGAGGCACCTGCAGGGGCCGGTGGGCTGCGTCATCAGGAGCGAAAAGAGGTACGTTCCAGGCTGAACCGTCTTGAGACTCAGTTAAAAAAAATTGAAAGCCTGATGCTGGAAACAGCTGAAAAGCGGGATTCCCTTCTGGCGCAGCTGAGTATGGCTTATGACGCTAAACTCTCCGCAGAGCTGGCTTCAGTCACAGAGCAGGCTGAGGCAGCTGAGTCGGAGTGGCTCAGGCTTGAGGAAGAAAAAGAAAAACTGAATTCATTTCTGAATCAGCCCTGACAGGGCATTTTTTTTTACTAAAATGTTTTTTTTTTACCTGTACTCATTATGCAGGTATCACTGGAAAGCAGATCTGATCTGGAAACGGCCCTATTTCTTTCGTTTCTACCTTACAGAATTTCCTTTTACAGGCGGGGGGGATGGCGGAATCTTCCGTCTCCCGATGCCGGAATCAAACGGTTTCATTCTTTACTTTCCTGCTGGTTCCCCGCTGAAGAAATCCAGCGGGCCCGTTTTCTGGCAGCATCGGAGCTCCGGAATCAGGAAGCAGATTGCTTTAAAAGAAAGGAACACTGCGGGTGGCTGACATTCTGGGATTCAGGCTTCCCCCGCCTGCTTACTCATATTTTTGATCCCCCTCCTGTGCTTTTCTGGAAAGGGGACCCTCCGGAAGTTTTTCTGAAAAACAACCAGGGAATTCCTTTCACAGCAGTTGTGGGAACCCGAAAACCGGCTCCGGTAGCTGTATATGCATGTGATCTGCTGCTGGATCTTCTATCCGGTCATACGATTGTCTCGGGCCTGGCTTTAGGTATTGACAGGGCGGCTCATCTTGCGGCTGTCCGAAGAAAGAATCCCGGAATTGCGGTTCTGGCAGGGGGAACAGAGAAGGCAGGTCCTGTGTCGAATCTGGACATACCGGAAAGGGCCCGGACTGAAACGGCTCCTTTTACTCTGATCAGCGAATTCCCGCCGTCAACCGAAGCAAAGTCCTATCATTTTCCCCGAAGGAACCGGATTATTGCAGGACTGTGCGAAATTACGTATGTGATGCAGGCTCCTGTAAGATCAGGGGCTTTGATTACTGCGCGGTTTGCCCTCGATAACGGAAGAGATGTGGCAGCTTTTGATCACCCATCTCTGGGCAGAGGGGTCAATGAGGGCTGCAGAAATCTGCTTTATGACGGTGCTTATCCGGTTTCTTTGGCAGAGCTGGATCGGCGGATTATATCTCCCCAGGGCCAGCTGGAATTCTGGGAGAGGAAAAGCCAGGGCAGGCTTCGCAGCCTGGGTGACGGAACCTATTATATGGAAGAAAAACCGGAAAAAAAGATATGACAGGACGACGGCATATTTTTTTCCTGGTTCGGAAGTCTTACTAACCTTTCTCCGGACCGGGAAATCATGGCAAAAACAAACACCGAAACCAAAGCAGCTAAAAAAACAAAGACCGTAAAACAGCAGGCAGCAAAAAACAAAACACTTGTAATTGTTGAGTCTCCCTCGAAGGCGAAAACCATCAATAAATACCTCGGTAAGGATTATATCATTGAAGCATCGATGGGCCATATTATTGACCTTCCGAAATCACGGATGGCTGTGGATGTGAACAACGAGTTTACACCGGAATATATCACAGTCAGAGGTCGTGCTCCCATACTGAATAAACTCAAACGTCTGGCAGGTTCTGCCGAAAGAGTGCTTCTCGCTGCTGACCCGGACCGCGAAGGTGAAGCGATCTCCTGGCATCTGTCGAGGGCCCTGGCTCCTCTGAATCCCGATATCAAACGTATTGAGTTTAACGAAATCACAGAAAGCGCGCTGAAAGAAGCAGTTCTTCATCCCCGTGAAATTAAAATGGACCTTGTGAATGCCCAGCAGGCCCGGCGCATTCTGGACCGCCTGGTAGGCTACAGTATTTCACCTCTGCTCTGGAAAAAAATCAAAAGAGGGCTTTCTGCCGGAAGGGTTCAGTCTATTGCGCTTCGCCTGATCTGTGAACGGGAAAAAGAAATCGAAGCATTTGTTCCGGAGGAATACTGGACTCTCGATGCGAAATTCGCTCATAAAAAAGGGAACATGGAAGGTTCCCTGGTTACAGTTAACGGAGAAAAGGCTGATCTTCGCAATGAAGAACAGGTTAAGGGAATTGTATCGGCCCTGGAAAACGTCCCGGCGGAAATCCGTTCGGTTGTTAAAAAAGAAAGAAAAAGAAGCCCTTCCGCTCCTTACACCACATCCAAAATGCAGCAGGATGCCTCCACCCGCCTTGGTTACACATCCCACAAAACGATGATGGTGGCGCAGCAGCTTTACGAAGGAATTGAACTTGGAAATGATGTGATTACCGGTCTTATCACTTATATGCGTACGGATTCAGTAAGGTCATCCCCTGCAGCAGTGGAACAGGCCCGCGCTCATGTTGAAAAGACACTCGGTAAGGAGTATCTTTCGCCTGAAATCCGTTCCTATGCCACTGCTAAATCGGCTCAGGATGCACACGAAGCCATCCGCCCGACTGATGTAACCAGGACTCCCGAATCTGTGGCTCAGTATCTTTCCAAAGATCAGCTGAGACTGTATACTCTGATCTGGCAGAAATTCGTTTCATCGCAGATGGCCGATGAAATTTCTGATGTAACCACAATTGAAATTCAGGCAGGGGATTACGGGTTTCGCGTAAACGGACGCATCATCCGCTTTAACGGTTTTGCAGAAGTCTATAATTTTGACGATAAAAAGAAAAAAGATACAAAGGTTCCGGAAGTTGCCGCAGGGGAACCGGTTACCATCAGATCCCTGGAGCCGGAGCAGCATTTCACTCAGCCGCCGCCACGTTTTTCCGATGCCACAATGGTAAAGGTTCTTGAAGAAAGCGGTGTTGGGCGGCCTTCCACGTATGCTCCGACCATTCAGACTCTGCTGAAAAGATTCTATGTTGTCAGGCTAAATAAGGCTCTGAAACCGACAGATCTTGGCATTCTTGTAAATGATGTTATGACTTCCCATTTCAGTACATTAGTGGACCAGGATTTTACTGCAGGTATGGAAGAAAACCTGGATAAAGTATCATCCTCTGAGCTCAACTGGAAGCTTATGCTTAAAGAATTTTATGATCCCTTCATTCAGACTGTGGAAAAAGCCGTCAGCAATATTGAGGAAATGAAAAATGTGCTGGATGAACCTACTGATTACGTTTGCGAAAAATGCGGACGGAAAATGGTAAAGAAAATCGGACGACATGGCTATTTTCTTGCCTGTCCGGGATTTCCGGAATGCAGAAACGCAAAGGCAATCCCGATCGGTCCGTGCCCGACCTGTGAAACCGGCCATGTGATTATGAGGGCCACAAAGAGAGGAAGGCCGTTTTACGGCTGTGACCGCTATCCGGAATGTGAATTTTCCACCTGGGATAAGCCAACAGGGGAGCTTTGCCCTGAATGCGGTAAAATCATGCTGGAAAAATCCTCCAAGGAAAAAGGAAAATTTACAGGGTGTTCCTCTTGTGATTATGAAAAGGAAAGCAGCAAAACCGCCTGAATTCAGGTCAGGGCACCGGAACCAGACCCAGATCCGACAATAACCGGAGCCTTGGCTGCTGTGTGTTCATTTTTATATCGAAATGGTCAAAAGAACCGATATCGGCTATAGCTGAATATTTAGACTGAGCCGCACTCAGCCCGTGATAATCGGTAATATCAGAAACTGCATTTATTGCGCTTTTCAGAGGTACCACACAATCAGAAGGGGCGAAATCAGCACCTGTGAAATGAGTTGTACTATCGACTGTACCGTCCGTATTCCCCAGAATTTCGCAAAGAAGGTTTAGTGAATTTTTAGCATCAGTGTCGGCCCCTGAACATCCGTTTAATTCATTCAGGCAGTTGCCATAGTAGGCTGTAAAAAAATGATCTCTGTCTGTTTTCGTATTCAGATCGGTGAGGAAGGCATTTTCAGCTCCTGGGATTTTATTGTCAAAATTATCCCAGCGAAGGTCCGATCCTCCGTCGGTATTTGTAAGAAAAGATGCCACCAGTTCCGGGATTGTGTTTAAAGAGAGAAGCCCTTCTCCCATAAAATCCAGCCACTGGGGACTGGCCCATGGGGAACCGTGATAAGGCGTTCCGCTTGTAATTATTTTTTTCAGGTATGGGGGAGCATCCCCCTCATACACGGCAGTCCTTGTTACCAGACCGCCCATGGAATGTGCATAAATGGAAAGAGATGATGCGTCAGAAGCACCGAAAGCTGTATCGAGGCGCTGCCGGAAAAGGCTTCCGTTCCTCTGAATGTGAACCGAGGTCAGGTAATCATAAGCATAAACGTCATAATTTACAAGGATGGCAGCAAATTCATCTGTATTGAAAAATTTTCCCCAGAAGGACTCATCCAGAACCCGTTTTTTAAGATCTTCCGAGGAAGGAAAGCTGGCTGAATTCCGGTCACTTGTGAACCAGCCGTGAACAATAATAAGCTTCGGTTTGGATGGATCTACAAGGTTTCCTGAAGTAGCGGAATTTACTTCCACTGCTTCATATCCGTCCCCGGTTGAGACAATTTTATAAACTTTTGCATAGTATTCTGCGATATCTCCCTGAGGATTAGTAAGCAGAAAATAAGTCATCCATATATCTGAATTTTTATTTTCTTTGGCACAGGAGGCCGCAGACACTGAAATAATTACTGCTGTAACGATCGCTGAAAAAAACTTTGTTCCGGGGATTTTCATAACTGTCATTATAATCCGGGCAGTTATTTTATCCAGATTTTTTTTATCGTGGGGCGGATCCGTGATCAGGAATTCGTCAATTATTGTCGTGATTAGTGTCCGCTCGTATGCTGCCAGAGGCTGTTTTAGCCGGCATCTTAATATTTAATACTGCATTGGTCGATATTAAAATAGATAAGGACTGAATCTATGAATCCCGGAAATCCAATTAAAATTGAGGTTGATTTCGAGTCAGTTTTCCAGGCACTGAAAATCCCTTTTGTAATCATTGATAAAAATCAGATCCTTCAGCTGGTAAACGAAGAATTCTGCAGAATATCCGGGATGAAGAAAGAGCAGATAGAAGGAAAAATCCGCTGGATGCAGTTTATTCAT
Organism: uncultured Leptospiraceae bacterium; assembly: GCA_964594095.1. Classification (GTDB taxonomy): domain Bacteria; phylum Spirochaetota; class Leptospiria; order Leptospirales; family Leptonemataceae; genus CAZQKZ01. Next base: position 15,433 of record CAZQKZ010000048.1, on the reverse strand, counting down.
GAGGAGGATCTTCCAGGGATGCTGGAAACAAACCGGCTGCGTCACCAGAATCCTCAGAAAGCACCCGAAACCTATGAATTCAGGTTTAAACGGGCTGATGGTGAGATCATTGCCGCTCAGATCATACTCACGTTTTTTCCGCAATCCGGCAGTCTTGCAGCAGTTTTTATTGATATCAGACCCCGGAAAGATATCGAGGACAGGCTTCAGGCAGAAAACCAGGCTTTGGAAGAAAAAGTAAGGGAGCGGACCTGGAAACTCCTCGACAGTAATCTGGCTCTGGCAGACAGCCGGGAGCGGCTTTCCGAAGCAATGCAGATTGCAAAAATGGGTATTTTTGAATGGTACGCCAAAGACGATCGTTTTAAAATATCAGATGAACTCTATTCTGTTCTCAATACAAGGACCCACTCCAATCAGGTAACAGCGGATTGGGTGTTTGCGCACATCGAGTCACCCTCACAGGTGGCTGTCTCTAAGAGTATTATACGTTCCGTGATCAGTGATTCAGTGGCAGAAAAAAGGATCCGCTGGAAATCCGATGACGGAATTAAAATTTTTCAGGTGTTTATCAGGGGGCTGACAGACGGCAGCAGAAATCTGGTCCGCCTGATCGGAATGGTCCGGGATATTACTGATCAGGTACAGCTGGAAGAGCAGAAAAAAGAACAGGAAAGTCTGCTGATTCACCAGTCTAAAATGGCCACAATGGGGGAAATGATCGGGGCGATAGCGCATCAGTGGAAACAGCCTCTTACAGGTATCTCGATTCTTGCTCAGGATCTTGAGGAAGCCTGGGAATACGGAGAAATTACCAAAGAGTATATATCATCATCAGTTAAGAAAATACTGACCCAGATTGATTTTATGAGTGAAACCATAAATGATTTCCGTAACTTTCTTTCTCCGGCAAAAGAGATCCGGTTCTTCGATACAGAATCAGCAGTCCGGGATGTGCTGCATCTACTCGGACCTCAGTTCCGGAGCAATGGCGTGATTCTGGATGATTCCCTGCTTAAAAGTAATGAAAAGCTGTATTCTTTCGGTTATTCCAATGAGTTTCGTCATGTTCTGCTGATTATTCTGATGAACAGCCGTGACGCCATAAGATCCCGTAAGGAAAAAAGTCCGTCGGATAGTTCGTTTGAAGGGAAGGTCAGTCTGGAGATTCATCCAAGGGGGACTGAAAAAATAGAAATCTGTGTTTATGACAATGGGGGAGGAATTCCTCCTGATTTTATGGAATACCTCTTTGTTCCATACAAAACCACAAAAGGAAGTAAAGGAACAGGGATCGGATTATACCTGAGCCGGATGATTTTAAACCGGATGGAAGGCAATATTTATCTGAAGAACACCCGGGTAGGGGTCTGTGCCAGAGTGATTCTGAAGCGTTACTATCCTGGCGAAGCGGATGCTGTAGTATGATTTTTTTATTGCCACCTTTAATATGTTTCTGAAATCATCAGTATTACAGGAGTGAACCATATGAATATTCGTTTAACTGCAGCATTATTTGTTCTGGGATTTTCTTTTTTAGGTTACTGTTCCTCTCCGGAAACCGTTTCCGGCGGAGAAGCCATTGAAGGCTGGAAGACTGAGGGAGATGTCGATGTCTTCTACATGAAAATGGCCGGCAGAGCCAGCGAAAAGGCCATTGAGCGGAATGATTATGCCATGAAAAAAACAACCTGTATTGAAAGCACTCAGCTTCAGGCAGCGGACCGTATTGTCAGAAGAATGTACGGTGAGACACTGACAGGTGAGTCCCAGGTCGAAGATGGTGCCACAGCCCAGTCGGTAATTACATCAGCAAGGAACGGACTTGTGAAAGGCACATCTGTAAAAGAATGTGCCCCAGTTTCTGAATCAGGTGATAATGACTGGACAAACTGTGAATGCGTCCACTTTGTAAGAGGACGCAATCTGAAAAAGGAATTTGAAAAGCTTGCGTCTGAATTCCCGCAGAACGGACGTTAAAGCCGCTGCCCTGATCGGGGCAATCAGCTAAGACGTTCGATTTTCGCGCCGATGCTGCGAAGTCTGTCGTCAATCCTGCTGAAACCCCGGTCTATCTGATTGATATTCAGAATCTCAGAAGTTCCGTCCGCCGCAAGGGCCGCAATCAGCATGGCCATTCCGGCGCGTATGTCCGGGCTGCTGACTCTGGCTCCGTGGAGAGGGGCCGGTCCCATAATAACAGCCCGGTGCGGATCACATAATACGATTTTGGCACCCATGGCAATCAGGTGATCCGTAAAATACAGTCTGGATTCAAACATTTTCTCATGGATAATCACAGTTCCGGTGCACTGGGTGGCAGTGACAAGCGCGACAGAGGTCATATCTGCCGGAAAACCAGGCCAGGGGGAGTCGTCAATTTTCGGAATGGCACCCCCCAGGTCATTTACAATTTCCAGTGACTGGTCTTTGGGAATCAGCAGGCCACCGTCCTGGGCCCTGGTCTCAATGCCAAGCCTTGAAAAAATCAGCCGGATCATCCGCAGGTCCTCGAGGTTTACATCTTCCACAAGCAGCTCTCCGCCGGTCACTGCCGCCAGAGAGATGAATGAGCCCACTTCCAGATAGTCGCATCCAATCCTGTGAGTGACTCCGCCGCTGAGGCTTTCCACCCCTTCAATGGTAAGAATATTGCTTCCGATTCCTTCGATTCTGGCTCCCAGAGAATTCAGAAATCTGCAGAGCCCCTGAACATGGGGTTCACTGGCAGCATGGCGGATAATCGTGGTACCTTTGGCCAGAACAGCCGCACAGACTGCATTTTCCGTTCCGGTAACGGATGCTTCATCAAGCAGAATATCCGCACCGGTGAGTTTATCTGCAATGAGTTCAAATCCGTCCGGGAAAACATTCACGCGCGCTCCCAGTGCCTGCAATGCCAGAATATGGGTGTCAAGCCTTCTTCTGCCGATCCGGTCACCGCCTGGTTTGGGCAGAAACACTCTTCCCGTGCGGGCAAGAATGGGGCCGGCGAGGGTAACAGAACCCCGGAGTTTTGCGCTGAGTTCTGCAGGCAGATCGGATAAGGGTTTCTCGTAAGCCCTGATTTTTACGGACGTGGGAGAAAGCATTTCAGCTGATGCGCCCAGTTCCTGAAGAATCCGGATCATCATCATAGCATCTTCAATATCGGGAAGATTTTCAAAAATAACCGGTCCGTCGGTAAGGAGGGAAGCCGCAAGGAGAGGCAGCGCTTCGTTTTTATTGCCCTGAGCGCGGATTCTGCCTGAAAGAGGAGTTCCGCCGGTTACTCTGAAATATTCGCCCTGAACTGTATGCATGAATTATTCCGCCAAAGTTTGATTGATTCGATTGTCAGAATTGGGGGGCTTTTTAAAAAAGGAAAGCCTAAAATCAAACGGGAGCAGCAGACAGATGACTTTACCGGCAGCGCTTACAATAGCAGGATCAGACAGCGGGGGAGGGGCAGGGATTCAGGCTGACCTGAAGACCTTTCAGGCATTCCACTGCTACGGTACATCTGTAATCACAGCCGTGACGGCTCAGAATACACTGGGAGTGTCAGCAGTTCAGGCAGTTGACACTGAGATTGTGCATTCCCAGCTGAAAGCTGTATTAGATGACTTTCCGGTAAAGGCAGCCAAAACGGGGATGCTGTTTTCCAAGGCTATCATTCGTACAGTAAGGGACCTGTGGCTTCAGGAATTCAGCCGTAACATTCCTCTGATTGTAGATCCTGTCATGGTCTCCACTTCGGGAGATCGTCTTCTTCAGGAAGATGCCGAAACAGAGCTCAAAGAACTGATGAAACTTGCCTTTATAATCACTCCTAATCTGCCTGAAGCTACTGTTCTCCTGAACAGGGAAATACCGGACTTCGCGGCAATGGAAAAAGCTGCCAGGGATCTTTATGAAATTACAGGAGCCGCGGTCTTTCTGAAAGGCGGCCACCGGTTCTTAAGCAGAGGTAAAGAAGTAACCGATGACGGCTGGGTAACAGATGTTTTCTTTGACGGGAACGATATTGAAATATTCCGATATGAGCGACTGCAAACAAAAAATACCCATGGGACTGGCTGCACATTGAGTGCTGCCATGACCGCCGGACTTGCCCTGGGCGAGGATACAATGCAGGCGGTGACCAAAGCCCGCAGTTATCTTAATCAGGCAATGAAGGAGGCACCGGGACTGGGACAGGGCCACGGGCCTCTCAACCATAACGTTTCTGTATAATTTAATGATAACCTGCCTGTTTTTTCAACTATAGTATTATTTATTTAAAACTCGTAATACTCAGAATATATTAGATTATTCTAATGTGATAAAAAATACCCTCGAATCACCCAAAATTTAAAATTTTTTCTGTAACCTGATCGTTTTATATGTTATTTGCTTGCTAAAGAATTACGGATTGTTTATATCCTGAATCAGGGGGAAATTTGACTATGGAAAACAATCGACCATCCATCTGGGAGATTATGCAGTCCCGGGGGTATTCCCGAAAGGACTTTCTGCATTTATCCGGTTTCCTGGCTGCCGCCGCCGGGGTGCATCTTTCAGGTTTGAATACTGTAATTGAGGCAATGGAAAAGAAGCCTAAACCACCGGTTATCTGGCTGCACGGACAGGAATGCACCTGCTGCAGTGAATCGTTTATCCGGACTTCGCACCCTGTAGTAGCCGATGTAATTCTTGATCTCATTTCACTGGATTATACCGAAACTTTAATGGCTGCTGCCGGGCATCAGGCAGAAAAATCCATGGAAGATACTATGGAAAAATTCAAAGGTCAATATGTCCTTTGTGTAGAAGGCGCCATTCCTGTGAATGAAGACGGAGTTTACTGCACAATCGGCGGAAAAACCTTTGAGCATATTATAACCGACGCAGCGAAAAATGCAGCTGCAGTAATTGCCTGGGGAAGCTGTGCCTCTAACGGCTGCGTTCAGGCGGCAAAGCCAAATCCTACCGGGGCCACACCAGTTCATAAAATCATAAACAAACCGGTAATCCGGGTTCCTGGCTGTCCTCCTATCGGCGATGTAATGGCAGCGGTTGTAGCACATCTGATTGTTTTCGAACAGATTCCTGCGCTTGATGCCACCGGTCGTCCGAAGCAGTTCTACGGCAGAAGGGTGCATGATACCTGTTATCGTCGCGCCTATTTTGATGCGGGTCTTTTTGTGGAGAGTTTCGATGATCCGAATGCAAAAGCAGGTTACTGTCTCTATAAAATGGGCTGCCGCGGACCTACTACTTTCAATGCCTGTGCCGTTACCAAATGGAACGGAAACACCAGCTTTCCGATTCAGTCAGGACACGGCTGCATAGGATGCTCTGAAGACAATTTCTGGGATAATGCACCGCTTTACCGCAGGCTTCCTGATGTTCCCGGATTCCATATCGAATCCACAGCGGATACCATTGGGGTCGCACTCGGTGTGGGAACAGCCGCCGGTATTGCTGCTCATGCGGTAGCAACCAATATCAGGAAAAGAGGCGAAATCGAAGAGGCGAAAGCAGAATCTTCGCGGGAAAAACCCGATCATCAATAATTCGAAACTGCTGACAAAGGTTTCAGCTTTTAACAGGATAAAATAAGAAAAGGAAGGAAATTATGGCTAAAAGAATAGTAGTGGATCCGGTTACCAGGATCGAAGGGCACCTTCGGATTGAAGCTGTCATTGAAAACGGAGTGATTACCGATGCATACAGCTCGGGCACAATGGTCCGTGGCCTCGAGCGTATTCTGATCGGCCGGGACCCAAGGGATGCCTGGGCCATCACAGAACGCGTTTGCGGGGTCTGTACGACTGTGCATGCACTTGCCAGTGTCCGGGCTGTGGAAGATGCAGTCGGTATTCAGGTGCCGAAAAATGCGGAGCTTATCAGGAATCTGATGTTCTGTGCTCAGTATCTACAGGATCATGTGGTTCACTTTTATCATCTGCATGCTCTGGACTGGGTTGATATAGTAAGTGCCCTGAGCGCATCTCCTGAAGCAACTTCGCGGCTGGCCACATCCATTTCCAGCTGGCCTAAAAGCTCTCCAGGTTATTTTTCTGATCTTCAGAAACGACTGAAAGGATTCGTGGAAGCCGGTCAGCTGGGGATTTTTGCAAACGGTTACTGGGGACATCCTGCTTACAGACTCCCTGCGGAAGTGAATCTTCTTGCTGTGGCTCACTACCTCGAAGCCCTGGAATGGCAGAAAGAAATAGTCAAAATTCATGCGATTTTCGGCGGTAAAAACCCGCATCCGAATTACCTTGTCGGCGGTGTGCCCTGTTCCATTGACCTGAACGAAGTCAATGCAATTAACACCGAAAGACTGAATCTTGTAAAGCGTCTGATTGACGATGCATGGGAATTTGTAAATCAGGTTTACATTCCGGATGTAATGGCAATCGCGAATTTCTACAAAGGCGAATGGGCGGCTCAGGGAGGCGGCCTTACTAATTACCTTGCCTACGGTGATCTTCCGACGAACGGATATAATGATGTATCATCGTTTAAGTTTCCCCGGGGAATTATTCTGGATCGTGATCTTTCAAAGGTTCATGAAGTGGACGGAAAAAATAAAGATCAGATCAAGGAATACATCGCGCATTCCTATTACGAATACTCCGTAGGCGATAAAACCGGCCTTCACCCTTTTGACGGCGAAACCAATCTGAAATACACCGGACCCAAACCCCCGTTTGATCAGCTGAATGTGGAAGGCAAGTATTCCTGGCTGAAAACCCCCCGCTGGAAAGATAAAGCCATGGAAGTAGGGCCCCTTTCCCGTATGCTGGTAGGTTATGCGTCGGGCAGAGCTGAGTATAAGGAAGTTGTGGACTGGGCTCTGAAAGAGCTGGGAGCACCTCCGCGGGCTCTTTTCTCGACGCTGGGACGTACCGCTGCCCGCGCGCTCGAAACAAAGCTCGTAGCAGACTGGACTAAGGAATTTTTCGGAACTCTGATCAGCAACATTAAATCCGGAGAAACTTCCACCTTTACCAAGGACAAGTGGGAGCCGCATACCTGGCCTGTTTCCTGTGAAGGTGTGGGTATGACTGAGGCACCCCGCGGCGCTCTTTCGCACTGGATAAAAATCAAGGATCAGGCCATTGAGAATTACCAGCTCGTTGTTCCCAGTACATGGAATGCCTCTCCCCGCGATGCGCAGGGACAGAGGTCTGCCTATGAAGAGGCGCTTATTGGTACCAGGGTAGCGGATGTGAACCGTCCTGTGGAAATTCTTCGCACGATTCATTCATTTGATCCGTGCCTGGCCTGTGCTGTGCATATTTACGATCCGGAAGGTCGTCAGATGCATCAGCTCTCCTTCTATTGATCGTTGAGGGGAGGGAATATAATGGCAGAAATGACTCATAAACCGCTCAGCGGGGATTACCGCAGAGTTTATGTATGGGAATTTCCGGTTCGCGTTTTTCACTGGATTAACGCGGCTGCGATTTTCATTCTGATCGGAACCGGGATTCTGATTTCGTATCCGTTTGTTCTGTTTAACCGGTTTGAAGCCTCGGCACAGTATGTTTTCGGGACCATTCGCTTTCTGCATTTTGTGGCAGCGTATGTTTTTACAATCAACCTTGCCATGCGGGTTTACTGGGCTTTTGTGGGGAATCACTATGCAAACTGGCGGAATTTTATTCCCCGGAAAAAAGAGCAGATGGATGAAATTGTCCATGTAATAAAAGTGGATGTTCTGCAGATTGAAGCAGAAAATAAGATTGCAATGGGTCACAATGCCATGGCAAATCTTGTGTATCTGTTTTTCTTTGTGGCATCGGTAGTGCAGATTGCAACCGGTTTTGCTCTGTATGCTGATACAAGCACGGCCTGGTTTCCGCAGCTGTTTGCCTGGCTGACACCGCTGATGAACGGGCAGTTTCAGGTAAGAATCTGGCATCACATTTTTATGTGGTTTTTTATACTTTTTACAGTAGTCCATATTTACCTGACTTTCTACCATGATTTTGTGGAAGGAAGGGGAACTGTATCGAGTATGGTGGGGGGATGGAAGTTTCAGAGAACAGAAGAATCTGAGCTTAAAAATCCCGAAGAAAAGGACTGAAACAAACTGATCCTTACCCAAAAGGACCGGTATCAGATTCTGATTCCGGTCCTTTTTATTTTATGGCGGACACTTATTCATGGAAAAATTAAAAACACTGATTCTGGGAATCGGAAATATACTGATGGGCGATGAAGGGCTTGGAGTACATGCCGTCGAATTGATAGATAAAAAGCGCGAAAACCAGGACGACTGGCCGGACGGTGTTTCTGTGATGGATGGAGGGACTGGCGGATTTCACCTTCTGGGTCCGATGCAGAATTCCGAAAAGCTTATTATAATTGATGCATCTCTGGATGGTCATCCGCCCGGAACTGTAAACCGTTTAACTCCGAAATATTCTTCCGATTATCCGCCTACTATAACTGCTCATGATGTTGGTCTGAAGGATATGATCGATGCTTTTTATTTTTCGGGCAGTATTCCGGAGGTGATTCTTTATACTGTGAGCATATCAGGACTTGATTCACAGCTGGGGATGGAACTCAGTCCGCCGGTTAAAGCTGCCATTCCTGATCTGATAGAAAGAATTTTTTCTGAAATATACCAGGAATCCATAAACACTTGATTTCATAATCAGGTTAATAATGATACGTGTATGGAATATCGCATACTTGGAAATACAGATCAGAAAGTAAGTCTTATATGCCTTGGTACAATGACTTACGGACTTCAGAATACTCAGGACGAAGCCTTTGCACAGATGGATTATGCTCTGTCTCAGGGAGTGAATTTTTTTGACACAGCGGAAATGTATGCCGTTCCGCCATCCCCTCAGACTTACGGTAAAACTGAAGAAATCATAGGAAACTGGTTTTCAGAAAGAAAAAACAGAGACTCTGTTTTTCTTGCTTCGAAGGTGGCTGGTCCCGGAATTCCCTGGATACGTGATAATTATTATAAAATAGATAAGAAGAATATCATTCAGGCCCTTGAGGCAGGTCTTCGGAGACTGAAAACCGATTATATTGACCTGTATCAGCTTCACTGGCCGAATCGACCCAATTATCATTTCGGCGCTTACTGGAGTCATACTGCCGCTGAAGTGTCCAAAGAGGCTGAAGAAGAAAATTTCTGCGAAGTCCTGTATACACTGCATGAGCTTAAGAAGCAGGGGAAAATCCGCTTCGCCGGTCTTTCCAACGAATCCTCCTGGGGAGTCATGACATGGCACAGGCTTGCCGATGAACTGGGTCTGGAAAGAATGGTTTCCATTCAGAATGAATACAGTCTGCTTTGCAGAATTTTTGAACCCGATCTGGCAGAGGTTGCTTTAACAGAAAAAACCGGTCTTCTGGCATGGTCTCCCCTTGCTACCGGTCTGCTTACCGGTAAATATTCAGGGGGAAAAATGCCGGCCGGAAGCAGGTGGACGATCGGCAGGAAAAAGAAAAACCAGAGAGATCTTCCCGCAGCCCATAAGGCCGCAGATGCCTACGGGAAACTCGCAGCTGAATTCGGAATGGATCCGGCTGTCATGGCCCTTGCCTTTGTGAATTCGCGGCCTTTTGTAACTTCCACGATTATCGGGGCTACAAATATGGATCAGCTTCGGACAAACATCAGTTCATCAGAGGTACGATTATCAGCAGAGCTGATGCACGAAATCGGGCGAATCCGAAAAGAGTATCCGATTCCGTATTAAAAGATTGTCCATACAGGCCAATATCATGGGGCCTGGGACGACTTCTGAAGGGATCTTTCAGGATACGCGGGATTTGAATTCGTCAGAGGAGAGGATTTCGAAATAGGAGGTGAGGCCGCTTACCTTAAAAACCTTTTCGATGACAGGCTTAAGATTGGCCACACTCAGTTTTCCGTTCAGCCCCTGAACATAATTCAGGGCTTTAATAAGGATACCGATTCCGCTGGAGTCAATGTAATTCAGTCCTTCCATGTCAATAATGACTTCAAAGGATTCTGCATTTACATGTTCTTCCAGTGCTGCTTTAAGGTCCAGTGAGGTATAAATATCCAGACTTCCGTCCAGTTCAATAATGACGCGGTTTTCTAATTTTTTAACATTGATGTCCATAGGATACCTGTATTGACAGAATCACCGGATCGCCCGGAAAGTTCAATAAAAAATCAAAAAAAAAGGGACATTGGGAGCAGATTCACGGGAAATCGGATTTTCGGCTTTTTTTTTAATTGAAATAAGCCGATTTTAATCATATTATATAGTGAAATCCCCTCCGAGGTAGCAGAATGATCCTGAACAGAAAAAAGAATACGGCTTATGTTCCTTTATTGATTTGCACCTCTTTTGTCCTGGTATCCGGTGTGGTTCTTACGGTTTCCGGGATATTTTCCGGAATTCATGCAGTACCGACTGTTTCTGAATACACTCTGGTGGAAAAAGCAAATGAAAAACAGAAGCAGATAATGGAAGAGACTCTGCAGTCCATCCGTGAAGAGGAAACACGACTGAATTTATATTATCTGGATCTGAAGGAATACGGGCTTATCAATGAAAAAAATGTAACATTTTTTCCCTTACAGGCTTTATTTATCCGGAATCCCGGCAGCCGTGACAGACATGTATTAAATGAGAGTGCTGTTCTATACTGGGAAGGCGAAAAAATCAGGACCGTAGCTTTCCTGAGACGCGATTCCATACTCGGAGATACTGCAGTTAAAAGACAGCGGATGCAGTTTAATGCAGGAAATGCTGCCGGTGAAAGCCCTGTGGAAATCATATCAATGGAATCCCTTGAGTTCAGCAAATCAAAAGATACATCCTACAGATTCCCGCCCTCAGAAGAGCCGGTAAGGGATCGCACAGATACCATCATCATTGATGGATACGAAAAAAATGTGAAAGTTGTTTACATCCGGGATGTTAAAACCAGAATGAAAATGCTGATTGATATGAGGGATCAGATGCTTTCTCTGAATCTGCGGATCCGAATTTATATAGATAATATCAAAAAGCGCGAAATCCGGGATGCTAAAAAAGCTCTGGACAGAAAATAGCCAGGAAGGAGTCTTTCCTGTTTCAGATGATTCGCAAAACCCTTTCCGCTTTACTGGTGATTGTAATGGCCGCAGTTCTGGCAGCACTTTTTGTTTATTTTATCCAGGCTTATAATTCTTTTATAACCGAAAGAACAGTGCAGGAAGCCCCGCAGAAAATTCTGGAATCTATGACTCTGGAGCAGAAGACCGGTCAGCTGATTCATGTGGGTCTGAAAGGGAAGGAAATCGATGCGGCTCTTATAACCGAACTCAAAAATAATTATGCCGGAGGAGTGATCCTCTTTGCGCGAAATCTTTCCACTGCAGCTGATAACAGAAAACTGAATGAAGCAATGCAGAATCTCGCCCGGGAGGCTTCCGGTATCCCTCTGTTTATAAGTCTGGATCAGGAAGGGGGAAGGGTGATCCGGGTTACGGACGGAACCGAACTTTTTCCTGCAGCGATGACTATCGGAAACACCATGAATTCTGATTATGCACGGGATGTGGCAGTTGTTACCGGTTATGATCTCAGCAGGCAGGGATTCAATCTGATCCTGGCCCCGGTTCTCGATGTAAACAATAATCCGGAGAATCCTGTAATCAACACACGTTCATTCGGTTCTGATCCCCAGATGGTGTCCCGAATGGGCAGAGCTTATGCGGCCGGACTCCGGAGTGTACATTCAACGGGAGCCGGAAAACATTTTCCCGGTCATGGGGATACTCATACGGACAGCCATCTGGCCCTCCCTTCCATCAGTAAAACACTTGATGAACTTGAGTTTACTGAGCTTCTTCCTTTCCGGGATGCTGTTGCAGACGGAATGGAGATGATCATGACGGCTCATATACTTTTTCCGAAAATCGATCCTGTGTACCCTGCCACCCTCAGTCATACAATCCTGACCGGGATTCTCCGGGAAAAACTGGGTTTTAACGGTCTTATTATAACCGATGCAATGGAAATGCATGCTATCGCTCATAACTACAGTACTGAAGAAGCCCCAAGACTTGCCTTCCGCGCGGGAGCTGACATTATTCTCCTTACGAGTACAGGGAGTACTTCCAGAAAAATGACGCAGTCCCTTCTGGAGGGATTCCGCAGCGGTCAGCTTTCCACCGATGAGCTGAATGCCAGTGTTCTCCGGCAGATCACCCTGAAAGTTAAAAAAGGACTGATAACGGACCATCCTGCCCTCAGCCCTGAAGAAGTCCGGATTCTTAAAAAAAGAAAAGAGGCAATGGAAGCAGAAGCTCTCCGGGTTTATTCTGAAGTTAAAGAAAAATATAATATAAATAATAAAGTAAGCAGAGAAGGAGTGGCTTCTCTCCACAGAAATTATACAGGCTATCCTGGGCAGGATCCTGATACAATTCTTTTGTTTTATAAATCTGAGGAAATGCGGCAGCAGGCCATTGCTTCCGGAATCCCTGAATCAAATATTCTCAGGAGATCTCTGCTGGAGCCTCTGAGTCCGAATAATGTGCTCAGGCATATACGAAAAATCAGGAAACTGAAAAACCTTCCTGGAGAGAGCAGCAGCCCCTGGATTGTGCTTGCGGAGCTTCGAAATGATGACGCGGGAACCTGGAACCGTTTTACAGAAATGACAGACCGCATGAAAGGGGACCCTGGCTACAGGATTGCAGGACTGCATCCCGGGAATCCGTTTCTTCCGTTTCGTTCGGGCCGCTACTCCGACATCCTGGTTTCTTTTTCCTCTACTCCTGAATCACTGCGGGCTCTGGTGGTTCGTGCCGTGGAAGGGAATGTAAATCTCAGTAATATACATCGTTTTATTGAGGGAAGGGCAGATGCGACGGAATCCATTCCCTCCGCACCTGAGGATCCTACCCTGCAGATCATTAAGTAAAAAAAATAAACCCTGATTTATTCTAACATTCTGCTTAAATGTTTTTCTGTCTCCTCCTGGCTCATATGGGGCCAGGCTTCCTGAATGCCTTTCCTGATTCTGAATTTCCTGAAACTGTTCGAGCGTAATCAGATAGATCCGGCCGGGCAGTCCTTCAGATATTTTATCAGCAGGATCAAGGAAAGCAACGCCTCCGTCATTCCACCTTCGCGATTTGCCGGCGAAATATACCTGATAAGGTACGCGAAAGGGGCGTTTATCAAGGGGCAGTGATTTGTCTTTGCATCCTTGATAAGGCTTATTCTGGTAAGTACCTCCTTTGATATATTTCAGAAAACGCTCTTCGAGAATATTACTCCCATAGGCCAGATACCAGATCAGCTGTGACCGACTATCTTTCTGAATCTCATGCCAGTCCCCCGAAGGAATCGGCTCGCAGTTTTCCGTGCCTCTTGCATAAATGTAGGTCTGTACGTTCATTTTAACTCCGTTTCGAATAACTGATACTGGTTTTCGGTGATACAACGATCCTTCCGATTCCAGATTGTCAAGGGCGGGCATTTTCCGGATATCGACTCTGTAAACTTCACCATAGACTCTGCTTCCCTCCTGTTCCACCGCCCCCGGATACCATCCAATATTGTAAAGAGCATGGTCTTCGAGGTAAGCCCGGCCCAGGTAAGCAGCATCCTGTAAATATCGGGAGTGATTACACTCACCCTTCATCAGGGTTCCGTAAGTAAAAATAAGAACTTCAGGATATTCTTCTTTGAAATCTTCAAGATTTTTGACTATTTGACTGAATGTTTCTGTCATATCCATTTCCCAGTTTCCTTTAACTCTGCCGCTTTCAAGGTTCCATTTGAAATAACCTTTCATTTGTGAAAAATACTTCACAAGGAATCGGTTTTCCCTGGAATTCCCGATCAGATATTTAAAATACTGAAATTCATTCAGTAATGATGTTCCGTCCTGAATATTAAACTCCCGGTCAAATCCATGTACAATAATTCCGTATTGCTTAAGGATCTGACTGAGCTTATTTAATCTATTTTTTAATTTTACAATTGTATCTTCCCCTGCCATTGAGTTCCTGATTACATAGCCATAAAAACCCATAAGTATATTATCAGGCTCATAGATAAATGATATTTTTGCATCTCTTGGCATACTACGGATATCATCCATGCAGAAGAGACCTTTTTCATCAATAGCAGGAAGAACCTCCTGTAACAGTTCATGGACAGCTTCCGGACTGCCGTTTTTCTGAATTAAGGTAATCCTTTCTTTCAGCTCCGTTATTTTCTCTTCCATTTTTTCGATTTTGGTTTTCATTGTATATCTCCCAGCTCCTGCTGTAGATATATTATAGTCTGAAAAATAAGGAAAGGTAGGAAACGTCGTTTCCAAATGGCAAAATCACTCCGGATTTTCGATTTTTTTTGAATATTTGATAATGGCCTGTTTCTGGAAGGTTTTTTTTAAGTCCGTCAGTATCCGTGAAAGTAATCTGATTACCCAGGATCATAGTAATCCGGACATTATTCAGCCATTCCTCTCTGCCATTTTCCGTTTTAATCAGATAAGAGCCTACCTCGCCGGATTTATAAAGCAATACATAATCTTTATTGAAATCATGACTAAGATTCTCGTCATCGGTATGGTAAAGATCTGATTTAGTCTGAGTCTCCGGGATGCTTTTCAGCCAGCGATAATATTCTTCAGAAACAGAATAATGAGTATATTGTTTTTTGATTAATTCTTTCCCATACGGTGAGAGTTGTACCCAGATTTTATTTGCCGGCCTTCTTGCGGATTCTTTTTGAGGCGGGATACTGTCCTGAGACTCCAATCCTTTTAAAAGGATTAGTAATTCATTAATCGTTGCAGGCAGTACCACGGGATGAACTGTGGAATGAAAACGGTTTTTGCTGTTTCCGTTTCCTGAATAAAAAACATTTTTAACAGTTGTTTGCATATTCGGACGCTGAAAATCACTGAAGGAAAGCAGTTTTTTTTCAACTTCCATCAGCACTTCATTTGTTAAATAGATTTCTTTCATTGATGGACTGTTCCCTTTGAAATTATATTTTTGCAAGCAGATTCATAAAAGGGGGAGTAAAATAATGAACTGAACAGGCTGATTCGTATCCCTGCATTTCTGCAGTCGATCTTCCGCTTTCTGCTTCAGGCAAAAATTTCCGAAGGTATGCGCGCAAAAATTTTTTTAGTAAAAATGTCAAGCGAAAAAAATCGCGCGCGAAATAACTGTACAAAGCTATAATCAGTATCAATGAGGTATTTCAACGAGCGCGAAATAGCTAAAAAAGCCATAATAAATAACTATAAAGCTATCCTGCCCATCCTGCAAAACCTGTTCAGAAATAATTCTGGGTTAACAAGATGTACAGGATGGGGCAGGATTGGTGTTGTAGGCAACGGAGACTCTATCCTGCTTATCCTGTTAGGAAATGATTCGGGTTAACAAGATGGGCAGGATGAGGCAGGATGGGGTTTGTAAATAGCGGAGATT
>CAZQKZ010000047.1:0-23827 GCA_964594095.1 uncultured Leptospiraceae bacterium | reverse complement strand
TATTTGGGGAGTTATAATAGGTTCGGCTATGCGGTCGGGCTTCGGCAAATTGGCTCCCCATTCGGGTCGCCAACTTCGGTAAAAATATTTTCGTTATCTGCCATTGGCAAGGAGTAAAAATAATGTCAGCCTTTCTTTGTTTCTTAAACGATAAATCAACAATCTTTGTTTCTGACATGCAATCTACTGATTTCAATTATGAAACCATGAAGGTAGAAAATAAAAATCACAATTTTCGAAAAATATATTCAATTAACAATAAATATATTTTTGGATCATTCGGCACCTCGATTGATGTAAATAAAATATTAGAATTTGCCAAAAATTATGAAAATTTGTCAGAATTTAAAATGAATTTAATGGATACTTTGGAAAACGAATTCAAGTCCTATCCAGCCGGCTTAAGGCAGAGGAGTTATTTTTTTACCGGATACAATAATCACTGGGAGAAATATACGTTTTCAAGAATATCATACCAAGATAATTTTTTACACAATATGACTAATGCACCCAAACAAGACGAGTTCAAAATAATTATACCTGATTATCAAGAAATGGATGATTCAAATTCAATCAGAAATATTGCTCCAAATTATATTAATATTGAGCATATTAATGCAATAAATAAGGAATTTATTTCAGGATCAATCTCAATATTTGATTTGTTGTCCACAATTAAAGAAGAGTTTTCGAATGCAATTATGAAAATTTCAGAGCATCCTTCGCTTGGTGAATTTATCAATAATAAAATTGACTATTGCTATTCCGCCTTGGAGACTAAAAACAAACCAATTTTTAAAGGAGACGCTGATGACCGTATTGCCAACGGCAGATAACTGTAAATTTCACGCTGCGCCCTCCACTGTCGTTGCGGGCTTGAATTTCGCCCGGCAATGCTGCAAAAGCCGCGCGGCATTCAACCACATTGGGCTGCCGCCCAACGTCTTGTAATATTTTTCGTTAAGCGAAATGCCCAAAATTCTGAGGATATAAATGCCAATTGTTAAAATTGAAATACTAAAAGGCTTTTCTCAAGAGTATAAAAGCGGAATCATTAATGGAATTCATGCAGCACTTCTAACTGCGTTTAAGATTCCTGAAAATGACTTGAATCAAAGGCTGATTGAGTACGAAAAAGGAGAATTAGTATTCTCCCCATTGAAATATTCTGACAAGTATACTCATATTGAAATTTCTATCTTTAAAGGAAGAAGCTTTGTAGCAAAAAAAAGGCTTTATTTGGACATAGTCCAAAATCTAAATCGGAAACCGGGAATAGATGGGAAAGATATTACTATTATATTAAACGAAATACCTCTGGAAAACTGGGGAATCAGAGGCGGCATCCCGGCGAACGAAGTAAACTTTGAATTTGATATTAATGTATAATTTATTTATAGATTATATTATTAGAATAATATAATTATATAGAATCAAAGTAATGAAATTTTCTGGGAAAATTCATATAAGCGATTCCAGATATTTTATAAAATCCTGCCGTAAAATAAAACGCGTCCATCCTTGGCCGCTTATAAGACAATATTTGCGCTTGACAATAATATCGGCAGGCGTTAATCTATTCTGTGATAGATTCCTTAAAAGACAAAGAAACGGAGAAAATCTGGAATCAGCAGAACTGCCAAATAACATTCAGAATATTGCATACAGAAAACTTGTCATGATCGCCAGATCAAAATCTCTACTGGATCTTAAAATTCCACCTTCTAATCATCCTGAGCAACTTCAAGGGGACAGAAAAGGACAATATAGTATCAGAATTAATGATCAATAGAGAATCTGTTTCAGATTCAATCATGGTAATGCTTATTATGTTCAGATTGAAGATTATCATTGAGGTAGAACATGAATACTAAAATATCCAACATTCATCCAGGAGAAATCCTTAATGAAGAATTTTTAATCCCTATGCATATTTCAGCATACAGACTTGCAAAAGAAACTAAAATATCACCTGCAAGAGTAAGTGAAATTATAAAAGGAAAAAGGTCTATAACAGCGGACACTGCCCTTAGATTTTCAAAATTCTTTGGAAATTCCGTGGATTTCTGGATGGGAATACAGGATGAATATGAAGTCAGAGAATATAAAGATAAGATTGAATCTGAACTCAGCGAAATAAAGAATTATAAAGAACTGATGCATGTATGAGATCTTCGACTTAGGTCGCGCGGGTTTCGGGCAAATCGTGCGGAACGCCCGGCTTTGGGTAATCCATCCGTTACGCGAAATCTGCGATTTAATATCCCCTTATTCAGAAACATTTTTCTTCTTGATTTTCTTTTATGACCACTCTATTATAATCATTGGTGAAAACAATGAAAATGCCGGCGGTCAAATTTAAAGCAAAATGTCTAAGCCTGATGGATCATGTAAACATGTCACATGAAGAAATCATTATTATAAAACATAGCAAAGCAGTAGCTAAACTTGTTCCCATTTCTGAGACCCCGGAAAAGCCTTTGGGAAACAGCTATGCTGATCCAAAGAGGCAGAATTGTAATTTCTGAAAATACGAATAACTGGTTTAAACAGGCCCCCCCTCACCGCGTGCAATCCCTGAATTTCTGCCAGCCCATTCTTCTGATAACCGAACCGGCGGCCAGTTCCTGAAACCGGGTTTCTGTTAATTCAGGGGAAGCTGATTCTTCCAGAATATCTACTGTGTTTTTTCTTAAATAAAAATCAGCATTGATTTCACCGGTCCAGCCGTCATTGATACCACCGTTCCACGGACAGACATTCTGACAGATTTCACATCCCGCGATCCAACCCTTGCTGCGCCGGATTTCAGCTTCGGTCAGGCCTTTTTTTTTTCAAGCATTGCCCAGGAAGTGCAGCGGGAGGCATGGATTGTACCCTGGTGCAGGGCTCCGCCGGGGCAGTTTGTTTCGCAGTGATTACAGGCTCCGCAAAGGTTATCCAGTGGCTTTCGGTGCAGATAGGTTTCGGTCTCTGAAAGCAGGATTTTTTCTGCCTGGAAATTAAAAAAGAAAACACTTATAAAAAAAAAGGACCCGAACCGGGGGTGAATCAGCAGGGTGTTTTTTCCGTAAAAACCAAGTCCGGCAAGCCAGGCCAGATATTTTTCCGGAACAGGGGCGGTATCAATCGTCAGCCGCCAGTTCAGTCCGGTAACTTTATCATCATTTATAGTTAACTTTTTATAGATTTCTGTAATTTCTTCGGCAAATCGGTTTCCCTGAGACCTCAGCGTTTTATGGTAGTCTCTGCCCGCTGCGTAAACCGGCAGCCGGATGCTTAAGCCCCTTTCGCTGATCTTCCGGTTCAGATTTTCAGTTTCTTCGGAGTTTTCAGGATTCCTGTAAGGAGTCAGAGTGATCAGCAGAGTACGGGTTCCTTCCATTACCCTGCTGCCGGGAGAAAAGCGGACTTCGCTGTTATTCTCCATATACTGCATATCCGCATGAGCCCCGTCTTCCAGATATTTCTGAAAACTGCTGCGGAATTCCCTTAGGTCAGTGCAGTCTTCCGCTTTCAGAAAGGCAGCATCAGCGTAGCCATGCTTCTGCAGAAGCTTCCGGAAATTCATAATTCATGATCCTTAAACAGTTTCTGCAGATTAAGTATCCATTCAGAAGGATTATTCAGTTTTCCGGCCGAATCAGATACGGAACCCCGGGGAGGATAATGACTTCGCCTCTGCAGAAAATCAATTCTGCCCGATTTCAGTGCCAGGGATTCTTCGGGGAAGAGACTGGTTATATAGTGATCATACTCAGGCACCTCGTAACGCAGCCCGGGATCCTCCACCCCCAGCAGCTTCAGAAAACTCCGGGCGGTGGCAAGAGTTCCTCCGGCCCTGGCGTTATAGGAATATCCGGCAGTGTGGGGAGTGACGTAATCAGGTAGCTGCAGGATTTCCTGTGATGGTGGTTCTTCCGGAAAAACATCAATTACGGTCCTGAATTCACTGCAGATCCGGCGGAAGGATCTTTCACTGAAAACAGATCCTCTGGATGTATTGATCACAAGGGCACCTTTGCGGAACTGATTTATATAGTCATCGTCAGCCATCTGATAAGTGGGGTGCGGTCCGGTCTTTGTTAAATTTACATGAAAAGTTATAATATCGGAATCCAGCACTTCCTTCAGAGATCCCGTTTCTTCTGCATGTTCCGCCGGACTGACAAAAGGATCATACCACTGATAACGGATTCCCATGGTTTTCAGTGCATGAGCCAGTTTCTGCCCTACCCGTCCGAATCCGATTATACCGGCTTTAATTCTGTTAATTTCACTGTAATTATAAAATAATCCAATAGATACAGTCACATATTCTGCGACAGAGCCTGCGTTGGCTCCGGGGGCATGGATGTAGCGGATTCCTGCCTCCTGCAGCGCATTAAGATCGGCATGGTCGGTTCCTGTGGAAACAGAGCCAATTCCCGGTACCCGGCCGGAGGCTTCCTCTGTAAAGGAACGGCCGAGTTTTACAGAGGCAGGCACCAGCAGGAAGGCAGGATCCTCGTGAATCATACGATGAAAGCCCAGAGAGGTGCTGATTCCCTTTGGAAAAATTTCAGGAACATTATAGAAAGAAAGACTGAGTCCTGTTATATGAGCGACACTGCCGAAGATTTCTTCGGCTCCCTGCAGACCGGAGGGAAGAAAGATTTTTCTGCCGGTTCCGGTCAGATGAGAAAGGCAGCCGTAGTCATTTTCGGGAATCATGCGGTTTCAGGAGCTGACATTGCGCCCGATTGCCTTTTCGACAGATTCGATTTTGCTTTTCATGCGGCCGGATGTGCCTTTGCGTATATCCATCTTCAGAGAGGAATACACACGGTTGCAGTCCGGTTCCAGAACCTTATAAGCCTGCTCTATTATTTTCAGAGCATCTTCGATGGTTTCGGCTTCAAAGGTTGTGCCCATGGGACTCAGTTTATAAGGAACACCTGATTTGTCGATCATGTCGATGATCCTTGATACATAAGCACTTTTACTTTCACCGTGGTCGGTGGGAAACATGCTGAATTCTACAAGTACTGACATAAATACAAACTGATTACAATATATTTTTTTGGTCAACTAAAATGAGCGGTTTGTTGACATAAAAGCAGTATGGATTTAGTCAGTAAGATCTATGGGCAGTAATCTTGCGGCAATCGATATGGGCACAAACTCTTTTCATCTGGTGGTAGTCAGCGTCAGCGACCAGGGTTCTGTGCAGATTCTTACAAAGGAAAAAGAAATGGTCCGGCTGGGCAGCGGGGCCGGCGATATGGAAATCATTACCGAAGAAGCTATGGGACGGGGGATTGCGGCCCTTTCCCGTTTTCGTAAAATTGCTGATTCCCACAAAGCGGAAATCAGGGCCGTGGCCACATCTGCCACGAGGGAGGCCCGCAATCAGAATGAGTTTCTCCACCGCATTAAAACTGCCACGGACCTCGATATAGAAGTGGTCAGCGGGCTTGAGGAAGCGAGACTGATTTACAGGGGCATTCTTCAGGGACTTCCGGTTTTCGATAAAAAAATACTAATGTTCGATATCGGCGGCGGCAGCACTGAATTCCTGATCGGCCACAAAGGAGTTCCTGCCGAATCCGTTTCAGCGAAACTCGGGGCCATCCGTCTTACAGACCGCTTTTTTTCCAAAGAACCTTTAAAAATGCAGAATGTTGAGGACTGCCGCAAATACATTCAGACAGTTATGTCCAGTTTTCTGCCCAGATTCCGTGAGCTTAAATCTGATTTTGCAGTCGGTTCCTCCGGAACCATCGAAACCATTGCAGCCATGACCGATATTATGAACGGTTCTGATCCCCTCAAGGAACCGGTCATAAAAAAAGCCGATCTCGATGCCGTTGTGAATAGGATCCTCAGTCACCCCACAGCAAAAAGCCGTTCTCAGATCCCCGGTCTCGACGAAAAAAGAGCCGATATCATTATTGCAGGGGCGGTTCTGTTGCAGGAGATTTTCCGCGCCTTCGACCTGAAAGAGGTGCATTATTCCTCCTATGCCCTCCGCGAAGGTGTGATTTTTGACACACTGGACCGGAAAGGCGCCTTCCCTGCCGAGACTCTCTCAGACATCCGGCGCCGCAGTGCTCAGGAACTTCTGGACAGATTTCTAAGCTCCCATCCCGATGAAATTGCCTCTTCATATCACTGCGCTAAGCTCAGTCTTCGCTTAACGGAGGAGCTGCAGAAACTTGGTTTTTTTAAAAATATTACCGGCTATTACAAAGACCTTCTGTATTATGCAGCAGTACTTCACAATATCGGAATCAGTGTTTCTTATTCCTCCCACCATAAACACAGTCAGTATATAATAAAAAACACAGATATTCTAACAGGATTTACTAAACTGGAAACTGAAATTATTTCCGTTCTGACCAGATTCCACCGGAAAAGCAGTTTCAGTAAAAAACCTTCTATTGCCGAAGGTCTTCCCCCAGTCCATCTGGAACCTGTGAAAATTCTGTCCGCTCTGCTGCGGGTCGGGGTTTCCCTGGACCGGTCCAGGGATGGCGCTGTTTCTGATCTGAATGCAGAAAAAACCGGAAACACAATAACTGTAAAAATGTGTCCCTGTACCGGGGATCATGAACTTGCTGTGTTTGCAGCGGACCAGAAAAAAGAAGAGCTTGAAAGTCTGATCGGTCATTCTGTAACTTTTGTTACTTCAAAGACTGTTTCCTGCTGACATACCTGGCATCGGCCTCCTGCAGCAGCGCAAAGACCGCTGCCGTAAGTCTGTAAAGATTTTCAGGTATTTCTGATTTTTCGGGCAGAAGCATCAGACCTTCCAGAAGACCTTCATTCTCCTTTACCGGCACTCCTGATTCCTCAGCTTTTTTTATAATTGCTTCGGCGTTCTTTCCGCTGCCTTTCACAAGGAGTCGGGGTGCCTGATCCGAAGCGGGATCATACTGCAAAGCTGCTGCCTGTTTCCGGAATTTCATTTTCTACACCGTTATAATGAATGGACCGTCCGCTTCCGGCCTTGTCTCCTTTACAGAAACCACCTCAAGGGAAGTTACATTCAGTTCCCATTTTCGGAATCTTTCCATCCATCTGTGTTTATCGGCTTCCACTTCTTCCTTCAGTTTTTCACTTCCCATAAGAAGCACTGACGCAGTGCGAAATTCACTGTTCCCGGCTGAAAGAAGAAGTCCGGCAACCGTTCCCAGGTTTTCAAGACCCGTCCGGAAGTACGCCGAAAAAATCTCCCGTCCCGTTCCATTTCCCTGCGGATCGGTTTTTTCTGTGATATCCCGGGGTAATGATTCATGCAGCAGCGACAGAAGCATTTCGGGAGCTTTTTCTTTCAGATTCTGAATCTCTGTTTTACTGCCGGATTCCGAAATTCTGCCTGCTTCCTCTGCAGCGATGGAAAAAAAACGGTCCATTGCTTCGTTATTAGACTGATTTTTTATAATTTCTTTTTTAGTATTTCCGGCTGCAGCCGGTGATTCCTGCATCTTTCCGGCAGAAAAAAGAACCGGTTCTTCTTTTGCCAGAATCTTCATAATAAAGCGGCCTTCTGACTGCGACGTTTTTATATATAATACAGAATCTTTGACAAGTGATGTGTTCTCTGCCGCCGCCTGAAGAATGCGCCCGCTTATGCGAAGAAGCGCCGTCTGCCCCGGTTCGGCTCCCCGGATCACAACAGCTTTGACTTCGCGTCCGGAAATACTCTTTAAAAACGCAGTATCCGATGCACCGTTCCCCGACAGGCGGAACTGTTCTCCGGCGGACCTGACTGATTTCATTATACGGTTCCCTCCGCATCTGCCGCCGCGATCAGTGCTGCAGCGGCCTCTGCCGGATCTCCGGATGAAACCTGAATTTCGCGTATCAGGTGTTCCCTCCCCTTCATGGTATGGCTGTATGTACTGTCGTAATAAGCAAGCACTTTCGGAACTGCATCGGCCAGGCGTTTTTCCCGAATTGCGCAAAGAGCTTCATCCGTGGCTTTCCCCCCGAGTTTTTTCCGCAGTCGTTCGGTTGCTTCCTCAAGTTCTGCGGGATCCGCATCCCCATAGAGCCTTACCAGGTTTTCATGCCTTTTTTCAAGCGGAACATTCACTCTGTAAACAGGGGCACTTTTTATGCTGAAAAGAAGAGGATCCGGTATGTAAACTCTGCCGATGGATTTGGATTCATCCTCCGTCCAGATCCTCTTTTCAGGATCCAGGTTTCTCAGAGATTCAAACAGAAGATTTTCAAACTGCTCTGTCATGGGCTGCCCTTTCATTCCCAGACTTCCGAAGGAGGAGCCCCGGTGGGAAGCAAGTGCCTCAAGATCAAGAATCTGTTCCCCTGATTCTTTAAGTTTTGCAAGCATTTCGGTTTTCCCTGTTCCTGTGGGTCCGCCTATTACAATAAATTTATATTTTTTTTCAAAATAAGACTGCGCCAGTCTTCTGTAGGATTTATAGCCTCCTTCCAGTGTGACTGCCTTAAGTCCTGCAGTATTCAGAAGCCAGGAAAAGCTTCCGCTTCGCATTCCGCCCCGCCAGCAGTAAACAAGAACTTCCGAATTACGGGCAACCTCTGCAGACCGGATCACATAATCCGCCATCTTCGGCCCGGTGATCCGGAGACCTTCCAGTACCGCGGCGTCTTTTCCTTTGTGCTTGTATATGGTTCCGACTTTTGCCCTTTCTTCATTGGTAAAAAGGGGAATGCTGACAGCGCTGAGTATATGGCCTTTCAGATACTCTCCCGGCGAACGGACATCAATCACCGGAATTTCTGATCGGACTTTCAGAAACTCTTCAGCAGAAAGTGATTTACTCATCAGAGGGCCTTCAGAAACTCTTTAATAAATTCATAGAATTTTTCTGTGGAGGCTATATGAATTCTTTCCTGAGGACTGTGAGGGAAATTAATTTCAGGACCCATGCTGATCATATCCATTCCCGGTACAGATCCTCCGATCACGCCTGTTTCAAGACCTGCGTGCACTGCCTTTGCTTTCGGCCTGGATCCGTATTTTTTTTCGTAGACTTCACTGGCTGTTTTAAGAAGCGGACTCCCGAGGTCCGGTATCCATGCAGGATAAGACGGCCCCCATGTGCACCGGGCACCATGCAGTTCTGCCGCAGAACTCAGCAGCTTTCTGTAATGATTCAGAATATCTTCTCCGGCAGAAGAACGCACAGACAGAATAATCAGAATGTGATCTTCTTTTTTATGAACTGAGGCCACATTATTGGAAGACTCCACAAGACCATGCATAATTCCGGAATAATTAAATACTCCGTGGTGCATCGAAAGCAGAAGACTGATGAGTTTCCGGCTGAAGTCAGAATGAAATACTGTAACTCCCCTGAATTCGGCTTCTTCGGTTCCGAGATTCAGATCAGGATCGGTTAATTTATGTATTTTTTTATAATTCTGAAATGTTTTTTTAATCTGATCTTCTGCTGCAGTAATATCGGTTCCGTCCGGGAACATGATCTCAGCATGGCATTCCCTTGGTATGGCATTTCTTTTATCGCCGCCTTCTATATGGACTACATAAGGATTCAGATCGATTACAGAAGAAATCAGACCGGCCATGATTTTTACTGCATTGGCCCTGCCCCTGTGAATGTCAAATCCTGAATGACCTCCGTGCAGTCCCCTTACATGAAGCCGCAGACCGGTATGATGACCGGTATCTGTATCGGTGTGGGTGAACGGAAGTCTTACTTCAACATCCCCGCCTCCCGCGCAGCCTATGTAAAACACCCCGTCTTCTTCTGTATCGGTATTGATCATGCGCCGGGATTTAAGCGACTTCGCATCCAGCTCCCTGGCTCCGGTCAGATTTCGCTCCTCATCCACAGTAAACAGAAGCTCCAGAGGAGGATGAACAGCTTCCTGATCATGAAGAAGCGCCATCATCACTGCTGCCCCGGCCCCGTTATCGGCTCCAAGGCTGGTTCCGTCCGCTTTTACAAATTCGCCGTCAATGTACATCCGGATGGGATCTTTCAGAAAGTCATGGCTGCAGTCTGAATTTTTTTCGCAGACCATATCGGTATGGGCCTGAATACAGACGTAATCGGAGGATTCTGTTCCCTGAGCAGGTTTGCGGATAATCACATTTCCGGCAGCATCACTTATAATTTCAAAGCCAGGCTGACCTGCACACCAGGCAGAGGCCGCATCTTTTTTTATAAAGTCCATAACTTCCGATTCATTACCGGAACAGCGGGGAATCTGATTGATTTTTTCAAAATAGTTCCATACCGGGTGACTGCGCAGCTTTCCGTATTCATTCATGGAATCTAAAAAAGGCAGTCTTTCAGCCAATGTCAACATAAATAAATGAGTGGTCTTTCTGCGGCGGGAGCTGCTTCCTGGTTCTATGGGCAAATCCGTTCCGAAAGCGATTCTTTTTGATATGGACGGTCTTATGGTTGAGACCGAACAGTTTTATCTGGAAGCACAGAACTTCCTTATAGAAAAATACGGCGGCATAAAAAAAGAAGGTGTCTTTGCTGAAATGATGGGTCAGAAACCCATCGATTCCATTACTCTCTTTGCTGAAGAATGCGGGATTCAGAAAAGCCCTGCGGATCTTCTTGCGGAAAGAACTGTTATTATTGAAAAAAATCTCCGGGAACAGCTGAAGGCGTACGAAGGGCTCTTTACTCTCCTGAATCATTTTGAGGGCAGACTTCTGTATGCAGTAGGAACCGGAAACACAGATTATTTTATGAATCTGATTGTGGATCTGCTGGGAATCCGCAGCCGTTTCGGCTGGCTGCAGTCATCCGATGCAGTGAAAAAAGGAAAGCCGGACCCCGAAATTTATCTGAGGGCGGCAGCCGGTCTGGGTGTGCGTCCGGATGAATGTGTGGTTCTTGAGGACTCTGCAAACGGATGCCATGCAGGTCTTGCTGCCGGAGCAGAAGTTATCGCAGTGCCTTCTGATTTTACAAAGGATCAGAACTTCCCGGAGGTGCATTCTGTGGTAAACAGTCTTACTGAAGCCATTCCTGTTATAGAAAAAATGCTCTGAGTGTTTTTTACTTGCAAATTACAGTGTGACTGCAGTTTATTCCTATGGATAGCAGATTGAAGAAACAGACGTATCTGGCCTTTGATTCCGTCAGGTCACCTGTAATTCTTCTGAATGATCAGGACACCATTATTCATCTCAACCCGGCCGCAGAAAAAGCAACCGGGTATAAAAAAGAATTCATTGATCATCTTCCCGTCTTCAGTGTACTGGCTCTTCCCGAAAACAGCGAATTTTCAGAAGAACTGAGTGCGGAGGCACAGTTCGGACGGGAAAGCAGTACTGCTGTACTTACCTTTCACCCCGCTTCCGACGGCTCCTACACTCTCATTCGCTGGAATTCTGTCCGCATTCTCAATCCGGACCGTTCCCTTCGTTACAAGGTTCTTTCCGGCGAAGACATCACTCATAAAAGAAGCAGCACCATTGAGGAAAAAAAATTCCTCTCCTTGATTAAAAGCGAAGAAATGTTCCGGACCATGCTGGATAATATTCAGGATGCAGTCCTTGTACTCAGCGGTCAGGATATCATCTTTGCCAATCAGGCTTTTGAAAGAATGACCGGCAAAAGCCTGGATCAGCTCTACAGATCCGGTCTGGAATCTGTTCTCGAAGGTACCTTTGCTTCCGCACTTCTGCGGCGTTATACACGTTTTACGGAGGACCCTTCTGCACGTAAAACCGAGTCCCGGGTAACGGTCCGGTCTCCCGACGGAAGCATTCAGAAAATCATTCATATCCGCGGGGAGTTTACGTATCTGCGCGGGAAAAAAATTCTCGTAATCCAGGCGCGGGATGAAACAAAACAGAAACTTAACGAGCGGGAACTCCGCCGCACCCGCTGGCAGCTGAACGACACAATCGAACGTCTTACAGTAACCAACCGGGCTCTTTCAGACAGCCACATCCGCCTGGAAGAACTCTCTTCGCGGGACCAGCTCACAGGTCTTCCCAACCGCAGAGTACTCGATGAATTTCTGGAACATGAATGGAAAAGATCCTACCGGACACGCAGCCCTCTTTCAGTGCTGCTGATTGACATTGATTACTTTAAACAATACAATGATTTTTACGGTCACGTCCAGGGTGACCAGTGTCTGAAAAACACTGCCGAAACTCTGAATTCTGTGATGCAGCGCTCAGCCGATCTTCTTGCCCGCTACGGAGGGGAGGAATTCGTGGCAGTTCTCCCGGATACCGATACAGAAGGTGCCATTATTGTGGGCAATAAACTCATCAGTGAACTGTCGAAACATAATTTTGTTCACGAAAAATCTCCGTCTGGCAGAGTATCGGTCAGTATCGGTGCCGCTACTATGACTCCGGACAGTCTTTCTGATCCGCACATTATTATCAAAAGGGCCGATGCAGGTCTCTACAGAGCCAAAGAAAAGGGACGGGCCAGAGTGGAACCGGTCCGGGAGGATGAAATTCTTTGAAATTATTTAAAATTTACTCAGTGCTTATAATGATATCTTTCATTTTTTCCTGCAAGCAGGAAGGTCCTCCGTTCACCTTTACTGAGACAGGTGAATCCATGGGTACCACATGGTCAGTGCGTATTGATACTGATGAGCCTCTGGTAAATGAAGTTAAAAAAAACCTTAAAACTAAAATCGAGAAGGAAACCGACCGGGTTTACAGGCTCTGGTCCACTTACGAACCGGAAAGCGAAATCAGCAGATTCAATGCCTGGAAATCTCTGCAGCCCTTTCCGGTAAACCCTGAAACGCATAAGATGATTTCCGAAGCTATCCGGCTGCATTCTCTTACGGGGGGTGCCTTTGACATAACTATAGAAAACCTTACCGAACTTTGGGGTTTTAAAAACGATTCAGGCGAACGGATTCCCCCCGCGGAAAATCAGATCCGGGACGCACTGCGAAATACCGGCATCCGGCAGCTTTCCGTATCACGGCCAGGAGAAGCCTGTCATCCCTGTATCCGGAAACTGAATCCGGAACTGAAAATTGTTCTGAACGGACTGCACCAGGGTTATGCAGCAGACCGGATCTTTCAGCTTATCACTAATGAGGGCTACCGATCTGTAATTGCTGAGGTTGGCGGCGAAATGAGAGTCGGTGCACTCAGGCCGGTGATCGAAGAGAAATGGAATATCGGAATGGAACGCCCGGACTTCGAAGGCAGAAGAATTCTTACACACACAATATCGGTTTCCGATACTTCCGTATCAACGTCCGGAGATTACCGGAGCTGGTTTTCTCATAACGGTGTTCGTTACGGGCATATCATTGATCCAAGAACCGGCTACCCATCCCGGTCGGGGAATGCGGCAGTAACCGTAATCGGACCGGAAGCCTGGATGTCTGATGCCCTTGCCACAGCTGCCTTTCTGCTGCCACCGGAAGAGATCCGGAATATGCTGAAAAAGTTTCCGGATTACGGAATCATTCTTACAGTTTATGATCCAAAGAAAAATGAGTTCCGGCAGCTCAACTTCAGCAAACTCGAACCGATTCCGCTGAGTGAATGATTATAAGTCTTGACCCTGAATAAAAAGATCTGAGACTGGACGGGTGCTGCGATCCATACTGAAACATTCCTGGAAAGTCATTCCTGTTATTCTTCTGGCAGGTATTCTGATCGCACTGCCTGGCTATGTGGAAAGACAGGTAAACCAAAGACTCAGGGCAGCAGACATTGCGGAACTGCTGTCCGAAACTGTGAAAGCAAGGACCGGTCTCTCACTTCGGATCGAAGGCTCCCGTTTCCACATCTACCATGGGCTTATTTTTTCGGGAGTCACTCTTGCGGGAGTCTCACTGGATGAAGCTCCTCCTGTTATTCTCAAAGCGGAACATCTTGTACTCAATATTTCATATTATGATCTTTGGAAAGGCCGTTTCCCTCTCAAAAGAGCCATCATAAAAGATGCCAGAGTTTATCCCTGGTCACTGACCGGCGAAGAATGGTCCGCAGTTATTGAGAAGCTGAACGCTGTTCCGGAATCCAGCGGAAGAAATGATGAAATTGCAGTACGGATTCAGGAAGGTTTATTCTCCGGTACAGAATTCGAATTCACCGATTTTGATATTCAGTTTCCTCCCGATATTCTTCTTACAATCCACGACAGAACAGAAACTCCACAGCTTCTGATGGATCTTTATACAGTTCCTTCTGATGGTGGTGTACAGATTCGTTTCAAGGGGGCTTTTGGCATACGCCATCATTTAGCCGGTAAAATAAACGGAAACGGTTTCTGGAAGTCCGAAGCAGAAAAGAACCTGGAAGTTTCTTACGAACGGATCTCCGCTCCGGTGATTTTTCAGCTGCTGCATCGCTTTTCCTACCCGGAAGATTTTATGATGCTTCCGGAAACAACTGTCAAAGAGGGACTGATGAGCGGTACCGGCTCGCTGCTGATCACCGGGGACACAGCTTCCGTAAAAACAGCAGGTACATTCGAGGATCTCGACACCGAAACCGAATTTGATAACATTCCTCTTCTTTTTATAAATAACGGCGCCGGATCTTTTCAGGTTTCTGCCGATTTCGACAGACAATCCGACTCTGTCAGAAATCTTACATTCCGGCTTGAAGAACCTCATTTCAGAATCAGTACGGTCTACTCTGCCGATTCAGATAACCGGAATTTTTCCACAGAATCGGAGTTCCGGTTTAATAAAAAGGAGGAGGGTCGTTCGGACAGGCAGAACGCGACTCTCAGCCTGATGGGTCTTCCTGCTGAAGGAAATGTTTTCATAAACTACAGTCTGAAAACCCCGCTGAAAATCAAAAATCCGCCGATTAAACCGGTTTTCGAGATGCGAACGGACGGCTTTCACCTGATGCCCCCCGCCGACCTGCTTACAACCTCCGGTTTTTACAAAGAAACCGGAATCCCCGCAGGAATCACCGTACAAAGCGGAAGCATTCGCCTGGCCGATAACGGTACATCGGTTACGGAAGCAAAGGGAACGTTTTTCGGAGCCGAGGCTTCCCTTTCCGGAAAAGGCCAGATCATTCTGTCCCGTGAGCAGTTCCGCGACACGAATGAAATAATCATAAAGCGCAATTACAGCTTCGAGGGTTCAGTGGACCGGATGCAGTACAGCGATCTGGTTTCGGTTCTTCTCTGGATACCGGTATCGGTGTACAGAAAGGGAACTGACACCAAAGCAGTGATCTCTGAAGATATGGGACCGGTATGGACCAATCGTTTTATAAACACGAAGCTTTACAGACAGGTGATATTTCCTTTTAATTTTACAGCCAACCTGAAGTTTCAGAACCTCAAAGGCGGAGAATCTGTGCTTCCTCCTGATCTGTCAGTCAGTCTGTCAAAAAAAGATAACCAGTTTCAGGTAAGCATTCCCCGGACAGCCACTGCTGCATCGGAAATTATGCTTCGTTACCGGATTCTCTTCGAAGCTGCCCTCCCCGGCCATGATGGGGAATTTCTGTTCAGCTCTGCTCCGAATGTTCTGCCCCTGCCGGAATTTTTCGGGAATGCATCTGTACCGGATTCACTGAAAGTACGTTTCACTTACGGAGGGCATGGTCTGCTTCCGGGAGATCTTGTGAACCGCTCCTTCAGCAGCTTTTCAATGGAAGCGGAAAATGCTGATCTCCGTGAATTTGACGGAGGGAAGCTGGCTTCTTTCCATTTCGGGCTGCCTCCTGAAAAACTAAAAGCCCGCTCCTTAAAATGGAACCGGGTAACTGACGGAATCACGGAAACCTACAATCAGATTCTGGCAGATCTTGGAGAGATGACCGCTGCGGGAAACGGGACCTTTGATCCTGTGAAAGGAGGGAATGTGTTTTTTACGGTCAGAAAACCGGAAGATCCTGCCTACCTGAAATCCATCGGTTTCCGGATCCGGCCGGACAGACGATGGGTATCCTCCGATATGCAGTAAAAGGTTCAAATAAATGAATAATATATTAATTGTTTTTTTAATAATTTCAGCATCTGTATTATCCGGCTGCAGCGGCCTTGACACCGGGAAAGCAGCCGGAGAAAATCCGGCAAGGCTTCAGGAACTGAGTCTCTACACCGGAATTTACGAGCTGCATCCGTCCGAAAACGTCCGGTATGTGGTTATCCAGGAAAACGGTGTCTTTTTCTTCCAGACAATGGATGGCCGTGAAATTCTCAGGGGTTTTGCTGAAACGGACAGTGACGCTCTCCGCTTTATTACTCTGAATACGGCAGGGAGAAGAGAGCTGCACGGCATGTTTCTCAGGAATGATTACAATCGTGATACCTGGGTCGGTTACTGGGACGGGAATGTAAGATATCTGCAGAAACGCAAATGAGAGGTATGTAACTATTTTAAATCAATCACGGATCATTTGTAACTATATTCAATAAACAGCCTAAATTCAGTCTTTTTCAGTCCGCATTCGGGTACCTTACTTGATCCGGCAGTCAGTGTTTGAAATAGATTAAGCTGTGGGCTCAGACCATCTCCTCATCAACGCACGAATAGGCGAAACCCTGAGGAACCTCAGAGTGGCAAAGGGACTGCACCTGAACGCGGCGCACGAAATCCGTAAAATCCACGGGGTTAAAATCGACCCAAGCTACCTCTCCCGAATGGAACGGGGAAAAGCCGAAATCCCTCTGAGAACACTGAATGCCATTGGCCTTTATTACAGCATTTCCATTGCCGATATAATACGTCTTTCCCTCGGGGAAACCTCTGAAACTCCTGATTCTTCGGTTCTCCTAAGAAACCCGAAAATGAATGAGGCACTCGGTGTTATTTCCGGAAAGCTGGGCGAGAAAAGGGCGATTGAACTCATCACCGGTTATCTGAACGAAATAGCCCGGATTATTGAGGAAGCGGACAGCCGCCCGGATACTCTGAAAGCAGCTTCACCCGATGCAAAAAAAAGAATAAAAAAACTCAGATTCTGAAAAACTTTATTCCTTTACAGCAATTACAATGTATCTTGTGGAACCGGAAGTGTCTGAGGTATTTTTCAGTTTTTCAAGACTCAGAGCATCATAGACAAACACTTTATTCCCGAAGTATTTCCGGAACAGATGGCGCACTTTCACCACTGCGGGAAGGTAACGCAGATGCTTTCCTTCGTAAGTAACGGAGGTTTCTCCGTTCAGTATATTTACATTAATAATTTCACTTCTCTGAAAAGTGTTACTGTCGTTATATATGAGTTCCGGCTGACGCAGGCTGATTACATTTTCGCTTACAATCAGATTCGGATAAAGACGTATATGATCGGGAGTTACAAAATCTCCAAGGAACACTCCTCCCTTTTTCAGGAGATCCGCTGATTTTCGCACAGCGCCTTCGAAGCCTCTGACTCCCATATACTGAAATACATTCAGTCCCTGAAAAACAATGTCAAAATCGGCTTCCGGAGAGAATTTCAGGAGATCGGCTTCTTCTGCTCTGATTCTTGAGGAAGCAACCTTTACCATGGCAGGACTTTTATCAATTCCGAGAAGAGATTCCGGATTCATACCCTCCCTGGAGATAAGGTGTTTTTCCATTATACCGGTACCACAGCCTGCCGAGAGAAGAGAGCTTTCCTTCAGGTTCAGACCGAATGTATCTGCAGCAAAGCGTATATACCGCGCTATAAATGAGTCCAGACATGGTTTCCCGATCACTTCATCGTAAAGAGCTGCATAAGTATGAAAGGAATCTTCGCTGCTGCGGTGTGCAGACTGATAGTCTGCCATATGTTTCAGCTCATCCCGAAGAATATCCCACTGCTCTTTCCTGACTGCAAAGCCACCGGCATCTGTGTATTTCTCTGCATCTTTTCTGATTTTCTGAAAAACATCGGCGGAAGCAAGGAAGCTTTGAATACGACTGATGTATTCTTCATCCTTAGTTTCTGATTTTTCAGCGCGCCTCAGTGTTTCAACGGTATTTCGTATCCAGGATGCTGCATCGGGGACGGGAGCGGGTTCCCGGGATTTCGCCCGCTCGGCAGGAAGATTAAAAAACATTCCTCCGTCTGTGCGAAGAACCTCTCCATTGGTTATATCCACAACTCTGGCATCGCAGGTAACGGAATCCATGCTGAATGCAGAATCGTAAAGGCCATACATATGAAGACTTAAAAACCTTTTATCTTTATGAGGATTCCCGAGCTGGTGCAGCAGTTCGTGCCCTACAGGAATTACGATTCCCGCAGGAAAGACTTCCCTGATCACTGTATTGATTCTGTTGTCACTTACGGTGAAAGCTGCATGTTCGCCTTCCCCGAATATTTTCACAGCTCCCCAGAGAGTGTATCCGTGATCATGAATTGCAGATATATCTCCGGGGACCCATGACATCACCATTATCTCAAAAAATTTACCATTATAAAGCAGCTTTCTTCCGTAACTGTCCGAATCGGGATGAGAGAAATCGGCCCAGGGCATAAGATCCTCCTCTTCCACTCCGGAATCCCTGACAATCGCAGCAGCCAGCTCCGGAGTCATTACATCTCTGTTTTTCAGCACATTTTCCACAATATAATCCACACTTGACGGAAGATGTGCACGGGTTTCAGGTATGTAAGACTCAAGCACTGTTGTCTGGTTCATGAATACTGCTCCTGGGGAGACTGCTGATCAGGCAGCCTCCTTTTAATTTTTTTTGAAATCTGGTTTATTGAATTATAATCAGGCGCCTTCCGGTCCCATCTGTTCCGGACGGGCTGGACGGTTAAAATAAGCATCGCCTGCATCCGGGTCAACCGGGCCTTTAGCGTTTACAAGAGGGAATTCATTATCGTTCCATCCACGAAGACCAAGCTTCATATTGGCTATATCTTTATAACCCATCTGCATCAGGACGTCCACAGCCATTGCACTGCGCTCACCCCCTACACAGACCAGAATTACTTTTTTTTCGCGTGCAGAGGCCAGTTCGGGAATTGTATTCCGGCTGCCCCAGTCTGCGGCCCCTTCAATGATTCCCCGTGGTATACACATAGATCCCGGAATATGCATTTCGTCATATTCCCATGGCTCCCTTACATCGACAATCAGTGCAATTTCGCCATTATCCATCAGTGTTTTGATATCCCATGGCATAAGGCTCTGAACCTTTTCCATGGATTCTCTAACTATATCAGCTGCTCTTTTCATGAACACTCTCCTGTATTTTTCAGTTCAGAACTATGATGCTTTTATGAGAATTGTCAACCCATTTTTTCTGTAACCTGAAAAAAAACTGATTCTTCAGTTAATCATTTGCGCCGGCTGTCCCGTAGAGGCAAGTACTCCTCTCCATAAGGAACTTCGCTCGGTGCGCAGCACTTTTCTTGATTCAACAGCAAGCGGAATCGGAACATGTGTAAAGTAATTATTCCAGTGACCAATCACTGTGCCTGTTTTGCCCGCCATTGCGGCATGAACAGCATTCTGAGCCAGATATCCGCAGAAAACCACATCTTCGGGTATGGCCTTCAGACTCCGGATCATATAGCTTGGGTCAATGTATTTTAAGTTTATTTCAATATTTTCTTTATCGAAAAATTCATTGATTTTAAATTTAAGGAATGTTCCGATGTCCGCCAGCTTTGTATTGCCTGATGCATCCTTTTCACCGGATCCACTGAAGAATTTCTGCCCCGCGCCTTCTGCCACGAGAACCACGGCATGCCCCCTGGACTGAATCCTTTTTTTCAGATGGGCAAAAAGACCGTTTGGCCCCTCCAGATCAAAATCCTGTTCGGGAATCAGCACAAAATTCACCGCTTTGGAGGCCAGTGCCGCATTCGCTGCAATAAACCCTGAATGGCGCCCCATCAGTTTCACCAGCCCGATTCCGTTCGGAGCACCCAGAGCTTCAGCATGAGCACTGTCTATTGCATCAACAGCCTTGGCAAATGCTGTAGAGAATCCAAAGGTTTTATAAATCAGATTAATATCGTTATCAATGGTTTTAGGGATTCCGACAACTGAAATCCTGAGGCCACGTTTTTCAATCTCTTCTGTAATTGCCTGGGCCCCTCTCAGAGTTCCATCCCCCCCGATGGTAAAGAGCATATTGACATTCATCTTTTCCAGGTAATCCACCATTTCTGCGGGATCCTGATTTCCCCTTGATGAGGCAAGAAACGAACCGCCCTCATTCTGAATATATTTAACCAGATCCGGGGTAAGATCATATGGCTTATGACCATAGCGTTCCACCAGACCCTGATACCCGAAACGGAAACCAAGTATCCTCTTTACATTGTATCTGTAATGCAGCTCCATAACAAGAGCACGGATAACATCATTGACTCCCGGACAGAGTCCTCCGCATGTTACTATCCCTGCTGTGACCTCGGAGGGATTAAAGAAGATTTTTTCACGGGGACCGGCCTGCTCAAACCTGTATGGCTGAGCATGGGTCTCATGAAAGATTTCCTCGTTTTCGAACATGGCTTTATGAAGAATAAATGCTTCGTCAGAGTTATAATAATCGTAACCGGCGGGATTAGGCACATTGCATGCACCAAGTGTTCTGATTTTTGTATCCATAATAGGACGCAGTTTATTCTGCTGATTTTTCCGGTCAACAGGTTTACTCTGCCTAAATAATGTGGATTTACCGGCAGAATTAACCGAAATTGTAATAAAACGGTCTTTCTATGCAACCCAGAAATTATGCAGACAATCCAGGCCTCATTCCGGACAGACTGAGAGAGCGTATCAACAGCAGCATCCGGGAACTCTGGAGCCGGACTGATATCGACATCGAGGAAGAGACTGCTGTATTCCGGAGAATGATGCTCGAATGGACTGCCCATTCCATCGCCCTTGACGGAAACAGAATGACACTGAAAGATACAGACAAAGTCATCAACAGGGGCATCGCTGCAGGCGGAAGACGGATCACTGAAATCTTCGAGGCCGTTTATCACAGAGATGCTGTGATCCAGATTGATCACTATGTAAAAACCTCTCAGGATCTGACCGAGCTTACACTGAAGGCCGTTCATGAAGCCCTTGTAAACCCTTTACCGGGAATTCATGATTTACACAGGATTTCTGTACTTGCGGGTCACTACAGGACTGAAAATCTGACCGGAATCCCGGACCTGCCCCCACCTCCGGAAGGCCGGTTCGTAGCCGAGTTAATGGATGATTTTTTTGACTGGTACCATAAATATAAAGCTGTACTCTCTTTACCAGACCTTGCAGCGTGGCTTCATATGAGACTGATGTACATCCAGCCATTCGGTACTGCAAATGGAAGGATAGCCAGAGCTGCTCTGAATTATGTACTGATGCTGAACGGTTATCCTCCTGCCATCTTTTTAAGATCAGAAAAAAACAGGTATTTCAGAACTTTGACCCAGGCTATAGAGGAAACAGATTACCAGCCTTATATGCAGTATTTCGCATCTGTATTAGAAAGAAGTATTCTGGAAAGACTGAACCGTAAAACAGGAAGGGAAATCCGGCCTGAAAAACCAGCCCGTTTCAGCCGCAGATCGGAACCAACTGTAATCAGCGGAGACCTCATAACTCTTGCCGATGCAGTGTCTTATTGCAGCTTTTCCCAGGAGTATCTTTCTCTGCTGGCAAGACGCAGAAAACTGAAAGCTGTAAAAAAGGACGGGATCTGGATGACAACCCTGCAGGATCTGGAAATTTATATAGAGGAATCGGCAAGGAATCAGAACCGGCTTAAGAAACCGCCGGCTCCGCGAAACTGAATTAAGCGCATATCGCCCTCCCCGCTTACTGTTACTTTACCAATCGGTGTGTGCCCTGTTAAGATGCACTCTCCTGGTTTTCATGATGACCAGCTTTCGCATCGTTTGACACGCATTCACAGATCAGCTTTATATTAAGAGCTTCAAGCACCTTGAAAAGCGAATTCATTTTTACTGTCTTTTTGCCTTTTTCAAGGTCGAATACCATGGTCTTCCCGACACCCGCGAGAACCGCCAGATTATACTGAGTCAGTTTCCGTTTTCTTCTGTGGTGCCTTACCAGCTCTCCCATATTTCCTTCGTTAACCTGTACCATCCATAACCTCCTTATTAAAATCATCTGAAAGGCAGGATGTTTTCTTCTTAAGATTAATGAAGTAAATTTATTGTGATATGGCAGTAATTTTTCCTGGCCAGAGACTTTTAAAAAATATGACGAAAATCATATTAACTGTCAAGACCCAGAAGCTGGTTACGAATGGTCTCGGCTGCTGAGGGTCGGGAACGGCTTTCCAGAAGCTTTTCGCGGAATGGTTCATTATTGAAGAGTTTTGCTACAGAAGCGAGGGTTTTTA
The DNA here is from genome assembly GCA_964594095.1 of uncultured Leptospiraceae bacterium. GTDB lineage: Bacteria > Spirochaetota > Leptospiria > Leptospirales > Leptonemataceae > CAZQKZ01. The sequence goes on along the minus strand of CAZQKZ010000047.1, from coordinate 1,597 downwards.
TGTGCCTTTCAAAGCGGTTTTTTGGTAAAAGAAGCAGAACAATGAGTCTGACCGGTATTCCGTCCACAGATTCGAAGTCTATGGAATCCTCAAGAATACAGATCCCTCCGATTACGTCCTCCAGGTGCTGCGAGGAACAATGGGGAATAGCCACTCCAAGTCCTATCCCGGTTGACATGGACATTTCCCTTTCCAGCAGGGTCTTCCATATGGAGTCTTTGATTTCAGATAAAGGAACCACCGGATTCAGGCAGTCGTCAAGAAAACTGCGCAGCAGGTCGGTTTTGCTGAGTTTTTCCGCTTTCCTGAAAAAGATGCGGTCTTCCGGAATAATTTCGAGTAAGTTCATAATTGTGTCCGTTCTTCAGGATTACCCATTATCCATTGGCTCCCGGCCGGTTCAAGCATTTTTAAGCTGAATCTTCCTGATTATGATTATGGCTTTTTTTAGTTATACTGCACGCAAATCTTCGGAAATTTTCGGCTGAAGCGAAGCGGAAGATGAAAATTGACTGAATTGTTTATTTACAGCTATTAATCAATAAATCACAACTTAATCCGGCAGTAGGCCGGAGAAAAACCCGGCCGTTCAAAACAAGGATGTTTGGAGGGTCAAAGGTTCCCCTTAAACCAGGTTCTGCACCTCAGATACCGTTAGCTCTGTTACTTCAGCAATCTCCTCGATACTGAGTTTACCTTTACGAAGAAGGGCACGGGCTGTTTTTACAGATTTCTGATAACTGCCGGATTGTATTCCTTTTTCGATACCCTGTTCCATGCCTTGAACTAAACCCTTCTCAATCCCCTTTTCAAAGCCGATGTTCTCAATCATCGCATAGACTGGTGATTCTTCTAACATATCCCTCCTCCTTTTCAGTAAAATGTCGGCTAAACTCCTGTTCTTCAAACCTGTAAGTATTGTCAGTATCGCCAGATCATCAGACCGGTGTTCTGAAGCGGATTCATAAATCTTCTGCTCGGCCTCCAGAACAAGATCGGTCCCCCCATCCATCAGTGGTATCATCGGAAGCAGAATCCCTTTGTCAAGATATTCCGATGCCCTGAATTCCCACAGCTTCACAAGATTGAATTTAAAAGAAAACCGGTCGTCTGAATACACCGGCTTTGCTTTTGCTGTTTTTTTCAGAAGAACCATCGTTGGCTCTGTTTTATATTCCGGAAATTTTCGCCGGTATCGGAGCATGTATTCACAAAGGGTAAATACCTTTTCGGGCTCCCATTTGGTCTGGAACTCAATCAGGTGGATGGTTACCCTTCCCTGGGAATCCGTTACCTTTACGGGAAAATCCGCGGTCCGGACAGATACCGTCTCCTGAGGCAGTTCCAGGAGACCCTCAAATGCGGTTACATCCGCTTTCAGTATTTCCCGTATGAATATCTCCCCTGAACTTTCCATAAAGCTCTTCAGCGCTATGTCATACATCATACTCTCTACAGGTATGAAAAAAGCAGATTGCGATAAAAAAAACGGGAAATTTCCGATTTTTTTTCCGCGGATTTTAATTTCACACAGAGAGCATAGAGATGGGGCTGCAGATGGACGCATTTTTTTTAAACAGGATATGCAGGATATAAC